>NZ_JBQFOA010000001.1:0-964508 GCF_056532975.1 Ruegeria sp. H6
CGCCCGCCAGCACCCGAAACCATCATCCCAATGGATAACAAGCCGACGATGCACTAACAATCAGGTTGGACCAGTCAGATGAGGCTGCTCACCCGTAGGTCAAATAAAATGTTGTTTCTCTCACCGTACATTCACACGCGTAACTTTGCACTTTCAGCGACTTTCATACCGCGAGCGCGCGCAGCGGGAATGCGCGGCGCCCGGGTTGGATTCACTGCCTGCTTCGAAGAAAGCGCTTCAACCCCATGATATTGTGCCTGGTCAACGTTGGGTTGGTTATTTCTGAAGCCATTTACGTATTAAACCATCGAACCGTCCGCAAAAATAACCCAACAGAGATATCCAGCGTTAAAAACGGTTGCAGCGTTCGCAGCCCGCTCACCGGACATTGAGATCGGTGATACAAAAAAGCGGGCTCTAATGGGCCAGAAATACCGCCGCGAAGAAATTGTGGATCTTTTCTGGCGCGTCTATCGGAGCGACCAGAGACACGAATTGATCTGGTCGTACCGCAACGACTGCCCCTTTGCTGCGATCGATCCCACGTAGATCAAAGATGTCACTGCCAGATTTCGGGCAAAAGACTTTTTCATAGTCGGTTAGAGCGAGGCGACCTTTTCGGGGGCGCAAGAGATCCGGCAAATGCCCGATATCCATGTCTTGGTGCGGGCGCTGGAAAACAGCTCGAACATCAATGACCGAGTCGATGTTTGCATCATCCGGTGTCACCCTTTTGATCAGACCGGCAAGGTTTCGACACAGGTTGCCAGTGGGACCATCAGAGGTTCCCTCATCGGATGTTGGGGCAAACGAGATAATCCGCCACCGCCCATCCGCCTTGAGGATGTGCCCCAGTTCAAGCAGCTTGGCGTCGGCAAGCCGGATCACAGGTGCGGAATGGAAACGCTTGCCAACCGGGTATCCCTGGGCAAGCGACTGATGACGCTCGTCGCCCACGATCAGCGAGGGTTCATAACGCGTCTCGACACCCGCCGTGTAGCGGCCGTGTTTCTTGAAATAGGCCTGGAATTTCGCCGCGTCTTCCTCGGTCTTGGGCTTCTCGCTGAACAGGCGAGCCATATCCCGGTCAAAATCGATCAGCTCCTGCGCCTTGGCATGGCGCTCTGCTGAATAGGTATCGAGCAAACCTGAGGGTGACTGGCCGCGCAGGGCTGCGGCCAGTTTCCAGCCCAGATTGAACGCATCTGCCATCGAGACATTCATACCCTGACCCGCCTTCGGACTGTGGGTGTGGCAGGCGTCCCCTGCGATGAAAATCCTTGGTGTTTTTGCACCGCGATCTGCTTCGGACACGTCGTCAAACCCGTCACAGACACGTTGGCCGATCTCATATGCCGACCACCAGGCAACCTCGGCGACATCAAAGTCATAGGGGGCCAGAATGCTGCGCGCGGTCTCCACCAATTGGTCAGAGGTGAGGCCGCGATCAGCCGCTCGCTCGTCGGGCTTCAGCGTATCAAGCTCGATATAAAGACGCACCATATAGCCGCCCTCACGAGGGATGATCAGAATACTTCCATGATCGGCGGATTGGATTGCGCATTTCAGCCGAATGTCAGGAAAGTTCGTTCTTGGCAGAACGTCCATGACCCCCCAAAGCTGACGTGCTGACGATCCTTTCAAAACGTGACCGATTTCGGATCGGACTTTGCTTCGCGCACCATCGCATCCCACCACATACTTTGCACGAATGGTCTCGGTTTCGCCGCCCCGGTCGAGGCAGGCAACTTTTGCCTCAATAGGGAATTCTTCTTCGTCGAAACGCACCAGAGACTCCAGCTCACGGTTGTACTCAGGCATAAGGCGACTGACGGATTTCGCCATAACATCGAGATAGAAATCGTGGATTCGCGCTTGGCTTAAAATAATGTGCGGCATTTCAGAGAGACCGTCTTCGACATCCGGAATTCGGTCTGCGCGGACAAGTGCGCCTTTATCGGGTCCCGGCCGCCAGAATGCGACCTCGTTTACCTGATAGCCTTCTTTGATCACGCGATGCGCAAAATCAAAGGCCTCAAACATCTCAACCGAGCGGCATGCGATGCCATCGGCTTGTCCAAATTCCAGTGGCCCGGAATTTCGTTCGACAATGCGCACTGAGAGATCGCCAAAGGCGCTAAGTTGAGCGGCCAACGTCAATCCCGCAGGCCCGCAGCCAACAATCAGGACATCGACCTTGTCATCAGCCGTTCGGTCACGAGTAGCTGAAACGGATGGATCGCCCGCACGAAACCCCTCTAAGTGGTACTGCATGCCAGCTCTCCTCGATTGATCCTGGTGTTTGAAATTAAACCAGAATCTTGCGGCTGGAAATCACTGTTCAAAGCATGGGCAACACTGCGCGTTTCCAAAACGTTGGTCAAACGCAGCATGAAGAGCAAGAGCACTGGTTTCAGGCTACAATATTCTTTAGGGCCTCTACGGGTTATTCACTTGTCCACCCGAGCGCCGAGGTGCAGCTGTCAGAGCCGACTTTCGCTGCCATGGCTCCAAAGTCCGATTTCTTCTCGAAAATCAGTCTCAAGCCACTCTGACCAGTCGTTTCTGAGTATCACCCCATTGCTTCGGAGACTGCCCATACATGCGTTTAAACTCGCGACTGAATTGGGACGGGCTGACATAGCCAACGTCCATCGCGGCTTCGTTCACAGGCATTCCGCCGGCGATCTTCATGGCGGCGTTGTTGAGGCGCATGGACTTGACGAACTGGATTGGGGCCATCGTCGTGACCTGCTTGAATTTGCGATGGAAGACGGCCCGGCTCATGCCCGCTCGAGCTGCCATATCGTCAATCGAGATCGGCGTATCTAAATGTGACGCCACATGCGCAATGGAGCGTGCAATGGCGTTGCCAGCACCGAAGGCCTGTCGGGCGAATGTGCCAGCTTCTCCCTTCAGGATCGCATAGAGCACCTCACGCAATCGTGCCTGCCCGAGAACAGCTGTATCCGTTTCGCTGTCTCCGAGTTGCAGTAGCCGCAGCAGCGCTTCGGTGAACCCATCGTCCCATCGCGCAAGCCTAATTCCTGGCTCCCCCAGCTCTCCTTTGACCAAAGGCAGAACGCCCCCGGCGTTTTCCATCTCCATCGCCAGCTCGGCCATGACACGTTGCTCCAGTGAGATCATAGCCCCGAAGAGCGGGTTGTGATGCGACGCCAAAGGCGTCCCCGCCTTGACCGGCATTGACATAGGGCAGCAGAGATAGTGGTTGTTGTCGTATTCATACATTCGGCCATCCAGAATGGCTTCTTTCACCCCACTGACAATGGCCACAACACAGGGCTCGTAAACAGCCGGAACACAGGGGATTGAATGCGTGGCCCGAAACAGCCGCACACCTTTTATGCCCGTTTCGGTCAGGCCGTCCGTTTCGGTTCGGTCTGCGATGATTTGCTTGATCTGATTCTTGCTCATAAGAGCGATCTAGCGGCTCCAGATCAAAGCTGGCAACTAGCTTGATACAATCGGGCAAGTATTTGCGATAATATCGCCTGTTTTTGCGTTCTTCTGAGAGCTATCTGCATTTCCAGGTTGAAACACAATTCGTTCGGTCCCAGCGCCCGCGCAGATAGGAGACAAAAGATGCCAGATACCACATTCGGACCCAAAGGTTGGATGCCCGAACGCCTCGGCGACCTCACCGGCAAGACCTACCTCATAACCGGTGCCAACGCCGGTGCCGGGTTCCAGGCCGCGCGGACGCTTCTTAAGAAGAAGGCTAAGGTCGTGATGTTGAACCGCTCGGCTGAGAAGTCTCAGGCGGCTGTTGCGGAGCTGAAAACTGAGTTCGGCAACGAAGCAGAAGTGAGATTCATTCGCATGGACCTGGCCTCGCTCGCGAGCGTGCGCGAAGCTGCGAGCGAAGTTCTGAATTCCGTTCCCCGGATTGATGCACTCATCTGCAACGCGGCCATCGCCCAGGTGCCAACCCGCAAACTGACAGAGGATGGTTTCGAAAGTCAGCTCGGCACAAACCATTACGGTCACTTCCTGCTTTGCGGGATGCTATTCGAACGGATCGAAGCTTCGAAAGGTCGGATCGTTGTTGTCGCCAGTCTCGGCTACAACATGGGTCTGAAGACGATCAAGTTCGACGACATGAACTGGGACGAAGGTTACGGGCCAAACACCGCATATTCGCAAAGCAAGCTGGCGCAAATGATGTTTGCCTATGAGTTACAGGACAGGCTTGCCGCCGCAGGCCGCACCGAAGTGGAGGTTTATGTCTGCCATCCCGGCTCGTCGGCAACGTCACTGATCAGCACAAACGGCAGCCGGACGATGCGATTCATCTGGTGGCTCATGACCAAGACGCCGATGGTTCAATCGGCCGAACAAGGGTCCTATCCCGAAGTCATGTGCGCCACCGAAGAGGCTTTGACCGAACAACGCGCACTTTACGGACCAACAGGCAGAATGGAAGCGGTTGGTCCTGTCGGCAAAGGCACGTTGAATCCGCATGCATATGACAAACCTGTCATGACAAGGCTTTGGAACATGACAGAGAAATCAACGGGGTTCGGCTGGGAACTTTGATGTTACTGGGTGCGATACAGCTTCCGGTGCTTCGCCTTCAGTGTAGACATCTTCCCGCCGCGCATCATTCGGGAGAATGGGCTTAGATTGGATTTGCCGCGGGTTTTCACGCGCTACGGAGTCGAGCGCACGAGAATGAGCGATATCGCTTCTGAAATTGGCGTTGTGCGGCAAACGCTCAAGAGCAAGAACGAGATACATAGCGGAGCCAGCCGCCATTTTTCTGATCAATCGCTGGCCGAGGTCAAAATTGAGCGGTAGTCGCTTGAAATCCTTGAGGACAAGCTCATCGGTTTTCATGAACGCGCTATCCGTGTTGCTATAAAGATCATTTCTTCATCGTCGGATGTACAGGATTCGAACGGCGGAAAAAGTGCTGCGGGCAAAGCCGAGGCTGACCGTGCTGAGACCGTCTAAGTAAAGGTGTGGATTATCGAATTGTACATCAATTGCCGCATGACCGAAACACATCCGCCAGACAGTTCGCGGAGTACATTGTCTTGTCTTCCATTGATCTTCAAGATCTTGCGGTTAGCGAGCTCTAGTCGCGGACTGCATTCACGACTCAAAGAGCAAAATTGGCGCCCCAATTTGCACTCAATTCGCGGAAGTGCCCATAGTTACTACAATCCTCGCACTGAGACCCTACCTGCAAGAGTCCGCTCTGGGTTGTCGCGAAACCAGACATCCGTTCAGTGTGCAACATCGGTAAAATGGCTCGGTGCGGTCATTTGACTAAATTCGGCGAATGACTGTAATGCAGGACATATTGAGCTTTCGCTGCGGTTGCTCCAGCGTCTTTTTTTGGGAATGTACACCATTCGGATTCTGACGGCACCAACTAAGCTTAACGTGCCGTAAAACGGCTTGGGGGCGCGAAAACGCGGCCAGTTGACAATAAGCGCTGTGGGATATCGCCAGACCTTAGAAACTGATCTAACTCTTCCAACGAGCAAGAGCGAAATCAAGTTTTGCTTTGGTTTTGGCTAACCCCAGCGACTGTTTCGAAAATAGCGGGCAGCTTATGAAGGGCATTCGACCGTCGAATGCCATTTGCGGTTAGCCAATCTTGGTGTATCCCAATGATGCGCAGTGGGAAGACACCATTATATCCGATAATTTTAGCAGCTACTTTGCGGTGAGTTGCAGCGGGCCCACTGATAAGCCTATTGTTGTGACCGATATAGGCTGTACCGATACCGTTAGTGGAAAAATCATTCTTTTTGTCCGGAAGGTACCCATCGCGGCCAATGCTAACAATCAATTCAAGATAGCATGCTTCTAGCAAGTCGAGAATATTTGCAACGTCGGTAATTTCGTATTTTTTGTGACGGAAACAGCCATTTTTTTCCAACGCCCTCCTAATTTCTTCGTAAGTTTGGCTCTGGTCCAGGTTTTCTCTATGTTCCCAGATGTCAGCCATTCGCATGTAGGTCGAAGACTCTTCGATAGGTGTCGGTTTCATGCCGGCGTCATCAAAGGAAAATGTTCTTGTTTCCCACATTATGCGAGAGGCAACACGTTTAACCCCTGACGGCAGATTCATCTTGTCTAGTTTGATTAAACGACGTTGATGTGCGGTTTCTGTAAAAACATCGTCAATCAGACACATGTTTGCTGTAACTCTCAGGCCAGCTTCGCCGACTTTTTGCCGTACATTCCATTCTTGAAAAGTAATCATATCTTACAACCAGTTGCGTGCATATTTTTCGGTATCCGCCGACACTGAGAAGCAGTTAGGTCGGTCTCAAGACGATCGTTTTTGTCACGTTCATTTTCAGAGCGAGTCTTCAAGCCGTTAGCCTTTAATTAAGCCAGTGGCTTAACAACCGGGATCGTAGAGGGTTTTTGCCATCGCGCGAAGGGATAATCGGATATGCTTGCGTTTCAACCACAGACCGAACACGTAGCGCCGAGATAGACATACTTGCAGGGGTGGAGCAGGCATTTGTGCTCTGAAAAAGCAAACAGAGCCAAGTTTGAACGCCTAGAGCTAAATCAGAAAGCGGTTCAGCATCGCAGCCAAACTCGGCTTCCACAGAAAATCTTGTTTGCCGCAGAACTACAGAGTTCTTTAGCAATCGGTCCACGATCGACCATCGACCGCGTGATTACCAAATATGATACTTTTAAAAAACTTGAATTAAAGAGAAGCTGGCCCGCGTACGCAACACACCATCGGTCAAATTAGGCTCACTTCTGCCATTGAGTTCGTAATAGCATCCATTTACCTAGATGGTTCTTCGCAATCGGCGACGGCCCTTAGCGGACTTTGGGGGCCAAAATCAAATACTGCAAACGAGACCGCATGGTTGCCACTATTCAAGACTATTCAAACTGGTGCCAGACAGGCGGACCCAAATTCGAATCTAGAAAAGATAATGGTGATTGCAACACAACCAAAGCTCGTTGGTTTCGCCTCTTCTGCTGCCTAGCCCTATTGTGGTCAGTCGTCGTTGCATCAAGGAATGGCATCAGTTGTCCTTGCACATGTCAATGGTCTACATTTGACTCTAGCCAAGCTAAATTTCGGAGCATTTTAGACCTAAGTTTACGACGAAATACCGCCATCGCGGACGGCCCAGAGCCGACCTTGAGCACTGTATTCAAATGCCGCGGTCGCAGTCCGCTTAGCGGCAATTCGCTGCGCTGGCAATATTTGTTTCTGTTACAACTCACTGTTTGCGGGACAAAAGGAGAGTTCGCTGCCGTTGCTCGAACGGCAACTGCTGGCGGATCGTGACTGCGGGCCCCCTGCAGGTCGGGCAGAAAAGTGAGCTTTCGCTGCAAATTTCGAACAGGCTAGTTGAACCTTTTCGTTAGCAGGCATCAGCCTTGTGTTTCACCCAATTCGCATTTGAGCAGCAGGTGTTAAGCCGGTTCAAGAATTAGCTACGCGACGTTTTCAGCACCCAAAGATGCCAGTTGATTGAACAAACTTTAAATCGTAAACACCTCGATAGTGAAAATAATGTTTATTAACATATCCTTAATACCACGTTCTTCCATTACTAAAATTTTAGTTTGACAGCTGCGCAAAATATAACCGATGCTGAATGCCATCCGGTCTGCGCCGGATTACATAATCTTGGGAGGAGACAGATGCGGAGACATCTACTTTCCGCCGTGGCGGCAGCGGCCGTCATTGCGGGGCATGGTCCTGTTTGGGCCGACGAAGCCGCAGCACAACGTTGGATTGACGACGAATTCCAGCCATCGACCTTGTCGAAGGACGAACAGTTGTCCGAAATGAAGTGGTTCATCGAAGCTGCACAACCGTACTCGGGCATGGAAATCAATGTCCTGTCCGAGGGTATCCCGACGCATTCCTATGAATCCGAGGTTCTGACAAAGGCTTTCGAGGAAATCACAGGGATCAAGGTCAATCACCAGATTCTCGGCGAAGGTGAAGTGGTTCAGGCCGTTCAGACTCAGCTGCAAACCGGGCGGAACCTGTATGATGGTTATGTCAACGACAGCGACCTGATCGGAACGCATTCGCGCCTGCAGCTGGCCTATCCGCTGACCGACATGATGGGTGGCGATTGGGCGGCGACAACTTCGCCGACGCTGGATCTGGATGACTTCATGGGTATTCAGTTCACCACCGGTCCGGACGGCAAGTTGTATCAGCTGCCTGACCAGCAATTTGCGAACCTCTACTGGTTCCGCAAGGACTGGTTCGATGACGAGGACAATAAAGCCGCGTTCAAAGAGAAATACGGCTATGATCTGGGCGTTCCGGTCAACTGGTCGGCCTACGAAGACATCGCCGAGTTCTTCACCAATGACGTAAAAGAAATCGATGGCGTCGCGATCTATGGCCACATGGACTATGGCAAGCGCGCGCCTGATCTCGGGTGGCGCATGACCGACGCCTGGCTGTCGATGGCTGGTGCCGGTGACGTGGGCGAACCGAACGGTGTTCCCGTCGACGAATGGGGCATTCGCATGGAAGCGGGCACATGTAACCCGGTCGGTGCGTCCGTTTCGCGCGGTGGTGCAGCAAACGGTCCGGCTGCGGTCTATGCGATCCGCAAATGGGATGAGTGGCTGCGGAACTATGCGCCTCCGGGTGCCGCAAGCTATGACTTCTATCAGTCGTTACCGGCGCTCAGCCAAGGCAATGTGGCCCAGCAGATTTTCTGGTACACGGCGTTTACAGCGGACATGGTCAAGCCCAAGTCCGAAGGCAACAACACCGTGGATGACGAAGGCACGCCGCTTTGGCGGATGGCGCCCAGCCCGCATGGCCCCTATTGGGAAGAAGGTCAGAAGGTCGGTTATCAGGACGTCGGGTCGTGGACCTTCCTGAAATCTACCCCTGCGGATCGTGCGCAGGCCGCGTGGCTCTACGCTCAGTTCGTGACGTCCAAGACTGTTGATGTGAAGAAATCCCATGTGGGTCTGACCTTTATCCGCGACAGCTCGGTCAACCACGAGTCGTTCACCGAACGCGCGCCCAAGCTGGGTGGACTGGTCGAATTCTATCGCTCGCCCGACCGTGTGGCATGGTCGCCCACTGGCATCAACGTGCCGGACTATCCGAAGCTGGCCCAGATCTGGTGGCAGCAGATCGGTGATGTGAACTCGGGTGCCTTCACCCCGCAAGAGGCGATGGACCGTCTGGCCGAAGAAATGGACATCACCATGGCCCGTATGCAGGCCGCGGATGAGGCCGCCAACGTCTATGGTGGCTGTGGCCCGCGCCTGAACGAGCCGCAGGATACTGCCTTCTGGCTGGAGAAAGAGGGCTCGCCCAAGGCCAAGCTGGAAAATGAAAAGCCGCAAGGCCAGACTGTCAACTATGACGAACTGGTGGCGCGCTGGCAGGCCAACTGAGCCAATGCAACTGGGGGTGCCGTGCGCGGCATCCCCACCCTACGACCAGTGCGATGCACTGAACGACCGGAACCCACGGACATGATCGAACTTCAAGACGCCACCAAACGGGTTGGCAACGTTATTCATATCAAGCCCACCAACCTTACGCTGCAAACCGGCCATTTCAATGTGCTGCTGGGGGCGACGGGATCGGGCAAGACCTCGCTGATCAAGATGATGGCCGGGCTGGACCCGATCGCCTCGGGCAAGGTGCTGATGGATGGGAAGGATGTGACGAAGCTGAACACGCAGAAGCGGCAGATCAGCCTGGTCCACCAGTTCTTTGTGAACTACCCGCATATGACCGTATTCGACAATATCGCCTCGCCCCTGCGCGTGGCGGGCATGGCGAAATCCGAAATCGAAGGCCGTGTGGAAGAGGCCGCCGACCTGCTGCAATTGCGTCCGATGCTGCATCGCCGTCCGCACGAGTTGTCGGGCGGACAGCAGCAGCGTACAGCGCTGGCCCGCGCCATCGCCAAGGAAAGCCGCGCCGTGTTCCTGGATGAACCGCTGGCCAACCTCGACTATAAACTGCGCGAAGAATTGCGTGAGCAGCTACCTGATCTGTTCGCCGGTCGCGGGGCCGTGGTGGTTTATGCCACATCCGAGCCCGAAGAAGCACTGCTGCTAGGGGGCTACACTGCACTCATGGAAGATGGCCGAGTCACGCAGTTCGGTCCAACCGCAGACATTTATCGCAACCCCGAAAACATCGCCGCCGCGCGTGTGTTCTCGGACCCACCGATCAACGTGGCCAATATCACCGTGTCCGGCGCGCAAGCGCAGCTGGCGGGTGGTGGCAGCTGGGCGGTTCAGAACATGGCCGATGGCGAATACATGGTCGCCGTGCGCCCTCATCGCGTCACTCCAATCCGCACGTCCGAGGCTGACGTTGAACTGACAGGCCGCGTAATCGTGACCGAGCTGTCGGGATCAGACTCCAGTGCGCATTTCCGGCATGGCTCGGACGACTGGGTGTCTCTGGCGGCGGGAGTGCATCCCTATCAGGTCGGCGAGGATCACAGTTTCTACATGAACCCGGCCCATTGCCGGTATTTCGGCCAAGACGGCAAAAGGGTGGCCTGACATGGCACAGATCAAACTTTCGAACCTGCGACACAGCTATATGCCTAACCCAAAAGGCCCCGAGGATTACGCGCTGAAGAAAATCGACGTCACTTGGCGCGATGGCGGGGCCTATGCACTGCTGGGGCCTTCAGGTTGCGGCAAATCCACCTTGTTGAATATCATTTCGGGCCTGCTGACGCCGTCTGAGGGGCAGATCTTATTTGATGATCAAGACGTGACCGCCTTGCCACCCGATCAGCGCAACATTGCGCAGGTATTCCAGTTTCCGGTGATCTACGACACGATGACCGTGGGCGAAAACCTGGCATTTCCTTTGAATAACCGGGGCGTTGACCCGGCAACAATCAAGCGCCGCGTCGATGAGATCGCCGAGATGCTGGACGTCACGGATATGCTGAATACCCGTGCCAGCGGCCTGAGTCCCGACAACAAGCAGAAGATCTCGATGGGTCGCGGTTTGGTGCGCGACGATGTGAACGCAGTGATGTTTGACGAGCCACTGACCGTGATCGACCCCCATCTGAAATGGAAACTGCGGTCCAAGCTGAAAGAGCTACACCAGTGTGTGCAAGCCACGATGATCTACGTGACCCACGACCAGACCGAGGCGCTGACCTTCGCCGACGAAGTGGTCGTTATGCAGGAAGGCGAAGTGGTGCAGATCGGCACCCCGGTCGAACTGTTCGAGCGTCCTCAGCACACATTTGTCGGCCATTTCATCGGCTCACCGGGCATGAACGTTCTGCCATGTGAGGCCAAAGGCGACCGCGCTGTGTTCCAAGGCCATGAGGTGATGCTCGAAGGCCCAACCCTAGGCGAAGGCGGCCGCACCGATCTGGGTATTCGCCCGGAATACATCAGCTTTGGCGAGACTGGCGTTCCTGCACATGTGACCAAAGTTGCAGATATCGGTCGCCACTATGTGGTCAGCGCCATGGTCGGAGACACTCCGGTAAAGGCGGTGGCAGAACACAACGCGCCCAACCCCGGCTCGCATGTGTTCCTGCAATTCAAACCAGAACAATCCCGCGTCTATCGCGACGGCTGGATCGCAACCGAGGAGCGCAGCTGATGAGAACAGAAAACCAAAAAGCATGGTTCTTTGTCCTGCCGGTGCTGGCGCTGGTCGCGTTCAACGCGCTGGTGCCGATGATGACGGTGGTCAACTACTCGGTGCAGGAAACCTTTGGCAACAACCAGTTCTTCTGGGAAGGGCTGGGCTGGTTCGAACAAATCCTGCGGTCGGATCGGTTCCAGGCCGCGCTGGGACGGCAGTTCCTGTTCACCTTCCTGATCCTGCTGATCGAGGTGCCCCTTGGCATCATCGTCGCCCTGTCGATGCCGCGCAAAGGCTTCTGGGTGCCGGTCTGTCTGGTCCTGATGGCCCTGCCGATGCTGATCCCGTGGAATGTGGTCGGCTCGATGTGGAATATCTTCGCCCTGCCGAAAATCGGACTGATGGGGTACTTCCTGAATGACGTTCTGGGCATCAACTATGACATGACGCAACAGCCTCTGTCGGCCTGGATCACGGTCATCGTGATGGATGTCTGGCACTGGACATCGCTGGTTGTTCTGCTGTGCTATGCGGGCCTCGTGTCGATCCCGGATGCCTATTACCAAGCTGCCAAGATCGACGGGGCCAGCCCGTGGTCGGTGTTCCGCTATATCCAGTTGCCCAAGATGAAAACCGTTCTGACCATCGCCGTTCTGCTGCGGTTCATGGACAGTTTCAACATCTATACCGAGCCCTTCGTTCTGACCGGCGGTGGCCCCGGCAACTCAACCACATTGCTGTCGATCGACCTTGTGAAGATCGCGCTGGGGCAGTTCGACCTTGGTCCTGCGGCCGCGATGAGCCTGATCTATTTCGCCATCACGCTGTTGGTCAGCTGGGTCTTCTACACTCTGATGACAAAGGATGACGCGCAATGAAGAAACGGTCCCTTATCCCGATCCTCTATATCGCGTTCCTGATGCTGCCGATCTATTGGCTGGTGGCGATGTCCTTCAAGACCACGAACGAGATCCTGTCGGGCTTTTCCCTGTTTCCCCAGACCTTCACGCTGGAGAACTACATCACCATCTTCACCGACCCGACGTGGTACTGGGGCTATATCAACTCGATCATCTACGTGACGATCAACACGGTGCTGTCGGTCTGTGTCGCCCTGCCTGCGGCCTACGCGTTCTCGCGCTATCGGTTCCTGGGCGACAAGCAGCTGTTCTTCTGGCTGCTGACCAATCGCATGGCCCCTGCGGCGGTCTTCGCGCTGCCGTTCTTCCAGCTTTATTCGTCGATCCACCTGTTTGACACCTATCTGGCGGTGGCCTTGGCGCACACGTTGTTCAACGTGCCGCTGGCGGTGTGGATTTTGGAAGGGTTCATGCGCGGCATCCCGAAGGAACTGGATGAGACGGCTTATGTCGATGGCTATTCCTTCCCGCGCTTCTTTGTGACGATCTTCCTGCCGAATATCAAAGCGGGCGTGGGCGTCGCGGCCTTCTTCTGCTTCATGTTCTCTTGGGTTGAGATGCTGCTGGCCAAGACCCTGACCGCGGTCGAGGCCAAACCCATCGCCGCCGTGATGACCCGCACAGCCTCGAGCGCTGGGTATGAGTTGGGCCTGCTGGCTGCTGCGGGTACACTGACCATCATCCCTGGCGCCATCGTCATCTGGTTTGTCCGCAACTACATCGCGCGCGGTTTCGCGATGGGACGTGTGTGAGGTTCGATATGCGTAAACTTCTTCTCACCCTGCCTTTCCTGCCTTCAGTTGCCTATGCTCAACAGGCCGGTTGGGGCAGCGTCGGCCAGCAAGAGGAAAAAGTGTTCTCGTGGACCGCTCCTTTGTGGCCGGATTTCTGGATGGCATGGACCCCGGCCACACTGGCGGTATTCATCGGTATCTTTTCGGCCATCGCCCTAATTGGTTTGCTGGAAGGGTTCAAATTCCGAGACGGGATCGAGCGTCGCGGCGTGCTGGGGTTGACCACTACGCTGGGGGATCGGCTGTTCATCACGCTGCTGGGCTCGACCTATATCTTCCTGGCCTGGCTCGGGTTGATGGGCCAACCTGTTTGGACGCCTCTCTTCCTGTCCATTGGTTGGGGCGTCTTCGTCTTCTGGAAAGTTTAGGCTTTGCGAAACAGCGAAAGGATGCTTGTCTGTCAGGTAAACTAAAAAATGGCGACACCGAGTTCGATGCGAAAGAAAAAAACAACAAATCTGCTGACCGAAGTGGAACTTGAGTTCATGAACGAACTATGGGCACTTGGTCAGGGTTCGGTCCGTGAAGTCCTTGATCGCCTGCCACCTGATCGCAATCTGGCCTACACGTCAGGCGCCACGATTCTGCGAATCCTTGATGAAAAAGGGTTCGTCGAAAGCGAGAAGAATGGTAAGTCGCTGATCTACAGACCGCTTCTGGAGAAGGACAGGTATCAGTCGCGGTCGCTACAGAATCTGTCCCGGACCCTGTTTGACGACACACCCGCGACGCTGGTTGCGAGGCTGGTCGACGATGAGGGACTTACAGAAGATGACCTAGAGGAGATTCGAGCACTGGTAGAGAGGAGACTGCAAAATGACAGCGGTTAAACCGGTTCTCGACGCATTTCTCGAGTTCAACGTTGTGCTTGGACTATCGGCGCTGATCTGGCTGGTCCTGCGCGGGGCCCTTGCGATGACACCCATGCGGTACGGCTTTGTTGCTCAGCTTCGGTCGCTCAAGGTACTTTGCATTGGCGTTATGCTCAGCCCTGTTCTGGCGATGGGCGTTTCGGGTTTTTTCGCTCAGGTGTGGCCCGGACGCTTTGTGGCGCTGGGCGATATCGCAGTAGCGGCCTATCTGCGCGGTGAAATTGCCATGCCGGCTGCACAGTTCGAGACCCTTCTGAACACGCGCGAACGCTGGGTTGATCATGTCCTGTCCGGCGGCTCTGTCTTTGTGACATGCACGTTGATTGCGGTGTCTTTGATAGCGGCTGTTCTGGCAGTTCGGGTTGCTCTGAACGCGCTTGCAATTCGCAACGCTGTAAGGTCCAGCTTTCTGTGGCGGCAATCCTCTAAGGTGGATATCCGGATCTCGGATCGCGTCACCGTGCCGTTTGCAGTGCGCGGCCTTCGTCGCCGTCACGTCGTTTTGCCCAGCCATCTGCTGAACTCGCCGCGCGATCTGCGCTTTGCTCTGGCACATGAATTCCAGCACATCCGCGCGCTAGACGTGGAATGGGAACTGGGTTTCGAACTTCTGCGCCCGCTGCTGTTCTGGAACCCTGCCTATCTTGCTATGAAACATCAGTTTGATCGGCTTCGAGAATTAGCCTGCGATCAGTCTGTTGTCTCGCGCAAAGGGATTGACGCGACCGACTATATCGCCTGTCTGCTGGACTACTGCACGCGATCGATTAAGTTGAAAACCCCCCGCATTCTTCATGTTGCCCTGGTTAGCGGGCCGAAAGCAAAGCATGTTCTGCGCCAGCGTGTGATTGCCCTGACCGATGCGCCGGTAGCGACAACCCAATTATCAGTTGTCTTCATCGGGTCTACACTTTCCCTGGTTGCTATGCTTGCCATTGGTTCGGCCTCGGTGCGTCAAACTCAGGATTGGACCCATGATCGTCTGATGCTTTCGACGGTTGTAAATTTGGAACGGCTGGAAGCTCGGAATCAGGGAAATTGATGGGCTGAAATTTAAGTCCGATGTGGGTTGCAGAGTCGGCCTAACGAGCATTGCTGGCAAGTTAGTCGCAGGTTCGGCGCGACGGTGCTGCTGGCTTTCAATGAGCCCAGATCCAAAGTACCACTGTCAACGGCTTTAATGCGGGCGCCAGTGTTGCTCGACATCGATTGACCGAGAACGATTTGATAGCAGCCAATGGCAGCAATCAGAGCTTCGCGGTCACCCTTTCCAGATGCAGCATCTGGAACTATAGGCTCAGCGCTGACCTTAGAGCAGGCGCAGCATAAGCCATTGCCCTGTTATCCACGACTTACCCAACGGGCCAGAGCCGGCATAGGGAGTGGTCTCGGATTGCTGCTGTCCCAGCCCGTATAGCGGACATTAGCGCTCGCGCGCAATTCCCAGAGCTTTTTGATGGCCGTATCGCGCACTGGGCAGACATCCGGACTAAGCAATTCCACTTTCATCCAGCACGATTTCAACCCGCACGCTTACGGTTAGCCTTGGTAAAATCAAAACCTCGTAACCAAGGTTACTCTACGCACTTTCTATGCGATGATACTCCTCTACCGCAGCTTGAAAATCATGTTTGCGTCCAGCGTCACTTTCGAAGATCTCTTTCCAAGGTGGAAACAAAAACACTGGCGACGAGTAGACACGAGCATCGCCAATTGTTTCACAAAGCGATGGTCCGCGCGAGTGTTCTAATGCGACCGCGGCATCAATGAGGCCCCTGTCAAAAAACACTGGACCGCAGTGTAGTTGAGCCGCCTCTAAGTCAGATTGAGCGATTTCGACGGAGCGTATTGCGAAGGCCTCCATATCGATCCATGGCAGAGCTTTGCCGTCACCAAAAATTTCTTTCTCGACGATACGCCGACCCGGTTCCGATACAGTCGCAAATCCACGCTTGCTCAAAGCGTCAAGAAGCGTGGATTTTCCACCGCCTGAGCAACCCGTCAGCAATAAGAACCTGTTTCTCAAAGTTCGAACCTCTTCATATGTTCAATTCATGATCTACTTTGAAAACGAAGCAGTTTTTCAGTCTATGATATGGCTTCAGTTGAACCTACGACAGTAGAACCCGCAGAAGCTGGGAATTCGCTTCGCTCAAATCCAAATCTGTAAAATCGAAATCAACAGAAGTAGCGCCATTGCGCCGTTGAACATATGCCAATGCCAGTCAGAACGCAGTGACTTTGCGACGAACCCTCCTGCCAAAACCCAAAGCGACAGTGAAACACACGCGCACACCAGAAACACAGCGGCAAGAATACTGCCAAGCAGCAAGGGATCTGAGACCAAGTTGGAGAAAGACGAAGCGACTCCCACCGCCATCGCCCAAGCCTTTGGATTGACAAGCAACAGCGCCGCCCCGACGAGGAAACTCATGGGTTGTGTTTCGCTTACACGCATGGCCGAGGGAGAACCGGCAAATCCAATTTTGAGTGCCAGCCAGACAAGGTACGCTGACCCGATTGCTTTAATTGCAGAATTCAGAAAAGGCGTGGATTGCAGCGTGGCCGCAAGACTGGTTCCGGACACGGCCACCAGCAGCGCGAGTGCAATGGCGATACCCAAAATCAAAGGCAGGGTTTGCCGAAAGCCAAACCGCGCGCCAGAAGCTGTTGCAAGCGCTGTTGCACCGCCGGGGGAGCCTGTGGCGATCAGCGCAAAGAGTATAAGAGCCCAAATCTGATCCGGCATGTGTCATCCAGGTCAACGGGCCGCGGTAACTTCGATTTCAACGAGAAGATCTGGTGCTGCAAGGGCAGCAACGACCAAAGTCGTCACCGCTGGCGGATGTCCTTGGTTCCAACGGGCCTGGCGCAGTTTGGAAAGCTCGGGTATGAAAACCGCGTCGGTGACATAGTAAACAACGCGCAGAATGTCGGACGTATTCAGATCGCTGTCTTTGAGAAGTGCCTCAACGTTGTCCATCGCCTGATGGCATTGCTGCTCGAATCCCGTATGGGTTTTGCCATCCGGAGAGACGCCGATTTGCCCTGACAAAAATAAAAACGACTGCGGAGCAGTGATCTGGGTGCCATGCACATAGATACCTTGGTATTGTTCCGGTACAGCGCGCAACGAGGCCGGAGCCAATCGATTAATCATCTGATTTCCTTTGCGTGTTCGTAGTGTTGCCGCCAAAAATTTGGACCAAGTCGAAAATCAGCGCCAACAAAACATCAGGGCCAGGCATCAATGTTTGTTTTGGCTCGTTCAGCTCTGATCGGTAATACTGACGATCCGACCGCCTTCGATGCGAAACGCAGATGCCCCTCGGAATCGAAGCTGCTGCCCTGCTTTCCAGCCGTTGGGCAAATCAGCCGAAACAACCGCTGAATAGTCGATCTCAACCAAGGAGACGGTTCCGACCGTTATCATGTTTATCACCGCTTGATGACGAGTTTTGAACGCTTGAACGCCAGCAGAGGCCAAATCGGAAAAGGCTTGTTTTCCTGACCTTTCAACCGTGACGTCTCCGTCGACAATGTTTCGAAACACCACGTCGTCAGAAAGGCAAGCGATCATGCCGGCCACATCCATCTGGTTGTAGGCATCGATGTAGGCTGCAATTACTTCGGGAAGGTTGCTCATACTATGTCTCGCGCAGTGCCGGATACCCGTACCGAGTTACCTTTAACATCATCCAACGACACATGGATCAAGGATGGGCTGCCCATATCTTCACCCTGGCGGATGGTGAATTCACCCCCATGCGGCCAGTTGCTATCACGCAGGTACCCTGCAAAGGCCGCCGCCGCTGCGCCCGTTGCCGGGTCTTCCAGAACACCCCCCGAAGCGAATGCATTGCGCGCAATGAATGTCTGATCGGCTTCAATGAAGACAAGCATCACAGTGATCAAATCATAGTCGCGCATCACCTGACGCCCCCTGTCGAGATCATATGTCATTCCAGCCAATCGGGTCCGACTTTTCAGTGGTAGTACAACATGATCCGCGCCACCATGGATATGAGCCGGGGCTAGGCGTGGATCAAGGTCATCCACCGTCAGATCAAAGAGCGCCAGGATATCGCGCCTTTCTGCGTCGGTCATTGTGCGGCTTTTGGTCGGGGGTGACGACAAAGTGGCCACTATGCCGTCAGGTGTCGTGTCTGTGTCCACTGTGATCGTGGCGTCATTCAGGGTTAAGGAATAGGTGCCAGCCCCACTATGTCGCCCGAGCGCGGCGCCCAAGGCAATTGTCGCATGTCCACAGAATGGAACCTCAGATTCAGGAGAGAAGTAGCGAACGCGCCAACTCTTTTTCCCGCCATCCTGTGCAACGGCAAACGCAGTCTCTGAATATCCAACCTCAGCCGCGACCCGGGCCATTTCCTCGGTACTAGCTTCGCTTTCCAACAGCACAACACCTGCCGGATTCCCGCCTTCCGCTCCTTGGCTAAACGCCGCAATACGCTGGATATCCATCTTTGTCTCCTTAGTTCTGCTTACGGCAAACTATCGGAACGAACCGGATAATGTCCCATCACTTAGGAAGGGAAAATTGAAGATCTTCTTTCATATCATTGCCCAGTTTCCTACACTTCCTTCATGTCGAAAGAACTGGATCAAACAGACTGCCGAATCGTAGAGCTTCTCGATTCCTATGGCCGTATCAGCCTTGCCGAAATCGGTAAGAGTGTCGGCCTTTCCGGCCCTGCCGTCGGAGAACGCCTGCGCCACCTTCAGGAAAGCGGTTACCTCACAGGTTTTGGTGCCCGGATCGATTTGAGACGCTTTGGATACACAATCCAGGCTCTGGTCAGTATCAAACCAAGAAGTGGGCAGCTTCACATTGTTGAGAAGATGATCGAGGAGCAGCCTCGCTTTATGTCGTGTGACAGGGTCACTGGCGACGATTGCTATGTCGCGAGGTTACTTTTGAAAGAGATCAGCGAACTCGACGATATCCTTTTGCCTTTCCACGACCGGGCCGAGACCAACACGTCCATCGTAAAATCTTCGATCTTCGAGCACAGGTTGCCGCCTCTCGACCAGCCTTAGTCCTCGGAACGGCTTTTGGCATCTAGGATCGCCAGTCCTTCGTTTTTGCTTCCAGCCATTTCCTGAACCGCCGTATCTTTTTCGAATTGCGGTGGCTCTCGGGATAGACAAGCCAATAGCCGGACCCATCTTCACAGGTCAGATCGAAAGGTTGGATCAACCGCCCGCTTGCAAGCTCATCCTTGAAAAATGCAGGCGTTAGCATTGCGACACCCTGGCCTGACATGGCGGCGTTGGCTTCCAATACCTGAGGACCGAAATGTTGGCGGATTTCCTGTGGCATCTCCGGCCTCTCCAATCCCGCCTCTGCAAACCAACGGTTCCACCAGGGATCAGAGGGCGACAGAATGTGAAGGCGCATTAGGTCCTTGGGATCATGAACGCCGCCTATGCTTTCAGCCAGATCCTTGCTCAGCATCGGGGTAAAACGGGTCTGGATTAGCAAATGGCTCGAAAGTCCGCGCCAGTTGCCTTTGCCACCGCGAATGGCGACGTCGAAGCTGCTGGAGACAAAATCGGTCAGGGTTTCGCTCACCTCTACGCGCACCGCGATATTGGGATTGTCCATCTGAAATCCCCCCAGGTGCTGAGCGAGGAAATTGGTGGCAAATGTTGGAATGACACTGATTGCAAGCGTTTCCTGAGAAACGCCTTTCGCCTCGGCATAGGCGTCACTCAGAACGTTAAGCGCGCCGGTCGCCTTTTCCGCGAAACCGGCCCCAATATCTGTCAGGGAAACTCCGCGTGCCTCGCGACGGAAGAGTGGTGCGCCGACCCGTTCCTCAAGGATCTTGATCTGATAGCTGACAGCAGCCTGAGTCATCCCAAGCTTGTCTGCCGCAACCGTGAAGTTTTTGCACCTCGCTGCCTCTTCGAAAACCCGAATTGCAGCCAATGGCGGTAATTCACCTCGGGAAGCCATTCAATCTCCTTATGCTCTTTGGCTCGGTTTTATTTGTTTTAGAGCCCTTTAACTAGCCAAACGTATGGCAGTCATCAATTCAATGAATGTGAGAACCATATGAAACTGCCGACGTACTTTCATAGCTTTCTGAATCGATTTGGCGCAGGCCGCGGGAAAAAAACCGTTCACTTAGGTGAGTTTCAACACTGGTCTGGCCACATGAAAAGGGACATTGGCATGGATTACCCAGCGCCCCCAGGACGGTGTTACTTTCAGCGATCATCCTGGTAGTGCGAAAGCATCTCCAGGTCAGAATGGTCATCTCAACCTCTTATTTTTGGACAAATTGTGGACCCAAAGATCGCATCGGCTGAACACGTCTCACTCGAGGATTTGCGCCTGGCAATGAACGGCGTGTTTTCGGACTACACAGCCCCAATGCAACTGACCCGGCAGTCAATTGCATTCATGTTGAAGCAGAGAGGATTTGATCACCAAGCCTCGCGTGTTGCGCTTGTTGAAGGGCATGTCGCAGCCGTCAACGCCGTGGCGGATGAAGCGCGCTTCCGGGCAGCTTTCGACAACATTGGTCTGGTGGCCTATACGCTCTTTGACCTGGAGAACGGATACGCTGTTGCTGTTTCCAACCCTGAAAGCAACGTATCTACTTGTGGACTGAATCTGTGATTTGCAAGCAGGTTTGAAGCTAGCGTGCGGGACTAAGTCAACGAGGTCCTCCAGTGGATTGCCGACAAAAAAGCTGAGGGGATCTTGTCTGACATAAAGACACAAAGTCTGTGGAACAAGATAGGGTAAATGCGAACTACTTTATGTATCGCACTCCTGATAACCAGACCGATTGCCCGGTAATTTTTTTGGACACCGGATATACCAGGCTCAACCGGAATTGGGACTGATAATTGCAACGAATGAGCTCACTGTTTGTAGGGATTGTTTCGTTTAATGGTCGCAGACTGTCGGGCCGCATTCGAGGTTTTTTAGTCTTATTAAACGAGCCAAGGTCTGCGCCGCGGGACATAACGGACACTGATGATCTTTAGACGAACGGCTGCTCCACTTGAATCAAATTAACTGTCGCTATTGACAGTTAAAAGTATCACCCCTATTTGCTGTCACACTTGACAGCAAAGGGTTGCAAGTTGCTTGCACGAAAGTTCATAATCTCCTCTGCACTTGGTTTGATTTGCGATCTGAGCGCATCTGCCTTGGCTGCAGAAACTGGTGCGCTAGCCGCGAGCGTTGATGGAATGCACGACTCGAATGGCGTGCTGGTCGTTGCAGCTTTTGATGACGCGATCGAATTCGAAGCGAAAGATCTCATGTACGATACGGCCGCGGCAATCATTCCCACAAACGAGGAGCGCGTAGCATTGACATTCGATGACTTGCCAACCGGGCCATACGCAATTGCCGCCTCGCATGACGGAGATAGCGACGGCGATCTCGACCTCCACGGCGAAGTTCTGACCGAAGGGTATAGTTTTGCTTCCATCGGCCGAAGCGGTCTTCTGCTAAGGTTCGGCGATGCTCTGACTGTCAGGGAACAGAAGGCGTCCAGAACCCTTCCGCAGATCTACTGGAACTGACATGGTTGGTCGTCCGTCAAACCGCGATGATCGCTATGAACAGGTCATGCAGGCACTTATTCGCTGCGTGGCGCGCTACGGCGTCGAAGGTGCATCGCTCGCACAGATCGCAGAGGAAGCAGGGCTGAAACGCCCGTTGGTACGCCATCACCTTGGCAATCGCGAAGACGTCATCGCTGCGTTGCAAGATTACGTTTTTAGCGGCTTTTCTGATCAAACCGACGCGATGATTGCCGCTGCGCCACCAAACCACGGATCGAAGTGGCTTGTGGATACATTGTTTTTGGATGCCAGTGCATCCTCACCAGATTTGATTTTGGTCTTTGCCGCGCTGACGGCCCGAGCCTCTGAGGATGCCGATCTGCAGGCGAAGTGCCGCAAAGTTATCCTCGATTTCGAAGAGGCGGTGTCCTCAATTCTACGATCTGATCTCCCGGACGCTGACAACGGTCAGTTACAGGCAACAGCACACGGCATCGTCGCCGTCTATTTCAACGCAACATCTCTCGCCTCTCTGGGAATGCCAGAGGCGTGGGAAGCACGCGCTAAGACGGCGGCTCTGACGCTTCTTGACACTCTGAAAGACAAAACATGACCCGAACTCGATTGCTGAACTACGCCACCTTTGTGATCCTGATGATCTCAACGGCTTTTGGCTATCAGGCACTCTGGGGGTTTCTGTTTGTCTATTGGACGATCCCGAATTTTCATTCGGGGCACGCGTTTTTGCTATCCGAAGTGACCCGCGGCGAAGATCCCATCCTGTTCTGGCTGGTGCAGATTGCCTGGCTGGTCCTGGGATTGCTGCTGGTCGTGCTCGATTTCGTACCACAAACGGTCTGAGGAAGTTTCAAATGAAACCCATGCTGCATTTGTTGCCCGTTGAGGCCTACACCTCGCAAGAGTGGTTCGACCGCGAAATGCGCGACATCTTTTCCAAGACATGGCGCTATGCCGGGTTCATGGAAGATGTCAGCGAACCGGGCCAATATTTCACCGTTCAGGCCGGCTTGAACAACATCTTCGTTGTCATGGGCCGGGATCGACGCCTGCGCGCCTTTCACAATATCTGTCGGCACCGTGGAACACAGTTGATCCGCGCTGTGGGTAAGACGCAGAAGGCGTTAACCTGTCCCTATCACGATTGGACCTATGATCTTGAGGGCAACCTCGTCTCTGTTCCTGAGGAACAGGAAGAGTTCGGCAAGATCGATAAATCCTGCCTTGGTCTAAAGCCTGCCAAAGTAGATATCTGGAAGTCGATGATCTTTGTGCATCCCGACCCAGAAGCGCCATCGATTGCCGAATGGTTCGGCCCCACAGAGATGCATATCGGGCCGCATGTGCCCGAGGAACTGGTCGAGTACAAAGAGCTGAACAACAGCTATGAGATCAGAGCGAACTGGAAGGTCGTGGTCGAGAACTACATCGACGTTTACCATCTGAGCCATCTGCATTCGAACACGCTTCAGATGTATGATCACAAGGCAGCCCAATACCATTGGGAAGGCCCGCACTATATGTTTTGGGAACCGCCAGTTGAAGCTTACTTGAAGGATCAGGAAAGCAAGTTAATCGCTCCGCGCGTGATCCCGGAAGATATGAACGGTGCCTGGGTGCCCATGCTGTTTCCCGGTATCGGGCTTGCCGGGTCGGAAGATGGCTGGAACGTTTTCATCATCGAACCTCTTGGGCCAGAACTGACGCGCGTAAGCAATCGCGGGCGTGTATCCAACAGTTCGGGATGGGAATTCGCAAAACAGTCCATGAAATCCTCCAATTTCTGGACCAAATTCGGGTTGAGCGGCAAATACGAAGCGCATGACGCCATAAGCGAAGACGATCCGATGGTCGCTGGCGACTTTACCGGTGAGGATATCTATGCCTGTGAGCAACAGCAGAAATCCCTGAAATCACCCTATTTCGAAACCGGCCCGGCATCGGTCGGTGAAAGTCCTGTGATTGACCACCAAAAAGTGGTTCTTGAATGGTTGGGAGAAAAGTCATGACGCGAGACTTTCAGCCCCTTAGGGTTCATGACACCCGCGAGGAAATCGGTGGCTTGGCCAAGACAGTCATATTCGACGTGCCCGAGGCGTTGACGGAAACCTTCGCCTGGCGACCCGGTCAGCACCTTTCGTTCCGTTTTTTTATTGATGGCGCAGAACAACGCCGTAGCTATTCCATCTCGTCCTCACCTTTCACAGGTGATCCACTGCGGATTACAGTAAAGCGGGTCAAAGGCGGAGTCGTCAGCAACCACATCAATGACAATGTGAAAAAGGGGGACGTGATCGACGCCATGCCACCCTATGGTGGGTTTTGCCTCGATCCGAAACAGGGCGCACGTCGCACGCATTACTTCTTTGGCGCGGGGTCTGGCATTACGCCGCTTTACGCGATGCTCAGGTCTGTCATGGCGGCGGAGCCCAGCTCATTTGCGCATTTGGCTTACGGCAACAGCAACGAAAAGAGCATCCTGCTTGAGGATGAACTGCATGGCGTGTGGGCGTGCCATCCAGAACGGATGTCCATACATCATGTCTTCTCAAAGCCCGGGTGGTGGTCCAGCGCAGACTATTGGCGCAAAGGCATCCTGAACAACGACGCCATCGAAGCCTTGATCACAGAGAACCCGCCTTACGCTCAGGATGCCCATTACTATGTTTGTGGACCAGGCGGCATGAACAACGCCGTCAAAGCAGCGTTGATGTCGCTGGACGTGCCAGCAAACCGCATCCACATGGAAAGCTATGGCGGGGCTGCTGAACTTGATACGAGCGTCGAAGGTGTAGCATCGTCGATGGAGCTGTCGCTCGGCGGAGCGCAACATACCCTGAGCATTTCACAGGGCCAGACCATATTGGAAGCGGCCAAAACCGCAGGTTTGAATCCGCCATTCTCTTGCCAATCAGGTGTGTGCGGAGCATGCCGCGCCAAGCTGGTCTCCGGTGACGTACACATGCAAGCTCGCATGGCGCTAGAAGACAATGACATTGCAAATGGTGCGATTCTGACCTGTCAGTCTTTGCCGATGAGCAGCAAACTTTCGGTCAGCTATGATTAAGACGTTCTTCGGCGAAGAGGCCGGCACATTTTTATGGCGAGTATCGGTCCCAGACATGTCACATGGCGTATCAGTTTCACACTCGGCGCATACAGAGAGGTATTTTCACCAACTTCTTGTCGACCTGGTTTGTGTCCCTCATCGCACTCGGTGCGAGCTTCGTTGTTGGAAAAACTGCCGACGGAACGCTATATCTGACTGGGTGGGGAGCGCTGCTTCTCGGTCTGTCAACAATTGTCATGACTTCCACTATGTGGTCCTCCGACCCGGAGGCACTGCCATACCTTTCAATTCTGTCGCTTCCGGCAATTCCAAGCACCGCATACATATTGGTATCTGTTGCCGTGCCCGAAGCCGCGGAGCTTCGCAGCAAGCAGCTCTTTCGATGGCTGGTCGTCATCGATATTACCGTCAGCGGCCTAAGTTTTTTTGGTCGGAAAATTCAACTTCGCCTTCATGAATTGCCGTGATTTCAGCATTGCCGGGGACAAATTGCCTGGCAATTGTTGAAATGGTTAGGCGACTCCATCGCTTTTTGGCTGACCGATACGAGGAAAACAAAGGCTCCAGCAGCCGACAAACATTAGCAGCGCGGTATCAGCCTAACCGGATTCTTGGCAACTCGATGACGAGCGCCATTTAGCGAAGCCAAGACCTCCTTTTGTTCGGATGTCAAAGTGCTTTCCAAACCAACAACGACCAAGCAATCTTGGTCAGAAAATCCAGAAAAGACATCTTTTACAGTTCCGATGTGGCGCAGCATGTAGTTCCGGTAGTCCGCTACTTGGTGTTCGGTGTGGGTGACATCTGCAGAAGGGTGTCTTGCCCGAGTAATGAGCGTCTTTCCTGGGCATTCAATTTCAACTACGAGATCGCTTCCGCCAGAACGTTTCACGACGAAGTCAGGTTTCCCGGAGCCAAACAAGTTCGGTTATGGCCAGACTAGAGTTGCCACTGGGTCCAAAAGTTAAAGATTTGCCTCAAAGAAACCCTGAAAAATAGGTTCGTCATTCGTACTTGTATCAATGAGGCCTCGAAACCCATTTATCACCGAATTCCCAATGGCGAGCCACCGACTAGATGCAGCTCGAACGAGCTCTACCGCAGCAATGTCATCCCTGAAGCATTGTTTTTGAAGAACGCCACCAATCAAACTGGCGACGTCATCGGTGGCTTCTACCGAGAGCACCAGATCAACCAAAGCCATTTGAGCAGATAAGGATAGTTCACCAGCAACAGCGATCTGGGTCCAAAGATCTGCTGTAGCGCCGAGTGCAATTCTTGTTGGTCCTTTTCCAGCCGTCGCAGCCGCTAGAATGTCAAATACAAGCGTGCGGTTCGTATAGCTTTCGTTTTCCGCGAAAGCGCTTTATTTCCTCTACACCTGCATCTCCCCACGAGAGCAATGCGGTTCCTGCGGGTTCCTTGAACTCCCATTCGAAAGTATGCCCCCCGTAGTCGTCAGCAAATAGCCGACGAACATGTTCAATAGCTGTGGTACCTCCATCGTTCATGCACACCGTCAAAAACTTGTGCAGTACCTTCAGGTTCATCGCCGATGAATAAAACTCGTCAATAGCTTCTTATAACAAGCTGTTCTTCCTAAATTGTCCTTGCGGCAGGTGCGTAGAGAATGTCGTCACCAAACCGGTACAACCTCTACGAGCTTTTTCTACATTTAGTTGCTACCCGGATGGCACCCGACGCAAATCCAATGCGACCCAAACGGCATCAGAGTTGTAGTACGTGTTGTTTTTGCACAATTTAGATGATGCCCCGGGGGCGGATTCGAACCACCGACACGAGGATCTTCAATCCTTTAATCATAAACTGCACAGATTCATCTCATGGTTACTCAACGCGGAAGTACTGAATGTCCAATTTGCAGAATATCGTGAGTTTCTGGCTGCATCGCAGCGAAGATCCGTTTGCCCCCTTTGGCGCTGTTTCCAGGGCCTTCAGAATTCGTGTGCCGAGGCGGTTTTTGGAAACTAGGCAACCAGAAAACTGGGCTGAGAACCAATTGCAAAACCGCCAGTTTTGGTAAAAGCTGCACTCTTACTCGACAAAAGTTGCGTTTCAAGCCGGACAAGTTCCAATTTATACCGAGCGACACATATTTTCGGAGAATGGTGGCTGTGCAGACAATTTGCAGCTAGCCAGTCTCAACTAAATTATCCCTGATAACAGGGATTTTTTCAGGGAAAACTTAGGGGTTTAGGCCATCTTCGGTGGTTTGGAGCTCGAAGTTACTCTTAAAGACAGTCGCTTACATGGATTTTCCCTAGATCGGTTTACAGGGAATTTTTCTCTGATTATCAGGCAATTTCTTGCGACTAACAGGGAAGAGGATAGGGGAGAGCGAGCCAAACAAACCTGATCTGAAAGTCCGAAGCAGACGTTCGTGCGAAGGGTAGCGAATAGCTGTTATGAGCCCATTCCGCTCAGTTTCACGCTGATCCCCAATGTCTGTTATCGGAGTTCCGTGCAGGTTTTTAGGGTATCCTATTTTTAGGGTATCCTATGGGCGTGGTTCCAGGCCTGCTTTTGCTGCTCTGTGCCAACTGTTCGCGTAACGTTGGTAGCTCACGTCGGTCTTGTGAAAATAGGTTTCGACGTCGAAGGCCACGCGCTCGGGGAGTGCGCCTGTCGCCAAGAGGGCGGCTCCCTGACTCGTCCCTGTTGCGGTGACGGTCGCGTCGACCCTGCAATTTGTCGCCGCGGCGAGCATACTGGCGAAGCCTTTGTTCCTGGCAAATGGACCTTCGACGATAATGGGGCCCTTGTGTCCGGTCAGCGACAGGCATTCCGCGGTCATCAATCCGAGGTAAAAACTCACCGCCGCCGCGCGTTCCTGGGTTCCGGGCAAAGGCTCTGACCCCATCCAGCTGTGTTTTTGCCCCTGAAACGGCCCGCTGTCCGGGACCATTGCGGGCAAGAGCATGGGGCCGTCTTTCGCGACCAGGTCAAGGAATTGCTCTGCACATTGGGCGGTTTGACCGTTCATCGCCAACTCGAACTCGCGTCCCCCCATGAAACGGGCGGAGGGTACCGGGGCACCCAGTGCGTTGACGTTAAGAAGCGTGTCTCGCGAAGGTTTCAGCGTTACTTCTTCGCCGCCGATGGTCATAGCAATGACCCATGTCCCGGTCGAAACGACGGAAAACGGCCCGGTTCGGGTCAGTATATGAGGCAAAAGTGATGCGTTTGAATCGTGGATGCCACAGTGCACCGGCGTGTCAAAGCGCAGGCCGGTTTGCGATGCGATGTGCGGCAACACGGGTCCGAGAACCTCCGCAGATTTGCGCGCGGGCGCCATTTTTTCAGATATACCCAACCGTTCGACCAACGAAGAATAGTGCACCTTGGACGGTTTCCACAGATCCGTGTGACAACCAAGGGACGACACGTCGCTGGCCGGCACTCCTGTCAAGCGATGTCCCCAGTACTGCGGATAGGTAACAATGGTGGCGGTGCGTTCGCGAAGCGCGGGGTCCTGCTCAAATTGCCAATGCAACTGCGCACCCAGGTTCAGACCCATCGGCAACCTTGGCGATCCGGTTTCCTCAAAGGGCGGGCGGATGGCGTCGTACGCCGCGGCCAGATCATCAGGGCCTGTGTGCTCATAGTCGAGGATCGGGGCAGCAAGGGCGCCGTCTGGCGCGATCAGGGCACAAGACGCCCCGTGGGTCGTGATGGAAATGGCATCTACGCCGTGCGCCTTCTGAAACTGCTCCAACCCGTCCAGAAGGAAGCACCAGATCGCCTCAACATCAAAGTGCGGATAGGGTGGAGCGGCGAGAACCATGTTAGGCCGGGTCAGCACCTCCACTTCGGACATGTCAGTCGCATCGACCAGCGCAAGCTTGGCGTTGGTCTTGCCGATGTCGATGACGGCGATGTGCCGGGGGGTCATGGCATGTGGAAGACGGGCGTCAGCGGCACCGCCACGGGTTCGTTGTCGGGCTTGGTTTCCATTATGTCCGCCATATGCGCCCACCATCGCTGCATGATCTCGTTGCGGGGCAAGGCATCCATTTTGTGGTCGTCGGTGCGCCAAAGGACGCCAAAAAGAATGTTCGTTTCTTCGTCCAGATGGATCGAATAGTCAGACACGCCCGCGTCTTTCAGCAGCGTGGCAAGCTCTGGCCAGATCTCATCGTGGCGCTTTTCGTATTCATCCCTGCAGCCCGGGTTGAGCTTCATCTTGAAGGCGTATTTTTCCATGTCAGCCCCTCCACATCGTCCAGAGCCGGGGCAGCGCGATGACCGAGATCAGCAACGCCCCGATAACAATCGACATCACGATACCGGGCACGTTCAGCAAGCCAAGTCCGAAAGTCACAAGCCCCATGACAAAGGCCGCGATCACAACGCCGGGGATGGAGCCGGAGCCGCCGAGGATGTTGACCCCGCCAAGGACGACCATGGTCACGATCTCAAGTTCCCACCCGAAGGCAATGGAGGGTCGGGTCGAGCCGAGGCGGGATGTCAGGCAGACGGCGGCGACCCCGGACATCAGGCCCGTCAACAGGAAAAGGGTGAACTTCACCCGGCCCACCCGAATGCCCGAAAACAGCGCCCCGGTGGCATTGTTTCCGATGGCATAGACCGCGCGGCCGAAATTGGTCATGTGCAGGATGACCGCGTAGATCACCACAATGATGGCGAAAAGGACGAATTCGAAGGAAATCACCCACCAGACATAGCCCTGCCCGAAGAAGGCGAAATCGGCTGGATAGCCCTTGTAAACCTGATCGCCCAACACGATGGAACTGATCCCGCGGAAAAGGCTCATCGTGCCGATGGTGACGACGATGGATGGCAGGCCAAGGCCGGTGACGAGGAAACCGTTTACCGCCCCACAGGCCAGACCGACGGCCAGACCGATAAGGACCAGCCCCTCTGTCCCGACACCCGCCTGCACGGCGGCGCCCATGGCGGTCGAGGCCAGTGCGATGATCGCGGCGACGCTGAGGTCGATTTCGCCAGAGATGATAAGCAGGACCATGGCAAAGGCGATCATCGCCTTTTCGGTGAAGTTGAAGGTCGCGTCGGAGAGGTTCCAGGCATTCAGGAAATAGGGTGAGGCGAAACTGTTGGCGATGAAGATGCCGATTGCGACCAGCATCAGCAGGCTTTCCCACCTTTTTAGGTTCCGCTCCAGCGGCGAGCGCAGGCGATCGGGGATCGAGCGTGTCGTCGTAATCATGTCGCGTGCTCCGCGCGTTTTAGGATGACGCGGCCCTTCGTCCGGTTGGCCTGGGCGTTTAGAACAACCGCGATGATGATCGCACCGCCCGAGATGGCCATCTGCCAGAAGGGAGATATGTTCACGACCGGCAGGGCATTGGCAATGATGCCGAGGAACAGCGCGCCCAGCAGCGCGCCGGGGACCGAACCGATGCCTCCCATGATCGACACGCCGCCAATTACGCAGGCCGCCACGACGGTCAATTCAAACCCCCCGGCAACATCGACATAGGCAACCGCGAAGCGGGAGACCCAGAGGTATCCGGTCAGACCGGCCAGCGCGCCAGATATCGTGAAGGCCCAGAACTGGGTCCGGCCCACGTTGATCCCGGCATAGGTCGCCGCATGGGGGTTGCCCCCGGCAGCGTAGAAGGCGCGGCCCAGGGTGGTGCGGGTCATGACGATGGTGAAAAGGATCACCGCCGCGATGGCAAACCAGCTTAGCACCGGAAGGCCAAGAAGCTCGGTGCGCGGGAATGCCTTGAAAGTGTCGCTCATCTCGTGGCTGTTGACCCATTTGCCCTCGGTCAGAAGGAAGATGGTTCCCCGGAAGATGGTCATGGTGCCAAGCGTCACCACGATAGGCGGGATGTCCAGTTTCCACACAAGGATACCGTTGAACATTCCAAGGCACGCCCCGAACCCGGTGGCCACGGCCAGCGTTACGAAAATCGGCAGACCTGGTGCCGAGATATTGATCAGGGACACGACCATGCCGGTCAGCGCGAGGTTGGCGGCGACAGAGAGGTCGATGCACTTCGTCAAGATCACGATCATCTGGCCGATAGCCAGCAGGATCAGCGGCGAGGTGTCGTTGAAGACGGCAGCCAGGTTCGACAGCGTGATAAACGCCGGGAATCGGCTTGAGATGATGCCAAGCACCAATGCGATGGCGACCAGTAGCAAAAGTTCGCGGGCGGCGAGGATACGTTTCATTGCGCGGCTTCCCTGATCCCTGCGGCGTGGCTGACAAGCGTTTCGGGCGTGATCTGGTCGCGGGCCAGTTCCGCCACTATGCGCCCCTCGCGCATGACGATCACACGATCCGACATGCCCACGATCTCGGGGATTTCGGAACTGACCATGATGACGGCGAGCCCTTGCGCGGCAAGCTCCGCCATGAATTCATGCACGGCGGCCTTGGACCCGATGTCGATGCCCTTGGTGGGTTCGTCCAGGATGATGACCTTGGGCTGGGTGGCGAGCCATTTGGCGATCACTACCTTCTGCTGGTTGCCGCCCGACAGGTTGCCGACATCGGTGTCCAGCGAAGCGGCGCGCAGGTCGAGACGTTCGGTATACTCGCGCGCCAGCTTGAATTCCTCGGCCAGCCTGATGAACCCCTTGCGCGAGGTGCGAGCGAGTGACGGCAGCGTCACGTTCTGAAAAATCGGCAGCGCGCCTATTGTGCCTTGTTTGCCCCGGTCCTCCGGGACATAGACGATGCCACTTGCGACCGCGTCGGCGGGCGATGCAATCGAAACCGGTGCCCCGTCGATCCTCACGGTTCCGCCCGAGAGGCGGGTGATCCCGAAAAGGGCCTGCATGAGTTCGGACCGACCTGCGCCGACCAGCCCGTAGAACCCGAGGATTTCGCCGCGCCTGAGCGTGAAACCGATGTCCGCGAATTCGGTCGGGTGGTCGTACCCTGCGACTTCGAGGATATCGTGGCCGACGTTGTGGTCGCGTTCGGGGAAAATCTGGCTTACGTCGCGGCCCACCATAAGCTTGACCAGTTCCGGCTCACTGACATCTACAATCGCCCCTTCGCCGACCATCTGGCCGTCGCGATAGACGGTGTAGAAATCGGCGATGCGGAAGATCTCGTCAAACTTGTGGCTAATGAAGAGGATCGCCTTGCCTTGCGCCTTCAGGCTTTCAACGAGTTCGTAAAGCTCTTCGATTTCTTTCTGACTGAGGGCTGCGGTCGGTTCGTCCATGATCACAACGCGCGCGTCGATGGACAGCGCCCGGGAAATGGCAACCAGGTGCTTGTTCGCCGTTCCAAGGTCCTTGAGCGTCGCGCCCGGATCAATCTTGGCCCCGATTCCATCCAGAATCTCGCGCGCACGGGTCGCCATGGCAGTTTTGTCGATCAGGCCAAATCGCCCCTTTGGCGCATGGCCGAGAAAGATGTTTTCCGCCACCGTCAGTTCGTCGAAAAGGACGGTTTCCTGATGGATGGCGGTCACGCCAGCAGTTTCGGCGGATTGCGGTGTCGGGAAACTGAGAGCCTCGCCATCGATCCGGATGTCACCCTCGTCGGGTTGATAAATGCCCGTCAGAACCTTCACCACGGTAGACTTGCCAGCACCGTTTTCGCCCACCAATGCCGTGACCTTGCCCGGGTAGAGGTTTAGCGAAACATCTGAAAGGGCCCGCACGCCGGGAAATGTCTTGGTCACGCCGGACAGGCTCAGAAGCGGTGTAGGGGCGGCGGCGTTCGACACGTCTGGTCTCAATTCCAACTGCATGGACGGTGTTTCTGGATGTGGGAAGAGTGGGGTGTCGGGGCGTGGGTCATCGCACACGCCCAGACACGTCGTTCAGATTAGAAGATCGACTTGAACTGTTCGATGTTCGAGCTGTCGTAGGTGAACGGATCAGCCATGGCTGCCGAGCCGGTGTCATCCAGCGTCACCGAGCCCATGCGGCCCATCGGGATTTCGGCACCGGCACCGGTTTCAGCACCGTTGGCGATTGCGTGCGCCAGCATGGTGGCCGAGTAGCCAAGGTCAATCGGGTTCCAGATCGCGAAGCTCTTGGTTGCACCGCTATCAACACAGCCTGCCATCTCGGACGGGAGGCCCAGACCGGTCACGTTGATCTCACCGATCTTGCCCGCGTCAGTCACCGCCTGGCAGGACGCCAGGATGCCAACGGTCGTTGGCGCGATGATCGCCTTCAGGTTAGGGTAGGATGCCATGAGGCCCTGTGCTTCTCGGTAGGATTTGTCGCTGAGGTCGTCGCCATAGACGGTGGCCACCAGATCTACGCCGTCATAGTTCGGAAGAACCTCTTTCGCGGCCTCGATCCAGGCGTTCTGGTTGGTTGCCGTGGCCGACGCCGACAGGATCGCGACTTCACCACCATCCGGCATGTGATCCGCGGCAAGCTTGATGATCGTATTGCCGATCAGTGGGGTCGAGGATGGGTTCAGGTGCATCTGGCGTCCGCCTTCAGCCACACCCGAGTCCCAGGAAATCACGGTGATACCGCGGTCCATCGCGCGTTTCAGCGCTGGCACAAGTGCATCGGGGTCGTTTGCCGAAATCGCGATGGCGTCGACACCCTGCGCGATCAGGGAGTTGATCACCTCGATCTGACCTTCCGCAGTGGTGTCGGTCGGGCCGGTGTAGATGATCTCGACATTGCCAAGTTCTCCGGCAGCCTCTTCAGCGCCTTCGGCGGCCGCTTCAAAGAAGCCGATCCCAAGCGCTTTTACGACCAGAGCGATGCGCATGTTGTCCTGCGCCATCGCCGTGGTGCCAAACATACCGGCAGCAAGGCTCATCCCTGCGACAAGTGATGTGAAAGTACGACGCTTCATGATAGTTCCTCCCAGAAAGTCATGTTTGGGTCTCGGGTTTCGGAGGCAGTCAAGAGGCCACCTCGTTTTCTTGAACGCTGCCCGACTGGGCAACGATCAGATTCACATCGGCAGCCTCAAGCATGGCCGCCGCCTTGTCAGGAATTCCTTCGTCGGTGATCACGGTCGTGATCCGGTCCAACTGGCAAAGCACCAGGCTGGAGCGCTGCGCGAATTTCGAACTGTCGACCAGAACGATAAGCTCATCCGCCTGTCCGATCAGTTTCTGTTCTGCCTGGATCAAAAGCGGATCGGCCTCCATCAGGCCGATGGGGCCCAGCCCCTGCGCCCCCATGAACATGCGCTTTGCATAGAAGTTGCGGGTCACGTCGTTGTCAAAGGGCGATAGGATTATGTTCTGTTCCCGGTAGATCGCGCCGCCTGACAACATGATCGTGTTCTTCGAATGCTTCAGCAGGTGCTCGGCAATCGGGAACGAATTGGTAAAGACCTGCATCCTGCGGTTGGCCAGCGGATGCACCATCTGAAAGGTCGTTGTGCCCCCGTTGATGATGATGCTGTCACCTTCGCTACACATCTCAACCGCCGCGCGCGAAATTGCCTGCTTCGCTGCGATATTCATGGTTTCGTTGACGACGAACGGACGGCCCGCCAGCCCGGCGAACTGCGGTGGCGTTATCGCCTCAGCGCCGCCTCTGACACGGCGTACCTTCTGTTTCATGTGAAGTGTTGAAATGTCGCGCCGGATGGTGGCTTCGGACACGCCGGTCAAGGTGCACAGGTCCCCAACCGTCACGACGGGGCGATCCTGCACCGCAGAAATGATGATCCTATGGCGTTCTTTTTCGTGCAAAGCCACCTCCCATTCACTCCACGCTGCGCAGATTCGCCGCAGCTGTCAATCATTTTCGATCACTTTCAATCACTCTGCATTGCAGAATGACTGTTTGTGATTGTTTTTGATTGACATAACGATGCACACTACTAAGCCTAAATGCGATGGTGCAGTACCGACCGCTGCATCGTGAGGAGGGCAGAACGTTGAAATCCATCGAAAATCAGCTTCTTGAGAACCGCTGGGATGACGCTGTGGCAGGTGGTATGTCCGAATCGGAACTGCTTCTCTATCGCTCCAACACGCTGGGATCGGATAAGCGCGTCACAAACTATGGCGGTGGCAATACCTCTGCGAAGGTCATGGAAACCGACCCACTGTCCGGCAAAGAGGTCGAGGTGCTCTGGGTCAAGGGTTCCGGCGGTGACATCGGGTCCATGAAACTTGACGGCTTCTCCACGCTATACATGGACAAGCTGAACGCGCTGAAGGGGCTTTATCGCGGGGTCGAGTTTGAAGATGAAATGGTCGGCTATCTGCCCCACTGCACCTTCAAACTGAACCCGCGCGCGGCCTCAATTGACACGCCCTTGCACGCCTATGTGCCGCGCAAACATGTCGATCACGTCCATGCCGACGCGATTATTGCGATCGCAGCGTCGAAGAATTCGAAGGAGCTGACCCAGGAAATTTTCGGTGACCGGATCGGTTGGCTGCCGTGGAAACGGCCGGGGTATGAACTGGGCTTGTGGCTTGAAAAGTTCTGCCTGGAAAACCCGGATGCCGATGGCGTTGTCCTTGAAAGTCACGGATTGTTCACATGGGCTGGCACGGCAAAAGACTGCTATGACTGCACCATCGACGTGATCAACGTCGCGACCAAGTGGTTGGCCGAAAAGACCGACGATGTTCCGGCCTTTGGCGGAGCGGTCCACGAGAGCCTCGCCCGGGAAGGTAGGCGGGCCGTTGCCGCCCGGCTAATGCCCGCGATCCGTGGCTTTGTTAGTGGCAACCAGCACATGGTCGGGCATTTCAACGACAGCGACTCGGTGCTTGAGTTCGTGAATTCTAAGGACATGGAGGCGCTGGCGGCTCTTGGTACGTCCTGCCCTGACCATTTCCTACGCACTAAGATACGCCCTTTGGTCGTCGGCTTCGATCCGGCCCAGAACAACATCGACGCAGTGCTTGAAGGCCTGCCCGCGCAAGTCGCGGCCTATCGTGAGGACTACACGGCCTACTACAACCGTTGCAAACACGATAACTCGCCTGCGCTTAGGGACCCCAACGCGGTTGTCTACCTGATCCCCGGGGTCGGCATGATCACCTTTGCCAAGGACAAGGGCACGGCCCGTGTTTCCGGCGAATTCTACGTCAACGCGATCAATGTTATGCGCGGGGCAAGTGCCGTCAGCGAATACTGCGGCCTGCCAGAGCAGGAAGCTTTTGACATTGAATACTGGCTGTTGGAAGAAGCCAAGTTGCAGCGCATGCCGAAACCAAAATCGCTGGCTGGTCGCGTCGCGCTGGTCACCGGCGGCGCCGGTGGCATAGGGTCGGCAACGGCAGAACGTTATCTGTCCGAGGGCGCCTGTGTCACGCTGGCCGACATCAATCCCGAAAGCCTCACCGCGACGGAAGGGGTCCTGACCCAGCAGTTCGGTAAGGACGTCGTGTGCACCGTCCTGATGGACGTCACGGATGAAAATGCCGTGGCCCACGCGTTGGCTGAAACATCCGTCGAATTTGGTGGCATCGACATCCTTGTCTCAAACGCCGGAATCGCATCCTCTGCCCCGGTTGAGGAAACGTCCCTCGACCTTTGGAACAAGAACATGGACATCTTGTCCACGGGTTATTTCCTCGTCAGCCGGGAAACTTTCAAGATCATGCGGGTGCAGGACATGGGCGGATCTATCGTTTTCGTGGCCTCGAAAAACGGGCTTGCCGCCTCGCCCAATGCCTCGGCCTATTGCACGGCGAAGGCCTCGGAAATCCACTTGGCTCGTTGCCTTGCGCTGGAAGGTGCTGAGGTCGGGATCAGGGTCAACGTTGTGAACCCGGATGCGGTGTTGCGGGGTTCCAAGATCTGGGAGGGCGATTGGCTGGATCAGCGGGCTTCGACCTACGGCACGGATAAGGAGGGGCTGGAAGAGATGTACCGCAACCGATCCATGCTGAAACGCTCAGTCCTGCCGGAAGATATCGCCGAGGCCTGTTATTTCTTCGCCGCCGAGACGTCGGCCAAATCCACGGGTAACATTCTGAACGTAGATGCGGGCAACGTTCAGGCCTTCACGCGATAGGGAGACGGTCCATGAGCTATGAGAGCGCCAAAGCGCAATTCGCTGACTGGGGCGTCGACACTGATGCTGCGATCAAGGCTCTGAGGGACATCCCGATTTCCGTTCACTGTTGGCAAGGCGATGACGTGGTCGGGTTCGAAAACCAGACCAGCACCTCGGGTGGGGGCATTCAGGCAACCGGAAACCATCCGGGCCGGGCTCGTAACCCCGACGAACTGCGGGCGGATCTTGAGTTTGCCTATGCAAATATCCCCGGGTCACATCGGTTGAACCTGCACGCGATGTATATGGACACAGTCGATACCCCGGACCGGGATGAGATCGAGTACCGCCATTTCGAGCCATGGGTTGACTGGGCCAAGGGCATCGGCATCGGGCTGGATTTCAACCCGACCTTCTTTGCCCATAAAAAGGCCGACGACAACCTGACGTTGGCGCACCCCGACAAGGGCATCAGGGACTTTTGGATCGAACATGGGAAACGCACTCGGGACATCGCGGCGCAGATGGGAGCCGCGCTTGGTTCACCTTGCATTAACAACATTTGGGTTCCGGATGGGTTCAAGGATCTTCCTATCGACCGTATGGCGGCACGGGCCCGGCTTGAGGCCTCGCTCGACACCATGTTGGCCGAGGCGAAATCGGATATGCTGGATGCGGTCGAATCCAAGCTTTTCGGCATCGGGGTCGAGGCCTGCACGGTGGGCAGCCATGAGTTCTACATGGGCTATGCGATCCGCAACAAGACACTGCTGTGCCTCGACATGGGACACTTCCACCCGACCGAGAATATCGCCGACAAACTGAGCGCCGTGGCCCTGTCTCTGGATGAACTTCTGCTGCACGTGTCGCGCCCTATGCGTTGGGACAGCGACCATGTGATCATGCTGAACGATGACATCCTGGCGATGGCACATGAACTGGTGAGCGGCGACTTGTTGGGCAAGACCCATATCGGGCTTGATTTCTTCGACGCCACGATCAGTCGCACGGCCGCTTGGGTGATTGGCATGCGCAACATGCAAAAGGCGCTTCTGCAGGCGCTTTTGAAGCCCTGGGATCGCTTGCGAGCAGCGGAGGACGCGCTGGATTTCACAAGCCGGTTTGTTGTGACAGAGGAACTGAAGGACCTGCCCTACGGAGCGGTGTGGTCTGAATTTTGCGCCAGAAACGGCGCGCCCACAGGTACTGAGCTGATCACTAAGCTTGACGCTTATCAGGCCACTGTAGCGGGTCGCTGAGGCACGGCCCAATTTTGTGGAAAGTCTCCGTCTGGACGATCTATGTTGGAAAGAACGCCAAAATTGCATTCGAAAGAAAGCGGTCGTTGCGCCGGTGACCATTGAGCGGCCGCATTGTCCGCAGAGCAGACATTGATGAACGGCGCAGCGAACGGTTGCTCCGAGCCCGAACCTACCAGTTCTCTGCACCTTGGCGAAGTTCCTCTGTTTGTCGTGTTTCGCGAGGCTTAAGGCATTAGCGTCAGAGAGCGCACCTCTTCGATAACCAGGTCTCGGAACCAGTCGATTGCAGGGTCATTCGTGACACGCACATGGCTGAGCAAAGCTACTTCGAAAGACGGAAAATCAAGCGGCGGCTTGTGAACTTCCAGATTGTGTTGGCGGGCGAACCACTCTGCGGCCGTTCCAGGCACATTAGCCAACATCGCGCTCGACTTGAGGATATAAGGAATTGTTGGAAAGTGAGTTACCGCGACCTGCACGTCCCGTTTCTGGCCTGCCTTGGCAAGTGTCCGATCCAATCCGCTCTCCAACGCTCCGTCCAAAGATAGCAGCGCGTGGGGCGTAGCAAGATACTGCTCGCGGGTCAAAGGCCCCAGACAGCCCATTTGCTGTGGATCGTACAAAACCTTGAAATGCTCGCGGTAGATCGGATCAACTCGGTGTCGGTTTTCGATCCCGCTTTCCGGTGTGGCGCTGAGCATGATGTCCGCTTGGTCATCATCCAAGACGCTCAACAAGCTCCGAAAATCCGAATGGCGAACAACGAGCCGTGCATTTGGTGCTTCGGCTCGTAACCGAGCAATCAACCTTGGGACTAGAATACCCTCCAGATCATCAGGCGCGCCAAACCGAAAAATGCGCTCTGTTGTGGCGGGATCAAAAGGTTTGGACGCCCGCACGGCCTGGTCGATTTCCTGCAGTGCGGGCGCGAGCGCCTGCCAAAAGGAATTGGCACGCGCGGTGGGTTCCATGACAGAGCCGACGCGCACAAAAAGAGGGTCGTCGAAAGTATCGCGCAAACGGCCCAATGCCATGCTGATGGCCGACGCTCCCAGGTAAAGCCGGTCCGCCGCGCGGGAGACACTGCGCTCGCGCATCACGGCTGAAAACACGAGCAGCAGGTTCAGGTCGAGTTTCCGTAATTCAATTTCGCTGAATGTATCTTTCATGATGATCAATTTGATTGGGGGTCGGGTGGATGTCAAATTAATCACAACAACCGAGGAGATGAGACATGAACCTAACCCGCAGACAGTTTTCGACGTCCCTGTTTGCTTTGGCCGCATCACTGCCATTGGCCAACAGCGCTTGGGCGAACGTTCCCTACAAAACCGGGCATTACACCTATGAGGGCCACGGCAGTGTGAACACGCACTGGATCGAGACCCCGGACAGCGTGATCGTGATCGACGTCCAACGTGACACGACACATGCGGCCGAAGCCATCGAGGCGATCCGCGCACTGGGCAAGCCGGTCAGCGCCATTCTGATCACCCATGGCCATCCTGATCACTATGTCGGTGTGCACCAGTTCCAGCAGGTCTGGCCCGGTCTCAAGGTCTATGCGTCTCCTGAAACAACACGGGTGATCGAAACCGATCACTACGGCTATCACGAGGTGGTGCGCCAACTGACACCCGACGAAGCGCCGGAGGTTTTTGTTGTGCCGGACCAGGTTTTTGCCAACGGTGCAACTCTCAAGATCGATGGTGTGACGATTGAAACACGCGAAATGGGCCCGGCGGAAGCGACCAGCACGACCGCATTTTACCTTCCTCAAACCGGTGACCTCTACCCTGGCGATCTGATCCTCCACGACATGCACGGGTTCTTCTACGAAGAGCGCTCGGGCCTCGTGCTGGATGCCTTGAATCGCTTGCGGGTGTTGTTCCCCGAGGCTGTTACGGCGCATCCCGGCCACGGCGCGCCGGGCCCGTTCCATGCGCTGATCGACAAGCAAGAGGCATACACCGAAACCGCCCGGACATTCGTGGCGACGGCATTGGCGAACGGCTTGGCCAACGACAACTTGGTCAGTCGCGTGACCGAGGAGCTCAATACCACTTATCCGACCTACGGCATTCCCGGCGGACAGCCGAATATGGTCGAACTAAGCGTGATGGGCCTGGCAAATGAACTGTCCGCCTTGCGTGGCGATCTGCCGACATCCGTAGGGCAATAACCATGTCGCAATCTCTGGAGAACCAACGCGTGTTGATCCTAGGTGGGAGCGGGCAGATGGGTGCAGCCACCGCCCACGCCGTCACGCAGCTTGGGGCCGTGGCGATCCTTGCAGGGCGCAGCCTGGAAAGGCTTGATCAGGTCGCAGCCAGTTTGGACGGTCGGGCAGAGACAGTTGTCGTTGATCTCAGTGCGCCGGACGCCGTCGATGACGTTTTGTCTAAGGCCAAGGCTGACCATATCGTTGTGGCAGTATCAGCAAACGCCTCTGCTTCGGACATTCCGGGCACGACCATTGTGACCGCACAGGACGCCTTCAAACGGTTTTGGGTCAGCTACGCCGCGGTTCAAGCTGCGGCCACGCTTCCGGCGCATGGATCAATTACACTCCTGTCCGGATCAAGCGCCCGGACGCCGGCCCCAGGCTACGGCGTTTGGAGCGCCCTGCACGGGTCCATCGAAGCCTTAGCGCGTGCTGCAACACCAGAAGTGGCACCGGTACGGGTGAACGTCGTTTCACCGGGCGGGATCGGTCTGTCACCTGACCGCCAATTGATCCCGCGGCTTGGCGTCGCTGAAGACATTGGCCAAGCCATCGCGGCCCTTATCGCCAATCCGGCCATCACAGGCGCTGTCCTCGACGTCGATTCCGGCGAACGCAAAGGCACGTGGTCAGCACACTGACCTAAAGAAAGGAAACCCCCATGTCTTCCAATCCGTTCAACCTGACTGATCAAACTGTCGTTGTGGTCGGTGCATCGTCTGGCATTGGTGCCGCGACAGCCCGGTTAACCTCTGAGCTTGGGGCCAACCTCATTCTCGTCAGCAGATCCTTTAACAAGCTGGAGGCCGTCCGACGCGCGCTGACACACCCCGAAAAGGCACGCTCCATTGCTGTCGACTACCTGACCAAAGAAGCGCTTGAAAAGGCATTTGCAGAGATCGAGCGTGTTCATCACGTCATCATTCCAGCGGTTGCCGACGAGAACAAGAAACGCGGTGCATTCTCGACGCTTGGCGAAGACACGATGCGCGCCAGCTTTGACAAGTTCTGGGGTCAAACGTTCGTGGTGCAAACCATTGCCGATCGGTTAGTGCCGGGGGGATCCGTCACACTCTTTGCAAGCGTGGCCGGCCTGAAGCCCTCTGGTGCGGACTCCGGCCTGTCCGTCATGAACGGTGTGCAGGCGGCTGTCATGCAAACCGGTCGATCCCTCGCCATTGAGCTTGCCCCGGTCCGCGTCAACGTGCTCGCACCCGGTGTTGTGTTGACCAATGTCTGGACGGCCGAGCAACGCGAGGAGCTCAAATCCTGGATGGAGAGCACGCTCCCGGCACGCGTTGCCGGAACGGCGGATCACATTGCGCAAGCGGCGGTCTCACTGATGGCCAACCCTTACATCTCCGGGGCAGTCTTTCCCGTCGATGGCGGGTTGCACCTCACGTAGCGGGCCGCCTTTGTGCGGCGTCCCGAACCGGCCATTGGTGCAGCCGCGGCGAAGGTTAACTTTGTCCGCCAATTGGCATTTGCAAATCTCGGTGAGGAACGTCCGCTTTGGACCTTTCTAGGTCGCATGATTGGCTCTGATATTTGTAGCTCAATACTAGCAATAACATTGCTTCTTGAACGAGAGTGTATCGGGTTCAAGTTGGGTTTTTCGGCGTGCTGAACTTCTTCGGTTTGCATGGAGTTTGACGTAGATGCATCGGTGGATATTGAATCTTTCACTGCGATAGTTACATTGATCTTAACTATAAAATGGCCGGAATGATCTTGACGTTGTCTGAGATTGAACCGGGACAGCGCCCGGCTGAAACAAGTGCCCAGACATATATCACGTTAGAATGCGCTTACGTGGACCCGAAGTGAAACCCGGGGCCGCATTGTATCTGACGTTCTGAATTCGGCTCCGCTTAAGTGAGGAGCCAGATCATTGACTGCGCTGAAGATAGTTTATCAATCCCCCACGATCCTGAAGCCGCGGGACAGGAATCCCCGAACGCATTCGAAAAGCCAGATCCGGCAGGTGATGCGCTCGATCGAACACTTTGGCTTCACCAACCCCGTTCTTGTCGATGAGGATAATCGGCTCATCGCGGGGCATGGCCGTGTCGAGGCGGCCAAACAGATGGGTCTGGAGCAAGTCCCAACGATTTGTCTGTCAGGCATGAGCGAAGAAGATATTCGGGCCTATGTCATCGCGGATAACAAGCTTGCCGAAAATGCGGGCTGGGATGCTGGTCTTCTAGCGCTGGAATTCCAGTATCTCGATGAGTTGGAAATCTCGTTTGACCTGACACTCACCGGTTTCGAGTTGCCTGAAATTGATCTGAGCATCCAGTCGCTGAACTTGGATGGCGAACAAGGGCAAGATTCATTGGATCAGGTTCCGATCCCAGTTGGGAATTCACCGGTAACCCGCGAGGGTGATATTTGGCACATTGGCCCTCATCGCCTGATCTGTGGGGACAGCACCGACGCGGAGACCTATGCTGCCTTGCTTGGGTCGGAACGTGCACAGATGGTTTTTACAGATCCCCCTTACAATGTTCCCATACAGGGACACGTTTCGGGCTTGGGGTCGGTACAGCATCGAGAGTTTGCCATGGCGTCCGGTGAAATGTCGCCAGAAGACTTTCAGAGCTTTTTGACATCCGTATTCCAACACCTTGCCTCTTATAGTGAAGACGGTTCCATTCACTTTCAGTGCATGGACTGGCGTCATATGCGTGAAATCCTCGGGGCAGGGGAGGTGGCTTACTCTGAGCTTAAGCATCTCTGTGTTTGGTCTAAGACAAATGGAGGGATGGGATCGTTCTACCGGTCACAGCACGAGTTGGTGTTTGTGTTCAAATCAGGGGCCGGTAAACACATCAACAATATTGAGCTCGGAAAACACGGTAGGAACCGAACAAATGTCTGGACCTATGCCGGAGCCAACAGCTTTGGTGGCGGGCAGGGTGATCTCGAGATGCACCCTACTGTTAAGCCGGTGGCCTTGGTGAGGGATGCCATTCTGGACTGCTCGCTTCGTGGCGGGCTGGTGTTGGACCCATTTTGCGGGTCGGGATCCACGCTTATCGCGGCTGAGCAATCGGGTCGGCGTGGATTTGGGGTCGAGATTGATCCAGCTTACTGTGACGTGATCCTGCGCCGCCTGACGGATACATTCGGCCTGATCCCGCGTCTTGGTGACGACGGGCCAACATTTCAGGCTGTTGCGACGGAACGTGAAAATGAAAGCGTCAGTGCGGCGGTACAGCAGGAGGTGGCCAATGTCTGATAAAGACTACACCGTTGGCTACGGTCGTCCTCCTCGAGATACTCAGTTCCAAAAGGGTCAATCTGGAAATCCAAAAGGAAGGCCTCGGAAAAAGGGGACTGTTGAACTGGATCTGGATCAGGTCCTGGATCAGCATGTCAGAGTTCAAACGCCAGGTGGCAGCAGAAGAATGGATACGCGCGAAGCGGCACTGCGTATGCAGGTTGCGAAAGCGCTTAAGGGAAACATTCAGGCCGCAAAGCACGTGCTAAAGCAGTTTGAAAAAAATGATGCCATAGCGCCGCCACGATCGAAGATACAAACAGGTGTGGTGATCGCACCTAGAGCCTCTTTTAAAAAGCCTGAGTGAGAGAGTTGATGGATTGCTGGGATCATTTGATGAATGGGCGCGTACTGCGGGAAGCAGAGTGTAAATGCCGCGACAACTGTATCTTCAAGGAACCAAACTATGACCGATGGTACTGACCCGATTGAGGACTTCGATCCTCTTTACCCCAACAGGTTCCAAAAAGGAAAATCTGGCAATCCCAAGGGAAGACCGCGCGGCGCGAAAGGGATGAAGTCTATTGTCCAGAGAGTCGCTCATGAAACGCATATCATAACTGAAAACGGTGAACGTAAGCGCGTCTCAACGGTGGACCTATTGCTGAAGACGATTCAGCGCGAAGCTCTAAAGGGCAACCTGAAAGCCAAAATTCTGCTGGATGAACTACAGGAAAAATACAGCCCGCAGGAGTTCAACAACATGGGCTTTGGCTGTCTACTTGTGCCTGAAGGCACCACGCTTGAGACCACGCTGCTCAGGGTCGAAGACGTTGAAGACGATGAAGAACCTTGGCGCCGCCTGACTTAGGTTGAGGTGGACTGTCGCAGTTCAGAGCGTCAGACCATTCGGTCGGACAGCCACTTGAACAATCCGGACTCCAAAGTTTGCGAAGCGAGCACTTTGCCTGTCCAAATGTTCAAGTTCAATTCGCTTTGCCTTGGGAGGGCCAATGCGCCGCGTGGATTGGCACATGCAAATATGAAACGGTTACAGGATCCATCAGCTAAGAACAGATCAATGTAGCTGTCGAGTTCAGCCTGTCCAGCCTGGCTCTTGACCTGAACCCAGGCCGTTTCTCCGGTCAGCGGTTGCTCAAGCACCAGGTCCACATCAGGCATGTTTCCACCCAGCAGGCTAGTGCGCCGCCAACCGTTGCGCAGGAAAATGAGATCAATCAGTGTTTCAAATTCTGCCCAATGCAAGTTCCCAATCATTTGCTCGGTTAGGCTATGCATTTCTGCGATGAGTGCATTGGCGCTTTGTTGAAGTGGATGGCGTTCTCCCCGGATTGATCGCAACAGGTAGTCCTGAGCCTCGACACGGCATATTGTCCGCCTGTATGAAGCTGTTTTTGTAAGCGCTGAACTCAGGGTGTTGAGTTGTAGAGGAGTGCCAGCAAGCGACATTTTGGACCAGCCACTTTGTGTGGTTCGCCAACGAACCGGGCCTGACGATGTTACCTTGGATAGTTCGATCTTATCTCCCGCAAGCGCCCACCACAGATGCCCGCGAGCCATCGTGATCCAAAGTGCTCCTTCTGGCAGGTCATAGAAGTCTTTTAGTTCCCGGATGTCTTCTTTTGCAGCCTGAATTCCGCGTCCGGCCTGGGTCATCCTTATTAGCAACATCTCCCAATCGCCTGCCAGACACAGTGCATGATCGGCTAGGTCAAAGTCGACAGGGATGACCGCGTTCTCAAGGGCATAATCAACATGTTTGCCGCCAGAGCCTAGCTTTACATATCGCACATCTGGTGGGTTCAACTGGTCTTGCATGTGCCGCGCCTTGTCGTCGATTGGTGACATAGAAGCGCTTCGATTGGACGAGAAGTCAACTGAATATGTCACTGATCGTCTGTAGACCGATCATCTGCATCACTGTCCAAGAAACGATATGGATGTGCAGAACCGCCTGGCAAAAAACATGCGACGCTTGCGGCAGATGAAAGGCTGGTCGCAGGAGGAGTTCGCGCATCGGTCGGATATTCACAGGACGTATATCGAGCGATCTCGAGCGCAGTGCCCGAAACCCTACGATTACCGTTGTGGATAGACTGGCTACCGCGCTTAATGTCTCGCTAGGTGAGTTGTTGGACTAGCTCTACGGATTGACTGACCACCGATCCAGTGCAAGCCCGTACGCCCGCTTTGCGCAATCCAAAGTTGGTGTTTTGCTTCAGGTTCACCCACTCTGACGGGCTAAGAGCTCAATCGCCCGCATACGCGCGGCGGCGTGTTGCAGCAGGACCTGGAGGGACTGAACAAGCTCTATTGCTTCTTCTGGGCTAATCTTCGATCGCTGGCCTCTGAGAGCTTGCGATGCCGCGTCCTCCAAACTACCCGTTAGCTTTGCAAAAACGAAATTGAGCTGTTCACGGGTTGTGTCGTCCATGCCAGCAGTACCGCTTGCCAAGCCATGGAAGTCGAGCAATTTCTTTATTTGCTGCGGATTATAACAAAAAACGCTTTGTGCAAGCCGGTGTTCAACCATAGTCGCCGTCACTGCGGTGAGGCCCGTAAGAGGAGACATTCGCTGCAGGCGCAAAACCAGAGGGTGGCTGAACTTACGCTATGCGGACTAAGCGAGCTTTCGCTGCGGCTGTACTAATATCCTCTATGAGGTTGCCCACATCCTGATACTTCAGCTCGGATGGATCAAACGCCCCCCGTCGGCGTAGACCTGTTTCCATTTTATGATCGAATACGATTTTCTGAGGCCAGTCGACCAAAACGGGTCTTCATGCACTAATCGCTCCACGTCGTCCTCTGAATCAGCTTCCACAATCCACAAACCGTCGCGTCCTTGACCTTCGGCGTCGGACAAAGGGCCTGCAGCCTCGATCTTGCCCGCGTTCCTCTCTAAGAAATCGAGGTGCTTGGTCATGTGTGTTTTGCGGATATCTGGATCGGCGTCCGGTGCGTCTTCGAACAGGATGATAAACTTCATTTGTTTCTCCCCTTCATTTTGGTGGAACCAACATTGCCACATCAAAATTGAAGATTGAGTCAGCAAGATCGACGACTTACTCTGCGGAAATGCAGGGACACGATTGGAACGACCTCAAGTACCTCTTAGCGCTTCACCGTGAAGGAAAACTAACTGCAGCGGGGCGGACGGTTGGCGTCAGCGATACGACGGTGGCCCGTAGGGTAAAGAAGCTCGAAGAGGCACTGGCGACGACACTGTTCTTACGCAGCGCAAATGGACGGTACGAACCAACGGACGCGGCGCTGCAGATTCTGTCACACGCCGACAGCATCGAAGCAAGTCATGCTGCGATAAGCGCAATTTCGGGCGAAAGCACCAACAAGGTTTCGGGTTCCGTGCGCTTGAGCGCCGTACCCGTTATTGTGAACCGTTTTTTTGTTCCACAGCTTCCTCTTTTGACTCGTCTGCATCCAGACCTCAGAGTCGAGCTTGTTCCGAGTTCGGACAATCTGGACTTGTCCAAGCGTGAAGCCGATCTTTCTGTGCGCTTTGCACGTCCATCTGATGGGGGACTGCGCACCAAAGCCCAAAAGCTGGGCGAGTTGTCATTCGTTGCCTGCGCCGCCAAGAGTATCTTGCCCGAGCATTATGAATCATTGGGCTGGATCACCTATAACGAGGCACATTCTCGCCTGCCGCAGGCGCGTTGGCTTGAAAATACGGCGAATTCTGAAGACTTGTGTGCCGGTTTGCGGGTAACGGATGTTGAGACGGCGCTGCAGGCCGTTGTGGCGGGCATTGGAAAGACGCTACTGCCAAGAGCAGTCGTTTTGTCCGATCCACGATTGCAAGCGATCGAGCCAGAAGCTTGCGCCAAGTTTCCAAGCAGGGAGGTTTGGATGTTGTCGCATGTGGACCAGACATCAAGGGTTTCAATTACGGCAGTTAAAGAGTGGTTGATGAGTTTGAACTGGCACTGAAACGCGACTTAAAAGCGGCTAATTGTACGAGGCACAACGTCGCTCAAGACGCGCTTTCAGAAAATCTTATCTGCGAGGTGTTCGGATGCCAGCTTTATGCGGCTATGTCTACTATTTAACCGTCGAGTTTGATTGGCTACCTATTCAAAATCAATTGCAGCCTTCGGGTCCCCTTCGAACACAGGGCGCATGAAATATCGGACGTGGCGCTTGATGCATCCAGTCTCACGAGCAAATCTGAAGACGGCCTGGCACTCTTCGTCTGTCTCGATTTTTTGCCGGTAGCTTTCGTATTCCGCTAAGCTTTGGAAAGAAAAGGATGCTGTCGCAAAGTCGCTAGGTCCCTCATGGGGCAAAAGATACCCATGATGCTTTCCGCCAAAGCGATCAACAAGCGCGATCCAAGAACGGGCATATGCTTCGAACTCTCTAAGTTTTCCGGGCGTAATCTCATATTGAATAAAGCATGTAATCATTTTTACCCCAATTAAACAGCGTCCGGTCCTACCTCATGTAACAAAACAAAATGGGTTTCTTGAATCTGTTTGTTCATTGCGACGTGCAAACCGTTCAGCGGTTCGGTCCGCATTCCGACGTAATCCCATGCGTCAAGCGAGGCCTGATGGGAGTGAAACCGCATCTCTAGCACGACAGCTACGTCGGGAAAGCGTGTATCGTAGCCTTTGTGATGTGCACGTCGCCAGAGCCGATGCGACATCATGTAACCAGCTTCGTTGAGATGGTCGCAAAAGGCATCGAATGCAGTCTTGAACGTCGTTAAATCGTGTCCCGATCTCAGGTTGAAGGCTCCAAACATCGAGCAAGTTTTTGGCGTCTGTTCCGTCATTCTTCGGTTTCCGGCTTTTTTGCTAGCCCATCTTTGATCCACGAAATCAGGCGTTGCTGTTACGTCCACGACAAAGCGCTGTTGAAAACCGGTCATTCGCCGCGAGATCCGTGAACGACCGTTCCGGGGTGGAACGCCTTTAGCGGCGCGGTGCACGAACTGGGCAGACGCGGACAGAGCGGACTTTCAATCGAGTAAATTGAAAGTCCGCATATTAGTTGTTGCGCATGCCTTAACTGAGATGATGCACTTCTTGAAGGTCGTAGACCTGCGTCGGGATACCCTCCATCCGGGCCTTTATCTGCAGCGACAGGAACTGTGAATAGTGCCGGGACTGATGCAGGTTTCCACCATGCATCCAAAGGTTCTGAACCTGTGTCGGCTTCCACATATTGCGTTGCTCGCCTTCCCAGGGCCCCGGGTCTTTGGTCGTATCAGAGCCCAGGCCCCAGCATTTCCCAAGCCGGTCCGCCATTTCCTGACCCATCAAATCCGCGACCCAGCCGTTCATTGAGTTATACCCAGTCGCATAGACCACCAGATCGGCATCCAGATGCGTTCCGTCATCAAGGATAACTCCGGTTTCATCAAGCGCGGTGACTTGACCGCGTTTCAGCTTGATCTCGCCGTCAATGATCAACTGGCTGGCCCCGATATCGATGTAGTAGCCCGATCCGCGGCGCAGGTATTTCATGAAAAGCCCGCTGTCGTCATCGCCCCAGTCCAGCCAGAACCCGGCCTTTTCCAGGCCGTCATAGAACTCTTTGTCCTGCTCTTTCATCGCGGCATAGGCCGGAATCTGGAATTCATGAAGAATGCGGTAGGGCAGCGAAGCAAAGATCAGATCGGCCTTTTCGGTCGTCATGCCAGACCGCACTGCACGTTCAGAATAGAGATCGCCCAGTCCGATTTCCATGAGCGTGTCCGAGCGGACAATATGGGTTGAGGACCGCTGCACCATTGTCACATCGGCATCGTTTTCCCAAAGCGCCGCACAGATGTCATGGGCCGAGTTGTTGGACCCCACCACGACAACTTTCTTGCCTGCCCATCTGGCCGGCCCGTCGTGTTCCGAGGAATGAGCCTGCTCACCGTTGAACACATCCATGCCGGGAAAATCAGGCATGCGTTTCTTGCCGGACATACCCGTCGCCATGATAAGATGTTTGGGCCGCAGCACAACTTCTTCACCATCCCGGTCTACAGTGATGGTCCATTCGCCCTTGTCTTCATCGAAGGTGGCGGATTTGGCCGTCGTGCGCGTCCAATAGTTCAGCTCCATCACTTTGGTGTACATCTCAAGCCAGTCGCCGATCTTGTCCTTGGGCGAGAACACGGGCCAATTTTCCGGGAACTTGATATAGGGAAGATGGTCGTACCAGACCGGATCATGCAGGCAGAGGGATTTGTAGCGATTGCGCCAACTGTCGCCAGGCCGGTCATTCCGTTCAACGATGATCGTCGGGACACCCAGCTGACGCAGCCGCGCGCCCATGGCGATCCCACCCTGACCACCGCCGATGATGACGCAGTAGGGCTGAGTCTTGTAGCCCAGTTCAGCCTCTTCCTGCGCCCGTTCTTCTGCCCATGTGGTCCTGTGTTTCCCCGCACCATGCTTGGCCCCAAGTGGACGATTGAACCCTTTGGGCTCTTCATGACCTTTCAGCTCGACCATCGTGGTCAGCAGGGTCCATATCTTGCCATCCTTGAGGCGGATCAACCCGTAGCCGCGTGCCACCTCGGTTTCGAACTCGATCCAAGCGGTGGTTATTCCGCCGTCTTCGGTGGGCACTTCACCTTCAGCTATTTTCCAACCACTCGGCTTGGTTGTGGCCAACTGATGCGTAAGCATATCTGCCACCTGCGCCTTGCCTTCGACCGTTTTAAAATTCCAGGTAAAGCTGACCAGATCGCGCCAATAGCAATCGTCCTGGAACATATCACAGGCGGCATCGATATCGCCTTGTGACAACGCCGCACCGAAGTCATCCAGAAATCCCTGCACCTGATCCGAGAGTGTTGTGTCGAGCATGTTATCCTCCCTATCTCCACGGAGCAGAAGGCTGGCAAATCCGCGACCTTTCGGGCAAGCGTATTTGGCGCATCAACACTTGGTTCGGTCCAAAAACGCCATTGCTTGTTGCGCGCGCAACAAGGGCGCAACACGGGTACATATGCGTTTAAGCGGGTGGTCTAAGCCCTGCTTTTCGCATTCGGCGCAGGATCGTCGATCGGTTCACACCAAGGCGCCTGGCCAGTTGGGACATGTTCCAGTCGCAAGCATGCAAAAGTGCTTCCAGATCATCTGAGTCCTGCTTTTGCGCAGGGGCGAGCGCCGGGGCTGGCAAATCCGTCAAGTCGATGATGTTGTCCTGACACAGGGCGACCGCGCTGTGCAGCAGATGTTCCAGTTCACGAATATTGCCGCTCCATAGTCGTGATTTCAGATCGGCGCGCGCGACTGTCGACAGGTGAATATCATGGCTTGCAAACCGTCGAAGCAGGCGATCAATTAGCCAATCCAAATCCGCTCGGTGGCGCAAAGGCGGCAGAGAAAATGTGGCCCCCGCAATCCGGTGCAGCAGATCTTCACGCAGAACGCCCTGCAATCCCGCCGGGGGCTGCCGACATGAGGCAATGATCCTCAGATTAGCCCGCCGCTCAAGCACTGCTAAAAGAGAGGCCTGTGCAGGCTCGCTCAGGTCTTCAACACCGCGCAGGTACAGCGTGCCGGGGTCGATGGTTTGGCAGAAATCGAATGTCTCGGTATCGCAACAGATCACTGTGTGGAAATCCTGTCTCGCAGGATCGGCCATGTGGATCGCACGCGCCAGTTTGGTCTTGCCCGTGCCGCTTTCACCAGTCAGCAAAAGCGGCAGGCTGGTCGGTGCAAGACGGGCTGCTTTGTTCAAAAGCTGCTGAAGGTCCGCATCCGGCCCAGCAAAACTGCCAAGGGCTCCGGGCAGAACCTGTTCTCGCTTGCGCAGGGCCGCAGTCATCTGCGACGTCTGTGGCGCAACGGCATGACCATAGAGCGCGCGTCCGTCTTTGAGGTATAGAACGCGGTCTTCGGACGGTCTGCCGCGCATGAACTCCGGCATGTCATCAACACTGATTTCAAGCCAGTCCTGCAATTGCGACCCGATCAGGTGGCCCGAACCGTCCGGGTCCAGTGCGCGTCGGGCCCCCGAGGTCATACCAATGATCTTGCCGCTTCCGTCCACTGCAACCGCCGCTTCAGGATCGACCTCAAGAAATTCGGGGCTTGCTGAAAAGCGCAGGACCCAATCGCGCCTGGTCGATGCCATCAGGTTTGCCATCTCGACGCGTCGGGCGGAATTCGTCACCAATGTCATGGCCAGATTCTGCGACGCCTTAGGCGAAGGGCCACGCAACAACGAAACATCCAGAACAGCCGCAAGACCACCTTTGGTATCGAAAATAGGCGCTGCCGTACAAGACAGCGGCGTATGCGTGATCGAAAAATGATCCCCCTGATGGATCGTCACCGGCTGACCTGTAACGATACACGACCCTACCCCGTTCGTTCCTGCCAACTCTTCCGTCCACTTGAATCCCAGATGAAGACCGGCAGTTCTGAGTTCGTCCTCAAAGTTCCGGTCGCCAAAGAAATCGACGCAAACGCCATCCGCATCAGCAAGCAGCAAGACGTAGTTCTGCCCTGCCACCTGCGCAAACAGCGATTGCAGTCCCGAGCGCGCTGTTGCGATCAGACGTTCGGATTGTTCTAGATGTTCACGGAATTTGGTGTCAGGCAAGATGTGCGCTGGTTCCTGCCGTGAGGGATCCATGCCGTAAGTTTCAACACAGCGCTGCCAGCTATCCGCGACAAGTCGGTCTCGCCCTGTATCGAATCCGCTTAAGACACGGTCAATCTCTTTTGAGTGCTGGCGATCCAACAACTTCCCGTCCTACAAATCTCCCATTAAATTAGCATGAGGATGGCTTCGCGCCTATGTTCAAATTTCGTCCGGTAAGTGATTGGCGCTTCGCTTCGAGAAGCTTACCTTCGTTGAACGCGCAGCATTGGGCCGTTTGGGCTCAGAACGGACCTCGGTGCCGTTGCAGCATTTGCTCAGCATCGTTTCAGCGCCAGATCGCGGGCGGCCCATAGCGGTCACTCGACTGAGTACCTGAATGCTGCAGTCGCAGCTCGCTTTCCGGACATTCGCTGCACGAGAGAAATTTGCAATTAACTAGATTTACGTTGAACAGGATACAATGAATCAACAAATTTTATTTGCTGGAGGCCGTGGACCATATCTTGGCTGAAATCCTGGATGGCAGGAGGTCCTTGAAGGAATGCCCTGGTTGCCACTCCACTTCGTGTATCTCATGAATGGTTTGGATATCCTCAACGGTCAGCCGATCAAGCAGATTTAGACCGGTAGAAGACCGGATCGCTTTGAGCACCGACGTCTTATGCACAGGTGATCTGGCGACGACGTTGCCGAACTCGTCTTGATGCGCATCCATAGTGGGTTCGTAAAACCCATCTTCGATCATACCGCCAAATAAGCAGCATGCGCCCTCATGTCGGTATGCGCCAACGCCGAATTGCGGATTGAACGCTTTTTTATCTTGCGCTTCGAGGCGGGCAATGGCGGTGTCAAACAGGTCTGCAACACTCATATTGGTTTATCCTCGTTCCACTGGGTAAGTTCGCAAAAACTACGTGTATAATGATATCAACATCGACAATGCACGCCAGCGGGTCGAGGCACAATCTATGGCAAGAAGTTCAGCGCGATGAGTGGCTCAGACAAGCCAGCGGGTTCAACGGGGAAAAAGAACCGCGCGTACCTACTTTGGGGTGGCATTGCGGATTCCTTGTCCGACATTCTTGCCAGCCCGAGCATTGTACTTCCGTTTTTGTATCTGGCACTTGGGGCTCCCCAATTTCTCGCGGGGCTGCTTCTTCCATGTGTAAAGGGTGCTCGTATTGTTGCTGAAGCCGTGATGTCTCCGTATGTGCGGTTGGGAGAACGCTCCAAAAAAGCGATGATACTCCCCAATTTCGTCATTGCTTTGGTTCTAACCATCTTGGCGTTGTCGGGTGCAGCCCTTTCCGATGGGATCGTCATGGTGCTGTTTGTGTTGGTGGCCTTGGTAGTTGGCTGCTGCTACGGAATCTGGGCTTTGGGCAGCAACCACATCTATGGGTCGGAACTCGAAGAAGAAGAACGCGGGCAGATCGTCTTCACACAACTGGCACTAAGCTGCATCATAGCGATAGCCCTTGTGTGGGCCACACGGACGCTGATGGCCGGAGAAACTCCGTTCGAGCGACATCGCGTTTTGCTTTGGTTGGGTGTGCTGGCACTTTTGGTTTCGTGCTTTTGCATGTTCCGACTTGTGCTCACAAAAACCCCTGATGAAGTTGGCAATCCAGAGGCCCCCGAGGAAAAAGAGTCCTTTTTCAATCAGGTTTCGCGTGGTTGGTCCTTAGCGCTTCAATATGCGTGGTTCCGACGTTTCCTCGTCGCGCGATTGTTCTTTTTGTCAGTCGAACTGGCCACGCCGTTCTACACAATTCATGCGGCGACATATCACCTGTCTACTCCGCATATCCTGAGCATCTTCGTTACCGCGACAAGCGCGGGACGCGCGCTTGGCGCAATCTTGTGGCGGCGCGTTGTACGCAAGTCGATCCGCTACACAATCGCCGGCGCGTCGATGATCGCGTGCCTTTCGGCGCTTATGGCGATTGGGTTCGACTTGTTCGGCTTGGCCAGTAACCCCTGGGTTTATGCCGCAACGATCTTTTTTCTGTCCTTTGGGATCGGTGGGGAAACTGAAGGACGGTACTTGTATTTACTCTCGATGTCGTCTGACACAAATCGCCCTTATATGGTCGCGCTCGCGGACGCAGTTGCAGGTATTGGCGGGATCATCTTCGCTGCAGTGCTTGGCCTGGTTGCGCAAATTCAAAGCGTCCTGATCCCGTTAACCGTGCTAGCAGTGCTTAACGCTATTTCTGTCTATCTGGCCCTGTCGCTGACTGAGAAAACAGAAAAAACACCTTCGGGGTAATTCGCCCGAGCTGAGAGTTGAAATTTGTCGACAACTAATGCTGCTTTCAAAGTGAAACCATCAAATGCGTGCAGCCAATCAGCCAGTCAAGTAAATCTAGAATGCTTCAGCAAAAGAGCCGGAATTGTCAGACGGTCCGAAGATAAATGAATGCAGAAGCTATTCATTGATTTGCAAGTCCGTGTCGAAAGCGTTTTCTTGATTAGTTTCGCGTATCTCAGCATGATCCAAAGATGTCGGCTGAAATAGACAAATTGTTAAACGATCTCGAATTGAGTCAGTACGCAGATGTTTTTGCGGAAAACGATATTGATGCGCGTGTATTGCCACTACTGTCTAGCGACGACCTAAAAGAGCTCGGGGTAAGCCTCGGTCACCGTAAAATCATCCTCGCTGCGATTCATGAGCTGGTCGGCAAACAGCACGCAGATTCGTCGTCACAAGCTGCTCGTGAACAAGCGCGCGCCTCAGACTACTCCCAAAGTGATGATCCGCCAAAACGGGAGCATAGGGAACCGGCCACCGCAGAGAGACGTCACGTAACAGTCTTATTTGCCGATCTCGTCGGTTCGACGGAACTCATCAATCGTTTTGATCCCGAGGACATGCGAGACTTGCTGCAGAACTACCAAGATGCCGTTGCAGGAGCCGTAAGTCGTTATGGTGGTTACGTTGCAAAATACCTGGGCGACGGTCTTCTTGTGTTTTTTGGCTGGCCAAGGGCTTACGAAGATCACGCAATTCGGGCGATAAAAGCCGGTCTTGAGGCCGTTCGTCGTGTCAGTGAGCTTAGTACACCGGACGGACAGCGCTTATCGGTGAGGCTAGGTGTTGCGAGCGGCGATGCCGTGGTCGGCGACACCATCGGCGAAAACACATATGAGGAAGGGGCCATGACCGGGCCGGTCGTCAATCTTGCGGCGCGGATTCAGGAACATGCAGAGCCAAACACAGTCGTATTGTCAGTGGAGGAAACCGACACAGCTTTGCATCGGATATTTGAATTTAAGTCTCTTGGGAAGACAGAACTAAAGGGTTTTGCTGAACCACGTACTCTGTTGAAAGTGGTGTCGGAACGCAGTGCGGAAAGCAGGTTTAGAGCCTCGCATCGTGATGATGTCGATAGTGCAATGATCGGCCGGGACTACGAAAAGGGTATTCTTCTACAATCATGGAAACGTGCTCAGAATAGCCACGGAGAGGTCGTTCTGCTGTCCGGTGAAGCCGGCATTGGAAAATCGCGGCTTACAGAGGAATTCCTTGCAGCTATCGCGGAGAATGACCACGCCGATGTCATAAGACTGAACTGCTCCCCTTATCTCAGTAGTAGCCCCTTTCATCCGGTTGCCCAACGAATATCTCAGGACGCAGGTGTTGAACCAGACTTCGATGACAATCTGATCCTTGACCACGTCAGGAAGATGCTTGAAGGACGGCCAGGGCTGGACTGGGAACAAGTTCTGCCTGTCTTCGCAGCGTTGGTCGCACCTCGAAGTGCACTCGCACAAAAGGTGCTTGAGATGTCACCGCAGGAGCAGCGTGACATAACAATCCAAACTTTGATCCACACCGTACAAGTGCGATCAAGCGTGCGTCCGGTAATTCTGTGCGTCGAAGATGCTCATTGGATTGATCCTTCCACACAAGCCTTGTTGGAGAGATTTAAGTCGATATGCACCGATCTTCCTCTGATGATCTTGATAACCCACAGGCCTGGTTGGGAATTGGTCCGAGACGATGGAGACATGCACGTTCAGTCTCTTGTGCTGCGTCGGTTCGATTCCACACATGTCTCAGACCTTGTCGAGAACATTACAGGTAGGAAGCCGGACGAAGCCTTGGTTGCTGCAATCATTGAAAAGACAGATGGTGTACCTTTGTTCGTTGAGGAGTTGACGCGAGCGATTGTGGAGGCTGGAGAGCAAGGACAAATCCACATACCGTCGTCTTTAAAAGGCGCGTTGATGGCACGTCTCGATGCGGTTTCGCCTGAGGCAAAACAGGTTGCACTTACAGGTTCAGTAATTGGCCGAGAATTTGAACCGAGCATATTGAATGCTGCGATGCGCCTGACAGGTTCTGATATCAACACACGCCTCGAAGAACTTTCTCGAACAGGCATAATCTTTGAGAGCGGTCACAATCGCGGGCACTTTGTATTCCGTCATGCCCTTATACGCGATACCGCCTATCAGTCCATGCTAAGCTCAACTCGAAAACAACAGCACGCAGATGTGGCGCGTGCGTTGATACAGACAAGGTCCGCCGAGATCGCGCGTCGTCCGGAACTGGTCGCCCACCACCTTTCGGAAGCTGAAGACTGGAGGGCCGCGTTCGAAAAATGGCAGATTGCGACAGAAATGGCTTTGGCGCGATCTGCCAGCCAAGAAGCGATGACGAACGCCGAGGAAACCCTACGCGCAGCCGAAAATCTCGGCTCAGATTCAAATTCAGAACTGATCAAAGGCAACATCCTTGTTGGCCGAAGCCATGACAGTCTGGGCCAATTGCCTGAAGGGATAGCAGTTCTGAAAGAAGCTTCCAATGCGGCCCGGGCGATGCACGATGTGGAGTTGGCTGCTGATGCGGCAAACCACTTCGCTGACTCATGCATGATGTCGAGCGAAAGGCACGGCGAGGCAATCGAGCTCTGCGATAGTGCACTAAGAGATTTGCCGGACGATGATGAAGTCCGGCGGTGCAGATTGATGAGCCAGCTCGCGCGAGCCCACATGTTTGTCGGTCAGTTTCCCGAAGGGGCGAGTTTCGGCCAGAAATCCATGGAGCTGGCTGCAAAACTGGGAGACTATAAATCTCAGTTCTCAGTAATGATGATGCATTTTGGAGCCCCATTTGTAGCGCGGAGGGGCAGAGAAGCCCACCTTTGGCGGGAAAACCTGGAGGCTATGCATGGTGTGGCCGAGCATCTTGGCAGTATCGATCAAGGGCGAGACCGAACTCTAAGCTTGTTTGTGGGTGCCGAGATGGCCGACCGCGCGTTGATGGACCATTCTCTGGAACTGCTTACCGAGATTTCGGAAAAGGACAATCATCTGCAGCTCTATTGGGTTCAGAAGCACGCGCGCGCCATGGTTGCAATTATGGATGGCGATTTTGAACAAGCCGAGAAACACGCCACGGAAGCGGTGAAAATTGGTCGAAAAACCCATGGGGAACATGTTGAGGGCGTTTTCGGGGTTCAGATGTTCACCATCCGCCGCGAGCAAAACCGACTGCACGAGGTCGCGCCTGTGGTCAAAAAACTTATGACAGAAAGCCCTGAAGACAATTCGTGGAAGCCGGGTTTCGGCCTTATTGCCGCCGAGCTTGGATACAAGGAACCTGCAGAGCGCATATTGAATGAAATGGCCGATAACGGCTTTGATCTTCCACCCGACGCCATGTATTCAACGACATTGTCATATCTGGCCGACATATGCGTCGCCATCGAACATCAGGAACACGCAAAGACACTCTATGGAATACTTGCTCCCTACGAAGAACTGACCATCACCGCAGGTGCAACCACAGTTTGCACTGGAGCAGCTGCGCGACGCTTGGGCAGTCTAGGCATGGTGTTGAAAGACTGGGATGTCACCGAGAAGATGTTCCAGAAGGCAATAGAAATAGACACTCGCATGAAATGCCCTCCTTGGATTGCGCACAGCAAGGCGGCATATGCAACTGCATTAAGGCGGAGGGGCCGTCCGAATGACGTAGAACAAGCGTTTCAGCTGGAAGGGGAAGCGTTGGCAATTTCACAGAAATTGAGTATGGTTTCCCTTAGGTCAAAGCTCGAAGGAGTAGCGAGTTAAGGTAAGAAATCTGTTTTTGGGGGACTTTATGCCAAGATACATAATTGAAAGAAAATTTGCCGAGCAGCTGAACGTCACCGATGACGACAAAATCCACATCAAAGAGATCAATGATGAAGCTGGCGTTGAGTGGATTTTTTCGTTTCTCAGTGCAGATAAGCGCAAAACTTATTGCCTGTACGAAGCCCCTGATGAAGAAAGCCTGAGAAAGGCGGCCGAGCGCCTGAATATTCCTGCAGATGTCATAACGCCCGTGGACCGGATCGATCCGGGAGTATTCGCTTGACAAGCAGGGATTAATTTTCAATTCAGTGCAAGGCTTTCACGGAACACCGCGACGGAAGTATCGGTCAGTTGGGGCAGCCCCGCAAGAAGCCCGAGCTGACGAATCCGCAATTGGCCGATGGCAACCTGATCTTTCTTACGAACTTCTGGGTGGCCCATATAGTGTTGCAGTTATAGGCAGCTCACGAAGCTTGGTGGGACGACTCCCTACAGGTTTTGAGCGCTGCCGGCGGCGACCTGCTTATTTCCGGACCAATAAAAAACTCCACCTGCTCTTCGGATTGAGGCCAATACTGTCGCGCTTTGGTAATCTCTGCGGTCGTAAGTATGTTGTTATATTCTGGAAATATCGGCCCAAATCCGCTGAAAGCGGCTGCCAAAGGCATGGATCCTTCGTTCTCACGGAAGTTTTGAAGCTCCGCCCAGTTCCAGCGAACGCTTTGTCTTTGAACAGTGATCCAAACTCCAATGAGGATGAGCACAATGACAAGCGCGAGCATGATGGTTTTGAAGCCGACTGACCTTAGCATGATCGTAGTTTAGCGTTGGGTGGATAAAGCCAACACCAAAAATAATGCTTGACGGCTGAGCGGACGGAGCCGACTTCCATGCTGTACAGGTGAAGGTCTGCTTGTTTCAACGTGTGAGGAGGTGGCCTGTTTCCTGCAACCAGGCATCCGGTATCCTCAATCAAGCGGTTTTGAACTTGTTTCAAAACGCCTGGCTATGATGTCTAGAACCCTACGGCAGTGTGCCGCATCGCGATCAGCTTTCGTTTTCATCGAAACCAAAGCAGCGAGGCGTCTTGGCAGGGGATACCAACGGTCCATGTCCAGGCCACATCGATTCAGGAGTGTGAGAGGCAGCGTATGAAGCGCTGTAACCTGATTGAGGTAAGCCTGTGCCGCAGTTGCGCCGACCCATGCGTTTCGGTTCTTTCGAAAAAGATCTTCGAGATCGACGGTGTAGAAACCATGACCACGCAACTGTCCCCGAAAATACAAGTGGCTTGTGAAGAAGCCAGCGACACTGGTCAGAAAATGAAAGGAGTCTCGTGATGTGAGGCTCAGCACTCTTTCGTTTTCGCTTAGTATCTGTCTCGGTTCAGATAAGTTCTTAGATCTGAAGAAGCTGCCCGTACAGTTTACGAAAATCGCTCCTGTCGCGACTGGTATCTTTATGCCATTTTTAGTCAAAAGAAATTGTTCACCCACGTTATCAACTACATCAACCAAGTAATCTGACAGTGTATTTGCAAGCCCTGAATGGATCCGTGCATGTTCTTCTTCAGACTGAAGACCGTATAGAAAAGCGCCACTCTCAGAAACTGGGTCAGTTGACAGGTTCCGGCGTATGTATTCGATCAACTGATCTTCGTTTGCACCATCGAATGCTGTCGCAATTTCTTTGAACACACGAGAGGCCAACTGGCCGGATGTCCAACGTTTAGATCCGGTTGGCAGGTAACGCGTGCGGTTTAAGAAGTTTGTCCCACGTCCATTGATCAGCGTTACATTCCGTTTTGCATCCGTAGTTAAAGTCGCCAGGATCGTGTCCATTCCAGTTTTGCCACCTCCTATGACAAAAACTGGCGCATCTGGGTTATCTTTCAGTGTCAGAAGTAAGTCCTGCGGGATAATCGAAAGCACCTTCTGGCTTGAGAATGTAAGAGGTCCTGCCAGTCTGTAATTCAGGCCAGCGGCATAGATGGCACGCTTGGCCAGAACCGATGTTTGTTCACCAGAATTTCCGTTTGGGCGGATGACAAGTTCTGCTATTGGGCCATTGCTTGTTTCAATCTCAGCGCAACGTTCAACGGTGTGTCCAAATTGAGTTTCAAGCCTCACTTTGTCAGCGATAGGACCAAGTGACGAACATAGGTGGGAGCGCACTTCGTCGCGTGAGGCGAGATATTGACGCGGCTTGCGCCAATTCCAGCGTAGGTCGCCGACAGTAAACATCGGGTGCGGTTGATGAAGCCTCACATAGTCATAAGCCGTGTTCCACATGCCACCCGCAGCATCTTTCTCATCTATTAACAACACGCGTGCGCCTCGAGGCAGATAGTCTGTTGCCGCATTCAGCGCGTTCAGCCCGGCAACACCTGCGCCAACGACTGCAAGATCGTAGTTAACCAATCCGGAACGTTCGTTCTTTAGAGGTTCGCTCTGTTTCGAAGTATTGCTATCCATCGATTCACGCGACCTCTAGTTCGCGCATTGTGTCCCGCAGCGTTTGCTCAAGGGTATACTGTTGTGACCAGCCGAGGTCCCTCTTTGCCTTAGAGTTATCTGCCAGCATATCGCCTGACCTCATTGGGTTCACCATTGCCCGGGTGGCTGTTCTTGGGGCGTGCAAAACTCTACTGGTTAGCCAATCGAAGGCAGGCAGAGCCCCGTAGAACAGTCTCGGTATGACCATCAACGCGCCGGGAACTTTCGGATCAATTCTGCGCATAACTTTAATCACTTCGACAAATGACGGCGCATTGTCAGCCGCGAGAATGTAGCGCCCTTTCGCATCTTTTTCTGCTGCCAAGATATGCCCCCGCACGATGTCTCGAACATCAATCACGGGAAACCTGGCCGCGATAGTTCCCATGCGCATGGAGCCCTTTGTTATTGCCAGCACATAGTCGGTGGATTGTGTTCCACGACCAAATCCCGGACCCAATACAGCCCCCGGCAGCAACGATACAAGGTTGATGCCTAGATCATCTGCCATAGACCAAGCCAACTTCTCCGCCTCTGATTTCGCTTTCAGGTATGGCATCTGAGGGTTCTCGACCCAGTGTGTTTCATCCGGAATTGAAGCGCCGTCCTTGGCGAGAGGCAACGTGACAATCGAAGAGGTCAGGATCACTTTACCAACCCTACACTTCGCTGCGGCGCCCATCGCAGATCGAACGCCTTCCAGGCTGTCTTTGATCATTTCAGCATCCGCGGCGGCACTGTCTGTATAGAACCGATAAGTTGCCGCCACATGAAACAGAAATTCGATGCCCTCGCAGACTTCCTCAAATCTGGCGGGATCTCGGATGTCGAGTGAGACGAGGTCAGATACTCCAAGGGCTTTGAGTGCCGAAGTTTTCTGAGGATCATCCTTGTCGCGAACAGAGACACGCAAGTTGACATAGCCATCGTCCAGCAACATGCGGACGAGATTGAAACCGACATGCCCGTTGCCTCCAGTAATGAGGATTTTTGCATCTTTATTCATTCGAAACTCCGTAACCCTGCAACGCTTAATCAACCAAGATTGACATGCCGTAGAATGCGAGCTTTGTAGAAACGTGCAAAAACACACCGCCTGAAGCGAACATTGCATTGGCACTACTTTGCGTGGCAGGCTGCTAGCGGTACTTCTCTCAGAGAGCTCGAGCATTTGACCGCAATCAGAAATGTGTTCCGCAATCACCTCTTCACCTTTGACGAAGGTGAATTGCAAAGGCACGAAAACCTAATGCCGTGCGTGATTGTTGGTATACGGAACCCAGTGGTCGTGGTAACCGAAAATGACAGTTCCAAGGCAGAAGTGACCTGGATAAGACCGGGTGTGCCACATCGCGTTTCTTTTGGACAGGGCGGCGCGGAGATCATGTATCTTGATGGTATTAGACTTGACGCCACCCTCCCTGAAGTCGGGGCTTTGTCTCAGGACTGGAGAGCTCTTCCAGAGTTTTTTCAGAGCCGGAACCATGAGGTGCTATTGGAATTTCGCAGAAAACTCGAAGGCAAAGATACACCTCCAGATCCGGCTATTTTGGCCATCGTCAAGCGGTTGTATGACGATCCGTTCCTACGCTTATCTCAAGATGAGCTCGCACGTGAGCTTGGGCTCGAACGCACACAAGCCTTGCGTCATTTTAAGGCAACCACGGGGCAGACGTTCAGGAAATTTAAGATTTGGGCGGGGATCCTGGCCGCGGCACATGCAGGCTTCAATGGCGAAAATTTTGGCATTGCAGGTATCGAAAGTGGTTTCTCTGACGGAGCGCATTTGGCCAGAACAGCTGGCGAAGTTTTTGGTATTACACCAACGCAAGGTCTTTCCGGGTTGCGTAGGTTTATTTCAGTTCCTGGCACAAACGGATGAATTTTTTGGTCTAGGGTCCCATTGATAACCATATTGTCTCGCACAGTATGAACTTTCGACAAAACCTAACCATGTATCAAATCGGTCATTCATTCTCAGCGCAGAATTTGGAGCAAAGGGCTCAGAGCGGATTTGCGGTGATGCAGCGATCCAAGTTAAGCGCTAAGTAGTTTCACTGCGCAACAAAGCCACCATAACGCGCTGAAGTAGAACTGTTTTGAAATGATTGAATTTCAAACGGACGCATACCCCCGCAATCGTGTCACAAGCGGCATCATCAGCAGAACCAATGCGGCCGCGAACAGGAACGGTGTCCCCGGGAAGTAAAAACCTGCCGCATCAACGGATTTCTGAAACATTCCGGTCATCACCAAGGGAGACAAAACTGCGGCAACGGATGACAAAGACGCAATAACGCCCTGCACGACGCCTTGGCGATCTTCATCTACTTGATTCGATGCCATCGCTGTCATCAACGCTGGTACAAGGTCAGACAACGCCGCGAGGAAAAGGAAGATGACTAGGGCCACAACCGAACCGGTGAAGCCAAAGCCGATCATCCCGATGAGCGCCGAAATCATGCCCAACATCAGCGTGCGGAAATCTCCGACCCACCTGATAAAGATAGGCAGTAATCCCCCCTGAACTAAAGCTAGCAGTACGCCGTAGGCCGCAAGCGACAGTCCGATATAGAGTGTTGGCCAGTCGAATACTTCGCGCGTCCAGAAAGCCCAAAGCGTTGGGTAGACCATATTGGCGAACTCAAAAACAAAAATGCAAAGCAGGGGCACCGCTAGGCCTGGCAAGCGGAAAGCATCGAAGATCAATTTGAATGGGTTGAGATCGCGTTTCCCAAAAGGGCGGCGATTGTCCGGCATCAGGCTTTCTGGTAGCACGAAGTAACCAAACAAGGCGTTGCTCGCCGATAGAACTGCCGCAATCCAAAACGGTGCCGCGATACTGATTTCTGCAGCTATGCCACCTATTGCCGGCCCCAGCACAAAGCCGATCCCGAATGCCGCGCCGATAAGGCCAAAATTCGCCGCCTTTTCATGAGGAGAAGATATATCGGCAATATACGCCGTTGCAGTGATATAGGTCGCCCCTGCAAGGCCTGCGAGGGTCCGTCCAAGAAGAAGAAGCCAAAAACTTTCCGCCATGGCCATGATCACATAATCCAGTGCCAGCATGACAAGAGCCGTGATCAATATTGGCCTGCGGCCCACTGCATCTGAAATACTTCCAACAATAGGGCCACACAGGAACAACGCCCCTGCATAGGCAGCCATCAGCAATCCGCCCCAGAACGCTCCTTGCCCAGTATCATCTGCTCCAACCCGGTTCATCAAATCCGGCATAATCGGGAACACAATACCGATGCCGATTGCGTCGATCAGCAGAGTTACAAGAATGAAGAGAATAGCTCGGTTCTTAAACATACCGCCCTATCGAACGGGAACATCGGTAAAGCAAGCCAAAAGATTTTCTATGTGAGGCGAGAATCCTACCAAACAAAAGGCACTGTAAAGGAGTCAACAGCTGCTCTGGGGATCTGCACCGACCTCGTCCTCAAGCCCCGTGGAATTTCGAAAAGCGGGCAAAGCGTACTTTTACGGAAAAATCATGAAGGCCTGCTTCTTAAAAAACAAAAAGCGACACGATGGCCGCCCCTAACTAGGAATACAATTGATGGACTTAAAGGGTTTGAACCGGTGTGCTGCGGATACCCGCTCGTATTTGGCAGGTCGAATAGTCAAACGACAAATCGCTTCCGGACCCACCCGCCAATCAAAGTGCCCCATAAAAACCCGGAGTTTTCGGTATCGAGACATGTGTTACTGAATCTAGTTGGTGAGCTTCTTCACAACTTTATCAATCAACTCAGTGTTTTCTTTGACATAGCGCTGACCAGAGGCCCGAATATGGTCGATATTTTCTTGTTTAGGATTGAACCCATTGACGCCTGCCACCGCGTCTGGTGACAGGAAATAGCTGTCTATATCAATGGACGACTCAAAATCCGCATGTCTTTGCAATGCGTGCGAACTGACCGTCGCTTCTCCGTTGAAAACCATATGCATCATAGGAAAGAACCACTTAATCAATCCGCCTCCTTCGGCGGTCGCGGATGATACAGACTGTCGCAGCTTGCTTCCAAGCGCGACAACTACGAATTCCTGATGTTCTGGCAGGTTCGAGCGCGCGTGCAGATACGCGATTTCACCCGGAGCGTTCAAAATCATGGCAGCATCCCCAAGGAATTCCCCAGATGCATGTTCGCCCGAGAACGTAACCGCAGGAAAATAAACCGGAGCACTGGTCACCGCCGTTACAAGCGAATGTAGATAGATGTTGCCTTCTACAGTATCCCAGTTTCGGAACACTCTAAGTCCGTTCTCTTTCTGCGAATAAGACGGGAACATAGCCGGGCGCAGAAGGTCATTGAACCTAGTGTCACCAAATGCTTGTTCATACACTCTAAAGCGGCCTTCATTTGGGATGGCCGGGCCGAACAGACCATGGCCCGTCAGTATTTTATGAGAAATAGGGATTCCCAGAATTTCTCTTGCATATTGCTCATAGTCCTCTAGCGCTTTTTCGGCCGTGATCGGTTGTCCGTTCTCCGCGCTGGGGCTGAACAACAGCGCGGCGATGATTGCTCCGGTCGATGATCCCGCTACAAAGTCAAAAAGTTCGTGTACAGGCTTGCCTGATTTCTCCTCAAGCGCCTTCAGAACTTCAAGCTCTGCCAGACCATATAAGGCGCCACCGTTCATCGCCAGTATGCGCACCCGCTTGGGATCGTCGGTACGCCATTCCAGCGGATCATCAAAGTCTTTCGTATCCGGCCAGCCCGGCAGTTCAGACTGGCTGTCGTAAAAGTACCTGCCATAGAAAAACACGCTTGCGGCGTAAATCAGCACAAGAGGGATCATACAGACCAGAACAGTTCCGACTATTTGAATGAGGCGCTTCATACGGTCCTTGTCTCGATTAAGGAGATAGTTCAGTCATAGCGGCCCCTGCCAATTCATCAACCGCGATCGGTGAAGCGGTTAGGTTGGTTCACCAAGCGCGCGGTGTTCATTTCGCCATTCTCACTTTGTTCGGGTCGCAAGGCGCTAAAGGAGGTCCGGCTGCCTGAATGATTGACTGACGGGCAAACCAATGCAACGCTCGCGACAGTTGTTTTCATACAAAGGTGGATTTGAGTTGATGCGAAGTGTTTGGTTCGTTCTGGCAACAGCTCTTTTGTTTGTTTCGGCGGCCGCTCATGCGCAGACTGATGCGACCCCACCAAGTGTGCTTGTCCAGAAGGCCCAAACCCAAAAATCAGGATTGACAGATTCTTATGTGGGCCGTGTCGAGGCGATCAGCACGGTGGATATCACGGCGCGCGTCGAAGGCACGTTAGATGCACGAAAGTTCGTCGAAGGTGGGCTGGTCAAAGTAGGCGATATCCTGTTTGAGATTGAACGCGATTACTACCAGGCGCTGGTTGATCAATCCGCTGCGACGGTCAACGGCGCAAAGTCGACCGCAAAAGGCGCTGAGGTGGACTACGAGCGTCAGCTGGCCCTGCTGCAGCGCGACGATGTTCCGCAATCCACGGTTGACGCCGCACAGGCGACGCTTGGCGCGGATCAGGCTGCGGTCAGCAAGGCCGAAGCGGAACTGGAACAGGCGAAAATCAATCTGAGCTATACAACGATCACCAGCCCAATCGACGGTCGCATATCGAAGTCAAACGTCGATGTTGGCAATCTTGTTAGCTCGAACTCCGGCGTGCTTACGACCATCACCAGCGTCGATCCGATTTATGTCAGCCTCTACGTCAGCGAGCGTGATCTGATCCAAAAGCGGCAGCAAGGACTGATCGGACAAAATACATCGACGCTGGGTGTTCGGCTGGAACTGAGTAGCGGCGCGACCTATGCGCAAAGCGGGCAGGTTACCTACATCAGCAACGAAATCGAAGCGGCAACCGACACGATTGAAATCCGTGCCACATTCGAAAACTCTGACGGTCTGCTGATCCCCGGACAAGTGGTGACGGTCACCTTCGACGATCCTAATGCCAAAGAATTGGTTGTGATCCCTCAGACCGCCATCCAGTTGGACCAAAAGGGTCACTTCGTGTTTGTTGTGAACAGCGACAATGTCGCAAAACGGCAGGATGTTACCTTGGGGGCACAAACTGGTCGTGACTGGGTGGTCTCTTCGGGCCTGCAGGCCGGGGATTTGGTCATCGTTCAGGGTCTGCAACGGGTCCGGGAGGATGAAAAAGTCACCCCGACCGAGAACCAATCCTAAGCCGTAGTCCTTAATATGCTATCCAAATTCTTCATTGATCGTCCGAACTTTGCCATTGTTCTGGCTGTGATTATTGTTCTGCTGGGTGCCATCGCGACCCGATTGGTGCCCATCGCCGAGTTCCCGTCAATCGCTCCGCCACAGATCCAGGTCACAGCGAGCTATCCCGGCGCTAATGCTGCTCTGATCCGGGATGCTGTGGCAACACCTATCGAAGAAGAAGTGAACGGAGTTGAGGGCATGATCTACATGTCCTCCTCGTCGTCGAGCGAAGGTACATACAGTCTGACAATCACTTTCGATATTAACACCGACCCGGATATTGCCGCGGTAAATGTGCAAAACCGCGTCGCGCTGGCCACAGCGCTTCTGCCCCAGACGGTGACTCAGCAAGGGATTTCCACCTCGAAGCAGAACAGCAACATGCTGCAGGTGATTAATCTGGTATCGCCCAATAAAACTTACGATCAACTGTTTCTGAGCAACTATTCGGCGGATTTCCTGCAAGACCCTCTCAGCCGCATTGACGGAGTGGGTGCAACAACGCAGTTTGGTCAGTTGAACTATTCCATGAGGATCTGGCTGGACACGGATCAGATGGCGGCCCTTAACATTGATGCCACTGACGTGGAATCAGCGATACAGGCACAAAATATCGAAGCCGCAGCAGGGCAGATCGGCGCGGCCCCATTCGACGATGAAACGACTGCGTTTCAGTTCACATTGGATGCTCAAGGCCTGTTGGACGATCCAAAACAGTTCGAGAACATCATTGTTCAAGCGCAGGATGACGGTTCATTTGTGCGTCTTAAGGACATTGCCCGCATCGAATTAGGCGCCGAGAACTATTCCGCCATGGCCTATTACAACGGTCAGCCTTCCGCGATCCTTGCGATTTTTCAGGAAAGCGGAGCCAACGCAATCGATGTCTCTACAGCCGTACAGACCGAGATCGAAAAACTGGCCCAACAATTCCCCGATGATGTCGAATACATCCTTGCCTATGACGTGACCGACGCGGTGCGTCAGTCGATCGAAGAGATAATCACAACCCTGGCCATAACAGCCGCCATCGTTGTTACCGTGACCTTTGTGTTCTTGCTGAGCATACGCGCCACGATCATCCCAGCGGTCGCCATCCCTGTGTCCCTTCTGGGGACGATTGCGCTCATTTACCTGATTGGGTTCAGCGCCAATATGATCACTCTTTTTGCTTTGGTGCTGGCCATCACTCTGGTGATTGATGATGCGATCATCATCATCGAAAACACCGAACGGATCATGGAAGAAGACGGTCTGGAGCCGCGCGAGGCAACGCTCAAGGCCATGTCGCAAGTTACGCGACCGATCATCGCAACAACTTTTGTTCTGGCCGCCGTGTTCATACCGGTCTGCTTCTTTCCGGGCATTACAGGCCGCATCTACCTTCAATTCGCCCTAACAATCACCTTTGCCTTCACCCTTTCTGCAATAAACGCCCTCACGCTAGGCCCGGTACTGTGCGCTCAGTTTCTAAGTTGTAAAACTGGGCATCCCAAAGGGATTGCCCGCATCGTACCCAAAGCGATCAACCGATGCCGGGATGTCTACGTGGCATTGGTCAGGCTCACGCTGAGGTTCAAGGCCCTGTGCCTGATCCTATACGCTGGCGTTGTGGCCGGAACCGTGTATCTGTTCCTGAACACACCCACCGGGTTTATCCCGCCCGAAGACAACGGCGTTCTCTTTGCCAGCATCACCCTGCCCGATGGTGCATCGCTTCAGCGCACCGAAGAGGTATTGCTGGACATCGGCGAACAGGTCAAACAGCACCCCGGAGTTGCTTCGGTGACGTCGGTTGCAGGGTTCAGCCTGATCGCTGGGGACAAGTCCAATGTAGGCATGTTGGTGATGCTGCTCGATCCATGGGACGAGAGGAAATCCAAGGAAACCCAGTGGTATAACATCATGTTCGCCCTGAACGATATTCTCGCGACAAGACCAGAGGCGACCTCGTTTGTTTTCCCACTGCCTGCTATTTCCGGCGTCGGGCAGGCAGGCGGCCTGTCGGCACAACTACTGGATCTGCAGTCCCATGACGTGCAGGAGTTTGATGCGGTTAAAAACGGCTTGCTTGCCGCATTGATGAAACAGCCTCAAGTGCAGCAAGCCTACAGCTCCATGTCAGCCAATGCACCCCAGTATTTCCTAGATATCGACCGAGACCGGGCCGAAGCGCTGCAAGTGGATGTCAGCAAGATTTTCACCGCTCTGCAGGCAAGTTTTGGGTCACTGTACGTGAACAATTTCGTGCGCGGCGGCCGGGTCTATTGGGTGGTTATGTCAGCAGATGCAAAACACCGGCAATCGTTGGATGAGATTGAAGGAGTGTATGTCAAGAATGCGTCAGGCACCGCGCTGCCGCTGCGGGCATTCGTGACCGTCAAGCCGCAACTGGGGGCCGAGATCCTTTATCGCTACAACTTGTTCAATTCAGCATCGATCAGTACCCAGCTGCAAACGGGGGTCAGCTCTGGCGAAGGCATCGCACTGGTTGAGCAGGTCGCCGCGAGCACCCTGCCCGAAGGCTACATCCTAGAGTGGACGGACGTATCACTGCAGGAGGTCCAAGCCGGCGACCTCGTCCTCATTATCCTGGCGCTTGCGGTGGTTTTTGCCTATTTGTTTATGGTCGCCCAATATGAAAGCTGGATTTTGCCCCTTGCGATCATGGCGTCCACCATCTTTGCGGTTCTGGGCGCGCTCATTCCGCTGCAATTCATCCCCAACATCAACAACAATATCTACGCACAGATTGGGATCGTTCTGTTGATCGGCCTCGCCGCAAAGAAGGCCATCATGGTTGTCGAATTTGCTCATAACATGCGGCGCAATGACGGAATGTCTATTGATGATGCGGCGATCAAGGCCGCCCACATGCGGTTCCGGCCGGTCACGATGACGGGCCTATGCTTTATCATGGGCGTGCTGCCGCTGATGCTGGCCAGCGGTGCGGGCGCGGCGGGCCGGGTGTCTATCGGCTATCCAGTCTTTGCAGGCATGATCATCGACAGTACCCTCGGCCTTCTTATGATACCGGTATTGTACGCAGTGTTCCAAAGTCTGTCAGAGCGTTTGCCGGGCAATCCGCGTACAGCATGTTCAAAGTGAAAGCAATTCGGCTCAGAGGAGCGTAAAGAACGATGGCCTGGAAACAGGGGTGTCCGACAACTGGCCCGAATACTTGGATGCGACCGGCGTCGGATCTGCTGGTTCTCGCTTTACGTCAACCAACTAGAGACTGAGCGATATTGTACATCACTTTTCACTTTACTACTTTGACTATCTACCGACGAGAGTAATCCAATACTGTTGTATCTATTTAACCAAGCAAAAAATGTGGTTCTCTGATGAACAAGAACGCAATTTCGTGGTTCCGTCACTCACGTTCAGTTGTTCACACACTTGGCTGTCTGAAGGTCCGCTTCAATGCCAGCACAAAGAATCGTTGGCACCTGCAGCGAACTTCCGGTTTCCGCCCCTATATTATCGTTAACAACTGGACTTTGGGCCGTTCGGAAGCGGTACTGACGACGGTCAAGATTCGCCCGGTACAGCCGGGCTCCACTTAGTACAGGGCTCAGGATCAGCCTGTGACCGCTAAGTGGAGAGATCAATGACAACTTCACCTGATACAGAAATCAAAACACTGCCCGTCAAGCCTGTCCGGAACAACCTGACGCGTCAGCAACAGTTGCTGAAACTGCTTTCCCGCAAGGCCGGTGCCACGATTGCAGAGATTCAGAAAGCCTATGGCTGGCAACCGCATTCCGCACGCTCGGCGATTTCGATGATGCGGAAGGCGGGACATATTGTTGAGCGATCTGGATCTGACAAAGGTACGGTCTACCGGATCGTGAAGAGGGTGTGATCGCCATGCATCCTACTCACGCGGATCGCAACCTTGCGAAGGTATTCTGTGACATCGAAAATCTGGACCGCCCCGGCTGTCTTGACCGATGGCGGAAAACGTTCGGTCGGCCGCCGCCAAAATACCTGTCCCCACAATTTATGAAACGGGTACTGATCTGGGAGCATCAAAACCGGGAACTGGGTGGGTTGACTGTGAAGACAGAACGTCGACTGCAGAACATCGCGTTGGGAAAAGCACCACCAACTGCTCTGAAACCGGGATCACATCTGGTGCGGGAGTGGAACGGTCGCACCTATCAGATTGAAGTAGTCGCAGGCGGGTTCGTTATGGATGGCAAAACCTGGCGCTCTCTGTCGGCTATCGCAAAGCACATCACCGGAGCGCACTGGTCAGGCCCGCGCTTCTTCGGGGTTCAGTGATGCGACGTACCCGCTGCGCCATTTACACGAGGAAAAGCTCGGAGGAGGGGTTGGATCAGGATTTCAATTCGCTGGATGCTCAGCGGGAAGCCTGCGAAGCTTATGTCGCCAGCCAGAAGCACGAGGGTTGGGAACTTCTGCCGGATCATTATGACGATGGCGGTATCTCGGGCGGTCATCTAGATCGCCCAGCTCTGCAGCGGCTGATGCAGGCTGTAGATGATAATCGTGTTGATCAGATTGTTGTCTACAAGATCGACCGGTTGACTCGTTCGCTGGCAGACTTCGCAAAGCTGGTTGAACGCCTGGATGCGGCAGACGCGTCTTTCGTGTCCGTTACCCAGTCCTTCAATACGTCTACCAGTATGGGGCGCCTGACACTCAACGTGTTGCTCAGCTTCGCTCAGTTCGAACGGGAAGTTACCGCCGAACGTATCCGGGACAAGATCGCCGCCTCAAAGCGCAAGGGTCTTTGGATGGGCGGGAACGTTCCACTTGGGTACCAGGCAGATGGGCGAACGTTGAAAATCAATGAAGAAGAGGCTGAGATCGTCAAGGCGCTCTACGATCTCTATCTGGAGCATCAGAGCGTTCTTGATGTGAAAGAACACGCGAATTCTTTGGGTCTCCGTTCGCGCCGCCGGGAACGCCCGAACGGATGCGTGACAGGCGGTAAACTCTTTGACCGGGGACACATCCATCATCTGCTCAGCAACCCAATCTATGCTGGCCGCATCCGGCATAAGGGTCAGGTTCATGAGGGGCAGCACCCTGCCATCATTAACCCGGCAGTATGGGAGCGTGTGCAACAACTACTGAAGGATGGTGCGGCAAGAGAGCGTGGCGTAAAGCAGAAAGCAAAGCGATCGCTGCTGGCCGGAAAGCTTTTTGATGAGACCGGAGATCGGCTGACACCCAGTCATAGTCGGAAAAATGGAAAGCGCTTGCGTTACTACATCTCCGGACGCCTGGTGACTGATCGCAGTCAGAAGCATCCGGATGCGTGGCGGCTGCCTGCAGAGCAGCTTGAAAACGTATTGGCGGAAGTGATCAGGCAATATCTGAAGCGACCGAACGCCGTGACATCAATGGCACCGGATATGTCGGCGACCGAAATCGCTTCAGCAACGGAGCATCTCAGAGATTGCCAGTCCGCCAGGAAATGCCTCGACCTGATTGCGCAGGCAGATCTGCGACATGGGTCCCTGACGGTGCAGCTGGATCTACAGGTATTGGCCCGGATGATCGAGTGCAGGGCGGACCAGGTCGATGCCGGGAAACTAACGATCGAAGCGCCATTCCGGATGCGCCGCAGAGGTGTGGAGCTGAAACTGCATCTTGGCGATGCACCTCCTGACATCGATCAAATACTTGTCCGCAATGTCATCAAAGCGCGCCAGTGGTTGGCGATGATTATTGATGGCAGAACGTTTTCTGAGATAGCAGAAGAAGAAGGCACCTCCAAACGCCGGGTGCAGGATGTGGTCGATCTGGCAATGCTGTCGCCTGAGGTTCTGGATGCCATCGCTGCAGGCGAACAGCCTGACGGCCTGACCACAGATTACCTAATCAAGTCGAACTTTCCGGCTATCTGGTCAGAACAGTACAATCAGTTCGCTGCGCTCTGATCTAAAGCCCCTCCCAAAGTCACCAAACTCGTACCGTCGGAATCGCGAACTGAGACTGCGGCCCTAAATCAACCATTGTTGCGCGCAATATTGAGTCTCACCTGAGATAGCCGGATGGTAACCTTCTGAAAACAAAAGGTAATAGGCGGCCAAATGCTCAGCGCGTGATTTTCGGGAAAATCATGGCTGGGGTGGTAGGATTCGAACCTACGATACACGGTACCAAAAACCGCTGCCTTACCACTTGGCTACACCCCAACGGTGAGCGGCTGTCTACGATTGTTGCTCGAGGTGTTCAAGGGCTTTTCGAGCAAAATTTCGACTGGTCGGCAAATTTCTCAAATTGGCTTTCAGGTGGTTGCCAAAAGAATTGCTCCGCTGCGCTTGCCCGCAGTGACCGCATCATGCGCATTGGCGCAGGATTGCAGTGGCAGCACCTGCTCTATCGGGCATTTCAATGCTTCGGATACGAGAGCGGTATGCAATCGCTCGACGGCGATTTTCCGAGCTTGGGCGGGCAGCAGATAGACCAGCGCGATCTCGATGGTAACGGCCTTGTACAGCAAAGGGTAGAAGGGCAGGGTCGGCGACATATCCAGCGCCGAGCCATAGGCGTTAATGCGCCCGTTTTCAGCGACAACAGCGCTGTTGGTTTCGATATTTGGGCCGAATTCCACATCCACGATTCGTGAGATTGGCTTGCCCTGATTGGCAGCGAGGATCTGCTCGGGCAGATCCGGGGCGTTGTAGTCGATTACGACATCCGCACCGACATCGCGGACGCGGTCGAAATTGCGCGGGCTGGCGGTGGCGATCACGCGGGCACCGGCCCAACGGGCAAGTTGAACCGCGAGATAGCCGACGGTGCCGGAGCCTCCGTGAATCAATAGGGTTTGACTATTCGGATCGCCGCCTGAGAACACGACATGGCTTGCTGTCAGGCCCGGAATGCCGAGAATCGCGCCGGTCTCAAGCTCGATCTTGTCGGGCAGGGGGACGGCCTGATCGGCGGGCAGGGTGATCTGTTCAGCAGCGGTGCCAAAAGCCCGCTTCCATTGCCCATTCCAGATCCAGACACGTTGCCCGATGCGGTCAGAGGGCACGCCTGGTCCCACTGACGAGATGACGCCTGCGCCATCGCTGTGCGGTATGACCACGGGAAAGGCCGGGCGCGTTACCCCGGGGCGCGAGCCTGAGCGGGCTTTCACATCGGATGGGTTCACCCCTGAAAACGCCAGATCGACCACGACCTCACCGGGGCCGGGCGGGATAGATGGCAGTTCCTGGATGTGCAGGACATCTGACGCCGATCCGAATTCAGTGTATGTGACAGCTTTCATGGCAACTCTCTTTCCCGATTGTCGCCACACTAGCGATGATTGCCGTGAAGACCAGTGCCTTGGGTAAACCGCTGGAATTTCGCGCAAATAGGTGCGTGCAGCGCTGCAGTTGCGTTTCAGTCGCAGGTTATTGCCCATAAAGCTATGTTAATGCGAAAGAAAACCTGATCTGCGTCATTGCGATGCTGGTGCGGGGCACCTAACTTGGTGTCATATTCAGACAACCGAAAAAGGAGCACGCGATGAACCTGCATCCCGATGTCGCAGAGGCGCTCAACAAGCAGATCAATAACGAGCTTCACGCCTCATATACTTATCTCGCGATGGCGGCCTATTTCGAAGGCCAGGATCTGCCGGGATTTGCAAGCTGGTTCCGGGGCCATTCAGCCGAAGAGGGCACGCATGCGATGCGGATCTTCGATTTTATGGCCAAGCGGGGCGGTCGGATCGAAATTGAAGGCATCGCCAAACCGCAGGCGGATTACACCTCGCCGGTGGACGTGCTGGAACAGGCATTGTCCCAGGAAAAAACCGTGACAGGGCAAATCAACGCTTTGTTCGAGCTTGCGCATAGCGTCAAGGAATACAGCACCCAGAATATGCTGAACTGGTTTCTGGCGGAACAGATCGAAGAAGAGGATCTGTTCACGACGATTTTGGACAAGGCCAAGGCGGCCAGCGGTGATCGGTGGAACCTGCTTTTGCTGGATAAAGAGCTGGCCGAGCGTGGGGCCGAAGCCTAGGCCGGTTACTCCCGGATTTCGGCAGGGTCGACCCCCCAGAGGTTGCTTTTTAGTGTCCAGCCGCGATACCCGCCTGCGGTGACCTTGCACCAGTCCGGTGTACATGTGCCCAGGCGGGCGACAACGCCGGTTTCAAAATGTGCGTTGACCTGCGATTTCGGGTCGGGCGTGGCGTAGACCGGCAACATGTCAGTTTCGATCAGCACCGTTCGAACGCCGGATAGCAGCGCGTAATGCACCCAGCCTCCGGCCCCGTCGCGATCCTGAACTTTGCGCCAGTTGCCGTATTCGGCGGTGATTTGCAGCGGCATGCCCCGGCGTTTGAATACCCAGTCGATTCGATGGGTCAGGGACGGTCCGCGGCGCACATTGCCCTCGGCGGCTTTCATCGACACAAAACGTGGGATCGGAAGGTTTGTGACCTGGCCGCGCTGATCCTGCGCACTGGCGGGCAGCACGATGAGCGTGGCCAATACCACGGACATGATCGCCAGACACTGGCGTTTCACCGAAAAAATAGCACTCACTGCCTGTCTGCTCTTGCGCCTGTTTGTCGTGCTTCGAAAAAAGGTTGCGTCAATGTCACCGGGGTTCTTGTGCCCCGTCTGATCCTGCGCCACGATGCCATGGCGTGCATCTGATTGCAAAGCGGTAGGAGGACCGAAGTGCCAAGAGAACGTCTGAGTGTTGTCGTAACGCGACGGTTGCCGGAAGCCGTAGAAACCCGCCTGAGCGAGCTTTTTGACGTGCGCTTGCGCACCGACGACACGCCGATGACTCGCGAAGAATTGACCGCGGCTGTCAAGGATGCCGACGTGCTGGTGCCCACGATTACCGACACGATTGATGGTGGGATTTTGGGGCAGGCGGGCGACAAGCTGCGCCTGATTGCGAACTATGGCGCGGGTGTCGACAACATCGATGTGGCCACTGCCCGGCAGCGCGGCATTCTGGTGTCAAACACGCCGGGAGTTCTGACCGACGACACGGCAGACATGACCATGGCACTGATCCTGGCCGTGACGCGTCGCATCCCCGAAGGGCTGAGCCTGATGCAAAAGGGCGACTGGACCGGATGGGCGCCGACGGCTTTGCTGGGCGGCCGTGTGGGCGGTCGCCGGTTGGGTATTCTGGGAATGGGACGGATCGGTCAGGCCGTGGCCCGCCGCGCCAGCGCCTTTGGGATGCAGGTGCATTACCACAACCGCCGCCGTCTGCGCACCGAGATCGAACATGATCTTGAGGCGACCTATTGGGACAGTCTGGATCAGATGGTCGCTCGCATGGACGTCATCTCGATCAATTGTCCCTCGACGCCGTCGACCTTCCATCTGATGAATGCGCGCCGGCTGAAATTGATGAAACCTTCGGCGGTAATCGTGAATACGTCGCGCGGCGAGGTGATTGACGAAAATGCCCTCACGCGCATGATCCGGGTTGGTGAGATCGCGGGCGCCGGTTTGGATGTTTATGAGAACGGAACCGATGTGAACCCCCGCCTTAGGCAGCTGCCAAATGTTGTGTTGTTGCCGCATATGGGATCGGCCACGCTGGAGGGTCGCATCGAGATGGGTGAGAAAGTGATCATCAATATCAAGACTTTTGAGGATGGGCACCGCCCACCCGATCAGGTCGTTCCCGCGATGATTTAAGCCCAAAACGACAGGAGATCAGCGATGGTTCAGGCGCATGCCTTGCCGAGGAACGAGGCGGGTATCGAAACCGCAATCGGCATTCTGAAACAGCGGTTCGGGGATCGGCTGCAGACCGGCGTCTCGGTGCGCGAACAGCATGGTCATACAACCACCTGGATTGAAAACCAAAGCCCGGATGCGGTGGTGTTTCCGCATACGACCGATGAGGTTTCGGAAATCGTAAAGACCTGCGCCGCGCATAAGGTGCCAGTCATTGCCTTTGGAACCGGCACGTCGCTGGAAGGTCATGTGAACGCACCTGCCGGTGGGGTATCCGTGGACCTGAGTCAGATGAACAAGGTGCTGGCCGTTCATGCCAGCGATCTGGATTGCGTGGTTCAGCCTGGCGTGACCCGTCAGGACCTCAACCAGCATCTGCGCGATCAGGGCCTGTTTTTCCCAATCGATCCCGGGGCCAATGCGTCTTTGGGCGGCATGGCCGCCACGCGTGCCTCGGGGACCAACGCGGTGCGATATGGGACGATGAAAGACAATGTCCTCAGCCTCGAAGCCGTTATGCCGGATGGTCAGATCATCCGCACAGGGCATAGGGCCAAGAAATCGTCCGCCGGATATGATATGGCGCGCCTTCTGATCGGGGCTGAAGGCACTTTGGGGATCATAACCGAACTGACACTGCGCTTGCAGGGCATCCCCGAGGCGATAACCTCGGCCAGGTGTTCATTCCCCACTGTCGATGCGGCCTGTCAGGCGGTGATGATGACGATCCAATATGGCATTCCTGTTGCCCGGATCGAGTTGCTGGATGAGATGTCGGTTCAGGCGGCGAACGCCTATTCAGGCCTGTCTTTGCCCGAAACACCGTTGCTGTTGCTGGAGTTTCACGGCTCGGAAAGCGGTGCAACGGAACAGGCCGAGACATTTGGCCAGATCGCAGAAGAGTTTGGCGGTTCGGATTTTGCCTCCACCTCAACCGTGGAAGAGCGAAACAAACTATGGCAAGCGCGCCATGATATGTACTGGGCGTGCCTGCAACTGCGCCCTGGCGCGCGGGGCATTTCCACGGATGTCTGTGTGCCGATTTCACGTCTGGCCGAATGTGTTGGCCAAACACAGGCCAAAGCCGCCGAACTGGGCCTGTTGGCCCCGATTGTGGGCCATGTCGGGGATGGGAATTTCCACACGCTTCTCTTGATCGACATGGAAAACCCCGACGAGGTTTGCAATGCCGACCTATTCGTCGGATGGTTGAACGATCTGGCGATCTCGATGGAAGGGACCTGCACCGGCGAACACGGGATTGGCCAGGGCAAGCGGCCTTATCTGCAGAAAGAACTTGGCGCAGCCGTTACCTATATGGCGGCAATCAAGGTCGCGCTGGACCCTGGCAACATCATGAACCCCGGCAAGATCGTCTAAAGGGCGCTGTGTTTCGCTTTGTCCGGGCTTCCTTGTGCCCGGCGCGCGCTGAGGCGGTCGATTGTTTTATCTTCGCGTCGGTTTTGTGCGCAATTGGGTCGGATGGACTTGGCGGATTGACCCGAGGTTGGGCATAACCCTTGCCAAACAGTTTCAATCCGGAGAACGGGCCTATGAAAACCCAAGTCAAAGCATTGGTCGTTGGCGGCGGCGCCGTCGGGACATCAATCGCCTATCACCTGGCCAAAGCGGGTTGGGACGATGTGATGCTGATCGAGCGGGACGAACTGACATCCGGGTCCACCTGGCACGCCGCCGGTCTGCTGCCGCTGTTCAACATGTCCTACGCGACGACCCACATCCACAAATACTCAGTCGATTTCTATAAGACGCTTGAGGAAGAGACGGGCCTGAACGCGGGTTTTGCCGTGGTTGGCAATCTGCGCATGGCGCAGACGCAAGAGCGTATGGACGAGTACATGCTCTATGCCTCGACCGCCGAGACCTGCGATGTCGCCTACGAATGGCTGACACCAGACCAGATTAAAGAGCGCTGGCCGTTGATCGAGACCGGTGACCTGAAAGGCGCGATCTATCACACCGAAGATGGTTACATTAACCCCGCAGACGTGACGCAGGCGATGGCCAAGGGCGCCCGTCAGCGTGGCGTGGAAATCGTGCGCAAGATGCAGGCCGATGCGTTCCACTGGAACGGCACCCATTGGGAAGTCACCTGCACCAAAATGGTTGAAAAAGGCGGCAATCTGGTGCCGTCAGATGAGCAAGTGGTAATCACCGCCGAGCATGTCGTGACTGCATCGGGCAACCACGCACAGCGCACTGCCAAAATGCTGGGCATCAAAATGCCCGCGATTCCGGTAGAGCACACATTCATCGTCATGGACAAAGACCCCGAGCTGGTCAAATGGCGCGAAGCAGGAAACCCGGAACACCCCGTTGTGCGCGACGCCGACAACGAATCCTATGCGCGCGAAGAGCGTGGCGGCTGGATTTTGGGCATCTATGAACATGGCGCGCCTGCGCAGTTTGAACACGGCGTACCGGACAGCTTCCGTGCCGATCTGTTCCCGCTGGATATCGACCGAATCGCGGATCAGTATATGGCAATGGCCGAACGCGTGCCGTCCTGTGCTGAATCGGGCCTCAAAGACGATTTCAATGGCCCGATCTGCTATACGCCTGACGGCAACCCGCTGGTTGGTCCGGCTCCGGGTCTGCGCAATTTGTGGTTGGCCGAAGGCTTCTCGTTCGGGATCACTGCGGCGGGCGGCACAGGTTACTATCTGGCGCAGATGATGGTCGATGGGGAAGCCGAGATCGACATGGCCTCGCTGGACCCCAAACGGTACTCGTCCCACTGGATGACCACCGAATTTGCGGCGCGCAAGAACGAAGAGTGCTATGAGCACGTCTACATCCTGCATCACCCGGATGAAGAACGTGAAGCCTGCCGTCCTCTGCGGACCGTTCCGGCCTATGATCGCCAGAAGGCGCGTGGTGCACAGTTCGGCTGGGTGAACGGCTGGGAACGTCCGAACTATTTCGGCCCTCTGGATGCACCAGACAATTTCGACAAGGAAAGCCGGTCGTTCCGCCGCGGTGGCTGGTGGCAATACGCCGTCGAAGAAGCCAAGGCGATCCGCGAAGGTGTGGGCCTGATCGACGCGTCGGCCTTCACTAAGCATGTCGTCAAAGGCCCCGGAGCGACTCAGTTCCTGGATTGGTTCACCTGCAACAAGCTGCCCAAGGTCGGTCGCATCAACCTGACCTACGCGCTGACCTCGCACGGTACCACCCGCACCGAATACACCATCGTCCGCAATGCCGAGAACAACTACTACATCGTCTCTGCTGGTGCCTGGACTGAGTATGACGCCGACTATCTGCGCAAGGCGGCCGAGGACAAGATGGAGGAGTTCGGTTACATCGAAATCCAGGATGTAACCACTCAGTGGGGCGTCTTCGCCATCGCGGGCCCCAAGTCGCGTGACGTTCTGAAAGAGGTTATCAAGGACGCCGATCCGGACACCGCTCTGTCCAACAAGCGTTTCCCTTGGTTGTCAGCGCGACAGATCGAACTGGGCATGTGCCCAGTGAACGCGATCCGTGTGGCCTATACCGGTGAGTTGGGCTGGGAATTGCACCATCCGATCGAGATGCAGAACTACCTGTTCGATCTGCTGGAAAAAGCGGGCGAGAAGCACGGCATGAAGCTGGTTGGCGCCCGCGCCCAGAACTGGCTGCGGCAGGAGAAATCCTATCGCGCCTTCGGCACTGAATTAGGTCGCGATGCGACCCCGCTTGAGGCTGACCTGCCGCGTTTTGTCGATCTGTCGAAGGATTTCCACGGCAAAACCAAACTGGAAGAGACCGGCGTGCGCGTCAAATGCTGTACACTGCTGATCGACGGCCCAGAAGATGCCGATCCGTGGGGCCGCGAGGCGCTTTACACCCCGGAAGGTGAGCGTGTGGGTCGTCTGACATCGGGGGGCTATTCGGTTGCTTTCGAGAAATCCATCGGCATGGGTTATGTGAAACCTGAACTGGCGATCGAAGGCACGAAGTTGAAGGTTAAGATGCTGGATCAGTTGTGGGATGCGGTCGTGACCTGCGACAGCCCGTACGATCCGAAAAACGAAGTTATCCGCAAAGACGGGTGACAATTGACGGCGGTGGCCAGGTTTTGGCCGCCGCCACGCCTAAATTTGGAATTTTGACTCAGAAATCCGGATTTTTGGCCAAAAATGCCAGATTGTTTGCAGGCATTTCAACGATTTCCTGAATTTCCAGTCCGTTCGCGTGCAACAGATGCGCGATATCGGTATCATTTTTGTACCCGATATCCGGGTTCTGTCCCACCAACGCGTCATGAAAACGCCTATCGCCATCGCTGGTCAGCTTTCCGTCTCGCTTGAACGGGCCGTAAAGCAACAAGGTGCCATTTGAGTTCAAAGCGAGAGCTGCTTCGGTGATCAGGCGCTCAACTTCGGGAAAACTGATCAGGTGCAGCAAGTTGATCAGAACGATCAGGTCCATATTGCCGTAGGTCTTGTGCCAACCATTTGCCAATGCATCGAGATATACGGCATTGGCGACGTTAGGCAGGTCATCGGTGTAGGCTTTGATACTTGTCAGCCTTTCGGCCTCTACCTCAGAGGGGTGCCAATGCAGATCTGAGCAGCGCTGGGCGAATTGGCGCACATGCTGGCCAGTACCGCTGGCGAGTTCCAATGCAAGGCCGTTTTCTGGGGCGATCCGCGCGACAAGATCAGCCAGCACCTGCCCATTGCGCGTCGCAGCGGGTGCGACCAGCCGTGAACCATTGCCCTTGGTCGCAACGTTGGCGCTTGAGGGCAGTTTTCGGTTTGTCATCACCGCAGCCTTTCCAGGCGGAGCTGGTCAACAATCGCACGATCCAGCGCCGTCGGGTCGCCAACCGTAAGGTCCGCAACCAATTGCGATGCGGCGGGCGCGGTCTGGAACCCGTATCCACCCTGTCCAGCAGACCAGACGAAAGACGCATCCTGTGGGTCCGGGCCCAGAACCAATGTTCCATCTGGCGCGAAGCTGCGCAGCCCTGCCCAGTTGCTTTCAACACGGGTGACCGGTTCAGACACCATTTCCTCATATCTGGCCAATCCTTCGGCCAGTACCATGTCATCTGCATAGGCATCATGCGGAGTTGTCGGTTCCGCCTCGGCGGGTGAAACAAGAAGCTTGCCGGCGTCAGGCTTTGCGTACCAACTTTCACCTGCACCGATCATCAAGGGCCAATGCCTCAGATCATGCCCGGCAGGGGCCGGGATCCTGGCGATTGATCTGCGGCGCGGCGAAATGCCGATCGGATCGATACCCGCCATCGCGGCGACTTCGTCTACCCAGGGCCCGGCTGCATTGACCAGGATTTTCGCAGTGAATTCTTCGGTCGCTTTGACAATCCAATCCTTTGCCTTGCGAATCTCGGTCACTTTTTGTCGGGTGAAAACCGAGCCGCCATTGGCGCGGATGGTGCGGGCAAAATCCTGGATCAACCGGTCGGTGTCGATGTCGAGAGCTGAAGAGGTTAATCCTGCAAAAGCAACGGCTTCGGGGTTGAGGATCGGAACCCGTTCAATCGCTTGCTCTACCGTGATCTGTGGCATTCCAAAACCGGCAAGATCGCTGTGAAACAGGTCAGCCTGATCCGACCGCCCCAGCAGCATCAGCCCACGCGGCGTCAGATAGCCACCCGCCTCAGAGCGCAAAAAAGCCTCGCCCGCGCGGCTGAGCGCATTGACAGAGGCTGGACCGTAATTGGGTTCAAACAAGGCAGCCGATCGCCCCGAGGCATGATAGCCCAGGGCGTCTTCGGCCTCTAATACAGTGACTTTTCCGTGCGCGGACAGGCGCGCACCTGCACTTATCCCGGCGATTCCGCCACCGATGACCAGAAAATCAATCATAGCTGGCGGTTCCTTCAATGCGCGTGTGGTGCTGATCAATGGATTGCATCTTGTTTCCCGTGGTCTTCAATTGATGGTCTCATAAGCTGCGAAACTATAAGCAGCCTTGAATTTGGGCTTCAACCCGGTCAAAGAAGTATCAAAACGAACAGGAGAGCAAGGTGAACGCCGCAGACCTTCATCCAATGGCCACAGGGCATATTCCCAAATATGTCGTCGCAGCTGATGGCAGCGATTATCTCTTTACCGCGATGGTTATCTTCTTCGTCGTTCTGGTGGTGCTGATTGGGGTCGGATACCTCACGTTGCACTCGGTGCCAGAAAAAATGGCCCATGAAAACAACCACCCTCAGTTTCAGTTGGTGGGTATTCTGGCGTTGCTGGCCTTGTTCACACATAACGGGATTTTCTGGATCGCTGCCATCTTGGTCGCCGGGTTCCAGTTCCCCGACTTTGCGACCCCGCTTCGAAATATCGCCGATGCGATCAAGGGTTTGGGTCAACCACCGACCCCCGAACCGGTGCCCGAGGCTCCTGTACCCGCTGCGCCTGCCCCGGAAATCAATGAAGGGCAGGAGCAGTAAGCCATGATTGAAACAATGCTCTGCGCCCTGATCACGGTGCTGCCTGATTATCTGTATCGCCGCTTTGTTCAGGGAAAACGAATTGGGCACGAGATTACGCTGTTCACCATGTGGTATGAACTGCGTTGGGGCCTGACAACTTGCGCCATTCTGGCCCTGACCGTGATTACGACACTCTTTTATTTCCACCCTTCAAGCAGCACCGCTGCGTCGTATTTCCGGACGGTGACGATCCTGCCTCAGTTGGGTGGACGGGTGTCAGAGGTTTATGTGCGCAACAACGAAACCGTAGTTGCCGGGCAGCCGATCTTCCGGATCGAGGATTATACGCAAAAGGCACAGGTCGAATCCGCTCATGCACAGATTGCGCAGGTTCAGGCGTCGTTGAAAGTTGCGCAAACCGATCTTGCCGAGGCTGAGGCAGGGATCGCCGGTGCCAAGGCATCGCTGGACCAGGCACTAGAGGATCTGGAGCGGAACACGACCTTGCGGGACGAAGGCTCCAGCGCGGTGCGATTGGCGGAAATCGACAGGTTGGAAAACCTGGTGGCTGAGCGCCAGGCCCAGGTTACCGCGGCTCAAGCTCAGCGCGCCGCGGTTACACAACAGATCGAAGAACTGATCCCGGCCCAGCTGGTCAGTGCAAACGCCCAGCTCGATGCGGCCCTGACCGAGCTGGACAAAACAGTGATCAATGCCGGAGTGACCGGTCGGGTTGAACAGTTTGGCCTGCAGGTGGGCGACTATGTCAGCCCGCTGCTGCGCCCTGCGGGAATTCTGGTGCCCTCAAATTCCGGTCACGATCGGTTTCAGGCCGCGTTCAGCCAGCTCTCGGCGCAGGTTATCAAGCCCGGCATGATCGCCGAACTTGGCTGCATGACCAAACCGTTCACCGTGATGCCAATGGTCGTGGTTGAAGTGCAGGATGTCATCCCATCGGGTCAGATCCGCCCCTCGGACGAGCTGCGCGATGTGCAGAATAACACAGTCCCGGGGTCGATCCTTGTCTATCTGGAGCCGCTCTACAAAGGCATGTCGGATGACATCCCACCAGGCAGTAACTGTCTGGCCAATGTCTACACCGACAACCATCACAAGCTTGAGGATGAAAGCCTGGGCTTCTGGCACAAGGCCTTTTTGCACGTGGTCGACACAATCGGCGTGGTCCACGCCGCGGGCCTGCGCTTGCGCCTGATCCTGATGCCGGTAAACGAATTGGTGCTGACCGGGCATTGATCTCAACGCCCTAGGGCGTTGCCGTTACAGCGTGTCATTTGCGTGATGGTCTGACCCGTCAGCAATTGGGTATCGAAATGCCCCTGGCGTTCTAGCGATGTCAGGTTGCGGGCCGGATCTTCGCTCCGCAGTCGTTTGCGTTTGGTGCAGCAATGCTTTTCAACGAAATCTTGTAGACAGAGTTTTCTGTCTCCGACGTCGTCTGCTCCGACGCCTGTTTCTTCATACTTCGTGCTATCAGCGACAATTAATGCGCTGCAAAGTGAGTTCCGCTTGATTGACTATATCGAGAACTATTTCGCGGGCACCTTGCACTTCCTTGACCATCGACACGCCTTGCCCGGCCCACATTGAAATTGCCTCGATATCCCCGGTTAGGTCTCCGGAAGGTGATTTACTTTGATATCTTAAGACTTCGCCTCCGTTTGAAGTCGAGGCGACGACATCTCCTTCACCGGGTCTTTGACCAAGCGGAAGGCGACCAGAGTCTTCCCACATTTTGGTTGTGCTATTTTTCAAGACTCTATGAGGAGCATCTGGCCAACCGATATCGAAGAGATCGTCAAAATGGGCCGTATCATTCTCCGAAGCTGCTATGAGTTGAGAAAGATAGTCTGGGTGAACGTTTGCCTCAGATGCTGCAAGAAATCTGGTTCCGACCCAAACGGCCGAGGCACCCAAGGAAAGCGCTGCCGCCAATCCTCGTCCATCTGCAATTCCACCGGCTGCCACAACCGGAACATCACCGACAGCATCAACGATTGCCGGTATCAGTGCCATGCTGCCAACGGTTCCACGTACATGTCCACCTGCTTCCCAACCTTGGGCGCAAATAGCATCTGCCCCGAGATCGGCAACAGATTTCGCATCTGCGGCGTCACCTGCGCTGTAGATGATTTTCGCCCCGCCCGATTTAGCATGAGCCAAAAACTCTCCAGGCGGTTGCCAGAACAGTGAAATTATTTCGACGCCTTCCTCCAGGCAAGCGTCTAGGTGCTCCATACTTGGGAAATCCATATTCAGATTCACACCAAATGGTTTGTCGGTCAGCTGCTTGATGTTGCGCACAGACTTCCGAAGGTCATCTACGCTGACATGCCAAAGTGGTGCCAACCCGAGCCCACCCGCATTGCTGACTGCGGCGACCAATGCGTCTGAAACCACGCCCGCCATGGGTGCTAAAACAACCGGATGCTCAATTCCGAAAATTTCGCAGAAATTTGTTTTCATGGCTTAGTTTCTCTTTGGAAAGACGCGGTTTTTTATAAATTTTGCACATGCTCTCAGGGATTCAAAGCGGAACTTCGAATACATCGCAGCATCCGGAACTTTGGGCTCAAGGCGATCAAAAAAGGCCCGCAAAAACTGCGGGCCTTTTTTGTTGATTTCTAGATCAGTTGCTACTGCGGAATTTCGCCTTCCAGCCCTTCGACATAGAAGTTCATGCCTGCAAGGGTGCCGTCGTCGGCCACTTCGCCTTCGGCCAGCCAGTCACTGCCGTCCTGCTTTTTCAGCGGGCCGGTGAACGGGTGGTACTCGCCAGCGGCCATGGCGGCTTTCATCGCAAGTGCCTCTTCTTTTACATCGGCGGGAACGCGGTCGGAGATCTCGCCGATTTCAACCATGCCTTCCCGGATACCGTCCCAGGTGTTCACGGTTTCCCATGATCCGTCCATGACGGCCTGAGTACGCGCAATGTAGTAGGGCGCCCAGTTGTCGATGATCGAGCTGACGCGCGGGAAGGGGGCGTATTCGCTCATGTCCGAGGCCTGACCGAAGGTCACGACATTGCCGGCCTCTTGCGCGGCTGCCTGCGGCGCGGTCGAGTCGGTGTGCTGCAGGATCACGTCCGCGCCCTGTTCGATCAGGACGGTGGCCGCGTCAGCTTCTTTTGCGGGGTCAAACCAGGTGTAGGCCCAGACGATCTTGAACTCGACATCCGGGTTTACCTTTTTGGCGTGGATATAGGCCGAGTTGATGCCGCGGATCACTTCGGGGATCGGATAGGATCCGATGTAACCGACGATGTTCGATTCCGTCATCTTGCCCGCGATGTGGCCCTGAACGGCGCGGCCTTCGTAGAAACGTGCCGAATAGACCGAAACGTTGTCTGCGGTTTTATAACCGGTCGCGTGCTCGAACTTCACGTTCGGGAACTTCTTGGCCACGTTGATGGTGGGATCCATGTAGCCAAAGGACGTGGTAAAGATCAGGTCCGCGCCTTCCAACGCCATCTGAGTCATGACGCGTTCCGAATCCGGCCCTTCGGGAACCGATTCAACAAAAACCGTTTCGACCTTGTCGCCGAAATGCTCCTCAACCGCGAGGCGGCCCTTGTCATGTTCATAGGTCCAGCCGCCGTCGCCGACCGGTCCGACATAGACAAAGCCAACCTTGGTCTTGTCCTGGGCCATGGCGCCCGTCGCCAAGCCGAGCGCGACAGCTGCGCCCGTCAAAAGTGATGCGAATTTCATATGTTACTCCCCTAGTTGGTTCATTTGGCCCCTAGTTTGAGGCATGGAAGATTCGGCCCAAAGATGCGGGTGCGCTGCTCTTGTCGGCCGAAAGGATTACAAGCACAAGGATCGTGATGACGTAGGGCGACATTGCCAGATACTCGACCGGAATGGCAACGCCTGCTGCCTGCAAATTAAGCTGCAACACGGTGATGCCGCCAAACAAATAGGCGCCCAGCAAGACACGCCACGGTTTCCAGCTGGCAAAAACCACCAGCGCAAGGGCAATCCAGCCGACACCGGCCGTCATCCCCTCGGTCCATTGCGGCACGCGGATCAGACTGATGTAGGCCCCACCCAGCCCGGCACAGGCCCCGCCGAACAGGATCGCCAGGATGCGGATCTTGATCACCTTGTAGCCCAACGCATGCGCCGCATCGTGGTTTTCACCCACTGCGCGCAGGATCAGCCCAATGCGAGTGAACTTCAGCACCGCCCAGACGGCTGCGGTCAGAGCGATGCCGAGATAAAGGATCGGGTCATGTTGGAACAGGATCGGTCCGATCACAGGGATATCGCTGATCACAGGGATATGGATGTCGTCCATGCTGGGTGGTTTGATACCCACATAGCCCTGACCCAACAGGGCGCTGAACCCAAGGCCAAACAGCGTCAGCGCAAGACCGCTGGCGACCTGATTGGCCAGCGCCACCTGCGTCAGCAAAACGAACAACAGCGACAGCACCGCCCCGCCCAACGCCGCTGCGATGAACCCCAGCCAGGGTGAGCCGGTCTCGACCGAGATCGCAAAGCCGCTGATTGCACCCACGATCATCATGCCTTCGACGCCCAGGTTCAAAACACCTGCCTTTTCCACCACCAGCTCTCCGATTGCGGCAAGCAATAGCGGGGTCGCGGCCACCATCAGCGAGGCCACCAGCAGTACCGGGTTGATTTCACCTAGATCCATGGGTCACACCGCCTCTGTCCGTGCCAACCGAATTCGGTAATTGGTCAATATGTCTAAGGCCAGCAGGAAGAACAGCAGCATCCCCTGGAACACCTGAATGGCTGCGGCAGGCAATCCAAGCTGGGATTGCGCGATCTCACCGCCGATATAGGTCAAAGCCATCAGGAAGCCGGCCAACAGGATGCCTACCGGATGCAACCGGCCCAGAAAGGCCACGATGATGGCCGTAAATCCATAGCCCACGTTGAAATCAATGCTGACCACGCCGGACGGCCCCGAGACTTCGAACATGCCGGCCAGCCCCGCCAGCGCGCCGGACATACCCAGACAAAACAGGATCAGCCGGGCAGGGTGGACACCTGCAAACTTGGCCGCGCGCGGCGCCTCACCGGTCAGACGGATGTGAAAGCCCAGCATATGCCGGTTCAACAGAACATAGGCAAAGATCACCGCGATCAAGGCAGCAACCACGCCCCAGTGCATGCCTGATCCCGCGAACAATTCTGCATTATGGGCGCTTTCATAGGCTTGCAGATTGCGTGAACCCGGAAACCCGAACCCTTCTGGGTTCTTCAACAGCCCCAATGAGGCTGAGGCCAGCATCTGTTCCGCCACATAGACCAGCATCAGCGACACAAGGATTTCGTTGGTTCCGAAACGGACCTTCAAAAAGGCCGGGATCATCGCCCAGATCCAGCCACCGAATGCGCCGGCGAGGATCATGATCGGAAAGATATACCACGCCTCCAAGGGGTAAAACGCCAGTCCGGCGCCCGCGCCAAAAAGCGCGCCCATGATATACTGACCCTCGGCCCCGATATTCCAGATCCCCGCGCGAAACCCTAGCGACAGCCCGATGGCGATCAGCACAAGCGGCGCGCCTTTCACAAGCAATTGCGGGCGGTAGTAGAACGAAAACTCGCCAAACAAAGGCTCCCAGAATATGGTGCCAATCGCCTCGACCGGGTTCTTGCCCAATATGGCGAACAGTATTCCGCCAAAGATCATCGTGGCCAGAACCGCGACCAAGGGAGTGGCGTAAGACCATGCTTTTGACGGCTGTGGCCGTTTCTCCAACATTATCATTCGCTTATGACCTCAGTTCTTCTTCTCGTTGCAAATACGGCCGCCGGAGGCGGTTGATCGCGTCAGACATGCGCAACCTCCATCCCATGGGCGCCACCCATCATCAGGCCGATCTCGTCCACCGTCAGACCCGTGGTTTCACGCGGCGCGCTCAGCCGCCCTTCGTTCAGCGCAGCAAAGCTGTCCGAGATCTCCATCAATTCATCAAGATCCTGGCTGATGCAGATCACCGCCGTTCCCTTTGCGGCCAGATCCAGAATGGCCTGACGGATCGCAGCCGCGGCGGCTGCATCCACACCCCAGGTCGGTTGGTTCACCACCAGAACCTCGGGGTTTTGCAGCACTTCGCGGCCGATCACGAACTTCTGCAGGTTTCCACCCGAAAGCGACCGGGCGGCGTTTTCCGGCCCCGGTGTGCGCACGTCAAAGGCCTTGATGATCCGCTCGGCAAAGCTCTGGGTCTCGGCCCATTTCAGAAAGCCATTGCGTTCCAACCCCTCGCGAACCGACCCGGTCAACAGGGCGTTTTCCGTCAGGCTCATGTCTGGCGCTGCCGCGTGGCCCAGACGTTCTTCGGGCGCGGTGAGCACACCCAGCTTGCGCCGCGCCGTAGGCCCCAGCTTGCCAATGTTCTGCCCGTTGAACTTAATCGCATCAGCCGCCGTCAGGATTTCACCCGAAAGCACGCCCAGCAATTCGTCCTGCCCGTTACCTGCCACGCCGCCAATGCCCAGTACCTCGCCCTTACGGACAGTCATGTGCACGTTTTTCAAGGCGGTGCCGAATTCAGAAGGCGACGGCACTGACAATCCGCTGACATCCAGAGCGACCTCGCCAAATTCACGCCCAGAACGCTCGGGCGTTTGCAAGGTCGATCCAACCATCATTTCGGCCATGTCACGGGCCGAGGTTTCAGACGGGACGCATTCGCCCACATTCTTGCCCAGCCGCAGGATGGTCGCGTGGTCACACAGGGTGCGGATCTCTTCCAGCTTGTGCGAGATATAAAGGATCGAGGTGCCCTCGGATCGCAGCTTGTTCAGCGTTTCGAAAAGGATATCAACTTCTTGCGGCGTCAGCACGCTGGTCGGCTCGTCCATGATCAACAGCTTGGGGTCTTGCAGCAGGCAGCGGATGATCTCGACCCGCTGACGCTCGCCCGCGGACAGATCGCCGACCGTGCGGAACGGGTCCAGTGGCAGGCCGTAGGTCTCTGACACCTCACGAATACGCGTTGCCAAATCGCCCATCGGGGGTGGGTTTTCCATGCCAAGCGCGATGTTTTCGGCCACGTTCAGCGCGTCAAACAATGAAAAGTGCTGAAAGACCATTGCGATCCCATCGGCGCGGGCTGCGCGCGGCTCGGCTGGCGCAAAAGGCTGACCGCGCAATACCATTGTGCCGCTGTCGGGTTTGACCAGGCCATAGATCATCTTGACCAGTGTGGATTTCCCGGCGCCGTTTTCGCCCAGCAGTGCGTGAACCTCACCCTCGCCAATCGTGAACGAGACCTGATCATTGGCCACAACACCGGGGTAAGCTTTGGTCAGCCCTTCGAGGCTTAGCAGCGGAGTATTCACGCGCTCAGGTCCTTCTTCAACTCGTTCCGTTCAGCAGGCCGCAAAAGCTGTGCGGCCACGCCAACAGCAATCATTTGCGGGTGCTTGCCCAGGCTCGGGTCCCCGATCGGGCAGGTGATCCGGGCAATCCGTTCGGGCGAATGCCCCAGGGCCGCCAGCCGCGACCGGAATCGCGCCCATTTCGTAGCCGACCCGATCAGCCCCGCAAAGCGGAAATCATGCAAAAGCAGCCTGTTGCACAATTCCAGATCCAGATTATGCGAATATGTCAGCACCAAATGCTCGGCATCGCGCGGGGCATGAGGCACCAGCGTTGCGGGCTTCTGGGCGGGTAACACCGTTACGCCGCTGGCAGGTGCTGTGGGAAAACGCTCGGGCCCGGTATCGACCCATGTGATCGCAAGTTCGGGAAGCGGTGACAACACATCGACCAAGGCGCGCCCGACATGGCCCGCGCCCCAGATCCACAGATTGCGGGTCGGTTGATGCACAGGTTCAACCATCCACCCGTCGATCAGCTGAGCGTGCGGCATCACCCCCTGGCCGCGCCCTTTGGCCAAAAGACGTTTGACCGATAGGGGCATTACGGACCCATCCGCGGATCGCGCGATAACCTGTGGCCCCAGCGCGTTCAGTCTGTCGAGGTCATAAACCTCGCTCAGCAAGGAGATTGCCCCACCGCAGCATTGCCCCAGCTCAGGGCCCAGCGCGTGGTGGGTCAGGCGCGTTGGTACGGATTGCCGTCGCGCCGCCTCGGCCGCTTGAAACTCCAATGTACCGCCGCCAATGGTGCCGCTTTGCCCGCCCGGCCAGATCAGCATCGCGGCCCCCACCTCGCGCGGCGATGATCCCTTGATCGCGGCAATGGCCACGCGGGTCACCGTTCCGTGGGTTTGCACCGCATCGCGCAGCGCCAGCAGATCAAATCCCATCAGGCACCTCCCTTGACCCGCTGGACACCGCGCCAAACTTCTTCGGCAGTGGCGGGTGCGTTCAGGGCCGGGTAATCACCACCGCAGGCCTCAACCGCGTTGCTCAGCGCCAGCCAGGCGGAAATACCCAGCATGAAGGGTGGTTCGCCCACCGCTTTGGAGCGATAGATCGTCTCTTCCCGGTTTTCGGCATCCCAAAGGGACACGTTGAAGATGTCAGGCCGGTCCGAACAGGCCGGGATCTTGTAGGTTGAGGGCGCATGGGTGCGCAGGTTGCCTGTGTCATCCCAAACCAGTTCTTCGGTCGTCAACCAACCCGCGCCCTGCACATAGCCACCTTCGACTTGCCCGATATCCAGCGCTGGGTTCAGCGAAGCGCCCGCATCATGCAGTATATCGGTGCGCAGGATGCGGTTCTCGCCAGTGAGTGTATCGATGGCGACCTCGGTAACAGAGGCTCCGTATGCGAAATAGAAAAACGGGCGGCCCCGTCCAGCGATCCGGTCCCATTCGATTTTGGGGGTTTTGTAGAACCCGGTTGCCGACAGGCTGATGCGGCCCTGATAGGCGATAGCCGCAGCTTCGGCGAAGGTATAGCGTTCCGCCCCGACCGAGACTTGACCGTCGGTGAACGCGACCGCCGATGGATCGGCCTGGTGCCGTTCCGCCAGATACTCGGCCATCCGGTCGCGGATCGTGTCGCAAGCCGCTTTCACGGCCATCCCATTCAGGTCGCTACCCGAAGACGCCGCTGTGGCCGAGGTGTTGGGCACCTTGGCCGTGTCGGTTGCGGTGATCTTGACCATCTCAAGCGGGATGCCAAAGCGCGACGCAGCCACTTGCGCGACCTTCTGGAACAGGCCCTGACCCATCTCGGTGCCGCCATGGTTCAGATGAACCGAGCCGTCCTGATACACATGCACAAGCGCTCCGGCTTGATTGAGATGGGTCAGCGTGAAGGAAATCCCGAACTTGACCGGTGAAAAGGCGATGCCTTTCTTGATCACGCTGTTATTGGCGTTCCATTCCGCAATGGCCGCTTTGCGCGCGGCATAATCGCTGGAGGTCAACAGGGCATCGGTCATGCCGTGCAATTCGAAATCGCTGACCACCATGCCGTAGGGCGTGGTGTTGCCGTCTGCGGGCAGGGGGCGTATCGGGGCGTTACCGGTTTCGACGGCTCCGCGGCTGGTCAGGTCTTCGTGCGGGTCGGGATGGCCCAGCGGTTTTTCGTGCTGCGGCTGATCGGCCACCTTGTGCGCCGGTTCGTAATAATTCCGGCGACGTAACTCGACTGGGTCCAGACCAAGCTCATGCGCGGCGTGGTCCATCACCCGTTCGATACCGACCATACCCTGCGGACCGCCGAACCCGCGATAGGCGGTGGCGGATTGGGTGTTGGTCTTGAGCCGGTGGCTTTCAATCCGCGCGTTGGGCAGCAGATAGGCGTTGTCGGAATGCAGCATGGCCCGATCAGCCACGGGCAGGGACAGATCCTGGGCCCAGCCGCAGATCGCATAGTGATGGAACGAGACGCCCTGGATATGGCCATTTGCATCAAACCCGGCCTTGTAGGCAATGCGGAAGGCATGGCGCTTGCCGGTGATGATCATGTCGTCGTCACGGTCATAGCGCATCTTGCAGGCCTTGCCTGTCGCGCGGGCGGCTACGGCGCAGGCCACAGCCAGCGCGTTGCCCTGACTTTCCTTACCTCCGAAACCACCACCCATCCGGCGGGTTTCGACCCGCACGGCGTGCATCGGTACGCCCAAGGCATCCGCCACCTTGTGCTGAATCTCGGTCGGATGCTGGGTGGAGCTGTGAACCAGCATGTCGCCGCCTTCATTTGGTAGCGCCAAAGCAGCCTGACCTTCCAGATAGAAGTGTTCCTGCCCGCCCAGTTCGAATGTACCTTCGATTACATGGGATGCGCTGGCGATGGCAGCGTCGGCATCGCCTTTGGCATAGATACGCGGGCCGTCTTCGAACCGGCTGTCGGCGGCCAGCGCTTCTTCGATGGTCAGGATCGGGGCCTCTTCGACATAATCTATCTGGGCCAGACGTGCAGCTTTGCGCGCCGCAAGATGGCTGCGTGCGACGACCAGAAAGACCGGTTGGCCGATATAGTGCACGGTGCCGTCAGACAACAACGGTTCGTCATGGATCGAAGGCGAGACATCGTTGGCAAAAGGCAGATCTTCTGCCGTCATCACCCCGACGACCCCCTCGGCGGCCTTTACAGCCGACAGGTCCATTGCGTTGATCCTGCCCTTGGCAATCGGGCTGAGGCCAAAGGCCAGATGCAGCGTGCCCTTTGGTGTCGGGATATCGTCAACATACCGGGCAGAGCCCGAGACATGCAAAGGCGCGGCGTCGTGGGGAAGGCGCTTTGTCACGCTCATGCCGACACCTCCAGCACGTTTGTGACCTCGCCCTGATCCTCAAGGAAGTACCTTTCAAGCATCGCCTGGGCCGTGGCCAGCCGATAGGCGGCTGAGGCGCGCATATCTGACAACGGGGTGAAATCCTGTGCAAAGGCCGGAAGGGCGGATTGAACGGTTTCGTGTGTCCAGGCTTGGCCGGTTAACGCGGCCTCCACTTGCGATGCCCGTTTCGGGATGCCTGCCATGCCGCCGAACGCGATGCGCGCCCCGGTGACGGTGCCACCTGAGACGGAGACATTGAAACAGCCACATACGGCCGAGATGTCCTGATCGAACCGTTTGCTGAGCTTGTAGACCTTCAACCGGTCGGCCTGACGCGGGAAACTGACGGCTTCGACGAATTCACCCGGCGCGCGGTCTTGTTTGCCGTAGTCGATGAAGAAATCCTCAAGCGGCATGGACCGGCGCGTGTCGCGTTTGCGCAAGTGCAGGGTCGCGTTCAGCGCGATCAGGGCAGGCGGGTTGTCCCCGATGGGAGAGCCGTTGGCGATATTGCCGCCTACAGTTGCGGCATGGCGGACCTGAACGCTGGCATAGCGGCGGATCATCTCGGCATAAGAGGGGTGCAGGTCAGTCAGCGCATCGCCCATGCGGTTCATATCGACCATGGCTCCGAACCGGATTTCATCGTCCGTGATGGCGATCTGTTTCAGGTCGTCGCAGCGGTTCAGGAAAATCACCTTGTCCAGATTGCGGAGCTGTTTGGTAACCCAGAGGCCAACATCGGTGGCCCCGGCGATGAGCGTGGCTTCGGGATGGTCTGCGTAGATGGCAGCCAATTCATCGGACGAGCCAGGGAGAGAGGAGGGCTCTGACCCCTGGCCTGCGGCCTCCCCCCGAGGTTTTTTTGAACAAAAGAAAGACTGGTCGTTGGTGATCCATGTTGGGACAGGGTGGGATTCGGCGGCTTGGGCGGCGCGGATGATCGGGGCGTAGCCTGTGCAGCGGCACAGGTTTCCCGCCAACTGAGTGTCGTGGTCGGTTACGCCATTGGCATGGCCTGCCACCATCGACATCACGAAGCCGGGGGTGCAGAAGCCGCATTGTGAGCCATGCAGGTCGACCATCGCGTGTTGCACCGGGTGGGGTTCGTTGTTCGGGCCGTTCGCCCCTTCGACGGTACGGATGGCTTTGCCGTGCAGTTGGGGCAGGAACAGGATGCAGGCATTCAGGGCCTTGGCCGTGCCGTCTTCGGTGACCATGACGGTGCAAGCGCCGCAATCGCCTTCGTTGCAGCACTCTTTCGTGCCGGTCAGGCCGCGATCTTCGCGTAGCCAATCCAGCAGGGTGGCTGTCGGATCAACATCCGCCAGCTCCACTGTCTCTCCGTTCAGAAGAAACGTGATGTTCATTCGAGAAACCCGTCGCGTTACCCGGTTGCGCCCCTGTGGCCCTCCTTCGATGCGACGTAGAAAGAGTGGCGGGCGAAGTGCTTGCTGTCAGATGTTAGAAACAGCCTAACCGGTCTGGCAAGAAAAACTGCCTTTTTGGTGTACCATTGTAGCCAAAGGTCGTGCCAAGTGAAATGCGAGGGGCTTCCATCCTTCTGAAAGAAAAGAATTTTCAAGAAGAAAGCGAGAGAATTCCGAAGCACCTTCTGGAAATCCCGAATAATCATCGGTGTTCTTTCAGGTGGCATATGACGGCGGTTTGCGCTTTTGCAGCACGGCGGACCGGGATAGCGTGAGGGGATGAGCAGTACTCCCCGATTCATTCACCTTCGCGTTCACACCGAATATTCCCTGCTGGAAGGCGCCGTCAGGCTGAAAAAGCTACCGGGCCTGTGCGAGCAGATGGATATGCCTGCTGTCGCGGTGACCGATACGAACAGCATGTTTTCCGCGCTTGAGTTTTCTGTCACCGCCAGCGGCGCTGGCGTGCAGCCGATCATGGGCTGTCAGGTTGATCTGACCTATGTCGAGGCGCAGCCGGGCGAAAAGCCCAAAGCGCCCGCACCCCTTGTTTTGCTGGCGCAATCCGAGGCGGGGTACGAAAACCTGATGAAGCTCAGCTCGTGCCTTTACGTGGACAAGGGCGGGCAATTGCCGCAGGTGACGCTTGCAGAGCTGTCAGAACGGTCCGAGGGCCTGATCTGTCTGACCGGCGGACCGGATGGGCCAGTGGGCATGCTGCTGCAACAGGGCCAGCGCCCCAAGGCCGAAGCCTTGGTTGATCGACTGGCCGCGCTTTTCCCTGATCGTCTATACATCGAGCTGCAGCGCCACCCCGACGAAGGCGGCCAGCCCGAGGCCGAACGGCTGACGGAACGCGGCCATGTTGAGATGGCCTATGCCAAGAACCTGCCGCTGGTCGCCACCAATGACGTCTATTTCCCGACCTCTGATATGTATGAGGCGCATGATGCGCTGATTTGTATCGCCGAGGGGGCTTATGTCGACCAGCAGGAGGGCCGCCGCCGCCTGACGGCGCAGCATTACTTCAAGTCGCAACAGGAAATGGCGACTTTGTTTGCCGATCTGCCGGAAGCAATTGAAAACACGGTTGAGATTGCGCGCCGCTGCGCTTTCATGGCCTATCGCCGCGATCCGATCCTGCCGAAATTTGCCGATGATGAGGTGGCTGAGCTGCGGCGCATCGCCAATGAAGGCCTGCAGAAACGTCTTGCTGTGATCCCTCATGCGGTGAGCGCGGAGGAATATCAGGAACGGCTGGATTTTGAGCTGGGCATTATTGAAGGCATGGGCTTTCCCGGCTATTTCCTGATCGTTGCAGATTTTATCCAATGGGCCAAGGACCACGACATTCCTGTCGGGCCGGGGCGGGGCTCGGGCGCGGGATCGCTGGTGGCCTATGCGTTGACGATCACTGACCTTGACCCGCTGCGGTATTCGCTGCTGTTCGAACGCTTCCTGAACCCGGAACGGGTCTCGATGCCCGACTTCGATATCGACTTCTGCATGGATCGCCGCGAAGAAGTGATCCGCTATGTTCAGCAGAAATATGGGCGCGACAAGGTGGGGCAGATCATCACCTTTGGTGCGTTGCTGTCGAAGGCCGCCGTGCGCGATATCGGGCGGGTGTTGCAGATGCCCTATGGGCAGGTGGATCGCCTGTCCAAGATGATCCCGGTGGAAGGGGTCAAACCCGTTTCCATCGAGAAGGCCTTAAAAGACGAACCGCGTCTGCGCGAAGAAGCGCGCAGCGAAGAAGTGGTGGATCGCCTGTTGAATTATGGCCAGCAAGTCGAGGGATTGTTGCGCAACGCCTCGACCCACGCCGCTGGGGTTGTGATTGGGGATCGCCCGCTGGACGCGCTTGTACCGATCTATCAGGATCCGCGATCCGACATGCCGGCGACCCAGTTCAACATGAAATGGGTGGAGCAGGCCGGGCTGGTGAAGTTCGACTTTCTGGGCCTGAAAACCCTGACTGTGATCCAGAACGCGATGGATCTGATCTTCAAATCCGGGCGCGATCTTCACATCGCACCCGATGGCACCGAGCTTTATGAGCCTGCCGAAGGCGCGGTGAATGAGATCAACGCCATCCCTCTGGATGATGAAGCGACGTATAAGCTCTACTCAGCAGCCAAGACGGTGGCGGTGTTCCAGGTGGAATCCTCGGGCATGATGGATGCGCTCAAGCGGATGAAGCCGGATTGCATCGAGGATATCATCGCCCTCGTCGCGCTCTATCGTCCCGGCCCGATGGAGAACATCCCGAAGTTTTGCGAGGTCAAAAACGGGCTGAGCAAACGCGACACGCTGCACCCCTCGATCGATCATATTCTGGACGAAACCCAGGGTATCATCGTCTATCAGGAACAGGTGATGCAGATCGCGCAGGAAATGGCGGGCTATTCCTTGGGCGGTGCAGACCTGCTGCGCCGCGCGATGGGTAAGAAAATCCAAGAGGCGATGGATGCTGAGCGGCCCAAATTCCTGAAAGGCGCTGCCGAAAATGATGTGGATGAGGCCAAGGCGACCGAGGTCTGGAACCTGCTGGACAAGTTCGCCAACTATGGCTTCAACAAATCCCACGCGGCGGCCTACGCGGTGGTCAGCTATCAGACCGGCTGGCTGAAGGCGAACCACCCGGTCGAGTTCATGGCCGGTGTGATGAACTGCGATATCCACCTGACTGATAAGCTGGCGGTGTATTTCGAAGAGGTCCGCAAAGGGTTGGAGCTGCCCTATGTTCCGCCTTGTGTGAACCGGTCTCAGGCAACCTTTGACGTGGCCGACGGGCATCTGGTCTATGGGCTGGGCGCGCTGAAGAACGTGGGCGTCGAGGCGATGAATCTGGTCGTTGAAGGGCGCGCCGACAAACCCTTTGTGAACCTCTTCGATTTCGCGCGACGGGTCGATCTGAAGAAGGTCGGCAAGCGCCCGCTTGAAATGCTGGCACGGGCAGGGGCGTTTGATGAGCTCGACAAGAACCGCCGCCGCGTGTTCGAAAGCCTTGATCCGCTGGTGCAATATTCTGCGGCGATCCATGAGCAGAAGAACTCGAACCAGGTGTCTCTGTTCGGCGAGGCAGGCGACGACCTGCCCGAACCGCGCCTGTCGCTGTCGCCAGACTGGCTGCCTGCGGAACGTCTGAGTGAAGAGTTCAAGGCGATCGGCTTTTATCTCTCAGGTCACCCGCTGGACGACTATATGCCCGCGCTGAAACGCAAACAGGTGCTGACATTAGATCAGGTAACGGAAAAGGCGCGCTCGGGCCCGTTCATCGCCAAGATGGCGGGTGTTGTCGCCGGTCGGCAAGAGCGTAAGTCCGCACGTGGCAACCGCTTTGCCTTTGCGCAACTGTCTGATCCCGCCGGGGCCTATGAGGTCACACTGTTTTCGGAAACGCTGGAGAAATCCCGCGAGTTTCTGGAAACCGGCGCGCATGTTGTTCTTACGGCTGAGGCAACGCTGGAGGCCGATCAGTTGAAGCTGTTGGCTCGATCTGTCGGGCCGGTGGACTCGGTCGTGGCAGAAGCAGGTGCCACGGGTCTGCGCGTTTTCATTGATGAGGCTCAGGTGATCCCGACCGTCGCCAAAGTGCTGGACGATGCCGAGGCCGCGGCGCAGAGGGTCGCGAAGGGTCCGGTGCAGTTCTGCCTGATGGACCCGACCTTGCCGGGCGAGGTCGAAATGGATCTGGGCCGCGAATTCCCGATCAACCCGCAGATCAAAGGCGCAATCAAGTCGCTGGAAGGCGTCATGTCGGTTGAGGAGATTTAAGGGTTGTCGCGCTGCTGCGGTTTGGGCGTTCTGACGTGACATGTCAGAGTACGCCCACAGTGCAGCGCACCAGCCGCCAGCTTTTATCCAGCCCGGCCTGTTTCAGGCCGCTTGCAAGGCGATCGGACAGAAAGAGAAGGCCCGGAACTTTGGGATCCAGCCAGATATCTGGACCTTCGATAGCGCCGGGCGCAATAACTAGTTGATCCTCTTGTCCTGCTCTCGGTAGATAGACTAATCCTCCAGCTCGACAATTCAGTGGAGCCCTATAGTCGCCCTCTGGACCGAGTGCTTCATAGTTGCCAATCGCTCGCTTGTTGCCCACGTTAACAAGGGAATACGACTCGCTGGTCGTAAGGCGCGTTTCTTCCGAATCCATTAAGGTTATCGGGTGGAAAACCGTCTCTCCAAGATCAAACTTCTCCAATTCGAGTACCATGGTTTCGGAAACCAATGGAAAACCCCCAGCGCTGATAAATGGCGCGGAGTTAAACTCAGGTCGCGTATTGAAGTACCAAACGTCGCCAACCTGCTCAGGCGTCAGTATGTTACCCCGTTTCCAGCCGAGTTACGATTCTTTCAGCATGCGCTTTGACCACTCAACGCGTTCGGCGGTCTGTTGCTCGCGCCATAGCCGCGTGAATTCCTTGCGTATGATCGCATCGATTGCACTGCTGTCGTTCAAGGTTGTACAAACCCAGACGCAGGGATCAGAACCGGCCTCATTTGTCATTGCAATCCCCTCAATAATGCGGCGGGCGTTCGTCGCCGAAGACCATTCCGCCCGAGCCTTCTTGCGCCCGTTCGGCCTCGCGCTGCAACAACATCTCGACACGGCGAGTCAGGCGGTCGATCTCGCCCTGTTGGGCTGTGACGACCGTGTTCAGCTCTTCGACCGTGCGGGTCAGGTGGGCGATCTGTTCTTCCAGATGCTGCATGGGGGTCTCCTTCCCTGCCGGTCATAACGGCCCCTGCGGCACAAGACCAGCGAAAGCGCGCCTTGCCCCGATGCGGGCCATGGGATAGACCGCGCGGCGAAGATGACCCGTGAAGGACGCCCCCGATGGCCAAGCCCAAGAAACAGCCCCGCCCCAAGGCCGTAACGCCGAAAGGGTTCCGTGACTATTTCGGCCAGGAAGTCTCGCAGCGCACCGAGATGCTGCGGACGATTGCGGGTGTCTATCATCGCTATGGGTTCGATGCTTTGGAAAGCAGCGCGGTGGAAACCGTTGAGGCGCTGGGCAAGTTCCTGCCCGATGTCGACCGCCCGAACGAGGGCGTGTTTGCCTGGCAGGAGTTCGATGAAGGCGGCAATGGCGATTGGATGGCCCTGCGCTATGATCTGACCGCGCCCTTGGCCCGCGTTTTCGCGCAGCATCGCAACGATCTGCCGACGCCCTATCGCCGCTATGCGATGGGTCCGGTCTGGCGCAACGAAAAGCCGGGACCGGGTCGCTATCGTCAGTTTTATCAATGCGATGCGGACACGGTTGGCACGGCCAGCATGGCCGCAGACGCCGAGATCTGCGCCATGCTGTCAGATACGCTGGAAACCGTGGGCATTCCGCGTGGCGACTATCTGGTGCGGGTCAACAATCGCAAGGTTCTGAACGGCGTGCTTGAGGCGATGGGGTTGGGCGACGACGCCGCCGCCCGCGACAACGTACTGCGCACCATCGACAAATTCGACAAGGTGGGTGAGGCCGGTGTGCGCGAGTTGCTGACCAAGGGCCGGTTGGATGCTTCGGGCGCGTTCATCGACGGTGTTGGCCTGAGCGACGATCAGGCCGAGCCGGTGATCGCGTTTCTGACCTCCAAAGCAGCCGGCACCGCTGGCACTTTGGCCAATCTGCGTGCTGCCGTGGGTGACAGCAAGATCGGCGCGGATGGTATTGCCGAGTTGGAACAGATCGGCTCTCTGCTGGATGCAGGTGGGTATGGCTCGGATCGGATCGAGATTGACCCATCCGTCGTGCGGGGTTTGGGTTATTATACCGGACCGGTCTATGAGGCCGAGCTGACATTCGAGATTTTCGACGAGAAAGGCCGCAAGCGGCAGTTCGGATCGGTCTCGGGTGGCGGTCGCTATGACGATCTGGTCAAGCGTTTTACCGGGCAGGAAGTCCCCGCAACCGGCGTTTCGATCGGTGTTGATCGCCTGCTGGCAGCGCTGCGTGAAAAGGGGCGTCTGGATGCACAGGCGACGGGCCCCGTGGTTGTGACCGTGATGGACCGCGACCGTATGGCCGATTATCAGGCGATGGTGGCCGAGCTGCGCAACGCGGGTATCCGGGCCGAGGTTTATCTGGGCAATCCCAAGAATTTCGGCAATCAGCTGAAATACGCGGATAAGCGAAACTCTCCCATTGCGGTGATCGAAGGCGGTGACGAAAAGGCAAATGGCATCGTGCAGATCAAGGACCTGATCCTTGGGGCCAAGATTGCGGAAAGCGCCACGCTGGAGGAATGGAAAGAACGCCCCAGCCAGTTCGAAGTGCCGCGCACTGATCTGGTCGCCAAGGTGCGCGAAATTCTGGACAGTCAGGACTGATCCATGCCGAACCGTTCCCAAATCCAAGCCCGTGCCGCGATGATGCGTGTCCGGTTCGAGGCTGCGGGCGCTCAGGTTGTTGATACGCCCCTTTTGCAGCCCGCCGAGATGCTGTTGGACCTCTATGGCGAAGACATTCGCGCGCGCGCTTATGTGACCTCGGACGCGCTGCGGGGCGAGCAGATGCTGCGCCCGGATTTCACCTTGCCCGTGGTGCAGATGCATATGCGCGAAGGGGCCGAGCCCGCGCGCTATACCTATTCGGGCGAGGTGTTCCGCCGTCAGGAACATGACCCGGATCGGGCCAACGAATACATTCAGGTCGGGTACGAAGTGTTTGACCGCGACGATCCCGCCGGTGCGGATGCCGAGGTGTTTTCGCTGTTCGCCCTGCAATTGCGTGGCTTGCCGTTGCGGGCCGCGACAGGAGATATCGGCATTCTGACAGCAGCGGTGCAGGGGTTGAAAACCACCGACCGTCGAAAGGACGCCTTGATGCGGCACATCTGGCGACCGCGCCGGTTCCGCATTCTTCTGGATCGGTTCGCGGGGCGCAAGCCGGGTCCCGAGGGGCGGGCCGACCTTTTGGATGCCACGGATCCTCTGGCCTGTGACGCACCGATGATCGGGAAACGCCGCGCGTCCGAGATTGCTGCCCGGATTGAGGCGCTGCGCGAAGATCGGGATACGCCGCCGATTTCCGACACCGAGCTTTCGGGGCTTGAGGCCTTGCTGACGGTGCGCGAAACCATGCCCTTTGCGCTGGAACAATTGCGCGACGTGGCGGTGGACCTGCCACAGATCACCCCGGCCTTGGACCGGCTTGAGGCACGGATCGCCTCCTTGCAGGCGCGCGGTGTGGATGTCGAGCGGCTGGATTTCGAAGCCGCGTTTGGTCGCACGTCGATGGAGTATTACGACGGTTTTGTTTTTGGTTTTTACGCCGAAGGCCGCCCGGACCTGCCACCGGTTGCAACCGGCGGGCGCTATGACGCGCTGACCCGGCAACTGGGCGATGGGGCCGAAATCCCGGCCATTGGCGGTGTCTTGCGCCCGGACCTGATGCTCGAAATCGAGGAGGGTGCGCTATGAGCCTGAAACTTGGCGTGCCGTCCAAAGGCCGGTTGATGGAGAAAACCTTCGCGTGGTTCGAAAAGCGCGGGATTACGTTGTCGCGCAGCGGATCAGACCGGGAATATGCGGGCAAGGTTGAAGGGATCGAGGGTGTATCACTAGTGCTGCTGTCCGCGGGTGAGATTCCGCGCGAACTGGCGGCCGGGCGTATTCACATGGGCGTCACTGGCGTTGATCTGGTGCAGGAAAAACTGCCGCGTTGGGAACAGCAGGTCGAGGAGATTGCGCCGCTTGGGTTCGGCAAAGCGGACCTGATCATCGCAACCCCCGCTTGCTGGGTCGACGTGGAAACGCTGGACGATCTTGATGCAGCGGCGGCGGCCTTTCGCAAGGCCCACGGCCACCGTCTGCGCATTGCCACCAAATACCACCGCCTGGTGCGCGAGTTTCTGACCGATGCGGGGGTCGCGGATTACACTCTGGTCGACAGTCAGGGTGCGACCGAAGGCACGGTGATGAACGAAACCGCCGAAGCGATTGCCGATATCACCTCAACCGGGGAAACGTTGCGGGCGAACCACCTGAAAATCCTGTCGGACGGGTTGATCCTGAAATCGCAGGCGACCCTGTGGCGCAGCCGGGTGGCGAAATGCGACCCTCAGGAAAAGGCCGTTCTGGCCACGCTGTTGGAGCGATTGCGTTAAAGCACGCCAATATCAGCTAAGGCGCGGTTCAGATCGTCGGGCAGGGCGTCGTCCTCTTCGCGGGTTTTGGGCAGGTCGGCGGGGGTGTCTTCCGGTTTCAGATAGCGCCAGCCCTGAAAGGGCCGTTTCAGCGCGTTCTGGGTCCGATGCACCTCTGGGTCCAGCACGATGGCACAGCGGCGAATACCATCCTCGCCGCGCACCTCGTCCAAGCGCAGGATGCGCTGGCGGCACTGCACCACGCCCTTGATCACCCAATAGATTGATCCGCCATTCAGAATCTCGGCCTCGCGCTTGGGCCACATTCGGGTGACGTGGCGCGGGCAGCCATCCTCATAAAGCGGTCTGCGACTGTCCTGCCACGCCATCAGCGTGTCGACGCTTTCCGAGCCGACCGAAAGTTTGATGAGATTTATGTACTTATCCACAGCTTTCCCACAGAGTCGTCCCAAGCGCTATCCCTATATTGTAGCTCTGATAGGACGTTCATCAAGGTGTTGTGGTTTAGGTGTGATTTGGGGTAGCCTGTATCCCTTCGTCAGGACAGGGAATCACCAATGAGCCGCTTTGCCGCCCCCATCGCCGAGCAAATCTGGGACATGAAATACCGTTTCAAACAGGCGGATGGCACGCCCATCGACCAGACAGTCGAGGACAGCTGGCGGCGCATCGCGCGCGATCTGGCGCGGGTTGAAAAAGACCCCGCCCATTGGGAGGACAAGTTCTATTCCGCGCTGGAAGACTTCAAATACCTGCCCGCCGGGCGCATCACCGCAGGCGCGGGCACCGCGCGGCAGGTGACGCTGTTCAACTGTTTCGTTATGGGCACCGTGCCCGACAGCATGGGCGGTATCTTTGACATGCTGAAAGAGGCCGCGCTGACCATGCAGCAAGGGGGCGGGATCGGCTACGATTTCTCGACCATCCGCCCGCGTGGTGCGGATGTGAAGGGCGTCGCGGCGGATGCCTCGGGGCCGTTGTCGTTTATGGATGTGTGGGATGCCATGTGCCGCACGATCATGTCCGCCGGTTCTCGCCGCGGGGCGATGATGGCCACCATGCGCTGTGATCACCCGGATATCGAACAGTTCATCACCGCCAAATCCGACCCGGCCCGCCTGCGTATGTTCAACATGTCGGTTTTGGTGACGGACCCGTTCATGGAGGCGGTCAAGGCCGATGGTCCGTGGGATCTGGTGTTCGATAGCAAGGTCTATCACACCGTGCAGGCCCGCGATCTTTGGAACAAGATCATGCAGGCCACCTATGATTATGCCGAGCCCGGCGTGATCTTCATCGACCGGATCAACGCAGCCAACAATCTCAGCTATGTCGAAACGATTGCGGCGACCAACCCGTGCGGAGAGCAACCCTTGCCGCCTTATGGGGCATGTCTGCTGGGGTCTGTGAACCTTGCGCGACTGGTCGCGGAACCGTTCGAAGACTCGGCGCATCTGGACGAGACGGCCTTGCAAGAGTTGGTTGCCACCGCCGTGCGCATGATGGACAACGTGGTGGACGCGTCGAAATTCCCTCTGGCCGAGCAAGAGGCCGAAGCGCAGGATAAGCGCCGCATCGGGCTGGGTGTCACCGGGTTGGCGGATGCTTTGCTGATGCTGGGCCTGCGCTATGGCTCGGACGAGGCGGCGCGTCAGACCGAGCGCTGGTTGCACGCGATCGCGCGCGCCGCGTATCTGGCGTCGGTCGATTTGGCGAGGGAGAAGGGGGCGTTTCCCTTGTTCGATGCCGAGAAATATCTGGCCAGTGGTACCATGCAGCAGATGGATGACGACGTGCGCGACGCGATCCGCGAACATGGCATCCGAAACGCACTGCTGACGTCGATTGCGCCAACGGGGACAATCTCTCTCTATGCCGGGAACGTGTCTTCGGGGATCGAGCCGGTCTTTGCCTATGCCTACACCCGCAAGGTGCTGCAAAAGGATGGCTCGCGCACCGAAGAAGAGGTCGTGGACTACGCCGTGCAGATGTGGCGCGACAAGTTCGGTGATGCGGAGTTGCCGGAGTATTTCGTCAACGCGCAAACTCTGACCCCATCCGATCACGTCAAGATGCAAGCGGCGGCGCAGAAATGGATCGACAGTTCGATTTCCAAGACGATCAATTGCCCCGAGGATATCAACTTTGACGCCTTCAAGGATGTCTATATGCAAGCCTGGGATCAGGGTTGCAAAGGCTGCACCACCTACCGGCCCAACGATGTGACCGGGTCGGTCCTGACCGTATCCGAGAGCGCCGACACTGCCCCTGGCGAAAGCGCCTCTGCCCCGCATGAAGTGGATGGAGGAGAGGTTGTCTATATGTCGGAACCCTTGGATCGTCCGCAGGCGCTTGAGGGGTCGACCTATAAGTTGAAATGGCCCGACAGCGAGCACGCGATCTATCTGACCATCAACGATATCGTCATCGGCGGGCGTCGCCGCCCGTTTGAGGTGTTCATAAACTCGAAGAACATGGAGCACTACGCCTGGACGCTGGCGCTGACCCGCATGATCTCGGCAGTTTTCCGACGGGGCGGGGATGTGTCCTTTGTCGTGGAAGAGCTGAAAGCGGTATTCGACCCGCGCGGAGGCGCCTGGGTCAAAGGCAAGTACATCCCATCAATCCTTGCCGCTATCGGGAGTGTCATCGAACAGCACATGATCGCAATCGGATTCCTTGAAGGCGAGGGCATGGGGTTGAAATCCGACCCACAAGCGCAAGTCGTCAACCTGGACGCCCCACGCGGAAAAGCCTGCCCATCCTGCGGTCAGTATGACATGGTTATGATCGAAGGCTGCATGACATGCCGGAGCTGCGGGCATTCCAAATGCGGATAAGTTATAGCGGTTGATCGAGACAATATGACACAACACCACCTGTCGTGAACGCTTGGTTTAATGGGCAGTCTGCGAAACAAAGGGCTCAGCGCTTCATCTGTCTCTCGCTCGGTCAGAGTTGACGAGATTGGCTCTTCTCGCGTGTCTGAACCGAGAACCAATTCGTGAATGCAAAACCAATGTGCCCCAATGCGTTTCAGGTCCAAAAACGCAATACGAAGTCGTGCTTGGGTTCTCTGTTAAACCTAAGCACGTTTCCCTTATGGCCGCACCAATCGTTTCAGTTTACGCAACAATTGCTCGTTCTGGACATAATTCCGCCCTAAATCCAAGGGTAATTACAAGCCCATTATCATCAATGAAGACATGATCATGAAACTTGTCGTTCAGATACCCGCGCTCAATGAAGAAGAAACACTTGCAGAGGCAATCGCTGCAATTCCTCGGTCTGTCCCGGGGGTCAGCAGTGTCGAAGTCTTGGTGATCGACGACGGTTCGACCGATCGTACTGTCGAAGTCGCCTGGGCCGCGGGGGCCGATCATGTCCTGAAAATGAGCAGCCATGTCGGGCTTGCCCGGGCGTTCAGTGCCGGGATCGAATATGCGCTTTCTCTGGGTGCAGACGTGATCGTCAACACCGATGCGGACAACCAGTACTGCGCGGATGACATCCCAGCCCTGATTGATCCTATTCTGAAACGTCAAGCTCAGATTGTGGTAGGTGCGCGCCCGATCTCGGAAATTGAAAGTTTCTCGCCCGTGAAGAAAGCCTTGCAACGGTTGGGCAGTTGGGTTGTGCGCGTTGCCAGCAAGACGAACATACCCGACGCACCAAGCGGGTTTCGCGCGTATTCGCGCGATGCTGCCGCACGTCTTTGCGTTGTGAATACCTACACTTACACTCTGGAAACGATCATCCAGGCCGGTCGCAAGCATATCCCGATGACCTCGGTTCCCGTCAAGGTCAACAAGGTCACGCGTCCGTCCCGACTTTTCCGGGGTATCCGTGAATATGTGACCCGGTCGGCGCGCACCATTTTGCGCGTCTTTGTAATCTACGCGCCGTTGCGGTTCTTTCTGTCGCTCGCGGCGATATTCGCCTTGCCGGGCCTGTTTGGCGTGGGCCGGTTTCTGTATTTCTATGCGACCGATGGGGGTGGCGGCCACATTCAGTCATTGGTCCTGTCGGGCGTCCTGCTTGCCATGGCCACCATCCTCTTTGCAGTTGGTATCCTGGCCGACCTTATCGCGACAAATCGCAGCCTGTTGGAAGATATCCGCGCCCGCGAATTGCTGCGCACGCGGCACACGCCGTCAGAAGTGATCCCCCTAAGCCCATCCAGGACGGCGGAAAATGGATAGCCCGGCTCTCGACCGGAAAGGATTTGATCTGTCCGAGCGGTTCACGTTTGACCGGCTTGTACGAGGCGCCATTGCCGCCATATTCGGTTTGCTATTGGTGTTGACCTACACTCACAACGTCAACTGGGACGAGTTTTACTTCTTGTCTCATGTCCATGCCTCTATCGACGGTCGTTTGGACCGACCGATGCAAACCTTTTTTGTTCACGGATTTGCATGGCTCGATGCGGTTCCCGGAAACGAGATGGGCCAGATTTTTGCCGCCCGACTTGTGATGGTCGCCTGCCTTGGCTTGACCACGATTTCGATACATCGGATCGCAAATTATTTTACCGATCAGCGCTGTGCCGATATCGCGGTCCTTGGGTTTCTGACATCCGGCTTTGTTCTGGCCCATGGTGCGAGTTTCCGGGCCGATCCGATTGCCGCCGCTTTGCTGACGGCGTCGGTTGCAATCCTGCTGACCTCTCGCCTGTCGATCTGGCACATGCTGGCCGCCGCAGCGCTGAGCGCCCTGGCGTTTCTGGTCACGATCAAATCTGCCCTGTACCTGCCTGCGTTTTTGGCCGTGCTGCTTTGGCGGATGAATGACCGATCCGCAGCGGTTCGTATCATCCTAGCGGGTATCATGGCCGGTGCCATTTGCATCGTTCTTTACCTCTGGCATGCCTCCGGTATTCGCGTCGCCGAAGGGAATGAGACTGCAAACAACGCCAAAGACGCATTGAGCACGACTTTGCTGAAAAGCGGTTTGCTTCCTCGGGGAACCGAGCTTTTGAGCTGGCTCATGTTCAGCATTCCCCAGATCATACTGGTGGGTATCGGAATAGGCGCCAATTGGAGTGCGCGGCGGGCGCTGTTGCTTTTATTGTTCGCGACCCCATTGCTTTCGGTGGTGATCTATCGCAACGCCTTTGTTTATTTCTTCCCATTTGCTGTACCGCTTTTGATGGTGGGGGTCGCCTTCGGGGCGCAAAAGCTTGGGTCAGGCCGGCGCCTGACACAGTTGGTGGTCGTCATGTTGGCGGGATTTGGTGTTCAGGTCATTCAGATGATGCCAGACAACGCGCATGCCCAACGCGCAACCATCACCGAAATCCATCGCCTTTTTCCTGTACCTGTGGCCTATCTCGATGACAGCCACATGATCTCTAGCTTTCCCAATCCCGGGATCTTCATGTCGGGTTGGGGGATTGCCCGCTATCGGGCAAATGGCCAACCCATTTTTGCCGATCTTATCGACGCGCATCAGCCGCCTGTGTTGATCGCCAATAAACCCGGGCTGAAATTGACGATGGAGCCTGAGTTTTCGGGCGATAACGCCATGGTCTTGCTGCCCGATGACCACGCCGTTCTGCGCGAGTCGTATGTTCACTATTCGGGGGCGATTTGGCTAGCCGGGCGAGAGGTCACCTTGACCGGAGAGCCCACGCATATGTCAGTGCCGTTTCCCGGAGACTACCGAATTGAGATCACCGAACCGGTCAGGATCGGCGCGCGCAGCGTTCAGACTGGCGAAGTGATAAGCGTAGGCACCGGCCCGCTACACATCACCGGACCCGAGGGTGCCGTTGTCAGATTGATTTGGGACACAGGTGTCTCGCCCATACCGCGGGACAGTCTTGACCGTGATATCTATGTGGGTTTCCGGATGCTCTCATTATGACGTCCGACATGGCCCTTAGCCCCACATCAGCTGAGACTACCGCCCGACCTAAGCCCCATGAGAAGCGGGTGGTGTTCTGGGGAACCTATGACCTCAGCAAACCGCGCACACGTATTCTACGTTCAGGGCTGCAAGAGCTTGGGGTCGAAGTCATCGAGATCCATGCTGACATTTGGCCAAAACACGCGGACAAAAGCCAATTAAGCATGGGGGTGATGATCCAGGTATTGCTGCGTGCCTTAATGACCTATCCACTCTTGATCCTGCGTTATCTGCGCGCACAAGAGCATGACGCGGTCCTTGTCCCGTATCTTGGTGCGCTCGATACAATCGTGCTGTGGCCATTTGCGAGAATTCGAAGGCAGAAAATCACGTGGGACATGTTCCTTTCCCTCTACGATACCGTCGTCAATGATCGCCGCATGATCGCTGGTAGATCACCCGTGGCCTGGTTGCTTTGGAGTACCGAAAGGCTGGCCTGCCAGGCCGCTCATCGCGTATTGCTCGACACAGGCGCACATGCCGAACACATAGCCGGGATTTTTCGTTTGCCTGCACGTAAACTGGGCGCAGTGCCGGTGGGCGGAGAACCAGGATCGTTCGGGCGTCTTCCTGCGGCGCAAACACATGACGGGCCAACGCGGGTCTTGTTCTATGGGCAACTCATCCCACTGCATGGGCTGAACACGATACTAGAGGCCGCCTTGTCGGACCGTGGCCGTGAAATCGATTGGCATTTGATCGGCACAGGGCAGGACCGCAAATTGATCGAAACCGCGCTGGCGGAGAACGCACATGATCACATCACCTGGCAGGATTGGGTGCCTTACGAAGACCTGACGCAGGCGATTGAGCGTGCCGATATTTGCCTGGGTATTTTCGGTGCATCCGGCAAAGCCGCGTCCGTTGTGCCCAACAAGGTTTATCAGGCTCTGATATCAGGCCGTTCGGTGATCAGCCGGTCTTCACCTGCCATGGTCGAAACGTTTGGCACCGACACTGCGGGATTGAAACTGATTCCGCACTCCGACCCCGAAGCCCTGTTGGATGCCATCGCTGAACTGAAAGCGGAGGGGTATCCAGTGTTGCCAGCCGATCAGCTGGAAATGGCCCAACCGCAAGAGATCGCCCGAGCGCTGTGCCAATACCTGTTCCACCGCGTGCCAAACGCCGGATAGAGTTGTGACCGAGATGACTGATACCATTCATGCGACTGCTGGCGCCAGCAATGCACCCATTCGACACAAGCATTTCGGGCCGGCATTGCCGCAGGCCAATTGGGTGCCTGCTCCACGCTATTTGCTGCGACGCGATTGGGTTTTGCGACAAGTGGATAACCTGGATCCCTGCAAAGTGCTGGACATTGGATGTGGCCCGGCTGCGCTGCTGTCTGAGCTCGCTGCGATGGGCTTTGATGCCTACGGAGTAGATCGATCCCGACAAGCTCTGGAACTGGCCGAGAATTTCAACGATCTAAACAGCCCCATGACACTTCTGGCTAAACTTGACCCAACCTGAAAGAACTCATTCGATTTGAACATGTCGTTTGAGGTCATCGAACATTTGGAAGAAAATGTAGACGCTATGCGAGAATGGCAAGCCTATGTGAGGCCCGACGGGTACAAACTGTTAGCAACACCTGGACATCCTTCTCGGTGGACCGCGGCAGATGTATGTGCCTGGCATGTAGGACCTGATATTAATGAACTTCTGCTGAATTGCATAAGAGACGCAGGATTTGCGGTAGACACCATCGAATGCTATGGGTTTCCATTGGCTAACCTCTTGGAGCATTTTAGCGCTCGAGCTTACGGCAAAGAACTGGATACCCAATCCAAAGCGGGTAAGAGCGCACATGACTTGACTGACGAAAGCGGTAGCGACCGCAGCGCCGAAAGTCGCTTTTGGCCCTTGATTTCATCGAATCAATCCGTGGCCGCAATGCGGTTGGCCTGCCGATCCCTATGTTCATTTCTGAACACGGCTTGTGGCAGTGGACATCTTGTAGTGGCACGGAAATTCTAAAGAGATGGGCAAGGTCCTACGCTATTTGGGGACTGCTGCCGCCCTGGCCTTCATCGGTTTCATACTGGTGCGTCATGCCGGGGAAATTGCGGTGCTCGATTTCGGGTCGGCAAGTACCCGGTTTGCGCTTGCGGGTGGTTTTACGCTCTACATCCTGTCTCAGGTCATTGGCGCGATAGGTTGGCGCCTGACGCTCGGCCTTCATGACATAGCATTGCCTCGTATGCGGGCTGAAAGCCAGCTTTTGGCGTCGCAAATCGGTAAGTATATCCCTGGAAATGTGGCCCACTTAATCGGACGATTCGCACTAGCGCGAGAAGATGGTGTGTCCCCATCGATCATCGCGTCTTCGCTTTTGCTCGAAATTGGCTTTCTGCTGACCAGCGGTGTTATGATTGTAGCGGCACTGCTTCTGTTCCTTCCTGACTTTGTTTTGACAATAACATCCAACCTTCCCGAACCTTGGCTGGACGGGCGGGCCATAATGATTTTCCTGGCGATTTTGGCAGGCATCGCAATCGGCCAATTCCTGATCTGGCGCAAAGCGGGAAAGCCCAGACTCGAACCTTTTAAATGTCTGATGTTGCTGTCGCTGCATGTTCTGAATTTTTTTGTGTTGGGTGTCTCGCTCTGGTGCATCGCCAAAGGAATTCACCCAGAGGGCAGTGTCAGTGTATTGCAGTGCGTTACGATCTTCACCACCGCGTGGGTCGCAGGTTTTCTGATGCCAGGCGCACCAGGAGGCATTGGGGTACGGGATGGGATTATTGTTCTTGGACTTGGGCTTTTTTTAGGTCAAGGCACCAGCCTGACCGCAGCCATTGCCCACCGAGCAATCTCGGTATTGGGCGACGTGACAGTGTTCGGGCTTGGTGTTGCCTTACGGCGCAGCACCAATAATGAAGACAAAGCTTCAACTTAGATAAGCGGACCTTCCATAACTCGGTGGACCCGGAGCCTGATCGGATGACCGGAGGTTGGGTGGTACCGGGGACCATGTCGTTGCGGGCATGGATGCCAACCACCACGAGCAAATCTTGTGCTCTATCCGAGTTGATGTGTCCGGTTTGGCGGTGGGTCAGGACATGTCAGCGATCAGAGCTATTGGTGTTGGATAGTCCCTAGATAGAATCCCCCTTTGTTTCGGGTGATTTTTTTAGCGCTCGCCTCAAGTTCATTGTCGGTAACGGCAAGCACTTCATTCAATTTGTTCAAGAAAATCGGTAACAACATTTTCCCAAAGTGGAGGCCAATACAAAACCCAATGACCAGCTAAATGCCGCGGGGCTGTGACGACATAAAGTTGACTGTCCGCGCCGTTAGCACTCATTTCTGCCAGGTTGGATTTGGAGTGCTCAATGCTATAGAGCGGGTCGTTATCAGCATAGATTGAGAGAACTGGCCCGGCAAAAGACCCAATTCTCCTAAACAAAGTTGGGTTAATGACGGGATCTCCATCTGTTTCGTTTACCCATCCGCCAACAAAGTTGATTACCCCTGCAAAGTTGTCCGGAGAACTTCCTGCTTGAAGCAAAGCGACGACACCTCCCCGAGACATGCCGCCAAGCAGTGGTTTATCCGTGTTGACGTCTGGTCGTTTCTGCAGCGCAGCCAACGCTGCGTTGACGTCTATCAGTGCCCGTTCCGCACCAGGGATCGAAAGAGCAGGTTCCTGCGAATACCCCTGGGCTCGATCCTCGGCAAATCCCTCATCGTATAACCCGTCTGAGCCACCTCTGCCGCGTCGCTGAGGAAAAGCAACGATCCAGCCATGTGCATTCAATAAGTCTGCAAGCCAGTCGTTTTCGAAAAACCAATCGAAATCATGCGGATTCTTGCCCGAACCAGTTGAGCCGTGATGAATCATCGCTAGTGGAAATGGGCCGTCTCCTTTGGGAATATACACTGCCACCGCAAGATTTATTGGTTTGCCATCCTCGATAATATCCGTTGCCAAAAACCCGCGTTCACCAATTGAAAACCAGTCTTTTGCGGGCGCTGACAAAAATTCCGAAGGAGTTTGGCGTTCCAAAATCGCAAAACTGTCCCCATTTGGATGATAGCCGCGCATTCGACCAGAGTCTGAAAGCTCATACCTTGCCGGAAACTGCTCATCCGTCAGTTTCAGTGTTCCGTTTTCTAGTATTGCTGTGCTTCGGAACCAATTTGCGAGGCCGTTTCGGTCTCGCCCGACGGCATAGATGAGACTTAGAATTTCTTCATTCTCATAACCCTCAACAATGAGGATGTGGTTTCGGCTGTTATTCCATCGCCCCGTCCAAATCCCAGCAATAGGTAATTCGGGGGTTTCGATAATTTCCAAGTCTTTTGGAATTGGGACGTCACCAAATAAGATGGTCTCCTGAGCTCTAAGGACGCTAGCGAAAAGTAAAGCCACAGTTAGTGAGAAAACACGAAAGATAGTCATGGTCAGAGTTGTCCATATGTAACGAGCGCGGTCTAGGTTCTGCGCCTACAACCCAGACCAGGTTGGCTGCTGCGGCCAGATTGCGCTCAGCATCCAGCCGAGCATAACACATGCAAATCACCCCATGAAACGTCATCAACCGCAAGACACTGTCCGGGTCTGGGCGAAAGGAGCGGATGGTGTCGTGACCCAAACTGAACTGCCAGTTTGCAGCCGGTCCGGAAACGGGCCGCGTTTTCGCAATCTGCCCACTTTCCTACTAACAGCCAATATCGCTGCAGCACCGACTAAACCCTTATTTTGCCGGGTCTCTCAGGGAGTTTGGTTTTGAGTGTGCTTACTGACAATAGATGTGTCCCACATACTAATAAGTGCGCGGGTTGCTCGGGTGTCGATGTTAAGTGATTGATTTAAGGGTAGCCGAGGACCGTTATTTTCGCTTACCCCCGACGGCAATTGGGGGGGATTTTGGTAGCGGAGGAGGGACTTGAACCCCCGACACGCGGATTATGATTCCGTTTACCCTGTAATTTCGAGTTCAGTCCCTCATAGTCCGCTGACGTCCACAAACATCTAATGCCTTCCCTATTTTTCGTTTATTTTATGCACTATCTGTGTTGTCCCCTGAGTAATTATTGTCTATCATTGTCCACAGCCGTTCACCACAATCCAACCGATTTTGTCCCCCATGAGTCCCCCAGAGTATTGAAGAAGAAACTGACTAACAGATTTCTTGAAAGCCTGACGCCACCGGAGGCGGGGCGTCTCGAGATTTCTGACACTGAGCGCAAAGGGCTGAGGTTTCGGCTTTCCTCCACTGGTAAGGCTGTCTGGATGTACGAAAAAAGAGTCAAAGGGGGACCAAAGCGCAAGCACACTCTCGGTCAGTGGCCTAAGCCTGTTGGGTTGTCAGAGGCCCGAAAGATGGCTTTGGAGATTGAAGCCGAGGCGGCACAGGGCATAGACCGAATTGCCGTTGCAGAGGCTGAACGCCTAGAAAAGAAACGAATGCAGGCGTCAACGTTGAACGTGTCACAGGTACTGGATATCTATGACAGCCTACATCTATCCAGCCTCAGAACACGCGACGAAAGACTGCGTCAGTTGCGCCAATCGCTATTTGAACATCTGGAAAGACCAATCACTGAATTAACCAAAAGCGACATTCAAAAAGCAGTGGACGCAAAAGCGTCGGCTGGACGAAAAGCCTACGCCAATCGCATTCGAGCTGCGTTGTCGGCCTTTTCAAATTGGGCATGGGTTCGTGGATATATCACCGAAAACATTGCCAGCGGAGTTGCGAAGGCCACGACCGAACATGCGCGTGAGCGGGTTTTATCAATTGGCGAGATACGGACAATCTGGAAGGCTACGTTTCAGATGGGTCCCGTCTGGGGTCCGGTTTTCCGGCTATTGTTGCTTACCTGCCAGCGCAGGGGGGAGATCCTGGGCCTTAGGTGGGAAGAAATTTCATTCGACGCAGTGCGGATGACTAAGCCGGGTTCCCAGACAAAGAACAAGAAGCCGCACATAACTCATCTGTCCAACCCGGCCCTGAACGAATTGAAGGCGCTTCACTCCGATGACACCGACACCGGCTTTGTATTCACCACGACTGGCGAGACGCCTGTTTCAGGGATCGGAAAAGCAAAGGCACGGCTGGACAAACTTCTACCGGATGATTTTGAGCATTGGCGGATTCATGACATCAGAACCGGGTTCGCTACAAAGATGGCGGATGCTGGGGAGAATGAGGCTGTTGTGGATCGCATTTTGAACCACTCGGCAACTGCATCGGCACCAACACTTGTGGGGCGCGTGTACAATCAAGCTCAGTTGCTGGATCAGCGGGCCGCCGCGCTGGATAAGTGGGCAGAGCTGGTGACGCAGGAAAGCGCAAAGGTTATTGGCTTATGTATGACCGGTGGTTCAGATGCCTAGGAAGCCCGAACAAACTCGTGGACGACGACCCAAAGTAGATAAGGCCTACTTGCATACAACGGGCGACTTCGAATTAGACAAAGGTGCGGTTGTCAAACTATTTGAGCCTATAGTCGGCAAGCTAACCGCCCAGCAAGAATCTAGTATCACCCAATTGTTGAACTCGCGAATTACCGAGGTGCGAAACAGATATTTGACTTGGGCCGAAGCAGAAGAAGCCGTTGCAATATTTTTAGATGCGGCTCGAAAGGCCAGTGATGCAATCACGGAGGTTTCTGAGCTCGGTGAAAATAGCGTTTCCAGACCTTTAGGCACTCATCTTCTTGAGAGCCTGGACTATGATTTCAATGAGCCGAATGCTTATCTGCGCTTGGATTGGGTAAGTGTTAAAGCTTGGCTTGACAAGAGCATAGAGAGCATTCCAAACGAGTTCACACCGCACAAAGGCGGGGCGGCTCCTTATGATGAGTTCATCATGCAGATGGCGGATATTGCTGAGAGTAAGGGCGGGTCGCTCAATCACCTGCTTGCTACACTCGAATCTGAGCTGCCTGGATTGGTCTTTCCTTCACACTGCACTCAGCCCCACGCACGGGGCGATTACGTAAAAAACGTTCTGCGTCGGAACCGAAAATAGTCTTGGGATTTCAGGCGGGTAAATTCCCTCAGTAATTCCTGGAATTTACACTTTGTGTAATGTTTTCAGTTGGTTGTAGAAGCCTTAGTATCCCCATGGATAAGGAGATACTACTATGGATAACAACCGAGCAACCAGCGTAAGGCCACGTTACGCAACTATCCCCCAGGGCTCCGACTATCTGGGGCTATCCCGCGCGACACTCTATGCTGAGAGGAAGGCTGGTCGCCTAAAGTTCGTCAAATTCGGCAATGCTACACGCGTTGAATACGATGAACTTGATCGATACGCCAACGAGGAAGCAAAGGCTGTCGCCATATAAACGAAACCCGCGCACCATGGGTCAATCATGGGCACGGGGCATTTCGTTTTCAGTCGGTGACAGGACTGCAAGAAATGTAACGTGTTCTGACCTAAAGCGCAAGCTTAAGGAAACCTGAACATGGGAACATTAGACCTCCAAATCCGCACTATCCGCCGCAAGCACGGCCTCTCAGAGGCCGCTGCACGCATCGTTGCAACGCTTTATTTCGGGGAGGGCCGCTAATGGCCCTCATCACCCAGATTCCCAAGAACAGCCGCGAGGAATTCCGCATAAGCCGGGATGACTTTCAAGGGCATGACCTAATCAACATCCGCGTGTTTTTCATATCGAAAGACGGAGAGATGCTGCCCGGCAAGCAAGGTGTCGCCTTCAAGGCTGAGTTGCTTCCCGACTTCATTGACGCGCTCAGCAAGGCGGAGGCTGCGTAGATGGGGCGCGATAGGCGAAACGAGAAACGCGGCGAGCATTTCACCAAGCTTGTCCGAAACATGATGGAGACGCCCGCTTGGCGGGCGCTCTCCCCCGTCGCGCAGTCTCTTTACCCCTGGCTCAAGCTGGAGTGGCGTGGGCCGGACAACAACAATAACGGCAGGATCAGTCTCAGCGTTCGGCAGGCCGCAGAGCGTCTTGGTGTCGCTCGTAACACGGTCGCGAATGGCTTCCGCGAGTTGCAGGTCAAAGGCTTCATAGCGGTCACCAAACCACCCAAGCTTGGTGAAAGTGGTGTCGCAACTTCACCGCTGTTTGAACTCACAGAGATATCTCTACCAACAGCGCACGGAGACGGCGGTCGTCGGCTCTACAAGCAGTGGTCGGAGGGGGCGGATTTTCCAGTGGTGAAGGCCCCAACTCATAACCCAAAAGGGACCAACGGAAAAGAAAAACCCCGTCATCAAAATGATGACAGCACCGTCTTAAAATATGCGACGGGGAAGCCAAAGGCGGCTCAAAAATGATGACAGGGCGGCTCAAAATCTGCGCCGAAAACACCCCATTTGGGCAGGGTCCCCGGCTCAATATTGATGACATCCTTATCTACCAGGGGGGTCTGGGGGAAACAGGCACCTTCTGCACCAACAATCCAACAAGCGAGGCATGAGCAATGACTGATGAATCTGACCGCAAAAACGGAACGAATACGGACGACAGAAACCCGGACGGCACTTTTGCTACCGGCAACCCCGGCAAGCCCCGAGGAACCCGTCACCGGGTCACTCGGGCGATTGAAGAACTGCTGGAGGGTCAATCTGAGCAAATCACCCAAAAGGCGGTTGAGATGGCGCTTGAGGGCGACAGTACGGCCCTGCGTCTTTGCCTGGAGCGGATCGCACCCACCAGAAAGGACGCGCCGGTTAGTTTTGACCTGCCTCCCATCAAATCCGCCGCAGACGCCTCAGAGGCCGCGCAGGCGGTCTTACAGGCAGTTTCTCAGGGCGAAGTATCTCCATTGGAAGGGGCCACTGTCATGGGATTGGTTGAGCAGTACAGGCGAGTTCTGGAAACCACCGAACTTGAACGCAGGATCACAGCATTGGAGGCAGCGAAATGAGTGGAATGTTCAGACGAGTCACAAAGCTGGAAACGCGGACGGCAGCCGGACCACGGCAATTCACCGTGTATCGCACAATCGTCAGCCGAGCCGCAGACGGAAGCTTGATTGAACGGCTTTCGACAATTCGCTGTTTTGGCAAACTGCTTAGCCGCAGGAACGATGAAACAGAAACTGAGTTTATTTCACGAGCTGAGACGGAATTGAAGGAGCAGAACCAATGAGTCTGAAATCACGCATAGAGAAAGTTGAACGTGTGGCCAATCCGAAGAGGGGAAATGAAATGGACTCGATAATCGTCTGTTCTATGCCCCCAAAGTATCGTGAAGACGGGGGTGTAATTCCCAGGCAGCCGGGCGACGATGAGGGCCGGACTCCTGCGTTTGCCTACATAATGAAGGGGCCGAAGTCGGGCAGCCAGGTCACCAGCATCGACGGCGAAACGATGGAAGAGTTTCGGGTTCGAGTTAAGCGCGTCGCGGAGGGGCTGGAATGAGTATCAGAAACAGAGTTGGAAAGCTGGAGAAGGTGTCATTTGACGGGGAGCCTAATTGGAGCCCGCAGTTTGAAACGGACGCCACAGGTTCGTTAATGGCTGGCGAATTCCCGGAAGTTGGATTGGCGCGACTGGTCCGTAGCGAGTGTGAGTACGAAGAAGACTTTCGCAATCGCGTGTATTTGGCGATTTCAAGCGCGACTGCTGGCATGAGCGAAGAAGTTTACCGCAAGCTAACGACCGTGACTTTGGAGCGATGCCTGGCAGCACTGGAAAGGCGAATAGCAAAACACGATCCGAGCGCGTTGGCTGAGCTAAGAGAACGAGGGCTACTGGATCTCTAAGTTACCCTGCGGCCTTTGGGTCAAATGTTACGACCGCAGGTGCTTATGTACTTACGGCTCGGTTTGGCGCGACTTTTGGATTAAATAAAACAAAATTCGCTCTGCACGCCCTTGTTCGTCCTCAGCGGTTTCGTATAGCTCCTGAAATGCTTCGTCGGCGAACATCTCTGAGGCTATTTCTTGCGCTATAAAAATATCTCGCTCAACAGTGTTCATTATCTTTCCGATTTAGAAAAAGGTTAAAACCGAGTTCTTCGGAAGGGTCCAAACAACAGCGCAAGTCTCAATTGCCCAATCTTTGCACCAGTAAAAAGGCGCGAGCGTTGTACAATTAGGTGCCCTTGGTGGCCTTAGCTACTGCGTCGTTTGCCTTCCCCATGTTCTTGCGAGCGACATCAACTTTCTTTTGCTGCATGGCAAGTTTAGGCATCAGTGTGGCGAACTTCGCGGCAGCGGCACCAATCAAAGAGGGGTTTCCACTTTTCATCTTAGCCTGATGAACGGATAGCTCCTTTTCCAGCTTTGCAAGTAATTTCGCTTCCTTGTCGTATGCCGCAATACACTCGTGTAGTTTCTTTCCTAACTTTGCAACGTCTGCCATTTCAGCTCTCCTGACTCTTTCGATGTTTCAACAGTCTAAGCAAGCCGACTGAAGCTCGTCATGCGTGACACGGGTTTCTAATAGCTGTCAACGGCAGCTCAAAACACCCTAAAGGATAGTATGCCGCGCAGACCTGCAACCATCAAGTTAAGAAGTGTTCAACGTATTCACTGAAGCCAAAGCCCTAGACCCTGTGTTGGAATGAGATAACCTGACATCCAATTGCCGACAAAAATACCAGCTTTCAGAAGAGGTTCATCAAATATGGCAGAGACCGAAGATCCTCGTTTCATCGACTATCTTGGTGAAGCGAAAGACAACCTGTACTTTGAAGCAGAGGCACTGGCGGCTGTTTCCAAAACACTGCTGCATTCAGAGCTTAGTGCGCAGGCGTTGTCTCGCGTCGTTATTGCTTCAGAAGCTGCGGCGCTTGGTATGCCCACAATCGCCAGTGCTCTCGAAGATACCGATTTTGACCCTAAGTCTTTCCCCTACGTTAGCTATGACTTAAGAGAATTTCTCCGCGTCATGATAGAGTTGGATACTCTACTTACGGACGATCCAGACTACAACGATGGGAAATTCCGCTATCGCCCTATTCGCTTTCTGGAAGTGGGATGTGGTCCTGGCAGAAACCTCTATGTCCTTCGAAACGGCGGACTACTGCTTTGGTCCACGATTGAAGGAATAGACATTGTCGAACCCTACATCAGTGCTGCTCGCGATTTCTACAATTTGGGTGACAGTGTCTGGCAAGACGACGCCTTAAAGTTAGACTACTCGCCATTTGACGTAGTGTTTAGCCATAGGCCATTCTCGGATTATGCAGCTGAGGCCGAATATGAAAGACGCCTTGTCGGCCAGATGAAAAGAGGTGCATATCTTGTCGCCCCGCTTTGTGAAACCCACGCGGAAGACACGCGTTTGGTAGCGATAGGTGAATCTGGTGTCATTTGGAAACGGCTCTAGCTTTATTTTCAACATTACAAGGGTGAAGACTAGTGAGACTTCCTTTGCTTGCCGTCACGGCGGCGTCCTCGGTGTCTTGAATGAACGTTCGTCGTTCAATAGCCTTCATCGCAAATGGACAAAGAAAACCTCCAAGACTGGTTACCACCTTTCTCCCAATCCCTAGGATTGGAGCTGGTTTCGGTATCGCCGACAGAAGTCACAGCGCGTTTGCTGGTACGGCCTGAAATGGGCAACCGAAACGGGGTGATGCATGGTGGAGCAATTATGGGGGCCGCTGACTCAATAGGCGGCGTTGCTGCGGCAGTTAACCTTAGTGACGGTGCCAGCACCACAACTCTGGAAAGCAAAACGAACTTCATCCGACCCATCAAAATTGGCGATGAAGTTACCTTGACCTGTTCGCCCCTGCATCGAGGTCGAAAGACGATGATTTGGCAAACCACCGTCGCCCTGCCCAATGGCCGCCCCGCTGCGATAGTCACACAGACACAAATGACGCTCAATTGGAGCGTTTGATACCTTTCAAGTACCCGAGTGAAATCGGAAATTGGAGGCGCAAAAACGTTGCTGGGCTTACGCAACCCTAAGTCTTCAGTTCATTTCCGATGAAACCTGCTGCGCCTTCGTTGTTCAGGATTTCTACGGCCACTTGCTTGGCCTCAAAGTCGGAGCCGAACTTGTCATCCCAGACATAGCTGGCACCTTCGAAGTCAATGACCTCCAAAGTCCAACTGTCCTGCTCTTCAAGGCGATAGATTTCGATTTCGAAGCGGTAGCCATCAACTATGACAGCTTGGCACAGCTCGGACAGAATGAGTTTTGACTCGTCGAGTTTGGGCTCTTGTACTATGGCGCTCATATTCACGATCCCAACGGTTCTGATGGTCTCAATCCACCAGCCCACAGCTCTGTGAAGTCAGTCAGTGTGTCTGTTCGGCTGTCATGCAGGGACATTAACTTACACGCCGCCCACATAGCAGCGTCCCACTCTGCGTTGTTCGAGCGAATTTTGAATGCGTTGAAAACTGCTGAATGGCCAGTGGCAGGCGCGTGTCTCAATTTCGGGAATCCCCGCTCTTCCTCTCATCTTCACAGAACAACTCGTAAATGACTTCGAGCAGTGGAACCACCCTCTTGTCGGCAATTTTATAATACAAGGACTTACCTTCACGCCGGAAAGTTATCAATCCAGATAAGCGAAGCCGCGCGAGTTGCTGGGATACTGCTGCCTGGCGTTCAGATAACAGTTCAATCAGCTCTGATACGCTCTTCTCGCCGGACGCAAGATGACAAAGGATCGTCAACCGGCCCTCATGAGAAACAGCCTTTAGAAAGTCTGAGGCTTCAAATGAGTTCGGCGTTAAGTCGAGTGACATGTAATAACCTTACATCAACATATCGAAATTCGATACCAGACCACACCGACCACACAAAGTTAATTCGTTTTTGCCTCACATATACGGCAATAGTTGGCTCGCCGAATGAGTGTTATTTTACCCCACTGTTCTCTATACAGCCCCGCTTCGGCCTTGCCTTTTATGGGGTATTATGATACCCCAATAGCAACAAAATAGGGGGGCGGCAATGGTAGCGACACAAGCAGATAAGCAAGGGGCCAGACAGAAGGCTCATCGACTAAATCCAACAGACGAACTTACGTCTGAAGACTACGAAAGCATTGATGAGGACAGAGCCGCGTTGATCCGTTCGGGTCGGGTTCAATTTTGGCGCATCAATGGCACGGTGGGCATCTTCTCTGAAAGTGTCTTGAGCGGTGTGTGGCAGTTAACGATTCATTTCGCAGACCCCCAATGTGAAGGGCTGGATGAGGAATTGAAGTTAGTCGTCCGGTCCTTCTGGGAAGCGGAAGACCCTGAATATGTGACGGCCAACTGTGTGGTGAATTGGCCCAACACTTGGCTAATGCAATCAGCAGGTTTCCATCAGAATGGCGTGTTGCCGCTTTCGTCTGGCCCCGTCGCATCGTGGGGATGGCGAAAGAGCCATTAACCCGCCTCAACTTACAGAAGGAAACGAGCCAATGGGAAAACCATCAGCGCCTGAGCCACCAGATCCACGCGAAACATCTGCGGCTCAAACAGGCACGAGCATTGCAACCGCGCTTGCGAACATGAATGCCAATATGGTCGGTCAGGTCACGCCTGACGGTACGCTGTCTTATGAGCAGACAGGGACGTATAGGTTCAAAGACCCATACACGGGCAAGAAGTACAAACTTCCGACCTACACGGCCACGCAAACGCTCTCTCCGCAACAACAGGCCATCAAAAAGCAAAGCGATGCAGCTTCCCTGAACTTGGCTACTTTAGCCAACGACCAGTCACGTTTCTTGGGCGACTACATGGCTGAACCGTTTCAGTACAATGTGGGCGACCATGAGGCATGGGCCGGTGGGCTGTATGATAGCCTGAATTCTGAGCGCAATTCACAGGATATGGAAACGCTGACGGCACAACTGGCAAACCGGGGTATTAACATCGGCTCTGAGGCATATGACCGCGAGATTGCAAACATCCGCGAAAGCCAGATGAACGACCGCAGCCGGTTTATGCTCGATAGCTACAATACAGGCATGAACTCTGCTCTAACCCAGAGAAACCAGCCGATTAACGAAATCACCGCACTGATGAGCGGTTCCCAGGTTTCGCATCCAAACTTCGTGAACACGCCTCAAACGAATATCCCGACGACCGACGTGGCCGGAAACATCAACAACGCATTCGGACAGGAAATGGCGGGCTATCAACAGGATTTGAACAGCTACAACCAAACCGTAGGCGGGCTGTTTGGGTTGGCTGGCGCTGGCATCATGGCAGGGAGGCGTCAATGACCGAGATTTGTGGGGCGAGACTACCTGACGGCACGCGATGCATGGAGGAACCCATGCAGGGCAAAACACGTTGTCGCCTGCATGGAGGGCTGTCCACCGGCGCAAAGACCGCAGAAGGCCGAAAACGCCAGTCAGAAGGCGCTAAAGCCCGCTGGCGGGAAATTCATCACGCGTTGGCGCTCGCGCAGTCACACGCAGGAACAGAGGCAAGGGCATAATGGAATTCACAAGATACAAAGGACCGAAGAAACCGGGTTTCGTCTTTGGCGGCGATACCGGCATTTCTCACAGGCAACTACAAACAAAGCGCCGAATTGCAGATGCATTGGCGGCTAATGTTGGGCGAACGCCTCGAAACGTTGGTGAAGGTTTGTCAGCCATCGGCAACGCCCTGATGTATCGCGGGATGATGAACCAAATAGATGAGGGTGAGGCCCAAGGAGACAGCAAGGCCAAAGAGCTGATTGCGGCGGCATTGCAGGGCCGTGAACCCAAGCCTTTTGCCTCCAGCTCTGGCCCGCTCAGATGGCAGGCATCCCACCCCGTTCTGAGGAGCAGGAAATTGGTGACGCCACAATGGCCGCACTTGGCAAAGACGACGACATGTCGATAGAGGGCCAAATCCTGAAAGGGCTTTCGGACAGGGGGCTACCAGAACACGTTGCCCATGGGTTCATTGACAACTTCCGAGATGAAAGCGGGCTGCGCACCGACATAAACGAACACGCTCCATTGGTGCCCGGTTCACGCGGCGGATACGGCCTTGCTCAATGGACAGGGCCACGCCGCAGGCAGCTTGAGGCATTTGCACAGTCACAGGGCAAGCCTGTATCAGACCTTAATACACAGTTGGACTTCTTGGTTCACGAGCTTCAAGGCTCTGAGTCTGCGGCAGGGCGGAACATTCTTTCAACGCGCAATCGCTCAGACGCGGCGGCGGCAATCGTGAATGACTTCCTGCGCCCGGCAGAGGAACACCGGGCGCGCCGAGAGGCACAGTATCGGGGGGGCGCAGCGCCGCAGCGCGCCGACTACAGCGCCTTCTATGAAGCCTTTTCCAGCCCCTGGTTGAGCCAAGAGCAGAAAGCCATGTTGATGGCCGAGCTGGAGGACCGAAAGGAGGCTGACGACCGGGCATATGAACGCTGGGAGCAGGCGAATGACCCGCTGCGACACCTTCAGTTGCAAAAGGCCCAGCTTGAGCTTGAGCGTATGCAGAACCCGCAGCCGGGCTACACCCTTCTGACTGACGAGCAAGAAACCCAAATGGGCCTAGACCCAGCAGGCAGCTATCAGCAGAGCGGTGACGGGAAGATTTCGCGGATCGGTGGCGGCGGCACCAACATCTCTCTGACAACCGAGGGGACAATTCCGCAAGGCTACATGGCGAACCGGGACGCGAACGGCAGGCTCATCAGCTACACCCCTGTTCCCGGCGGACCTGAGGACACCAGCGTTGCCGATGCAAAGGCCGAAGAGGCCAAGGTGGTGTCAACGAACATCGTCCTGGATGAAATCGGTATCGCCAAGGAACTGATTGCCGGTCAATCACTGCTTTCCCCAGCAACCGGTTTGGCGGGTAAAGCAGCCTCAGTAATCGACAGCACCCGAGGCGGGGCACTCAAAAACAGACTGACGACTATCAAGGCCAATATCGGCTTCGATAAACTTCAGTCTATGCGGGATGCATCCCCGACTGGTGGCGCATTGGGTCAAGTTTCCGAGTTTGAAAACAGGCTGCTGCAAGCAGTGTTCGGCAGTTTGGAACAGGCACAGGAAGAAGGTGACCTTGTCTACAATCTGGACCGGCTTGAAAGCATCTACAACCGGATCATCCACGAGGGCATTCCTGACGATGAGGCCCGCGAAATGTACCGGCAGATAGAACTTGGTGGCCACGCTGGAGCGGAACAGGCCGACACGCCGCAAGCTGGCGCTCCGCAAATCGGATCTATCGAGGACGGATACCGCTTTCTCGGCGGCGACCCGCAAGACCCTTCAAACTGGGAGCAAGTGAACTGATGGCTGGACCTTGGGAAAAGTACAAAAAGCCGAAGGGCGAACCGCAAGGAAAGCCCTGGGAGAGGTACGCACAACAACCGATGGGGGATGGCTCAACCGTCGCCCCCTACACCCCATCACTGTTTGAACGGGCCATGACCGGCTTGCGCCAGAGCGGGATTGTGCCACGGGCAAACATTCGAGACTTCGAAAGCATCGGCGCAGGGGTACGAGGCGCGGTGGATACCGGCCTGTTCGGTTTCGGTGACGAGCTTATGGCGGCAGGCAATACCGCAACGGGTGTGGGTGGTGACTTTGGCGACTTCTCGGGCAACCTTGAGCGACAACAGGCCCGGTCAATGGCGGCTGACGTTCACCATCCCACAGCCTCGACGGTCGGCGATGTGGCGGGTCTTGCAACGGGTGTTGCCGGGATTGGCAAGGCGGGTTTGAGTCTCGCGGCGAAGGCAAGGACGCCAGGTAAGGTAATCGGGGGCTCTATTGCCGACGGCGGTCTGTACGGTGGGCTTGCTGGCACCGGACACACTGATGGCGGTTTTGACGAACGTGCCACGGGTTTTGCTGAGGGTGCAGCCATCGGCGGTTTAACCGGTGGTGCAGCCGCTGGTGCCTTGTCAGTTGCTCCAGCCGTCAGCGGGTATGTTTCACGCCGCGTTGGCAAGCCAGCTTCACAGGCGACAGCACGGATCAAGCAGGCCCTCACACCTGAAGCAGTTGCCAAATTGGACGACCTGGGGCCAGAGGGCACGTTGGTTGACGTCATGGGTGAGCGTGGGCGCGCTCTGGGGCGTGCAGCGGCCAATTCCAGCCCAGAGGCCCGTGAACTGCTGGAAACGGCCTCACGGACGCGTATGGCGGGTCAGAGCGACCGTTTGACGGATAGTCTGTTAACCGCGTCTCGAATGGATCAGCCGCAATCCGTTGACGACTTAGTGAGCGCTATTCGTAAACGTCGCCGCCCCAGCATCAACGCTGCCTACGATGAGGCCCGGTCTTTGGGCCACGACATCGACATGTCAGCCTTTGACGACTTGTTTCAGACCGACATGGGCAGAAAGGCTCTGCAACAGGGCCAGCGCCTCGCACGGGACCGTATGGCTGCCGAGGGCATATCCGGTGAGCCGTCATCACTCGCGGTACTCGATGAGGCTAAGAAAGCCTTGGACGACATGTCTCGCCCCTCACTGGGCCAGGGTCCGAACAACGAGCAATCAATTGCGGGAATGCTATCAAAGCAGGTTCGCCAGCGCATTGACGAACTGATGCCGGAATACGGTGGAGCAAGGCAGTTGGCAGCAAGTGCCCGGACAAGGGAAAACGCGGTTAACATCGGCGCTGAAGGTGCAAAACCCCGTATCTCGGCAGACTATGCCCGACGCGCTGAGAAAGCCGCAATGGCGCACCCCGACGAAGTTGCGCAGGGGTATGCCTCGGGCAAGATAGACCAGCTACAGAACCGCAGAGACACACCGGGGGCAGTTGATAACCTCTTTGGCCCACGACGCCAGCAGGACGCTATGCAAGCCGCTCTGGGGCCGAAGGGTGCCGCAGCAGTTCAGAAGCAGATTGCCAACGAAAGAACCTTTGGCGAGACGCATAGAGCCCTTACAGGCAACTCAACCACGGCCCGTCAGTTGATTGAGCAAAGCCTTCTTGGCGCAGGCGGTGCTGGCGCGGGTTATGCTGTCACGGGGGATTTGCAAGGCGCTGGAGGCGGTGTTGCAGCGGCATTGCTGGCGAGACGCGGCGGAGCAGCGGCTCTGAGGCACATGACGGCAGGACGGGAGGCCAGAGTTGCACCTGTAATTGCTGAAATGCTGACAAAGGCCGGGGTTCCAGCACAAGTTCAGAGCGCCGTCACTAAGGCACCGGACAAGGTAAAGGAAATGATTGTGCGCGCCTTGATGATGAACGCAACCGGGCCTCAGTTGAGCCCAGAGTAAAGTATCCAGGCCCCGTATAGCGCGGGGCCTGCTACCAATCCGACTGATGCGATTGTGAGGGCACCCCACCCGAGCCAGGAAAGTTGACGGTCGCCGTCTGTGGCCACTGTCAAAAGGGCCCAACAAAAAGCCGCAAATATCGAAGCTGAGGCAGCAACGACGCAATACAGTTGGAAAATGGACAGGTCTGCAACAGTCATGTATCTAAAATGGACACCCTCACACGCCCTGTAAAGCCCGCAAGGGTGGACAACATAGAATAGCCTAGCCCACTCAGATAATCTGACTTAGTTTTTATGGACTCTTGGTTCTATGTCCCTATCGAGTCTCTGCATGCACCATCTCAAAAAGAAATGTACTGCTGTGAAGGGCCATAAGATTACCGCCATTGGGCGTTTTTGGTACGGCACAATCTGCAAGCTTCTTAAAAACCGTTCCTCATACTTCTCAGATTGGCTTTCACCAATACTGACGACAAGCGCCCCAACAACCCACCATAACATCGCCAAACCTGGGGTTAGAATAAGGCACAGAATGAATGGAAAACCTAGGCTAATACTTGTCACTAAAGCTAACAACGTGAGTATCACCAAAAGTGCCAAAACAGCAGCGAAACTCGCGTTTTCCGTATCTTCAGCATTTACTACATCTTGGTCCACCATGTTAGTCATCGCGGATTGCATTGCTGTCCTTGCTGGTTCGTTTGCACTAGCGCTAAGCCACTGAGATTCACTTTGGCTTCGAAGACTCTTGGAAACATCCGAGCAAAAAGGTTCTGGAGTAGGTGCGCCCGTAGATGTGGATAGAATATGTCTTAGAAGTTTCGCACCTTCCGGTTTGCCTACAAATGACAATGAAGAACTGTGAATAGCTATTCTAACGATCCCGCCGCTTTCAGTGTCCTGTAACTGATAGTACCCTTGAACGTGCTTACGCCTGATTTTCAAGCCTTTTGCTCGAAGAATGTTAAAAACTTCGTTGAGCTTTTGTTCGGCGTTCCCAATCATCTTTTTGCTCCGCTTGCCTCAAATCTCGCTTCAATTCCAAAGTTTGGCACTTCTGCAAAATGTCATAGGGCAAATAGAATTATTACCATCTCTTGCCCAATTCACTGTCAAACATACATGACAACCTTGGTTTATTCCAGAACCAGCACCATCCGACATGCACTAGTTGAAGCGCGAACGACCGCTACAATCGTTAGAGTTGAATGGCTTTTCACCACCATTAAATGACTGCTAATCACACAATCGCCAATGGCGGACGTGGCCGAAATTACGACAAACCCTCAATGGGGGACGTGGCAAAAGACAGATTGCGAGTTCACAAAGGTCGGCTGGCTTCAAATGTCCAATAATCGGACTTTTGCCGAGCCTGTCAGCCTTGTGGTGCACTCGTTCCACACGGTCACAAATATGGGGTGATCCCGCATTTCACCGCACAGGCTCCAAACACGCCCGTCAGGGCGCATTGCACGGTTCCGGGGCGTATCGGGCTGTCTGACTGTCCATATCGCCGCTACGGGCCCGCGTATCATGTCTGTGGGGACGTGGATCGTTCACCCCCCCCTGCCGGTTGTCGTCAGGCCGGGAATTCCCGGTTTGGGGAAAGATGCCAACTTGGCGAATTGGGAAATCTGGCCAAGTTGGCCGCAATTCCCCGGACAAAACCTTTGCTGATGATACCGCAAATGTGGAGATAATCTCCAGTTTAAGCATTCTGTGCAGATGTGCATAGTTTCGCTCCACCGTGGAGCATATCCCATGTTGCAGAAGTAGCAGATGTAGCAGGGGGTCAGTTCGGAATCTGAGTTTTTTCCAATTCGGGAAACAACCGATATCGGGAAATCGGGAATGGCGTTTCTGCCCCGAGTTGGAATAACAAATAACTCTCTATCCTTCAAAGCTTGTGGTAACCTGGTTGGTATGTTGGTTTGGTTGATACGAATTCAGATTGCGTTTTTTACCTGTATTTCGGTGGTAGCTTGTGACACCGCAATAAACTCAGGTGCATCCTCGACCGGCGCTCGCCAGCCAATATCTCAGCAGGACAGCCCTCTTTGCAACGACGCCTACGTAAGAGAACTTCTTAAAACAGATCCGTCGTTTCAGTCGCCAGGATCGGATATCACAAGTGACGAAGGTATCCAGTCCCTTGTCAATCAAATTGACTTTCTTGAACGCGTTCAGCGTGGATGCGGGCACCAACGGTTTCAAGAAGATATCGATTCTCTGAGGCGATTGAAAAAACTGGTCGAAGAACAAAAGGCACAAGTCGAAGGCCTCAGAAGGCAAGTAGCAAAAGGTTCGGGACCACGATACAGCCCCAGTATTGGTGACCTCCTTCTAGGGCTCGGTTCAGCAGCGGCAATAATTACTTCAGTAAACGGCCAGTCCTATGGCGGTTCCGCCGGGAACGAATCTAGTAGTCCGGCAAACTGTAGGTGGCCAGAAACGACCTGTGTGAAAAACGATCCTAATTACCAGCAATGCGTCTCCCTGCCAATTTGCAGGCCTTAGCGGAAATTGGGTTCATTGACTCAAGTTATCGAACCGCCTGACCACTCGGTTATTAGTTACGGCTTGCCGTAAATTGTGATTGCTTTCCACCAGTCTGCACATTCTCAAGCAAAGACAAACGGTTACTCATTATAAAATGGGGCTTTGGTATAAGTACGGAATATCCCGCAATAAGACGGCCCGGCGTTCGTAATAAGAAAAGAGCCTTTGGGAACAGAGGGTTACTGGTGGGCCAACTGTTCCCACCAGTCTCCCAGATGGTAGAGACGCTGGACCTCAGCCAGATTGAGTCTATTTGCGTCCGGTTAAACTGGAACTTCTGGTTCCACTTTCCTGTCACCGAGTTTCGATGCATCTTGCACCATTTTCTTGCCCCCAGGTTTCGGAACAAGTTGTTCCATTACTCCGCCCCGTTCCATGCCTGAAAGCAGGCACCAAACCCCGAACACCATTCGCAGTTTCCACCGATTTGGTTTTCGCGTTCAAAACCGCCCGAGTCAGCTTGTCGGCCAGTCAGCTTGTAACCGTGCCAGCGTGTCGTTTCGTTTTGAACCACTTGCGCACCATAGCAGAGGGAGCCTGAGGGAGGGAAAGAGGCATAGGACGACCAGCCCTAGCACCTGGCTAGAGTTGGTCCCGCTGCCTTGCTGTACCATAGCGTCGGTCGCCGTCGGTCAGTCAGAGGCCCGTTGGTCGCAGAGGGGAAACGCCGCCGGTCGATTGCTACTTGCGAAAGCCTTCCCTGGCTTCCGGCAACCCCGCTTCAATCTTTCGGACTGCGGTTGGGATTTGGTTGCGCCCATTGGTATCCCGTTACCCCTTGCCGCCAACGTCTGTGAACCACCCAGAAAGGTATCACTTAGATACGGCGTGAGTCTCTGTTTGTCCAGCATACGTTCCGGTTTTGGACTCCCTATGTTGCGGAATGATTCTGCATCTGCTATTAGTTGTCTTGTGAACCATTACCCGTCCCAACGGGTCCTGCCCTGCATCGGTTGCGCCCGGTGTGGGGCTTTCTTTCGGGTCTCTCCAAATTTAGACACCCTGAAAGATTTATCGGAGGTCGCTACGCGCGCGGGGATCTGCTCAAAATTGAGCGCACCCCATCCAAGCAGCCTCCCACGCCATGGACACCGTTTAGCGGGTTTAGCAGGGGTTCCTGACCAATCGCCGACCGCCCACAGACTTCGTTTCAATCATCCCATGCCGTATCCATCGGCTCACGGTCGATTCTGAGCGACTAACAAGTTTGGCGCATTCCTGAACTGTTATCCAATCCTGTCGGGCCGGTTCGAGCAGCCGCTGCAGAGCACATTCCATACGGTCTATTTGCCGCTCCAATTTTTCAATCCGCGCACTGTCGATTGCGACATAGACCACTTCATGCCCCTGCATAACACGCATCCTCCAACGTAATTCGATGTAACAGGAATAGCAGGTTACAAGGTTGTCTGCGCAGTACGCGCGCGCACGCTAGTCTGAGGAAACCTTGTGGTAAATCAAAGGTCGGCTGTCATCCGTCGCCCCATACTTGATTATCCCGGTTTCCGGATCTCTGGTGAGCAATCGGTCCGGTACTTCGGCTGGCTCTTCACCCGCACAAAACACTTGGCCATTCTGACGCAACATGCTGCCATCATCTTGCAGCACGCCCTCAGCGACGATCCAACCCTGCCCAGTTGGGCAAAGCGAGATTACCGAGGGGACCACCCTTAATTCATAGGTAACCGCATCCTTTTGAGATATAGATAAGTAGTCGATTGATCCGTCCAAAATATCGAGGCCTTTATACAATCCGACCCAATCATCTTCTCCGGCAATGACCGGATTTGCGAATGCGAACATTACCAAACTTATGGCGGCTCCAACTCTCTGGTTCATTCTGTACCCCAAAAAGATTGTTCGTTTTCAAACTGCACTTAAAAGAGAGACGATTCCTCGGCTCCTCTCAAGGATTTTCTCAGTGCAATGGATACACGTCATCGGATTCATGTTTGATTTCCAAGCTGACTGCGAAGCGGTTCTTGACTCAAATCGCTCTCCGCACTGATATTTTTTCATTTCCTCTGCCACGGAGAAGACGAATGAGACTTTCTTTAATTGCCATCACGGCAGCGTTCTTGGTGTCTATGCTCGCGAGCACAGTATCCGCTCAGACACAAGGGTTCACAACTACGTCCGTCCATATGCGAGCCGGGCCAAACACAAGTTACCCAGTGGTCGCAACGCTTCCACAAGATGCAACGATAGAGATTTTCGGCTGCCAAACAGGCTATAGCTGGTGCGACACCGGATGGAACGGCGCTCGAGGCTGGATCTCTTCCAACTACATCCTCACGGATAGCGATGGAACAAAGAAGGTAATGAATCCGGTGTTGGCTGCAGCTCTGGGTATCGCGATTGTAGATTTCAGCCAAGTATACTGGGACAACCATTACCAAGCGTATCCGTGGTTCCCCTCCTGGAACCGGTATTACCACCCCTACCATCCGTACCACCCAGCTCCAGGCCCATATTGCTATCACGCACCACAAGACCCGGCATGTCACTACAGCCCTTACTATCCCAATAGGTTCTATCAGCCCGCGCCTCATGGCCATTCGCACGGAAGCGGACACGGGCACCACCACGGACACAATGGTGGAGGACATGGCGGGCACCACCACCATTAATTGACTGCTAATCACACAACGGAAAGGACGCGCCTTATGCAGGCGCGTCCTACCAACGGGGAAATAGAAAACCGCGCTCTCAACACAACATGAGCGCTAACTCGTTAACTGCCCTCAATGTGCCGGGGCTTAAAGAGTGGTTCAGTGAAGCGGGTCACACATCCTCACTGTTTTTGGCTTCAGGTCGAAAAAATGGGTCCAATTCATCAATCTTGTTTTGCGCCCAAGCCAGATAGTCATTCATGGAATTCCCGTCAGTTTCGTACGCAAAGTCGTCTGGCCTATTGCGAAGCTCGTTCAAGAACCCTTGCAGGCGCTGGACCTCTTCCCAATTGCTCGATAGCTGCTTGAATTGCTGCCATCGCTCTTCGTCAATCCGAGTTCGCTGTTGCTCTTCGAACCTCTTTTGTTGTTCGACTAGATATTGACGCTCGCGCTCTCTAGCTTCTTCTTCTCTACGTACCAGTATCGGCCCCATAGCAAGTACGTCACCAATTACCGAAGACAGAAATTCACCACCTTTCCAAGTTTCGGTTTCGATCCACTGGTCTTTCAGGCCATCACCACCGACGTAGGTCTTTGAATGGATCCTGAGAAATCCCGAGGGGCGCAGTGCGGAGTTGTGATGGTCCGGGTATGCCGTCCAGTCTTTTTCCCGTTGCGAAGGCTTGCGTCGATCCTGGAGCATTTTCTCTTTGACCAGGATTTTTATTGTCTGGCCCGAGCAAGATATCTTCAACTCTCCGTTGATTTTCCCTTCGAGCGCCTTGACGCCATTGAGCTCTAAACCCTTCAGGAACGCGCTGGTCATTCGAAAGCGGTATTTGTCGCGTTCGGTTAAATCAATTTCGGCGTCAATCTGCCCCCACTGGAGGTCCCACCCGAACTCTTCCTCAAAGTCAGTCCCACTCCAATCATGCTGCTTTCGGTTGCGGGCTTCCTTTTTGGCTTTTTCGTGGGCTGTTTTGTGCTCAGCGACCCAGCGAGCAACGATCCAATGCAAGCCTCTCATATGCGCCGGAACTTTGCCTATACTGACCACGGGGTTTACCTGCTGTTTGGCCTGCTTTACTGCCTCTTTTTTCTTTTTGGCCTCCTTCTTTTTCGGCCTGCGATCCTGAACCGTCACCATTCTTGGCTGGGGTTGCTGTGGCTTCAAAAGTGGCGACTTGGGGAGCTTTTGCCCGGCTTGAACTTTCGCCCAGTAACCTCGAGGGGGCGTTGGTATCTCATGGCGCTTGCAAAGCTTCGTTAGGCCCCTACCGGACATCCCAAACTCTTCTGCCAGCGTTTCCATCGGCGTTTTCCACACCTTATCGTACAGCTCTTTTCGTGAAAATTGTGCCATGCGAGATCCTTCCGGCAATAACTGCGCGCAATGCCCGATTATGTGCATTTACCACTTTGATAAACGTACATTTAAAAAGCAAAAGCCCCGCCGAAGCGGGGCCAATATGTGGTCGTTTTGGTTGACTTATGCCGCTATGGGCTCGCCTAGAGCAGCCTCAACATCAGCGCACGCTTTGTCAAAGCCGCTGCCAGTTTGGACGTTGAAATTGATGACTCGCGATACTTGAGCAAGTCTATACTCATTTTCGGACAACTTACCCTGAGCGCATAGCCAGTGCGATACTTCCACCCAATCCCATAGGGGGCTATTGGTAGTGACGCGTGCATAAGGCTTCGGGAAGTTCTTGCCTCTCTCACCTTTCTCATAGTGACTTACCGCACCTCTGGTGAGACCAGCGCGTGACGCAATTTCGGATGCGCTCACAAGAAAGTCAGGTTCAAATCGCATGATTTCTGAGCCTGTTGCCAAGATATTTTCATAAGCGCTCAAAACTGCTTCTTTATACGAATCTGACTTTCTGTGAAAACAAGCCGCTATCGCGCCATGCATCAACGCCAAAGTTGCGTCAGCACATCCAGCTTCAAAGAAAATATCTTCGAAGTCATCAGCATGCGGGTCGGCAACATCGACCACGAATGTGAACTCATACGTTTCCATTTTTGCCTCCTTCACATGAACATTTCTCAACTAGACGGCGAATGTCTTTCGCGTGGTCTTGAGGGCTTGTAGGTGTACTCCACACTGACATACGGCAACCTGACCTATCCGCGTTTGGGCAAAAAATACGCGCCCAACAATGCCCCTTTCGAGGCTCGATTCTCCATCCATTTGACTCTGCAAAGGCAACCGCTGCCTCAATGTGCTTATTTGTGTGGCGGCTGCGCTTCATATTTTCCACTTAGATATTGATAGTCTGTAAACAAATGTCAACGGAACCCGTTGCGCATATCTCGAATTGTGATTGCACTTATAGCGTGAGGCTGTGTCGAGAACCACAATATGTAGTATTACGGGGATTCCATTTTATTCACTTTCCGCTAGAAATTGTGCCATCCGAGCATTGAAATAATGGTTACAAAAATCCGTGCAATCAGTAGTTGGCTACCAAAAATCACTCTGGCACTGGGGGGTCAATACCGAATCGCAATCGAGTAAAACCTACTAGCATTCAGAACCTAGCACGCCGCCATCGAACCAATTTCGCAAACGGACAAGCAGGGTCCCCAGTCTCGTCTTTGAGCACCATCAATTAGACTGCCACTTCTTAGGCCATGGTTTCGGTTTCCGCCCACCAGGTCCTCCCCATACAGCGTCTGCATCTCTTGTTGGGCTGTCCTCATTCAGATACGGCAGTCTGTCCGCCTACGCATCAAGGTCCTGAATATCGTACAGCCTGTTTGCGCCCGACACCTTCACCGGAATGCCCAGGGTTCGAAGCTTTGACGCGAAAACGCCCAGATAGTGGGCGGCAGCTTTTGTCCGCATTAGCCGGGGTGGAAACTGGAAGCTCACGTTAATAACGCCCTGCAAAAATCGACGGTAACAATCGTGCCCCGCTTAAGATGGCAAGAAATGCTCACTGGCTGCCTTTCTGATTGAATTTCCCGTGCCGCAAATTCAATGCGTCGACAGCGAGCTCCTCAACAAAGACGATTGTTTTGACGGGCGGAAGATGTTCACCGAAACTTTCGTTGCCATCTATGTCATCCATCAAAATCTCAAATGTCCTGGATACTACCAGGTAATTGTATTTCACGCCCTTCCACTCCAAATCCAACCTATCGCCAGTCGCTGGGATCGTAGGCAGCTTTATGTCAAACAACATCTCTTCTTGAGTTCTGCCCGCCGGAACAAGCCTCACGTATTGGTCTAGGGTTTGTGGATCGGTCATGCGCCGCCCCCAGAGCGATGTTCGCCGAGGTCAAACCTGTTTCGTAACCGGACACCATGGCCACCTCCGTTTTCTGGAATAAAGTCAACCCCCGCACCTTCAAGCGCATTAACGACTGCCGCCTCTGACTCGGCTGAGACCAGCCCTTTATGTGATGGGCGACCCTCTAACCGTCGCAGTGTTATCAAAGGGACGCCCGCCATTTCACACAATTCTTGTTGCGTAAGATCCGCCAGAACACGGGCGGCTTTAATTGGTTTTTTCATATCTTTAACCCTATGAGAACTTTTTCTCACTGTGCACTTGTTATCAGTAATGTCTAGTGATATAAAGCTATCAGTAATTGACACAAGGTAAGGGTTTCCACCATGCGCGACCGCCAACTCCAGATGACCCGCGACCAAATGCAATCCGAGGCACTGGTTATCAAGTGCCTGCTGAACACGGCGATGGCTTTGCGCAACGCGCCGGACCCGAACGACGAGACAATATTGCTCATCGAAATGGCGCACCAACGCGCCGCCAAACTCAACACGGCTCTGGACGCCGTGAACGCCTGAACACGACGATGAAAGGAACGAATATGATTGACCGTCGTACCCTCATTCAATCCGCGCCCGTTGCCATGTTGGCCGTTGGGGTATCTGCTGGGAACAATGACCCGCACCCCGGCTGGCTGAACCGCTGGCATGAAGACCGCCGCGACCTCAATGCAACCGTTGGGGCCATTGACGAGAATGACCCGCGCTGGGAGCCGTATCACGAACTTGAACGGCTCATTGCATCCACACCAGCCACCACGATTGAAGGTGTCGCTGCGCAGGCAGAGCTTGCCGCACACCCCGAGTTTGGCATTGCAGACGCAGCCAGCACAGACAGCGATTGCGTGTTGCTGCGCACCCTGTCGCGGGCTCTACAGTCCATGTCTGGCATTGAGGCCCCAGCCATCCAGCCAGAACGCGCCGAACAACAGGCGTCCGACCGGGTTGCTTACTTCGCAAGTGTTTTGGGGAAAGAACCACCCGCCACGTTGCTAAGTGCCGATGGTGCGCCTTCGCCCGAGTTGATGGCCTTCTGTCGTGACACCGGCATGTCGCTGGATTGGGCCTTTACCGGGGATCTGAAACCCATGGTTCTCGCCAGCCACCGCGACCGCAACGCTGCCTAACCGCGACTTTGATGAAGGGATACACGTATGACTATTCACCGTCGCACATTGCTGAAATCCAGCCTTCCCGTGCTTGCCGGGTCTATCGCTCTGGGCGCTGTTGCTGATACCAGTGCAACGCCCATCCAGCGGCTATATACACGCTGGCAGAGCGCCAATGCCAAATACGAAAGGCTGGCGGATGAGGGCGAGGCTCGCTTGAACGCAGACCGCGCAGCAGGCAACCCCGACGCCAGTCAGAACGACCGGGAACACGAGGCGCGATACGTCACGCCTGCCTATTCCGCCATGGTCGAACTTGAGGCCCAAATCATGACGCAGCCTGTAGAGTCCGCGCATGACTTAGCAATCAAGGTCATTATCGCTCTGCGGGTCGAGGATGCACACGACACGGACCAATACCGCCGTTTGCATTCTGATGCCGTTGGCTTGCTGGTGTAGGAGGGGAGCACATGGAAATACCGGCCACACTCACGGACATGAGAGAGCTTCACAGCGAGTTAAAGAGCGCGTCCACCGAACTGGGTGAACTGTGCCAACTCGGCAAGATGAGCGATGCAGGCCATGAGATAATGCATGAGCTATTGTTTGATGAGCGGCAGGACGTTTTCAGCGCCGCAAGCCGCAAGATTGCCAGCACTGCTGACGAACTGGCCGCACAACTGGATATCCTTGTGCTTGAAGCGGATGACGATCCTATCTGCATTCACGCCGACAACGACCACTACGGGCTTATGATGCGCGCTATCCGTGCCGGGGTGTCCCGCTTGGCAGCAAATCAGGACGTGCCAGTTCTCAGAGCTTTGGACGCTGGATAATTCATCGGCCCGAATTGCCTTGCATCCCATTGGCAATTCATCGCAGGTTGCAAAGCTTCTTCCTGAAGCAGTTCCGGCCAAATTGGTCACAAACGTACTTACCTTGATTGGGTTGGTCGGGACTTTAAATTTTTGCGCATTATCGTCTTAGGGAAGCTCGTTGTTCTGATGTCAACCGTCCACACGGCCCAGGTGTCCGTCGGTACACTAAGACGAATTGTTGCCATCGGGGGCGTTTGTAGGCCATCCACTTCCCCCGCTCACGTTCCAAGAAGAGGTTCATCAAATAATGACAAATAAAACAGGGCCCAAACTAGAGCCCAATCCGTTGTCTAAAAACGAGCAGACGGACCGAGTGGCTAGAGAGATAATTCGTGACGAAACAGAGGCTCGCGAAGAAAAAACCAGAAGGCTTAGAGAAGCGCGCCTCAGACGAGATGCGGATAACTGAGTTAGGATTTAGGTTTGTTTGGCCTTTCCGCTACGAAGGACACCCCCACGTTCAAAGCAATCACAGCCAGCTCGCCCCCAGCCATTCACCACTACTTAAAGCCGCCACTTGAACCGGGCGGTTTCTTTGCGCTGAGGTCCGCTCTGAGCCCATTTCGGTCATTAGAAGAGCCGATGCAAAACGGTAAATTCAAGTGCCTGAGTTTGGCGCGTTTTCGCGAATCTTGAATATGTGCCATTCTCAGTTCTGGGCGATACCAGACAAAAGTTGATTTAGATCTGGCGCCCGCGGCCTGGGAGGAGCCAGCTATGAACCTGAGACCTGACCCGACTTTTCACGCCACACCGAAACTTGCTATGGAGGCACCGGCGGAAACGCTCGCTTTCACATTGATGCTCAGTCCCGACGGCTCACAGCCGGATGGCCTGGCCGTTGTGGATGTTGACCCGAAATCGAAGACCTACAGTCAGATCGTCCATCAGCTTATCATGCCCAACAAGGGTGACGAGTTTCACCACTTTGGCTGGAACGCGTGCTCTTCTGCGCTTTCGCCCCTGACCGGGCATGCCTTTCTGGAACGCAGGTATCTGATCGTACCGGGAATCCGGTCCTCGCGCATCTACGTGATCGACGTTAAGGAACCCCTGAAGGCGAAGATTCACAAAATCATCGAACCCGAAGAGGTGTTCGCCAAAACTGGTTATTCCCGCCCGCACACTATCCACTGCGGTCCCGAAGGGATTTATGTTTCTACGCTCGGCGGCGGCGGTGCCGATGGCACGGATGGCCCTCCGGGCATTTTCATCATGGACTGCGAAACGTTTGATATACTTGGCCGCTACGAGATGGACCGAGGTGAACAGGACAAGCATTATGATTTCTGGTGGAACCTTCCGCGCGACTACATGGTGAGTTCTGAATGGGGGCTGCCGCCACAGTTTGAAAACGGGATCGTGGCCGAGGATCTGCTGTCCAACAAATACGGTCACAAGATCCATTTTTGGAACCTGCGCGAACGCCGCAACGTCCAAACCATTGATCTGGGAGAGAACCACCAGATGGCTTTGGAGATCCGACCTGCTCATGATCCGGCAAAGGATTATGGTTTTTGCGGTGTTGTCGTGGATACAACAAACCTGCAGGGCGCAATTTTTACGTGGTGGCAGAAGGATGACGGAACGTTCGAGGCTAAAAAGACGATCACGATTGATCCGCGACCTGAGAAGGCCGAGAACCTTCCACCCCTGTTGCAGGGATTTGAGGCCGTACCCCCATTGGTCACCGACATCGACCTGAGCCTGGACGACAAGTACCTCTACGTCGCCTGTTGGGGTCAGGGAGAAATGCATCAGTATGATGTTTCTGACCCGATGAACCCCAAGCTGACCGGCAAGGTTGAGCTTGGCGGGATTGCACGCGGGGCGAAACACCCGAACGGCAAGGGTTTTGTTTACGGCCCCCAAATGGTTGAGATCAGCCGGGACGGCAAACGAGTCTACTGGACTAACTCGTTGTATTCAACTTGGGACGATCAGTTCTACCCAGACGATGAGGGCGGGCAAATGGTCATGGCCAATGTCGGGGAAAACGGTGGTCTGGAACTGGACAAGGATTTCCATGTCGAGTTCCCCAAAGGCTATCGCAGCCACCAGATTCGCTTGGAAGGCGGAGACTGCTCAACAGATAGCTTCTGCTACCCGTCTGTCTAACTCGTGGAAGGATTAAACACGGCGACAGCCCTGTGGTGGGCTGTTGTCGCCTCGGGCATTTATCACGGGGTCAATCCGGGTATGGGTTGGCCTTTGGCAGTGTCTGCGGCGCTGATGGACAAAAAACGCAACAGCCTTTTCAGGGCGTTAACCGCGTTGGCAGCCGGGCATCTGGTGGCGATGGGCGCTATTCTGTTTCCCTTTGCCGCCCTGCTGTTTCTGGCCGAATGGCAGCGTGAGATTCAAATCTTCGCGGCCTGTCTCGTGATCGGACTGGGCGTGTATCTGTTTTTCAACCGGCGTCATCCGCGGATCCTTGCGCGGGTACCTCCTTCGCGGCTTGCGCTCTGGTCGTTTTTAGCAGCAATGGCGCACGGTGCGGGGCTGATGTTGGTCCCAATCTATCTTGGTATCTGCCGCACGATAGCCACTGACGCTGGCCATGCAGCAGCTGCTGATCTGATGACTGGAAACGCCAGAATCGCTGTTGGCGTCGCCTTAGCCCACACCATGGCCATGACAATCTCAGGCGGCTTGCTAGCGTTCGGAATATATCATTGGCTGGGTCTGCGATTTCTCTCAAAAGGGTGGTTCAACCTGGACGTAGTTTGGGCGCTAAGCTTGATCCTTGTTGGGTCGATTTCGCTGCTGTTCGTTCATTCTGCTGGCTAACATAAGCGCCGCGCCGAATAGGCCGCCGAGCCATTGTTTGGTTCGCATAGAGGCGAATGTCCGCTTTGTCCGCAGAGCTGACGCAGTTACCGACCACGGCACAGGTGGAACGGCGCACTCCAGAACTTACTCACCCCACTGTCTCGACTTGGGCATAGTGGTGAAAAATACGACGCTGGGCAAGGAATCACAACGCAGTGCTTGAGATGCAGTCTGGGAGCGAAAATCAGGCGCTTTGTCCCCCATATGTCCCCCAGAGGGATTATTGGGAAAGTTCGATTCGCATCGGGAATCGTTTAAGTGTTTGATTTTTAATGGTAGCGGAGGAGGGACTTGAACCCCCGACACGCGGATTATGATTCCGCTGCTCTAACCAACTGAGCTACTCCGCCACGAGTGAGAGGCGATTTAAGCGAGGGGTGGAGGAGGGTCAAGGGTGAAATGCGCAGATTGTATGGATTCTTTTGTCGCCACATACCTCAGCCCGCAGGACGCACGCCCGCGCCAATCGCGATTTTGTGGATAAAGGCGGCACAGGCCTTTGGGGCGGTGATGACGATCATGTGGCCGCGGTCCTGCATCTCTTCGAAGGTCAGGTCGAATTGAGTCATCGGCGCACCGTGCTGATGGGCGGACAAGACCGGATCTTCGGCGCCAAATAGGACACCGCCCGGAACGGAAAGTGTGCTGTACCTTTCGCTAAGCGCGCCCAGACTGGCCTGGGTGCCGATGACATCCTGTGAGGCGGTGATGAAGGCAGAAGGGCGCAATCCAAGTGCGCCGCCCGCACGATACAGGAAATCCGACGGCGCGGGTTCGGGTGCGAAGACGTCCTTGAGAACCAGCGGCGCAGTCTTGCGCGCCATTGGCACCGCAATTGTGTATCCGATCAGGTTTCGCAGCCATTCCGTCCGGATCTCAAGCGGTTTGAACACGGCCGGAGCCTCGGGCATCGGTTGGGTCAACGGCGAAATCAGCGCAATGGCCGACGTGTTTTCTGGATAATCCAACGCCATGGCGAGCGCGACTGCACCGCCCAGTGAGTGCCCCACCAATACTGCCTTGCTGATGTTTTTTGAACTCAGGAATTCATGAACCATTCGCCCCTGTTCGGGCAGTGGCGCGAATTGGGCGCTGTCACGGGTGGAATAACCGCATCCCGGGCGATCCACGGCAATGACGTGAAAATCGGGCGCCAACTCATCCATCATGGCATAGGTAAAATGCTGTAACTGGCCCGAAAGCCCATGGATCAGGACAACGGTCGGATTGTCAGGATCTCCCTTTTCAACATAGTGAATGCTGCCACCCCGAACCGGGACGATCTGGCCAAGCTGGGGGACCATCGCGTGCCCTTGTTTGGTCAGGCGTTGGGTCCACAGGAACATCACCAGCAAAATGAGTGCCACCAGAGACAGGATCGAAATCAAGATGGTCATTCCTAATGTCTCCTCACGGGCAAGAAAGATGGGTTTGATTGGTCTCTTTGCCGCGCGTCATCAGTCCGATTGGTTCAGAGTGTCGAGTGACGGTCTGGGAAGGCTGTCCAGCATATTGACCACAGCGCGGCGGCACTCCGGCCCAACCCAATCGGGGGGATAGAAATTTTTGGGCAGTTCCGGCTGACGCAACACAACCCTGCGCCAGCGGTGGACAAGTGCTGTGCGCAATGTCGCGCTTTCGGCGGGGGTTGGCGTCCAGCCTGTCGGGCGGACATCGCTGGCCGAGCGAACCGCATCCAGCAGGATCTGACACGCGGTGCGCCGTTCCGGAGGGCACAGCCGGTCCATCACCCATCTGGGTGTATGGGACGCGGAAACGGGTAGCACCAGAAGCCCCTCTGCCTGCTCCGGCACTGACCCGGGCCCCAAAGCGACATTGCGGTTAAGCGGTAAATAATCCTGGCTGAGCAACACGTCGTCGAGCAGCTGAATGCCTGCACCATCCGGGGCAATCAGGATATGCCAATTCGGATTTTGTTCCGACTGGGCAGCATAAATTCTTGGTGTGACAGCGGCAGATTGTTGGCGGCCATAGTCGGTCAGGAAATGCCGCGAAACGCGGCCGACGCGGTCGCTGTCGATCCAGCCGTCCTTGCGCAGGCGGTGCAGGGCCACACGGATCGCCTCGGGCTTGATGCCCAGCGGTTCGATCACGCGGGTCAATGCGCCACCGGAAATCTGGGCGCCCGGCGCTTGGGCAAGATCGCCAAACAAGGTGACAATGATTGACCACACCCGCTGATCCTGCGGGTCCGCCAATGTGGTCAAAGCGGTTTCGAACCAGGGATCTTTGCCGGTCATGAAACCAGTCTAATCCATTCGTTCGCGTATGAAAATTGGAATTCCCCGTTGGCCGGAAGCGCCGCGGGCATATATCCATCTCACTATTTCAGCCCGGTTTTTGAACGGGTTCCCTGGGGTCGCGTTTGCGCCCTTTCGGATCGGCGGCTGTTCAATACGTGATTTGGCGCGCAACTCGCATTCTGTTTTAATGCAGGCAGGAGGCGCACATGAAAAAGCCAGAGAGTTTCGACAAGTTCTACTACGCCAAAGTTGGTCTGGGCGAAGCTTGTGGCTGCGCAGAAAAGATCATCGACGTCTATGAGTTCAATCGAAAAGGCGGCGCGGTTCTGGGACGTCGCACCGTTGGAAAGAAACCATTGCGCCGATCATTGCGATCATTTGCTTTGAAATACGGGCTCATCAGTCGGAAACGGCCAATTCCACAGGAACGTTGAGACAGGACCATTTGCGTTTCTTTTAGCAGCGCATTTCAGTCACGCTGGTGCTGTCCTATGGCGTAGCTCAAAACGGCAGCCCAGATGCCATCGGTATGACACGCTGTGATCAAAGGGCGGTGGGATGAGCGCTCCACATCGGAAGTGCGATTTGGAGTTGTGACCGGGGCGCTCTCCTCCTGATACGCCCCGGTCTGGTGCGCCGCGTCCCAAAGGGCCGGGCTGCGTCCTGCAACGGCATCGTGATCCGAAAGGATGCCGCAAAGTAACCTGGCGCCACTATTGGTGGTTTGGAGCATCGAGTCGAGGCCGAATTGCATAGCGCCTGCAAAATAACAGGATCGTTCGGCGAACTGGGAATTGATTTCAGCGCTTCAATCGCAGCAACTGGGTGTGCGGCCAAGTCTTAATGAAAAAGCCCGCGCAAAGCGGGCTTTTGTCCAGAGCATTGGCGATCAAAAATCCGATGCCGGTGCCAGAGGTAAAATCGGCCCGATCAAACCATCGCAAAGATGCGGGCGGGCCCACCCGATCCCCCGCGATGCGCCGGTGCACCCACGATCAGGGTCGCACCATTGGCGGGAACTTTGTCGAGATTTGCAAGGTTTTCGATGCCGTAGCGGTTCGTGGGCAGCCATGCATAGTGGGTTGCGAAATCAGCCGAGGGCCCGTGGTCGAGCGACAGGGAATCCGACGCCAGCGCGACCGCGCCGGTTTCATCCATCAGCATCTGCGCCGCTTCGACGTGAAATCCGGGAAAATGCATCTTGCCTTCAGCGTCCGCATTTCGGAATTCCGGGGTGTTGGTCTTGGCCCCCCAGCCAGAATGCATCGCGATGCAAGCCCCGTCCGGGATCTCCCCATTTGCGGCAATCCACGCCTTGAGGTCGTCAGGCGTAACCTGCGCATCTGCGTCCTCTGCGGCCCGCGCGGCAATGTCGATCACGCAAAGCGGACAAACAAGGTTCGAGACCGGAATTTCGTCAACCGATTGTCCATCCGCGGAAAAGTGCAAAGGTGCATCTATATGCGTGCCGGTGTGTTCATTGACGGAAAGGTTGAACAGGTTGAAGCCGTTGTCTGCAAAGTTGAAGGCCTGGTTCGCTTCGATCCCGGGTTGCCCGAAATAGGTTGGGAAATCGGCGTCATAGATATGGGTCATATCGACGACCTCACCGTGACCCGCCGCCATTGCCGGGGGCGTTGCCGCTGTTCCCACGGCGGCCCCGGCTGCAACGGCCGCACCTGCCTTGAAGAAAGACCGTCGAGACATCATCCGGTCTTTGACCGCGTTCATTACACATACATCGCACATTTGTTCACTCCCTATTTTCCAACCGCCCAATGATTTGTCATCGGCTGTATTTGGCGAATTTAGCATATTCGGGCCTGTTTGACGTTAGCGTGGTACGGAAAGGTTCACATTCAATTGTTCGTCAGCAGGCAAGGGGAATGCCTAGAGCAGACTGGGCCCTCCCGCGCCCGCGCGGGATTGGTTGCACCAATCCCACTGACGGCCTTGGGCCCGGCATCGCGCTCTGCGCGATGCCGGGCCCAACAGGAGGAAGCGTTCCGCAAGGAACGTTGACGACTGGCGGGAGCGCTTTGGTGTTTAGCTCAGCGCGCTTTCTGCAGCAGCACGCACAGCCCGGATATTGTCACCATAGATTTCGGGGTTGCTGACCGATCCGCCCTTGAACACCGCAGACCCTGCGACCAGAACGTCGGCACCTGCGGCGGCGACCAGTGGTGCGGTTTTCGGGTCGACGCCACCGTCGATTTCGATGTGAACGGGGCGATCTCCGATCATCTGGCGCAGCTTGCGGACCTTGCCTGTCATGTCGATGAACTTCTGCCCGCCGAAGCCCGGGTTCACTGTCATCACGCAAACCAGATCGGTCAGGTCCAGAAGATGTTCGACGGCCTCGGCCGGGGTGCCGGGGTTCAGCGCAACACCAGCTTTCATGCCTGCCGCGCGAATGGCCTGCAACGTGCGATGCGTATGCGGCTCCGCTTCGATATGCGCCGTCAGGATATCCGCGCCCGCATCAGCATAAGCCTGAATATAAGGATCAACCGGCGCGATCATCAGGTGGACATCCATCACGGTCTTCACATGAGGACGAAACGCTTTCACCGCAGGTGGGCCAAAGGTCAGGTTCGGCACAAAATGCCCGTCCATGACATCCACGTGGACCCAATCCGCGCCTTGCGCTTCGATCGCCTGAATTTCCTGCCCGAAATTGGCGAAATCGGCGGAAAGAATGGAAGGGGCGATCTTGATGTTTCGGTCAAAGCTCATGTCTGGCCTCGTGACAGATGTGGGTTTCCGAGGGCGTATACCCGCGATCGCCGTGGATGGGTAGGCCCTGTGACATCTGCTCGGGCATTTACAAAACTTTCACTGAATCGACACGAACCTGTTTTCTGATCTCGGTAGCTGACCGCCAATGTGAATTGGGGGTGGCCTGTGCTGCGCATTGAAAAACTGACGAAGCGTTTCGGCGAAAACACAGCGGTGGACGCAGCGACGCTGGATGTAGACAAACCCTGCATGATCGGGATCATCGGCCGCAGTGGCGCGGGCAAATCCACTCTGCTGCGGATGATCAATCGCCTGACGGATGCAAGCGCGGGCAAAATCCTGTTCGACGGCCGTGATGTTACCAAGTTGAAGGGCCGCGACAAACGTGCGTGGCAGGCCGACTGCGCCATGATCTTTCAGCAGTTCAATCTGGTTCCGCGAATGGATGTGGTGTCGAACGTATTGCACGGAACGCTGAACCGCCATTCGACGCTGGCCACGATGTTCAACCTTTTCCCGATGGAGGATATCCACCGGGCCATCGATATTCTGGATCGTCTTGGAATTGCTGAACACGCGCCCAAGCGGGCCGAGGCCTTATCTGGTGGGCAGCAACAGCGCGTGGCCATCGCCCGCGCGCTCATGCAGGACCCAAAGATCATTCTTGCGGATGAACCCATCGCCTCGCTGGACCCGATGAACGCGCAGGTGGTGATGCAGGCCCTACGCCGCATCCACGAAGAGGATGGCCGGACAGTAATCGCCAACCTGCACACGCTGGACACCGCGCGCCGCTATTGCGACCGCGTCGTCGGAATGCGCGACGGGCGTATCGTATTCGATGGCCTTCCCGAGCAACTGACCACGGGCGTTGCACGCGAAATCTATGGCGCCGATGCCAGCTTTTCCGAAGAGGCGACCTCGACCGAGATCGACACGCTCGACGCCGCGCAAAAGGCCATCATGGAAGCGGAAGCGACCATCTGAGCCACCCAACCCTTTCATCGACCGGCCGATGAAAGGCCGGCACATCAACCCGGAGAGAGACAGATGAAAAAACTGATTGCTGCCCTTGCCGCAACCACTACCATGACCACACCGATCCTGGCGCAGGAGATCAGCGAATTCCGCATTGGTATCCTTGGCGGTGAAAACGCTCAGGACCGGCTGGCCAAGCACGACTGCTTGGCGGAATACACCACCGAAGCGTTGGGTGTTGAGACCAAGCTGTTCGCCCCTGCCGATTATGACGGCGTGATCCAGGGCCTGCTGGGGGGCACCATCGATCTGGCTTGGCTGGGCGCGTCGGGCTATGCCAAAACCTATCTGAGCGATGCAAGCGCGGTTGAACCGGTTCTGGTCAAGGTTAACACCGATGGCGGCTATGGCTACTACTCGGTTGGCTTTGCCCGCAAGGACAGTGGCATCAACTCGCTGGAGGATATGCAGGGCAAGACCTTTGGATTTGGCGATCCGAACTCGACCTCGGGCTATCTGATCCCGTCGATTGAAATTCCCGAGGCGACCGGTGCGACCATGGACTCGGGCGATTATTTTGGTGAGGTCAAGTTCACCGGCGGTCATGAACAGACCATCGTTGCGGTCAACAACGGCGACGTTGACGGCGGTGTGACCTGGGCAGATGGTCTGGGCGATTGGGAAGATGGCTTCAACTCGGGCGCATTGCGGCGCGCGGTAGACGCAGGTCTCGTGGACATGAACGATCTGGTCATGATCTGGCAATCCAAGCCGATCCCTGAAGGGCCCATCGTATTGCGCTCGGCCCTGCCTGCGGACGTCAAAGAAAAGATGACCGACCTGATGGCCAACCTGCACGAAAAAGATCGTGAGTGTTTCTATGGTGTGGCTGCTGGCGAAGCCAAGGCGTTCGAACCGATCACGCATGAGGCTTATGAGATCATCATCGAAGCCCGCAAGCTGAAGTCGAACTAAGCTTGCCCATCAAATGGGCAGGGTCCGGTGTGTAACCGGGCCCTGTTTCCCCCCTCAGGAGCATTCCATGACAGACCTGACCGCGCGGGCCTTCGGTATCGACCAGATCCGTGAAGAATACACCACGATAACGCGGCGCAAGCGGGCCTATGGTTGTATCCTCCTGATCCTTTTTGTAGCGCTGATGGCCGCTGGTTTTCGAACAGCTGACACCCGCAACGCAGGCAGCTTTGCCGATGGTTGGCACCGCATATTCGACTATCCTGCCGAAGTCCTGTCCGAGGCCTGGGAAAAGATCGGCTTGCTGCCTGAAAACCTGATCCGGTTCTTTCCGGCGCTGATCGAGACGATCAATATCGCCGCTGCCTCGACCCTGATTGGGACCATCGCGGGTACGTTCCTGGCGCTGATGTCCACGCGGGGCATGGCGCTTTGGCCTTCGCTAATTCCGGTATTTCGCCGCATCGCGGATATCTGCCGTGCCGTGCCAGAGATCGTGATCGCCCTGGTTTTGATCTTTGTGCTGGGCGGCGGCCCGGTGCCTGCGATGATCGCCATTGCATTTCACACCGCAGGTGCGCTGGGCAAACTGTTTTCCGAGGTCAACGAGAACGCCTCACTGAAACCGGTCGAAGGGCTGCATTCGGTTGGGGCAAACTGGTCGCAGCGCATGTATCTGGGCGTGATCCCGCAAGTCGGCCCGAACTATGTCAGCTATGCCCTGCTGCGGTTCGAGATCAATATCCGCGCATCGGCCATCCTGGGCTTCGTCGGGGCCGGGGGTCTTGGCTACGAACTGCGCAACGCCATGTCTTGGGGGCAGGGTCGGTATGATGAGGCCGCAGCGATCTTCCTGTTGCTCTTCGTCACCATCGTTGTTGTGGATCAGATGTCCGGCTACTTGCGAGATCGTCTGACCCACGGGGCCGAAAAAGGAGCCGCAGCATGAGCACCTTTGCCACCGATCTGTCCATTGACGAGTTGAAGGCCGAGGCTGATCGCCTGTTCAGCCGCAAGCGGATCACGAACTTCGCTTTGCCGGGATTGGTGCTGCTCTATCTCGTCTATGTGTTCTTTGCCTTCGATGTGCCGGGCCTGGCCGAAAGGGCCAATTGGGCGAACGGCAAGACGCTGGTCGCCGACAGCTATAGCTACAAAACCCACGTCGAACGCGACAACCGCAATGGCACGGTTTCCGTTGCTATCGAGGGGGAGCGCAAGGGCAGCTATCCTGAAGGCGCCGCGCCCGATTGGGTGGCGCTGGGCGAGATCACAGTGATTGATCTGGAAGATGGCCATCAGGTGCGTTTTGGGCCTGAGACCATCGAATATGACATCCCCGGCTACGGAACGGTGCGCGCCACGCCCAGCCGATCTGCAGGTGTGCAGGCCGAATTCCCTGCCGGAGAAGTGCCCGACTGGATCAATGTGTCAAAAAACCGCCTGGCCGTGACCACGGTTGCAGGCCGCCTGACCGTCACCCGCAACCGGTCCGAGGTCTTTCGGTACTTCAACGGGTGGGAGCTGTTCTGGTTCACGCTGGACAGTCCTTATTACGGCAAGTCTTTCCCTGAACTGGCCTCCCGGACTGTATTGGGCGAAGCGGGTGCGATTTTCAACGATTTCTGGACCAACAAGATGTGGCGGCATCAGGATGTGGGCTGGGCCATTTTCGAGACCATCCTGATGGCCTTTCTTGGTACTTTTGGGGCGGCCATGGTGGCTTTGCCGTTGGCCTTTCTGGCGACGCGCAATTTCAACCCGATGCGATCTGTCCGCTTCGTGACCCGGCGCGTGTTTGACTTTGTCCGCGGCGTGGACGCTTTGATCTGGACAGTCGTTCTGGCGCGCGCGTTCGGGCCCGGGCCGCTGACCGGAGCTCTGGCCATTCTGGTCACGGATACAGGTACATTCGGCAAGATATTCTCGGAAGCGCTGGAGAATGTGGATAACAAGCAGATCAAAGGTGTTCAGTCCACCGGAGCCAACGCACCGCAGCGCTATCGCTTCGGGGTTATCCCGCAGATCACGCCGGTCCTGTTGAGCCAGTTGCTTTATTTTCTGGAATCCAATACCCGCAGTGCGACTGTGATCGGTGCGATCACGGGCGGTGGTATTGGCCTGTTGCTGACGCAGGCGATCATCACGCAGAAAGATTGGGAAGAGGTGGCCTATTACATCGTTCTGATCATTTTGATGGTGATGATGATGGATTGGTTCTCGGGCTGGCTGCGCAAACGTCTGATCAAGGGCGAGGGCGGGCCCAAACGCAAAAGCCGTGCGGCCAGGGCGCAGCATGCAAAGGCCGGTTAAGTCCGAATGACATAACGGAGAAGACATGGCGCGCCTGTGCCCGGAAGAACCGCTGATACATCCTGATTGCTTGGTTACGGAAAGCACCTTTGGCGCTTTTGTCGAGATCGGTGCCGGAACCCGTGTGGCGAATTCGGAGATCGGAGATTATTCCTATTGTGACCGCACCTGCGATATCGCCAATGCCACCATCGGCAAATTTGCCAATATCGCAAGCTTCGCCCGTATCGGGGCGCCGGATCATCCGTGGCAAAAGGCATCTCAGCATCACTTCCTTTATCGTTCGGCCAGCTATTGGGATGATGTCGAAGATGACGCCAGCTGGTTTGCCCAGCGGGCCAGCCGCCGGGTCACAGTTGGTCACGACACGTGGATCGGTCACGCCGCGATCATCAAGCCCGACGTGACGATCGGCCACGGCGCAGTTGTGGCTGCTGGCGCCGTCGTGACCAAAGGCGTCGCCCCCTACATGATCGTAGGAGGGGTGACAGCAGACGTCATCCGCCCCCGCTATCCCGAACCGGTGGCCGAGCGGATGATGGCGCTGGCCTGGTGGGATTGGAGCCACGCACGATTGCGGATGGCCTTGGAGGATTTCAGAACCCTGGAAGCGGAAGCGTTTCTGGAGAAATACGAATAAGTCGCACGTGTGGCGGGCCAGAACTCTTCCGCGCCCGCATCAGTATCGGCTTCGCCGAAACAGATTGGCGGCCTTGGGCCCGGCGCCGCGCAACGCGCGGCGCTACCCCCAACGGGATGAGGCCTCCGCAAGGAGGCTGAAGACGGGCGGGAGGGCCCCCGTCTTACTCTTCGCCCAAAGTCAGGGTCACGCGCTCTCCGGCAAAAACGGTTTTGCCGTATTCGACGGGCACGCCGTCTACATCTGCGTTGATACCCAGGGAATGCAGCACCGGTGCACCTTCGGTCAACCGCAGGTGCAGGGCTTGTGTGGCGCTGACCGCACGTGCCGTCAATCGGGTCGAAGCACGGGTATAGTCCGCCACGCCACAGACCTGCAATGCCTTTGTCACCGAGCCGGTGCCGATCAAAGCATCCAGTATTCCGGGCAATCGCGCGGCGGGGAAGACGCTTTGGAACATGGCAATCGGTTCGTCATCGGCCAGCGACAGCCCGTCATAGACATGCACCGGGTCTCCTGCTGACAGGTCAAGTGCCTCTGCTTCGGCCTCGTCCGCTGCGCGTGTTGTCAACGACAGGATCGATTTGCCGGGGATCTTGCCGCTTGCGGAAATGCTCTGGTGATATCGGACCCGCTTGCCGATCGGATAATCTGTTGGTCGTGCGGCCACGAACACCCCCGCCCCGCGACGTGCGTGCACAAGGCCCTGTTCGGCCATTTCTGACAGGGCGCGCCTGACGGTGTGCCGGTTCACCCCGTGCTGAGCGGACAGCTGTGCCTCGGTCGGCAGGCGATCCCCGGTTCCATACCGACCCTCGGCAATATCCGATGTCAGGCTAAGGGCGATGCTTTTCCAGATTGGTGTTTTGCTCATGTCATCAAAAATTCACAAGGTGCCGGATTGCGACGCGCCCCGCTTGGCGTTAATATTTGTCTAGTTGTATAGTATATACAGACAACCCGACCAAGAGGGTTTTATGGCGGACCAGACGAATTCTTTGAACGAGACTAGAAAGGCGTGGATGGGGTTGCTGGCGAAAGCGCCCCAGCAAGCCCTTCTGAACTTGTGGCGCAATGCCGGGCTGCAGCCGGCATTTGAATGGTTACGCGCGCCAGAGATCGGCGCCGTAATGGTCCGGGGCCGCGCAGGCGGGACCGGCGCGCCGTTCAACCTGGGTGAGATGAGCGTCACCAGATGTACCCTGAAGCTGCCCGGTGGAGAGGTTGGTCACGGCTACGTGCAAGGGCGCAGCAAAGCAGCAACCGAGGTTGCCGCCCTGATTGATGCGCTGATGCAGACCCCATCCGCTGATGACGTGCAGAGTAAGATTCTTGAGCCGCTGCAAAGCCAAATGGACACAACCAAAACAACACGCGCCGCAAAAGCGGCGGCAACAAAAGTTGAGTTTTTCACCGTAGCGCGGGGGGAGGATTGATGGACGCGCAGACACAGTTTTCGGGTGGCTTTCAGAATGCGCCCATAGATGCGGCGCACGCGTTTCGTGCCGCCATGACCGTGATGGCACGGCCCGGTGAAATTCGTCAGATCACGGGCGCGCAACCTCCAGTGCCTTTGTCGGTTGCTGCCGGGACCTTGCTGCTGACGCTGTGCGATCCGGAAACCGGTGTTCATTTGGCGCAGAGCTTCGATACGCCCGCAGTCAGGGCCTGGCTGACCTTCCACACAGGCGCGCCAATCGTAGAGGCCTCGGTTGCCGACTTTGCGGTTGGCACCTGGGCCGGGCTTATGCCCCTCAGCAGCTACCGCATTGGCACGTCCGAATACCCGGACCGGTCGGCGACCCTGATTGTCGAATGCGATGAGTTGCGGCCCAGCGGTGCCGTTCTGCGCGGGCCGGGGATCCGGCATTCAGCTCAGCTTTCTTTGCCTGATGCTGGGGCCTTGCAGCGAAATGCGGCGTTGTTCCCGCTGGGATGTGATTTCTTCTTTACCTGCGATCACCGGGTCGCGGCGCTGCCGCGCAGCACGCAGATCGAAGCCGAGGGTTAAGCGATGTATGTTGCGGTGAAAGGCGGCGAAAAAGCCATAGAAAACGCCCACGCATGGCTGGCGGAGGAGCGCCGGGGGCCAACAGATATTGCCGAACTGAGCATTGATCAGATACGCAGTCAGCTGAGCCTTGCGGTAAATCGGGTGATGGCCGAGGGCTCGCTCTATGATCCCGATCTGGCTGCTTTGGCCATCAAGCAGGCGCGCGGGGATCTGATCGAGGCTGTGTTCCTGATCCGCGCCTATCGCACGACGCTGCCAAGATTTGGCTATTCCGAACCGGTCGCTACCGGCGACATGGCCTGTGACCGCCGGATCTCGGCCACCTTCAAGGACGCGCCGGGTGGGCAGGTGTTGGGGCCGACTTTTGATTACACCCATCGCTTGCTGGATTTCAAACTGGCCGCGGAGGGCGACATACCAGCCGCAGTAAAAGCACCGCCACGCACCGAACCGACACCGCATATCACCGAATTTCTGCAGGGCGAAGACATCATTCAATCCGAACCCGAATGCGCGGATACTCCGGGTGACCTGACCCGTGAACCGATGGAGTTTCCTTCCAATCGCCTGGTGCGTCTGCAATCGCTGACACGCGGTGACGAAGGCTTTGTCCTTGGCATGGCCTATTCAACGCAGCGTGGCTATGCGCGCAACCATGCCTTTGTGGGCGAGCTTCGGATCGGAAAAGTGCCAGTCGAGATGGACATACCCGAGCTTGGTTTTGCCATCGAGATCGGCGAGGTCGAACTGACCGAATGCGAAACGGTCAATCAGTTCAAAGGTTCAAAAACCGAACCGCCGCAGTTCACCCGGGGCTATGGTCTGGTCTTTGGTCAATCCGAGCGCAAGTCCATCGCGATGGCACTGGTTGACCGCGCTTTGCGCTGGGAAGAGCTGGGCGAGGACAATCTGGGCGCACCCGCGCAAGACGAAGAATTTGTGCTGAGCCATGCCGACAACATCCAGGCCACCGGGTTTCTGGAACATATCAAATTACCGCATTACGTCGATTTTCAGTCCGAGCTGGAGCTTGTGCGGAAACTACGCCGCGAGGCCGAAGAGCGGATTGCCCCGAAGGAGGCGGCGGAATGAGACTAGTCGCCACTGTCGCTAAAATCGACGCTTGTATTGGAGTGGCTAGTGTCCAGAATATTGTTGGGGCTATCAGATACTCGTCTGCTTTGACGAGGCACATCGTAGTATCCCAGACTAAATCTGATGAGCGTTCTAATCAAAAGAACCAACAGAGCTACGACGATCAAGATTCCGATTGTGCCAGTCCAAGTCTCAGTGCTCATTCAATTCCCTCAAAAGTAGAAAATCTCGATAGCGGCTACGAATATGTCTGAATACAACTTTGCATATCTGGACGAACAGACCAAGCGGATGATCCGGCGGGCGATCCTCAAGGGTCTGGCCGTGCCCGGTTATCAGGTGCCCTTTGCCAGCCGCGAGATGCCGATGCCTTATGGTTGGGGCACCGGTGGGGTGCAGGTTTCGGCGGCCACTTTGACGCCGGACGATACGTTCAAGGTGATCGATCAGGGGGCTGATGACACGACAAATGCGGTGTCGATTCGCAAGTTCTTTGAAAAAACAGCCAGTGTCGAGACGACCGAGGAAACCGCGAAAGCCACGGTGATCCAGACCCGTCACCGTATCCCCGAGGTCGAACTGACCGAAGATCAGATACTCGTCTATCAGGTTCCGATCCCCGAACCACTGCGATTTCTGGAGCCGCGCGAGACGGAGACTCGCAAAATGCACAGCCTTGAGGAATACGGGCTGATGCATGTGAAACTGTACGAAGATATCAGCCAGCACGGCGCGATTTCGACGGCCTATGCTTATCCGGTCAAGGTATCTGGCCGGTATGTGATGGACCCGTCGCCGATCCCGAAATTCGACAACCCAAAGCTTGAAATGGACGCAATCCAGCTGTTTGGCGCAGGGCGCGAGCAGCGGATCTATGCCGTGCCGCCCCATACCAAAGTCGTGAGCCTCGATTTCGAAGATTACCCGTTTGAGGCGACGAAGGCAGATCATCCTTGTGATCTGTGCGGGGCAGAAAACAGCTATCTGGACGAAGTGATCATGGATGACGCGGGCAATCGGATGTTCGTGTGTTCCGACACCGACTATTGCCGCTCGCGCCGGGCGGCGGGGCATGTGGGGCGACTGGCCGGAGAGGATGCGGCATGACACCGTTGTTACAGGTCAAGGGCATCGAAAAACGCTATGGCGCGCGGATCGGATGCAAGGATGTGAGTTTCGATCTCTATCTCGGTGAGGTGATGGGGATTGTCGGCGAAAGCGGATCGGGCAAGTCGACCTTGCTGAATTGTCTGGCCGGGCATCTGGATCCTGATGCAGGGCAGGTGATCTTTGACACGCGCACCGACGGTCCGGTGGATACGGTCACCATGTCAGAGCCGGAACGCCGGATGCTGGGGCGCACCGACTGGGCTTTTGTCCACCAGCACGCGCGCGACGGTTTGCGCATGTCAGTCAGCGCAGGCGGTAATATCGGCGAACGGCTGATGGCCGTTGGCAGCCGGCATTACGGTAATATCCGCTCCAATGCGGTCGATTGGCTGGGTCGGGTCGAGATTGAGGCCGAGCGGGTTGATGATCGCCCAACCGCCTTTTCCGGTGGGATGCAGCAACGGTTGCAGATCGCGCGCAATCTGGTGACAGGCCCCCGGCTGGTGTTCATGGATGAGCCGACCGGCGGGCTTGATGTTTCGGTTCAGGCGCGCCTGCTGGATCTGCTGCGCGGATTGGTGCGCGAGATGGGTCTGAGCGCCATCATCGTGACCCATGACCTCGCTGTCGTGCGCCTGTTGGCGGACCGCTTGATGGTGATGAAGGACGGTTATGTGGTCGAGGCCGGATTGACCGACCAGGTGCTGGACGACCCGCAACATGCCTATACGCAGCTGCTCGTGTCGAGCGTTCTGCAGGTTTGAGTATTTTTGAAAAGATGAATTGTGATGATCGAGCTTAAGGATGTCAGCAAGAGTTTCACCCTGCACAATCAGGGCGGTGCCGTGATTCCGGTCATGGAAGGCGCTTGCCTGAGTGCCCGGCCCGGCGAATGTGTGGCCCTGACGGGTGCCTCGGGCGCGGGTAAATCGACGTTAATGCGGGTGATCTACGGCAATTACCTTGCGGCGTCGGGTCAGGTCCTTGTTGGTGGTTTGGATATTGCCAAAGCCGAACCGCGCGAAATCCTTGCATTGCGGCGCGAGACATTGGGCTATGTCAGCCAGTTTCTGCGCGTGGTTCCGCGTGTGCCCACGCTTGAGGTTGTGGCCGAACCCTTGCTGGCGGTCGGCTGGGATAAGCCCCGCGCACTGGAAAAGGCGGCGGGCCTGCTGGAACGGCTGAACATTCCGAACCGGTTGTGGTCGCTGAGCCCCACGACATTTTCCGGAGGTGAGCAGCAGCGCGTGAACATCGCGCGCGGGTTTGCCTATGATTATCCGGCGTTGTTGCTGGATGAACCGACCGCCAGTCTTGACGCGCGCAATCGCGAGACGGTTTTGGCGCTGATCGAAGAGGCCAAAAACCGCGGCGCCGCGATTGTGGGGATATTCCACGATATCGAAGCCCGGGCTCGGGTCTGTGACCGCGAGGTTGATGTTTCGGGTTTCACGCCGGGCATTGCCGCATGACGCGTGCACCGGTCATAGCGGTGGTCGGCCCCTCTGGCGTCGGCAAGGACAGCGTGATGGCCGCGCTAGAGGCCCGCGCGCCGGGGTTCAGGCGCGCTCGACGGGTCATTACCAGACCTGCGGGCGAAGAGGGCGAGGATTTTGATCGCGTCTCTGAACAGGTTTTCGAGCAGATGGCCCAAAACGGTGGATTTGCCGTGCATTGGGCGGCCCACGGGATGCGCTATGGAGTGCCGATCGCGATTGAGGAGCTTCGCCACGATTCGCGTGCCGTTCTGGTCAACCTGTCCCGCGCGGTGTTGATGCAGGCACAAGGGGTCTTTGGCAATCTGCTGGTGATCTCGCTGAAAGCGGACCCTCGGGTGCTGATGCAGCGTCTATCGGACCGTGGGCGCGAGTCCGGGCCGGAGCAGCTACGTCGGTTGCAAAGGGCATCCGCCCCTTTGCCCGAAGGCTTGCACAGCGTTATCGAAATCGACAACTCGTGCGCGCTGGAGCATACGGTCGATGAAATTCTCACGCGTCTTCAACCGGAAAGGCCGTAGCGATGGATCAGGTGAAATCGTCCATCCTGTGCCTCGCCCATCAGGGCCAAATTGCTGATTTCGAAGGGTTTTGGCAAAAGTGGCGCAAGCCGCAGGTTCAGCGTGCTCTCGGTCCTGCCAAGCGTGGCTTTGTCCAGCTTGCCGCTCAGCGTGATGTGGAACCGAAACGCGTCCATCACGAACGGGTAACCCCATTGAGTCAGGTTCGCATCCTGCACAGGACTCAGGCCATTGGCCCGGCGGCGGGCCAGCTCCGCGTCGGTCGCGGGAGCGCGAAAGCTATCGAGATCGCGCACACAAGCTGCGGCCAGCGCGTTCAATCGCGCCTCGTCCCCACGGGGGCGCAACGCCAGAAAACGTCCCAGGCGTGCAATTTTGAGCCCATCAAGGGTGACCGGTGCCAGCCCGGCCGCAAGGGTGGCGCATGCGGCTTTAAGATCGGCAACGGTCTGACCTTCGCGCAACCGAAAAGGCGGCTTGATCGTCGCGTGAAGGCCGTATTTGCGGGGCACGTCGGTGATGGCGGCGACACCCAGGTCAGCCACGGACGGATGCGGCACCTCTTGGCCGGTTTCCATGTTCCAACCCAACCAGGCCGTTGCAAACCGCGCCCAGTCTTCGTCGGCGGGCGGGGCGTAATAGATCGCGTATCGCGTGAATGTCACATTGGCCTCCTGCAGCGTGGCCTGATCCATAGCCCAAACCGTGTGAAGTTCAGATGACAGAAGAATTGATCCTTGCCAATGCCACGCTTGTTTTGCCGGATGAGACCGTAACCGGCAGTGTCCGGGTTGTGGGTGAAACCATTGTCGATATCGATACGGGTGCCTCTGTTCCGGCGGGCGCGGTGGATTGTGCCGGGGATTTCGTAAGCCCCGGGCTGGTTGAGCTGCACACAGACAACCTTGAACGCCATATCGAGCCGCGCCCCAAGGTGGACTGGCCCCATGCCTCGGCCATCATCGCCCATGACGCCGAATTGGCCGGCACCGGCATCACCACCGTGTTTGACGCCATGCGGGTAGGGACGGTGCCGACGAATGTTACCCGCAGCCGAAGATATGCGCGGGGCCTGTCGCGCGAGCTTTGGCAATTGCGCGAGAAAGATGCGCTCAAGATCAGTCATTTTCTGCATCTTCGGGCCGAGGTATGCTCGGAAACGCTGGTTGAAGAGCTTGATGAATTTGGTCCCGAAGATCGGGTCGGGCTGGTGTCGATCATGGATCATACGCCCGGTCAGCGCCAGTTCAGAGATCTTGCGAAACTCAAGGATTATGTGCAGGGCAAACATGGCCTGGACGACGCCGGGTTCGAAGCGCAGGTGGCGCAGTTGAAATCCCTGCGCGACCGGTTTGGCGATCAGCATGAGGTTGAAACCGTCAAGGCCGCGCGCCGCTATGGCGCGGTACTGGCCAGCCATGATGACACCACCGCAGATCAAGTGCGGGTGTCGGCAAACCACGGTATCCGGCTGGCCGAATTCCCCACCACGGTCGAGGCCGCCCGTGCCTGCCATGACCACGACATCAAGGTGATGATGGGCGCGCCCAATGTGATCCGGGGCGGGTCGCATTCCGGCAACGTTTCAGCCCGGGAATTGGCCGAGCTTGGGCATCTGGACATCATGTCCTCGGATTATGTGCCGTCGGCCCTGCTGCTGTCCGCGGTCAAACTGGGCGAGCTGTGGGGCGACATGGCGCGTGGGATGAAAACGGTGACACAAACGCCGGCGCAAGCTGCCGGTCTGGAGGATCGCGGAAGATTGCAGCCCGGTTTGCGCGCGGATGTGATCCGCTTTGGCATGCGCGCGGGCACACCGGCGCTCAGCGCCGTCTGGTCGCGGGGTCGGCGTGTGGCCTGATCAGGCGCGATAGAACAGATACCGATCCGGCGCGATTGTCTCGGGGCCTTTGATCTGGGCGAACCCTTCCAGTGGCTGGCCTGAGATCAACAGCCCGCCGGGGATCATCACCTTAGCAATCAAGGGGCTAAGGCGTGCAGCCTCCGCCACGTCATCGGCCTTGATGCCGCGTCCAAAGTCATAGTGCGCCAGCGCAATTGTGCGCCCCGAGGCTGCGAGTTTTTCCAGCATGGGCTCAGCCTCGCCCTGCAGAAAATCCTCTGGCGGAGGCGTGCTGTCAGGATGGCATTGCAGCACGCGATCCATCACCCAGATCCTGCGATTGGGCAGAACTTCTCGCAAGTGGTCATAGGTTCGGCCATTGCCCAAACCCATGTCCAAAATGTCGCCGTCAATTTCTTCGATCTGAGACGCCGCCCAGTTCAGCCCGTCACGCTGGGCAGTCAGACGGCGCAGCATGGAATCCAGTCGGCTCATGCAAGATCTCCTTGGGTTTTAAGGTATTCCGGTGCTGACCAGGCACATCCGGGGCCATCCAAAAGCCGGGTCAGCAATTCCTGAGTGAACGTCCAGATGTCTTGATCATGGACGAGGTGATGCGTCAACACGCCAAAGGGTTCGGTGTTGTCAGCCCGCCGCTCTCGCCGGTCTTTCAGCAGGGCGGCAGCCTGTTGAATCAGAGTGTCTGGATCAACCAGGCTGCGCGTTCCTCGCCAGGCAATGGGATCCAGATGGGTGTTGATCTGTTCAAGATCCGGCGCGGCAAAACGCATTTTTCTTGGCGTCGCGGTCGAAAGCAGCTGATACCCCGCCCGAGGCAAGGCCGCGACTATTTCAGGTGCGATCCTGTTCCAGGGGGGCACGAACATCGGACACAAGCGGTCGCCGAAAAGGTCACGTAGACGCGTCAGCCCCATAAAGGCGTCTCTTTCGATATCAGCCAACGGGCGATGCAACCGAAACTCGGATTTCTTTTCGGTTCCTGGTGCGTGGTTCTGGTGCGCCCAACCATGGACAACCGGGATCAGAACCGGGTTCATACTGATCAAATCCGCCAGTGCGGGTTCAGCATCGCGCGGGATAACCGCGACATGGACGGGCAGGTCCAACGATCTCGCCAAAGTGGTAAGCTGTTCCAATTGCGGCGTCACTTGGGTGGCATCGTCATCGCGCCACCATAGTGGCAGGTTCAGATCATCCTGCTGCCATAGCCGAATCTCTTGCTCCAGCGGTTGCCAATTCGGGGTCATGTGCGCCGCTCCGCAAGACGTTCTGCGATCTCTACCGTTTTCCGCGCCCCGTCAAACCCTTCGGTCAGGGGCGCACGCGGGCCCTTGGCCATGGCGCGTGTCAAAGCCGCAACCAACGCGTCCCCGGTCAGATCTGCGCTGCTGAGAACTTCGATTGCAGGTTGCCGCGCCAGGCTTTGCGCTCTGAGGCCCTGTTCAACTTCGTTGCCCTCATCAAAGGGGATCAGAACCGAAGGCACCCCGGATTGCAGCAAATCCATCGCTGTGTTGTAGCCGCACATGCTGACCGATGCGGCGGCTTTTGGCAGCATTTGGCGAAAGTCCGGGCGCACCGGTTCCAGAATAACGGATGCGTCCCCGGCCGTTTTCGCAAGGTCGGAAATCCGGGCTTGCGCGTCGCGCCCGCCGACCAACAGGCGCCAGCGCGTGTTGGGCATCTTACGGGCGGCCTCGATGGCCGCGCGGAAGATCGGCTGCCCAACGGATCCCCCCCCCGCGCTGACCAATATCTCACCCTGTCCAAGATCTTCGGGATGCGGGTGCGGCGCTGGCGGGGCGACAAAACCGGAATAAAGCAGCTTGTCTCGGGTCACTTCCGACACCGGCCAGCTGATGTCCAGCGGAACGAGCTCTGGGTCGGAATGCACCAGAACGCCGTCGTAAAAGCTTTCCAGAACCTCATCCGCGCGCGTCGCTTTCGAAGGTTTCGACGGCGGCGCAAGGATGTCACGCACCGAGGCCAGAACAACCGGCCGCCGCGCCAGCCCATGTGCTGCGCCCAACGCTGCAACGAACTCTTTGGACAAAGAACGTCGACCAAAGGGAAAAAGCTCGGTGATCACCACATCGGGTTCAAAGCGAGTGACCGCCTGTGTCAAAGCCTTGGTGCGTGCGGCCAGATAACCGGGGGTGGCAAGATTATCCGCTTCATCCAGCAATCGAATGAAATTGGTGCCGTCCGAACGCAGGGGCGGCAAGCCAAACAGCGTCACGCCGCTGCTGTCCAATTGCGGCGCAGGCATTCCGCCAGTGACGACAAACACGTCATGATCCCGTTGGGCAAAGGCACGCCCCAGCGTCAGCGCCCGGCTCAGATGCCCGGTGCCCAGCAGGTGCGTGACGATGATCATGACCTTCATGCTTCAGCCTCTTGCGACACCAGTCTGATAGGCTCGATCTCAGCACGCATGTGGTCCAGATCAACCACATAACATCGATTTCGCTTAATCTTGAACGGCGCGGGGCCGTCGAAATCCCACCCCCAGGCTTTGGCCAGGATCACCCGCATGATGCCGATATGGCAAACCGCAAGATTGTCACCCGTCAGAGCTTCCAGCCAGGGGGTCAGGCGGTCCCAGATCTCAGCCGGGCTTTCCCCGGCCGGCGGGCGAAATTGCCAGCTCCAGTCTTCGATATGTCGGTACCCGCTGTCGGGCGTTGCAATCAGATCGACACCGCGCAGGCCTTCCCATTCGCCCCAGTTCATCTCGGTCAACGCAGTCGCGGTCTGAGGGTCAACGCCTGAAACCAGACGCGCGGTTTCAGCCGCCCGCACCAGGGGGCTGGACCAGATCCGGGCCTGATCCCATGGCTTGGGCAATCGATACCCCGCCAATTCACGCTGAGCGTCCTGATCCAGCGGTATGTCGCTGCGCCCCTGTATCCGACCGGCCCGGTTCCATTCCGTGTGGCCGTGGCGCAATAATGCTAGACGGGTCATGACTGCTCCTTCAACAATGGTCGCGCCGCCTGCCAGAAGCGCCGGGTTGCACCCTGGATCAGGTGGCGTTGCCCGACATAGGAGCGCGCGCGCGCGCCCTCTGCTTCTCTGCTTTCAGGGTTATCCAGAAATGTCTGAATACGCCTTGCCAATCCTGCTTCCCCCTCATCAGGCGACGGATGTTCCGAGGGGGCCAACACGTCCCGCACCCCAGGCCGGTTCTGTGCCACCACCGGCACCCCGGCGGCCTGGGCCTCAAGATAGATCATCCCGTAAGCCTCGTTCACGCCAGGCCAAATCAGCATTGAGGCCGTCTGGTACTGCGCCTGCAAAGCCGCGCGGTCCAGCTGCCCCAGAAACGTCACCCGATCCCGATAGGGCGCCATCAGCGCCTCGACCTCTGAGCGGGCCGGACCGTCACCGGCAATGTGCAAAGCCCAGTTCCCCGGAACAAGGCTCATAGCCTCGGCGAGAATTTTGTAAGAGGCCAGCTTGTCCCCGTGGCGCATCATTCCAACCACCAGCATCGGGCCGTCCAGCGACGACCGTTCCGGCAGGGCAGAGACCGGTAAAAAGGGCGGTAATTCGACAAGCGCCTGAGAGCCGCAGCGTTCGCGTTCCAGCGTGATCAGGTCATTTGCGGTGTGATAAAAAATAACCTCAGCCGCATCGCAGGCGTCATGCGCGGATTGCGCAAAACCCGCCCAACGACCAGTTAGGCGACTGGTAGCACGGGTGCTTTCCAGTTGCACATAAGGAATGCCGCGCGCGGTGCTGACCACGGGGCCCAACAGATCGGGAGCCTTGTAGTAGTTGTGATAGGTGACCCAAAGATCCGTATCCTCGGGCATCTCGCGAACAAGCCTGTCTGCCTCGGTCGCGGCACGGGTGTCCAAGGCCGATTGCACATCGGCAGAGCCGGACTTGTCATATATACGAAACTCGGACACCAGATCGACCTGATCGCCATCCGCCCCAATCGCCGCCATCAGGTTGCGGGCCATTTCGCGATCCCCCGAGGGCTTGGGGCTGTTTGGGGACTTCATCGGCGCGTAAAAGGCCACCCGAGCCATCAGGACCGTTCCGCACACAGGGCTGAAAGGCGCGCCGAAAGCCGGGCGATGCCGGGGTCCATCTGAAATTCGGATATCAGCCTTTCGCGCGCGGCGCGCGCCATCCCGGTTGCTTTGGCAGGGTTTTCCGCAAGATCGGTGATCGCTGTGGCCAGAGCCTCGGGGTTGTCCTCAGACAGCATACCGTGCGTCCCCGATTGAATGAACTCGGGGATCGCGGAAACTGGCGTGGACAGGATCGGCAAGAGTTGCGAGGCCGCTTCCATCAACACATTGGGCAGCCCATCGCGGTCGCCATCCTCGGCAATACGACTGGGGAGAACGAACAGGTCGGCCCGGCGCATCTCGGCGATGACCTCGGGCTGATCGCATGCGCCTTTCCACGTGATCCGGTCGGACAGACCCAATTCGGAGGCACGCGCCCGCAGAGTGTCGCCCAACGTACCACCACCGATATGCGTCCAGTGCCAGTCAAGCGACCGAGGCAACAGGGCAAAGGCGTCCAACAGGCGGTCAAACCCTTTCTTTTCGACAAGTCTGCCGACCGACAGCATGTGAAACGGCGCCTCAACCCGGCGTTCAGGCCGGTCAGGGGCGTCGGGAAAGCGCGATAAGTCAAGCCCGTGATAGATCAGATCTATTCGGGCCGGATCGTCCGACAGGCTGCGCAGATGATCGGCCCCGATGGCGGTGCAGGTGGCACCAAAACTTGCCCCATGCGTGGATGCTTGCAGCTTTTCGCGCTTTTCCCACTCGGGCGATGTCCAGATGTCTTTGGCGTGGGCGGAAAAGCTCCAGGGCAGGCCGCGCATGATTGCGGCATAGCGCGCGACCGAGGACGGGGTATGCATGAAATGAGCATAAAGCGCGCGCGTATTTTCGGGAAGTTCAGCGGCAAGTACGCAGGCCTGACCAAACCGGCGGATACGGTTATGGGTCGGATCGCGGCGCAGGTCGGCGCGCCAGACGTCATATGCCTGTTGATAGCCGGGCAGGGCGGCCGCCACAGCACGCGCGGCCCAAACACGCGCAGGTTCATCATAAAGATATTCGGGCAGGTAATGGACCTGACCCGTAAATCTGTCGTGCAGCGGGTGGCGCTTGGTGTCCGTCGGATGGCGCAGCGACCAGATGTCGAACTGATGTCCGGCCTCCTGCAGGGCAACCAGTTCTTGTGCAATGAAGGTTTCAGACAGCCGCGGCCATCCTTTGACCAGCACGGCCAGTTTCGGGTCGGTCGCGGTCATCCTGTTGCGCGCTCTTGTTCCGTGCCAAGCAGGGCATCAATGCGATGGGTGACGTAATTCAAACCGTCCAACAGCCCGCTTCGGATCGCCTCGGAGGGCAGGGGCTGATCGGGCAGTTCGCGGATCGCGCGGATCATGGATTGCGTGCTCAGCCCCTCGCGATCTTCGTCCAACATCCGCACCAATCCCAGATCCTCGGCCCGTGAGGCACGGATCCATTGTTCAAGACGCGGCGTTGTGCGTGGCACGATGACGGCGCGTTTGTCAAAGGACAACACCTCGCAAAACGTGTTGTACCCACCCATGCAAACCACGCCCGAAGCGCCTGCAAACAGAGTTTCGATCTGCGATTCAAATCCGACTGCCGTAACGCGCCCATCCAGCGCAGCAACGCGGGTTTCAAAATCCTCGCGCAATTCGCCGGACAGGAAGGGGCCGTAGACCAGTATCGCACGCGGCGACAGGTCCGGATCGTTTTCATAGGCCGACAGAACCAGGTTGACCATCGCCTTGCCGTCGCCACCGCCTCCCGGTGTGATCAGGATGTAAGGCTGATCGGGGGCCTCGCCCACGGGTCCCAGGTCACGCCGCAGATACCCCGTCCAGTGCATCCGGGCCTGGGCCGCAGGGCTTAGTGGCAAACCCTTGGTCGGATCATAGATCGATCGCAGCCCGTAGACCCAAATCTCGTGATAAAACCGTTCGGTGGCCGCGATTGCATCCTTGCGGGCCCATTCGGCGGCCAGCACTTCGGGTTCGTCCAGCACATCGCGTAAACCCAGAACCAGTTTGGTGTCCTGCGTTTTTTCCAGATACTCCAGTGTCGGCAATAGCTCGCCGCGAAAGCCAGTGGGCTCCTTATCGACAATCAGGACATCAGGATCAAATTGCTGTACAGAGGTCTGGATCAGGCTAGATCGCAGGTCGGTGACCTCATCAATGCTCATCCCCATCGTTTGCGAGGCATAAGAGCCATCGGCCAATTTGGTGACGCCCGGCAGCCGGACATGGTCAACACGCCGTGGAAAGGTAAATCGACCCGCGACGGGCGAGCCGGTCAAGATCAGGGCGGATGCTTCGGGATCAGCCTGTGTGATCGCCGCGGCCAGGGCGCGCGACCGCCTGAGATGCCCCAACCCGAAGGTATCGTGACTGTAGAACAATATGCGCGGCGTCCGGCCGAGTTTTTCGCTGTTGTTGCCTAGGCTCATGCCTTTGCCCGTTCCAGATTTCGGTGCAAGTCCGCGCTTTTGCACCGGTTGTTTTATCTTTTTTGTCCCCGTTTGACAAAGACAAGGCGCAGATGGCCCGATTTTGTTGAGCGTGCAAGCATGAACCCCGGTATTGGCCAGTCATCGACGAACGACCGCCATTCTGTGTGGTTCCGGCAAGCTCACATCTTTATCAAACTCCTTTGCTGGTCATAATAAATTAGTGGTGGAATGAAAACAGTTTATCCCGGCCATTGCGCTCAGAACACGCGCTTTGCATGAATTTGGAAAGCACGAGGGCAATAATTGAACCTGCTTGGCAGCTTCTGTATTCTGGCCGTCATCTGCGAACTGGATGCGACAGAACATGAAGACAAATATTCTGACCGGGCTGATCCTTGCGATTTGGGCGATCACCTTGACCATCGTATCGCCGGTGGCGGCGCAAACGTCACTGATCCCCGGCTACACCACCGGCACATCAGGCGAAACGGACAGCAGCACAGAGTCTGATCTGGTGGGGGCCATTCGGGCCGCAACCGAAGCGGGCGCAAGTGTCATAGTTATCGACAGCGCGGGGCAGGTGGTGTCATCCTCGGGGTCTGCCGCGGCCGATGATGCGCCTGTTGACCCATTGGACGATTCCTCGCAACTGATGAGAGCGCAAGAGCGGTTTTCCGAGTTCCGCAGTTCCGTTCTGTCCCGCCTCGAAGCGCTGCCATATTCGGTCTTCGAAGTAAAATTCATCCTGCGGCAAACCAGCCCGGACGGACGCATCCAGACCTATGTAGAAGTTCTTGTTCTTAATATTCTGTTCCTGCTGCTGGGGCGTTGGCTTTCGACCGAGATCTACGGCAAGCGCATCGCAAAGCGTTTCGTCGTGGCCCGGATAAAGGAAAATCCACAAGGCTATCGCGACAAGATGCCGTTCCTGGTGTTCCGTTTCCTGATGGGTATCGGTGGAACCATCTTTGCCATGCTGATGGCACTGATCGTCGGGTACCTGTTCTTTGGCGAGGCCGAGAATATCTCGATCCAGTTCACAGTGACTGCGATCTTTACGGCGTTCTTTCTGGCGCGCACGGTGTCGGATCTGTGGCGTATGGTGCTATCGCCCTTCCTCAGCCAATACCGCCTGCCACCCTTTTCCGACCGGGACGCGAAACGGCTGTATATCTGGGCGTCGGCTCTGGCCACCTATGATATCTCGGCTGTTCTGTTCGCGACCTGGGTGGCTGATTTTGGCTTGAACTATAACGTCTACGCGTTGGTTTACGGGTCGCTGACACTCTTGGGTGCATTCGGCAATGTGCTGATGATCCTATTCAATGCCCGTGCCATTTCCAACGCGATCAGAGGCGGGCGTCAGCCGGATCAGGTGTCGTGGATTTTGCGGTTCATCTCGTTCGCCTGGGCGCCGGTTCTGATCGTCTATATGGTGTTCAGCTGGTTCAAGCTCGCGGTTGATCTGGTGCTTGAGGTCGAGGATTCGATCCCGATTGTGGCCAGCAGCTATCTGATCTTCATGTCGGTCGTGGTGGCTTATGGCGCGATGAATTATCTGCTTGAGCGCTATTTCGACCGCAATCGCATGATCAATGAAATGAATGCCGAAGCGAGTGACGCGGAGGAAGACGATGCGTCAACGGTCACGCCCGAGGCCGAATTGCGCCGTCATTCGATCGTGACATATGAGGATCTGGCACGGCGTGTCGCCGGTATTCTGGCCTTTGTGGTCGGAGCCTATGCGCTGGTCGTCATCTGGAACCCGCAGGCGAACTGGAGCGAAGATCTGCCCATAGAACGGGCACTGGACGTGGTGGTGATCCTGTTCATTGGCTACATCCTTTTCCATTTCTTCCGCGTCTGGATCGACAGCAAAATTGCCGAGGAAGTCGAAGATGGCGCAGGTGACGCCGAGTTGGGCGACGAAGGCGGCGAAGGGGGTCAAAGCCGTCTGGCGACGCTGCTGCCACTTTTCCGTGGCGCAATTCTGGCTGTTGTCGTCGTGACGATCGCACTTATTGCGCTGATGGAGATCGGCATCAATGTCAGCCCGCTGTTTGCGGGTGCGGGTGTCGTCGGTCTGGCGGTTGGCTTTGGGTCGCAAACGCTGGTGCGCGACATCTTTTCCGGGGCGTTCTTCCTGATGGATGACGCGTTCCGCAAGGGCGAATATATCGATATCGGCGACGTGAAGGGCACGGTCGAGAAAATCTCCGTCCGGTCGTTCCAGCTGCGCCATCATCTGGGGGCGCTCAACACCATTCCGTTTGGCGAGATCAAGGTGCTGACCAACTATTCCCGCGATTGGGTGATCATGAAGCTGCCGTTGCGGGTCACCTATGACACGGATGTGGAAAAGGTGCGCAAGCTGATCAAGAAGCTGGGTCAGGAACTGCTGACAGACCCGGTGATCGGCGAGAACTTTATCCAGCCGCTGAAATCGCAGGGCGTGATCGAGATGCAGGATTCGGCGATGATCATCCGCGTCAAGTTCATGACCAAGCCCGGGGATCAGTGGCTGGTGCGCAAGAAGGTCTATCAGGACATCCGTGAGTTGTTCGCCCGCGAAGGTATCCGCTTTGCCCACCGCGAAGTCACGGTGCGTCTGGCGGATGACAAAGAGGCCGAGGATCTGACCCCCAAACAGCGCGAGGCCGTTACAGGCGCTGTGCAGGCAGCGATTGACGAGGATTATCTGGACGATATCGGGCCGGGGGGCGACGACAGATAGGGGCTATTTTCGGCTGGTTGCAGGTACCAATTCGGCCCCCGCGTTATAGGCGCGCTTCAGCAAGGCTTCGCGTCTTGTTTGCGATCCTTTGGAGCCATTCAGCAGGATCAACTCGCGTCTGGTAAAGCCGAAATAGCCAAATGTGCCATCGATCCATGCGGTCTTGAGTGCAGATGTATAACCAGCATCGTGCATGACGTCTGACCGCGCCCCGGCCGGGACAAGCAAGACGCCTGTTCGCGGGCGTTGCAGGGATTTTTCGGGGTCGTCCAGTTGATCATAGGCCCATCCCCAGGACCAGACGCGATCTATCCAGCCCTTGGTCATTGCAGGCATCCCCCACCAGAACAGCGGGAAAACAAAGCCGATGGCATCGGCGCGGCTGATCCGGTCTTGTTCGGCCTGTATGTCGCAGGGGGCCTGACCGGAGCCGTCGCCTTCGATGTCGGCCATGGACCAGCGCGGGTCAAAGTTTTCGGCGTGCAGGTCAGCCAGTTCGGTCGTATGCCCGGCAGCCTCGGCACCGGCACAAAACTGTTTGGCTATCGCCGCGCTGAAAGAGCTTTGGTCGGGGTGATCCAGGATGGTGAGAACGTGCATGTTTTGTCTGGGGTGAGGCCTGCGCTGGCTATACAGCAGCAAAGTTGAGGTGAGTGCAATGGTCGAGCGGACGCTCCCGCCCCTTTGGCTTGCGTTTCTGACGAGACGCCACCCAAAGCGTTGGGCCGGGCCGCGCGTGCCGCGCGGCGGTTGCGTCAGGTGGAGATCGAAGGCCAGATCGGCTGCGCGCCTCCCAGCTTGCAGGCTGGCAGCGCCCATGACATCGCCGCGTCCCCAACCGTCACGGCGGGTTTCAGACGATGACCGGGCCCCCAGCCGGAAAGCTCGGGCTCTTCGGCGTAATCCCTTCGGTCGGGGACTGCGTATGTCTCGCCTGCAGGTTTCTTGGACAGTGTCACCAGCAATTCTGCGGTTCGAGCAAGCGACAGTCTGGCATCCATGACGGCCTGACCATCAGCAGCCTCGGACAACGCGGACAGTACGGCGGCGGCCATCAGATACCCGGTTGCGTGATCCAGTGCCTGCACCGGCAGAGGTTTCGGTTGATCCGTACCGGCCCAGTTCTGTCCGGCCTCGGTAATTCCGGTGCTCATCTGCACGAGGCTGTCAAAGCCGCGCCGTGTTGCCCAGGGCCCTTGCCAGCCGTAAGCGTTCAGAGTGACCTCAATACGGTTTGGAGCGAGGGTGTCGCGTTCGCCCTTACCCAATCCAAGCGCATCAAGCGCACCGGGGCGGAGGCCGTGAACAAAGACATCAGCCTGTGACAGCAGAGCTTTCAGCTTTTGCAGGCCCTCGGGCGTTTTGAGATCCAGATAGGCACAGGTCTTGCCCAGCGAGATATCGGGGATCACGCCGGGTTCGTCCCAGCCGGGCGGATCAATTCGCAGAACTTCAGCACCAAACCCGGCAAGCGTCCGGGTCGAGACCGGGCCGGCCAGAATACGGGTCAGGTCAAGCACCCGCAGACCGGCCAAAGGTCGGATTGGCGAGGCTTCTGGTCTTGGGCGCAGCGTGATATTGCGCGGACCTGTCCAGCCGATCAGCGGCTCGCGCGCCACAGCACGACCCTGAGGGTGGTCTTGCCATTCCGTCCGACTGCGCATGGCGGCTGCCACGCCGCCTTTGGCGACGATTTGAGTTTCAAGATCTGAGGCTGACCAGGTTCTGACGGCCTTGGAGACGGTGTCCCGATCCGGGGTTGTCCCCAATATAGCCAAAGCGGCGCGTCGGTGGTGCGGCAAATTGGTGTGGAGCCTGATCCAGCCGTCGGAGGCGCGATAGTCTCCGGCAATTGCATCCCATAGGGATGGCATCTCCCATCCGTCCGGGGCAAACGAATAGCCGAACCACAAAGATGCCAGTCTGTGATCGACCGCCACATCGGGCGCAGTGTCTGACAGGTTCAATGCGGTGACCAGACCGGCAAGTTCCTGACCGACAGCTGCAAAGCTGGCGGTTGCCAGCTCGGACACTGCATAGACGCTTGAATAGGCACCGGCCCCTTTGACCTTGTAGGTCTCTGGCGCGGGAAGGGCCGAGAGCAGGCTCATTGCTGATAGGGATCAAGACTGTCGCGCAGGCCGTCGCCGAGGAAGTTGAAGGCCAGAACAACCACAATGATCGGTAACATTGGAATTGCGGTCCAGGGATAGATCTCGATCGACGCAAGGTTCTGGGCGTCGTTCAGCATGACGCCCCAACTGACAGCCGGGGCCCTGAGGCCAAGGCCAAGAAAGCTGAGCGCGGTTTCGCCGAGGATCATTGCCGGGATCGACAGGGTGGCCGAGGCTATCAGGTGAGACATGAAGTTCGGCAGCAAGTGCTTGCGGATGACCCGGCCCGAGGATGCGCCCATCATCTCGGCGGCGCGCACGTATTCTTCTTCGCGCAGCGACAGGAATTTGGCGCGCACCGATCGGGCCAGACCCGGCCAGTCGAGGATGCCGAGGATGATCGAGATGATGAAGAAGACCGCCACGGGGCTCCAGTTCGACGGCACGGCTGCGGACAGCGCCAGCCAGAGCGGCAATTCCGGAAGGGATCGCAGGATTTCGATCACACGGTTGATGACCCAGTCGATCTTGCCGCCGAAATATCCGGCCATTGATCCGAAGAGGATGCCCAGGAAGAATGACACTGAAATGCCGATCAGGCCGACGGTCAGCGACAGTTGCGCTCCATACAGAATGCGGCTGAACACATCCCGGCCCAGACGGTCCGAGCCCCAGAGAAACAGCGTGGCCCCCTCGGGCGCGCAGAAAAGGTGAGTGTCGGACTTGATCAGCCCCGCCAGTTTATATTCGGACCCCTCGCAGAAGAACCTAATCGGGCGCGGGTCATCCTCGTCGGGGACAAATTTCCACTGAAAGGTTTCCAGGTCAGCCTCGGCCACGATGGGATAGACGTAGGGCCCGATGAATTCACCCTCGTGGAACCAGTTCACCGATTGCGGCGGGGCATACAGGTGTTCCCCGTTTCGATCGTTGGGGCCGTAGGGGGCGATGAAGCCTGCGAAAGGCAGCGCCACATAGCACAGCAGTAGAAAGATGCCCGAGATCAGGCCCAGCTTGTGCGTTCTGAATTTGCGCCAGACCAATATCCAGTTGGGCGCATCCAGATCAGCGCGTTCCAGTTGCTGGATCGAGGCTTCGGGATCGAACGGGGCGTCGTCGACATAGCGGCCGTCGGGTTTGTCTGTCATGCCTCACGCCCCTCGTATCGAATGCGCGGGTCGAGCATGACCAGCAGGATGTCAGAGATCATGGTGCCAATCAGGGTCAGCAGGGCCACGAACATCAGGATGAAGGCCGACAGGAACTGATCCTGTGTTTTCAGTGCCGTCAGCAGGGTTGGGCCGATGGTTTGCAGGCCCAGAACAACCGAGACCAGAACCGAGCCGGAGACCATTGAGGGCAGCAGGTTTCCGATGTCAGCCACGAATGGGTTGAAGGCGACGCGCAGGGGATACTTGGTCAGCATCCGCGATGGGGCCATACCCTTTGCAATCGCGGTTTCAACGTAAGGCTTGCCCAGCTCGTCCAGCATGTTGGCACGCAGGCGCTGCATCATGGCGGACGCGCCAGAAGTGCCGATCACAAAGGTCGGGACGATCAGGTGGACAAGGATCGATTTCAGCTTGTCCCAGCTCATCGGTTGACCTTCGAAGGACGGATCCATCAACCCTCCGATGGGCAGGTTGAAGTAGCGGTGACCATAGTAGAACAGGATCAACGCGAGCAGGAAGTTAGGGGTTGCAAGCCCAAGGTAGCCCACGAATGCGGAGGTATAGTCGATCCATGTGCGCGACCGTGCCGCAGCGATCACACCAAGGGGAAGGGCCACGGCATAGACAAACAGGATTGCGGCAAGGTTTACGACAACAGTCAGCCATAGCGTGTCGCCGACAATCTCGCGCACGGGGCGGTCAAATTCGAAGGACCAGCCGTAGTTGCCTTGCAACAGACCCTCGAACCCGTGCGGGCCCGGCCAGAATCCCATCCAGATCAGGTATTGTTCGGGCAGCGACCGGTCCAGCGAGTATTCCTTGCGCAGAAACTCGGCCTTGGCCACACCTGCGGATTGGCCCGAGGCCTGCAATTCGGCAATCTGATTACTAAGATAATCGCCGGGCGGCAGGTTGATGATCACGAAGATCAGGACCGACACCACCAACAAAGTCAGCAGCATCGTAAAAAAGCGATACACCGCATAGCGCAGCATGACCATTTAGCTGCTCCTGATCAGTCGGCGAAGAAGAATTCGTCTGGTCGATGAATGCCGAAATGCGCGCCGGGCTCCCATGCCCACATTGCCTGTTCAGGCACATTGCGCAGGCGGTTGGACACGACGATCGGTTGCGGTGCACCGTTCAGGATGCCGATCGCATAGAGTTGGTCCGCGTGGATTTTCAGCATCTCCCGCCAGGCGGCCTCGCGCTCTTCGTCGGTCGAAGCGATTTCCCAATCATGGGCCAATTCCATCAGGCGCTCGGCCTCTGGCATGTCGGGCGGCTCGCCCGCATCGCCGCCGGTTTGATAATACTGCCCCCATTTCGGCCAGGCCAAAAAGACCTGATCGGTTGGGGCAAGATAGGCAGGCGACGTATGCATCTGGGGGATGCCATCATCCCAGCCGAACCAGACCGACGCCATCGAGTTGCCGGAAAACACGCGGTTGCGCAGGATATCGCGATCCAGCGGGCGCATCACCAGTTTGACGCCGACATCACGCCAAGTGTCGGTGACGATCTGTAAAGCGTTTTCAACCTCTTGCCGTTCGCCGGCGGTTTCGATGACCAGTTCCATCGGCCGTCCGTCAGGCAGCAACCGGATACCATTGCCATCGCGCTGATCCAGGCCCGCTTCGTCCAGCAAAGCGTTCGCCTGATCAATGTCGTACTGGGCCCAAGAGACTGCGTTGGCCTCGTCATAAAACGGTGATGCGGGCAGAACCGACATCGCACCGGGATGCGCCAGCTTGAAGTAAAGCGCCTGGTTGATCGTCTTGCGGTCAATGGCCAGCGACAAGGCCCGGCGCACGCGCACATCGCGCAACACATCGCGCCAGCCTTCGTCTTCGAAATTCAGGTTCGGATAGATCGCGATCTGTGACGCGACCCCGGTTTTCCACAGCAGAGTCTTGTAGCCCCCACCCGCTTCGCCTTTTTTCAGGATCGAGGCATCACGGAACGCAAGACCACGGCCTTGCAGATCGCTTTCACCTGCGTTGGTTTTTGCGGCGACCAGTCCGGGGGCCACAATCTCCATCTCGACAACGTCGATATAGGGCAGCTGAACCCCGTTTGAATCAATGCGGTGATAATAGGGATTGCGCACGAAGTTGTGGCGGATCTTCTTGCCGGAACTTGCATTTAGCCAGGGTTGCAAGGTCGGCAGTTCGTGGTTGTCGAACTTGTAAAGGTTGTCCAGCTTGTTGTGCAGCGCGGCCCAGCTTTTGACGCGCGCATCCTCGACCTCGAAGGCAAGGTCGTCGGGGTTGGCAAACTTCTCGTGGTATTTCTTCAGAAACTCCGCAGGCCGATAGATGAACGGAGGCCGCGCCTGCGCCAGCGATTGAAGGAAATTCGGGTTTGGATCAGCCCATTCAAAAACCACTGTTGTTTCATCAGGGAAGGAAACGATTGGTGGTTTTCCTTCAACGATCAGAAAGTCCGGTGGTCCCGAGGGGCTGAGCAATTCATTATTCGCCACATCCTCCCACCAATAGCGGAAATCCTCGGACGTGAAGGGCGTTCCATCCGACCATTTGTGGCCCTCGCGCAGATGCAGAGTGAATTTCTTGTTGCCTTCGTTTTCGAAAGACGCCAGCAGGTCGGGTACAATTTCGTAGTTGCTGTCAAAGCCCACAAGTCTTGCATAGCCATAGACAACCATCTGGCGGATGTCTTTTGAGCGCGTCACCATGGTCCGCAAGGTGCCGCCCGGTGTGCCAAATGCGCGGCCTTTTTCCTCAAGGTTCACGATCAGCGGGTCGGCGGGAACGCGTTCCGCGACAGGCGGCAGGTTGCCGCTTGCGACTTCGGATTGCCAGAACGCATTTTCCTGCAGTTCCGGGCCGGATCGGGCAGTGACAGGCAACAAGCCCAAGAGGGCCAGTGATGAGGCCAGGACGAAGTGGCGAGTGGTCTTAAACATGGCAACGTACCTTATGGCCGGGCTCCATTTCTATCAGTGAGGGTACCATGGAGTCCGTGAAACGAAAGGCTTCTTCCCAACTGTCTGGCGAACCCGCGCCCAAAGCAACCATATTCAGGTTGATCGGGCGGTTTATGTCGGGCTCAGGCTGTGCAGCGATCAGCGCCTTGGTGTAGGGGTGGTGAGGGTTGTAGAACAGTGTTTCCGGTGGGGCTTGTTCTACGACCAGCCCCTGTCGCATTACCGCCACTTCGTCCGCAATCCGGGCGACGACGGCAAGGTCATGGGAAATAAACAGGTAAGACAGGTTCAGACTGTCCTGCAGGTTTTCCAGCAAGGTCAAAATCTGTTCCTGCACCGAAACATCCAGCGCCGAGGTCGGCTCGTCACAGACGATCAGTGCCGGATCCAGCATCATCGCGCGGGCAATGGACAGGCGTTGGCGCTGTCCGCCGGAAAACGCGTGGGGATAGCGTTTGAGCATATCCGCGTTCAACCCGACCCGCTGCAGCATCTCTGCCGCCTTGTCCCGCTGTTCAGACACGGTGCCCAGATTGTGGATCTCCAGCGGTTCGGTCATTGCATCCTGAATGCGCATCCGCGGGCTGAGAGAGCTATAGGGATCCTGAAACACCATCTGGGCTTTGCGTTGAAACGCCGTACGCTCGGCCTTGGACATCTTATGAACGGTGATTGGGTCTTCACCCGGCGCGGTTCGGAACAGAACCTGCCCGCCGGGGTCTGGCAATTCCGCCCCCAATGCGATTCGTGCAGCCGTTGTCTTGCCCGAGCCGCTTTCGCCCACAATCGCCAGCGTCTTACCGCGCGCCAGTTTCAGGTCGACACCGCGGCAGGCGTGGATTAGTTTGTCGGCCTTCCATCCTTTGCTGGACCGCATCGTGTAGGTCTTGGACACATCGGTCATCTCAAGGATCAGATCCTCGGCGGGCATCGGCATTCCAACTGCGTCCTGATCCGGTATTGCCGGGGCGGCGTCGAACAACTGCCGGGTGTAGGGATGTGCAGGGTCGGTCAGGATAGGGGCGGCGGGGCCAGCCTCCATCACGCGGCCCTTGTGCATCACGACCACTTTTTCGGCCATGTTGGCGACAACGCCCAGATCGTGCGTGACAAGCACCAGCGCCATCCCAGTTTCGCGCTGCAATTCCTTTATCAGTCCCAAGACCTGCGCCTGCGTCGTCACATCCAGCGCGGTGGTCGGTTCATCTGCAATCAGCAGATCAGGCTTGGACACCATCGCCATCGCAATCATCGCACGCTGGCGCATTCCGCCCGACAGCTCGAAAGGGTAGGAATCGTAGGCACGGGCCGGGTCCGGGAAACCGACGCGTTCGAACTGCGTCAGCACTTCTTTGCGCGCCTGCGCTTCGGATGCGTTGCGGTGCAGCCAAAGCACCTCGCTGACCTGATTGCCGATTTTGTGCAGCGGCGACAGCGAGCGCATCGGCTCCTGGAAAATCATGGACACCCGATTTCCGCGAATGGCGCGCATCTGTTTTTCGCTGATCTTCGTCAGATCGGCAGAGCCTTTGGAGTCGTTCAGGGTGATCGTGCCGCTGCGGATTTGAGCGGTGCGGGGCAGAATGCGCAGCGCGGCCCGGCAAGAAATCGTCTTGCCGGAACCGGACTCACCCACCAATGCAAGGGTTTGTCCGGCATCAACCTCAAAACTGACGTTTTGGACAACGTCGGGACCGGTGCCAAAACCGATGCTGAGGTCTTGAACGGACAACAACGCACTCATGCGGGTTTTCTACCCGTTTGACCGCCCATAAACATCGGTAATGTGAACTCCCTGTTCTTTTTGCGACAGTCTCGCGCGGTTGGGGTTGCCTAGTCAAACACCTTCTTCACCTGAATTGTCGCGGAATCGTGAAATTTCCGCAGCGTGACTACACATTCCCTTGAGAATTTGACACTACCGGATCGAAGGGCACAGGTTAGGTGTCGTAATTGTCAGCAGAGGTAAAAGCTGTGCCAGAAGCTCAAAGTCGCCTGGATCTGTTCATCGACCGCATGGTCTCGCAACGTGCCTGCCTGGATTTTGCCATTGCACAAACATCGGGGCAGCCCGGACCAGTGTTTGAATTGGGGTTGGGCAATGGTCGAACGTATCATCATCTGGCGCAGCACGTGCAAGACCGACCGGTCTATGTATTCGAGCGTGCAGTTGCCTCGCACCCGGATTCGACGCCCCCCGAAGATCGCGTGATTTTGGGAGATGTGCGTGAAACCCTTCCTGCATCCGTCGACCGGTTCGGAGCGTCAGCCAGCCTGATCCATGCGGATCTGGGCGGGCACAACCGAGAAAAGAACGATGCTTTTGCGCGCTTTGTCTCACCGCTGATCGAACCGCTGCTTGCACCGGGTGGGCTGATGGTGTCCAGCGATCGCATGTATTTTGAGGGGCTGACCGAGTTGCCATTGCCCGAGGGCGCGGTCGAAGGGCGCTGTTTCGTCTACCAACGCTGAATTGCCGCAGGGTCACATAGGTTTGTGACTCGCGCGGCAAAGACAATGCAGTCTACCTTCTGAAAAACGATTTTTCAGAAGGAAACGCCAGATGCTGTTTTACGATTGCTCAACTGCTCCAAGCCCGCGCCGCGCGCGAATATTCATCGCCGAAAAGGGGATTGAGATCGAGACCCGCGAAATCTCGATCGCGAAGGGTGAGCAGATGGAGGAGACCTTTCTGGCCGTAAATCCACGCGCGACGATCCCGGTGCTGGTGACGGATGAGGACACCATCCTGACCGAAAATCTTGGGATCGCCGCCTATCTCGAAGCTCGATTTCCCGAACCGCCGCTGATGGGTCAGACCGCCGACGAAAAAGGGTTGGTTCTGATGTGGAATGCGATTGTCGAGCTACAAGGCGGCGCGCCGATTGGCGAAACGCTCCGCAATACGCACCCGTCTTTTGCGGATCGTGCCATTCCGGGCCCCACAAATTATGCGCAGATCCCGGACCTGGCCGAGCGGGGCAAAGCTCGCGTGGCGTCATTCTTTGAATTGCTCGAAACGCGATTGAAGGACAGTGCATTCCTGGCTGGTGAAAGATTCTCGCTCGCTGACATTTCAGCCTTTGTCTTTGTCGATTTCGCGCGCGTCATCCGCATGAGAATTCCCGAAGAAAACACCGCGACGCTGAACTGGTTTGAGACGATCCAGCAAAGGCCAAGCGCCAGTCTTTAGGGTGCCATTCAATCAAAGCTGCGCTACAAAGCCATCAATCGGTTCCGGCTATTCCAAATTCGGAACCCTGCCCAAAGGCGGTTGGGTTCATCCAAATCAGTGATGAACGGTGGTCTGGAAGGGTATTTTGAGTGATTTTGCACCGCGTCGCGCAGGGACTTCCGCTCTTGTTCATGCGGGCGGCGAATTACGTCGCCGCGAAGGTCACCCAGGCCCAGGCCATCGCAATATAGGTCAGGTTGTGCATGCACTGATCCAACCCCGCAGCGCGCCAGAACGCGGCCTGGTTGGGCTGTAGCTTTTTCTTGTCGGTGTAGAAGGCTTTGGCAAAATCGATGTGGAAATGAACGATCCACTCCAACGCCGAAATAATAAGAATGAACTCCCACGGTGCCCGAAGCGCCCAGAAAATCAGCACAGAGCCCACGACATGCACCGCTGCATGTTGCGCTCGTCCCAAATGAACATACGTGCTGCGCCCTGATAGCATTTTGGGCGTCTGTAAATAATAGTCGGCAAACATGTGTTTGATCTGCAGCAAGCAGAGCAATAGAAACAATGTGCCTAGCGTGGCAGGCAAATGAGTCCTCCCGATATCGTCCTGAATCGGAGACTAGGGCCTATTCCCGCGTCACGCAAATGAACTTGTTCACACAACCACATTTCGGCGCTGTTTCGAAATTCATTTGCGTCTCTGGATACGATTGCAGTAAATTCGAGACGTTGTATCTGCGACCAAATCAATGATTTGTATAACGCATCACTATCAGGGGTCGGGTCCATAGAACGGACAATTTTTCGGTTCATCTGGAAATATTCCAAGCGCGACCAGCTGGTTCTGCTGGCCGTGACGGCGACGCTGTTTCCGCTGCTGTATCTGACGTTGGAACTGCCCAAACGTATCATCAATGACGCCATTGGTGCGTCCAGCTCGATTGTGAACGTGTGGGGATACAGCCTCGAACAGACGACGTTTCTGATGATCTTGTGCTTTGCGTTCCTGGCCGCCGTTTTGGCGCATGGACTGATGAAGATGCGCATCAACACCATGAAAGGTGTGCTGAGCGAACGGATGTTGCGCCGCTTTCGCTATCAATTGATAAACCGCGCCCTGCGCTTTCCACAGCCTTATTTCGAACGTGTCAGTCAGGGCGAGATGGTGTCGATGATCACCGCCGAAAGCGAGCCGATGGGCGGGCTGATGGGGGATGCAATCAGTCAACCGGTGCTGCAGGCAGGACAGATGATAACGATCCTTTCGTTTTTGTTTTTGCAAAGCGTGTGGTTCGGGCTGGCCGCTGTAGCGTTGATCCCACTGCAAGCGTGGCTGATCCCCAAGCTGCAACGCCAGATCAATCTGCTGAACAAACGCCGCATCCAAGAAGTGCGCGTTTTGGCGGCCCAGATCGGTGAGAACGCAGCCGGTGCCTCGACTTTGCGTGCAAACGGCGGATGGCGATACCGTCGGGCCATGATTTCGGACCAGTTGGGTCGTCTGTTTGCGATCCGGTTCGAGATCTACCAGAAGAAATTCTTCATGAAGTTCATCAACAACTTCATTTCGCAGATCACGCCTTTCATGTTCTACCTGATTGGCGGTCTTTTGGTTCTGCAAGGCTCGGTTTCTCTAGGGGCTCTGGTCGCAGCGCTGGCGGCCTACAAGGATCTGAGCTCACCGTGGAAAGAACTGCTGACCTACTACAACCAGACGCAAGACATGTCGTTGCGCTGGGACGTGGTCGTCGAGCGGTTTGCCCCAGCGGGAATGCAAGAGGAAAAGCTGTTCGAAGGCGAGCCCGACGCCCGTCCGCGCCTGACCGGCGATATCAGGCTGGATCGCGTTTCAGTGCGCGATATGGATGGCAATCAGGTTCTGGACGATCTGGACCTGACCTTCCCCGGCGGCAAAACCATCGGGATCTCCGCACCCAGCGAAGAAGACCGTAGGGCGATGGCGGAACTGCTGACGCGCGAAATTCTGCCCAGCGCGGGGCGGATCGGAGTGGGCGATTTGGACCTCGCTGGGCTTCATCAGGCGGTGATTGCCAGCCGTATTGGATACGCGTCCTCACGACCTGTGATGTTTCAGGGCTCGTTGGGCGACAACGTGATGATGCCGATGCGGATGAAACCGGTGACCGAGGGCGGGACAGACGCGGATTTTGCCGAAACCCTGCGCGCGGGCAACAGCAGCGATCCGTATCGAGCAGAATGGCTTGACCCCGATCTGGCGGGATACAAGACCGCGCCGGAACTGCGCGATTGGTGGCTGAAACTGATCGACGGGATGGGGTCGGGGGCCGCTTTGTATCAACGCGGTGCCGAACAGGTGTTTGACGCCGACAGTCATCCCGAATTGGCCCGCAAACTGGTGGAACTGCGCCCCGTCGTGCAGCAGGCGGTACGCAGGGCCGGGTTGGACCAACAGGCGCTGATCTTTGACCGTCAGACCTATAACCCGGCTTTGCCCGTGGTGGAAAACCTGCTTTTTGCCACGCCGCGTATTCCGGTGACTCAAGAGGTTCTGGCCGGGCAGAGGGTTTTTCTGGGACAATTGCGCGAGCTGGGGCTGGACGAAACCCTGGTCGGTTTGACCCGGGACGTGATCGACATGCTGCGGCAGATCTTTGGGCTGGATGGAACCGATCACCCGCTGTTCCGCAATCTGGGACTTGAGGCGCAGACCTATGAGGCCGCGGTTGAGCTGGTTGAAACCACACGTCAAGAAGGCGTGTCCGGCCTGAACGACACCCAACTGGCCAATCTGCTGGTTGTGCCTTTTGTCATCTCTGCCGAACAGATCGGGCCTGCATTTACCGATGAGTTGAAGAACCGCATTCTTGAATTGCGCGCCAGCCATTCGGAAAAGCTGATGGAGCGTCTGCACGATGTGTTCGTCCCACTGGACCCGCAGGAATTTGCACCAGGCCTGACGGTTATGGAAAACGCGCTGTTCGGCAAGGTCAGCCAAATCGGCGGCGCCCGCACGGACGAAGTGCGCAAGCTGATCGTCGATGTTCTGGCTGAAAATGGCGCCCGCCCGCTGGTGGTTGAACTGATCTATGACATCCCGGTCGCGCTGGGCGGTCAAAACCTTCCTGCCGTTTTTGCCGAGCCGCTGGCCTTTACCCGTGCGACGATCAAGAAACCCGACATTCTGATCCTCGAAAACGCGCTGGCCAGCTATGACATGCAGACACAGGTGGCAGTTTACAAAAATCTGCGTGCGCTGTTGCCGGAGACCACGGTGATTTACCTCAACGACCAGTTTCAGAACCCGGATGTATTCGACATGCATATCGAAGTGCGGCAAGGTCGGGTGGTCTCGGATGAAGGGCCAATGGACGTGGAAGAAGACAGTGCATCCTCTGCCGATCTGGCGCGCAAGTTGCGTGCGCTGGAACAAACCCCGTTGTTCTCGGGACTAGACCGCAGGCAACTTCGCCTGCTGGCCTTTGGTGCGCGCTGGTTCGATGCCAAACCGGGCGAGGTCGTATTCCTCAAAGACGATCAGCCCACCGATGGCGCCTATGTGGTGCTAGAGGGTGAGGCAGGTCTGTATCTTCCACAACCCGACGGCCCGGACACGCTGATCACCACCGTGGGCGCAGGTGCGTTGGTCGGCGAACTGGGTCTGATCCGAAAAGAGCCCCGCGCCCTCAGCATGATTGCTGAAACTCAGCTGTCCTGCCTGCGTATCGGTGAAGAAGAGTTCCTGGCTGTTGTCGAAAACGACGCGGCCACGGCCTTTAAGCTGATGCAGGTGATTGCCGGATACGTCTCAAGCTGACGCGTTCAGTCGGAGGGGCTGCAGAAATGGGCGTAGAGGACTTCTATGATTTGTGCCGTCTTTCCGTCTTTCAACGCGTAAAATACCGTTTTGCCTTCGCGGCGTGTGGTCACCAGACCTTCTTCGCGCAGACGGGCCAGCATCTGACTGACAGCGGCCTGCCGCAACTCTAGCAAGCGCTCCAACTCACCCACAGACCGCTCACCGGCACCCAGATAGCACAAGATCATCAGCCGCCCTTCGTGGGCCAGCGCCTTAAGGTATGCTGCCGCATTCGCAGCGCTTTCCTTGAGGTCAGTTGGCGTTTGCGGAGCAAGCTGTTGAGAGTTGATATCCTGTGCAGTCACGTGGCGTCCGAAATGGGCAATAGGGGTTGGCGCAATATGCCCCAAACGCAACGCTCTTGTCACCCCTCCGTCGCCGGTGCGCCGCCCTGGAAGGCGTTTCCATTGACATAATCACAAGGTTCTTCCTGCATTTGCAGGTGCAGCCCATCCCCTGTGAACGGGTGCGCGCGGGCCAGTTCTTCGTCGATTTCGATGCCCAGGCCGGGCCCGTCGGGTGGGGTCACAAAGCCGTTCTCGACCATTATTGACCCTTTGATCAAATTATTGTGAAAACGTGTTTCGATGGTCTCAAGCAGAAGCAGATTGGGGATCGCAGCGGCCAAATGGACGTTGGCGGCCCACTCGACCGGTCCGGCATAAAGATGCGGTGCCATCTGCGCGTTGAACACTTCGGCGATGGCGGCGACCTTCTTCATCTCCCAGATGCCACCGGCCCGGCCCAGTGCGGGCTGCAGGATTTCTGCGGCACCGGCCCTGAGAACGGCTGCGAACTCGGCCTTGGTGGTCAACCGCTCACCGGTTGCGACCGGAATGCGCACGTTGCGCGCAACGCGGGCCATGTCTTCGATCATGTCGGGCGGGGTCGGTTCTTCGTACCAAAGCGGCGAGTAGGGCTCTAACGCTTGGCCCAACCGTATGGCGCCTGCCGTGTTGAACTGCCCATGCGTGCCAAAGAGCAGATCTGCCTTGTCACCAACCGCCTCGCGGATGGCCTTGCAGAACGCCACCGACATAGAAATGTCGGACATCGCGGGCATATGCCCTCCGCGGATCGTATAGGGACCGGCCGGATCGAACTTGACCGCGGTAAACCCGCGCCGAACCATTTCCGCCGCGCATTCTCCGGCCTGTTCCGGCGAGGTCCAGAAATCGGTCAGGTTATGCTGGGGCAGGGGATATAGATAGGTATAGGCGCGAATACGATCATTCATGCGCCCGCCGATCAGGGCATGCACAGGACGGTCGCGATCCTTGCCCAAAATGTCCCAACACGCGATCTCAAGCCCAGAAAACGCACCCATCACGGTCAGGTCCGGGCGTTGCGTGAAACCGCTGGAATAGGCCCGGCGGAACATCAACTCGATGTTTTCGGGATTTTCGCCCAGCATATGCCGTTCGAACACATCGCGGATCACATGCTGCATCGCATCCGGACCGATCGACGAGGCATAGCATTCGCCCCAACCTGTAATGCCCGTGTCGGTGGTGACTTTGACGAGAATCCAATACCGCCCGCCCCAACCCGGCGCCGGAGGGGCGGTGACGATGATATCGAGGTCCTGCAGTTTCATGCCGGCTCCTTTCCGGGTCAGTCCCGATTGAACAGGATCACGTTGCGCTTGGCCGATCCGGTCTTGGTATCCTCAATTGCTTCGTTGATCTGGTCCAGAGACCAACGACCCGAGATCAGCTCGTCCAGTTTCAGCCGCCCCTGTTGGTACAGATCGATCATCCAGGGAATGTCACGCTGAATGACGACATCGCCCATTTTCGATCCGATCAGCCCTTGGCCGATTGCGGCCAGAACAACGGGTTCATAACTGGCCTGCGCGCCGGAATGGGGCATCCCGATCATCACGGCCTTGCCGCCGCGCCCCAGATAACGCGGTGCCTGATCATAGGCGGGAATGGCCCCGACTGTGATCAGCACGGCATCAGCCCCGCGTCCGCCCAACGCCTTATAGGCCGCTTTCCACGGGGCATCGAGCGTGGCCAGAACACCATGGGTGGCCCCAAACTCCTTTGCGATCTCAAGCTTGTCTTCGGTCAAGTCGACCGCGACGATACGGCGGGCCCCGGCGATCCTTGCGCCTTGAATGGCGTTCAACCCCACGCCACCGGCTCCGATAACCACGACATCCTGACCGGGGCGCAGCCCGGCCGCGTTGACAACGGCTCCAACGCCGGTGATCACGCCGCATGACAACAGGCTCGCAACGTCCTTGGACAAGGATGCCGGAATTTTCACAATCTGCCGGTGATCGACCACAACCTTTTCAGCAAAGGCCCCACAGGCCATAGCTTGTTCCAACGGATCTCCGGCTGCCGTGCGCAGGGGGCCTTTGACCGTGTCATAGGGCGTTTCGCAAATCGTCGGCTTTCCGCTGGCGCAAGGCGGGCAGGATCCGCAGGCCCGGATCAGGGTGACCACCACCGGATCGCCGATTTTGAAACCTCCGGCGCCTTCCCCAATTGCGCTGACAACTCCAGCTGCCTCATGTCCGTAAACGGCTGGTAGAAACCCGCCCCATGCGCCGCTGGCGTATGAGATATCCGAATGGCAGATCGCAACCGCATCCAGCGTCACTTCGACCTCGCCCATTGCGGGTGGCGCGATCAGGACGTCTTCGATCACCAGCGGTTCCCCAAAAGCGTGGCAGACGGCAGCTTTGATGGTTTGCATGTTTATCCCCGTTCCTTTTCGGATCACGGTGGCCTGTCAGGATGCGTCCCGCAAGACGGTTTCCGTCATGACGGTGTCGTTTTACGCAGCGGCACGGGATGGGCGCAGAAAAAGTGTCATGCCTATCAGCATCAGAACCATCGCCAGCAGGAACGGTGCCCCTGGCAGATAGAGCGGTGTGTCTTCGCTGATGAAATGCGCAAACACGTTGGTCATCACCAAAGGTGCGATGATCATCGACAGGGCATGCAGCGCAGCCAGAACACCCTGCAGCTCGCCCTGTTGCGAATCTGGCGTGGCCTTGGACATCATGGCCTGAAGCGCAGGCGTGACCACAGCGCCAAGGGCTGTAATCGGGATCAGCATCAGCGCGATCATGCCATTGGTCAGAAAACCCAGCAGCGCAAAGCTGAAAATCTCGAACCCCATGCCCCAGACCACGGTCACACGCTCGCCCAGGTATTTGGTGGCAGGACGTATCAATCCGCCCTGAACGGCGGCCAGGCCAATGCCGTAAACCGCAAGTGACAAACCGATCATCTGCGGTGACCAGCCAAAGCGTTCGAGCGTGAAATACGACCAGATCGCCGGGTAGACATAGATCGAGACCGAATAGAGGAAATAGACCCACAGCATGGGGCGAATGCCGGGCAGGGCGGCGATCGCCTTCAGTGACCCCGCCGGGTTTGCTCGTCGCCACTGGAACGGGCGCCGATTTTCCTTGGTCACGGTTTCCGGCATCACCAAAAGCCCCAGCAGGAACCCAAGCGCCGACAGCCCGGCCGCGGCCCAGAAGGGCGCGCGCGTTCCGAATTCGGCCAGAACACCGCCCATCATCGGTCCAAGCACAAAGCCCACGCCAAAGGCCGCGCCCAAAAGGCCGAAATTGGCGGCTTTCTCGTGCGGTTTCGAGATGTCGGCCATAAAGGCGGCGGCGGTCGAATGGGTCGCAGCCGTAATGCCGCCAACGATGCGCCCGACCAACAGCAGCCAGATGCTGCCTGCAAGAGCCATGACCACATAGTCAAGCGCCATCACAAACAGCGACACCAGCAGAACAATCCGCCGCCCATAGGCATCCGACAGGTTGCCCAGAACCGGCCCAAAGAGAAATTGCATTGCGGCAAACGCGGTGCTCAGGATGCCGCCCCAAATAGCGGCTGAGGCCAGCGATCCGCCCTGAACCTCGACAATCAGCTGCGGCATGATGGGCAGCACAAGGCCGATGCCCATCGCGTCAATCATCACGGTTCCAAGAACAAACAAAAAGGGCAGACGCATGGGGTTTCCGAACAGCAGGTTAGGACGGACCCTAGCCGTCGGTATTCCTTGTGGAAAGGCCTGACTTGGCGAAAACCAGTGCGATCACATTTGGCGCAAGGCCTTGTCGATCAGCTCTGCAAGCTGTTGAGGGTGCGAAAAAAACGGCGAGTGCGCGCTGTTGATCGTAAACCTCAGCTCGGGTGTCACGCTGGCGCTCATCGTCTCTTGGTATTCTGTCGGGATCGTCCGGTCATCTAGGGTTCGGATATAGGCCTTGCGCACCCGTGCCAGGTTTTCACCCACGCTCAGCGGGGTGGTCTGCGGAAGGATAGCCTGTGGGCACAGGCGGGCCAGTGCATATTGAAAAACTTCGGACGAGCAATCGTGGTAGAACAGGTCCTGAACCCTGTCTGGAAAAACCGAACAGGATGACCCATCCACGGATTTTTCAATGGCCCCTGAAAGCAATTGACGCGCAGCGCGCTTGCGCATGTCGACCAGAGACAGACCGGATTCGGGGACATATGCGCACAGATAGATCAGTCCGCGCATTTGATCGGGCGCTGCTTCGGCAGCGGCGCTGATCGGATATCCGCCCCAGGAATGGCCGACAAGGATCGTATCCGGTGTCGTGGCGTCCAGCACCGCATCGCGGCACATCTCTAACGTGACCTCGGACGGGGATGTCGGGTCTGACCCGTGGCTGGGCAGATCGATGGCACGGACAGAGTGGCCCATGGCCGTCAGTTCAGGTGTCAGGTCGCGCCAACACCAGGCCCCGTGCCATGAACCGTGGATCAACAGAATTTCCGCCAACTCACTTCTCCTTCAGATGTGCCCGATATCCGTCAGAAATCTGTTCAGGACGGCGGCGTAGTCTTCGGGTCGTTCAACGCAGGGCAAATGCCCGGCCTTGCGGATCAACTCGAACCGCGCGCCGGGGACAAGATCGACCGTTTCGCGCACCAGATCGGGAGGGGTCGATCCGTCTTCGCTGCCGGCTATGCCCAGCGTTGGCAGGCGCAATCCGCTGGTGGGCGTATAAAAGTCGGTTCCCGAAATCGCAGCGCAACAGCCCAGATATCCTTCGACGGATTGCCGCGTCATCATGGTCCGCCACAGCGCCAGTTCCGGTTGTTTGCGAAACGCTCGCGAGAACCAACGCTCCATCGTGGCATCTGCGACGGCTTCGATCCCGCCCTTTTCTATGGCGGACATGCGATCCTGCCAGAGCGCAGGTGTACCGATCTTGGCGGCCGTATTCGACAGCACCAATGCCCGGACCTGATCCATGCGTTTGACGGCCAGTCCCTGCGCAATCATACCACCGATAGACAATCCGATAAAAACACAATCTTTCACATCCAGATAATCCAACAACGCTTCGGCGTCGCGCACCAATGCCCCCATCGAATAGGGGGCGGGCGGTGCGGGCGACAAACCATGTCCGCGTTTGTCATAGCGGATGATGCGCAGCCCCTGCGGCAGATGCGGCAGGATGGAATCCCACAACCGCAGATCGGTGCCCAGCGAATTGGCGAAAACGATCGGGGGCCCTTCGGGATCCCTGTCTACCCGGTAGTGCAGCCGCACATCCCCAAGCTCGGCAATTTTCATTGTTCCGTTCCCAACACAGCACCCTTGATCAAGGCGCGGCCCAATAATGAACTTAATTCAGCGATGTGTCAGGTCAGGAATTCCAACGCTTGACCGAACACCGCTGGATCGACATTCCCGCCCGAGGCGACCACGATGACAGCCTCGCCTTCGATTTCGTCCTTGCGATACAAGGCCGACGCCAAAGCAACCGCACCGCCGGGTTCCAGAACGATCTTCAAACGCAAAAACGCCTGGGCCATCGCCTGCAGAGCCTCTTGCTCGGAAACCGAGATGCCCGGGCCGCAGAGGCGATTGAGAATGGAGAAAGTGATTTCGCCCGGTTGCGGCGTCAGAATTGCGTCGCAGATATTGCCCGAGGTGGCGTTGTTTTTTTCAATTCCGCCCGAGGCCAGCGAACGTTTCACGTCGTCAAACCCTTCGGGTTCGCAGGGGCGCGGGCGCAGGCCGGGGGCGTGCGCCTCTAGCGCGAGAGCAATGCCTGCCGACAGCCCGCCGCCACCGCAGCAAATCAGGACATCTGCCTCTGACACGCCCAGCTCTGGCGCTTGTCGGGCGATCTCCAGCCCGGCGGTGCCTTGCCCGGCAATCACCAGCGGCTCGTCATAGGGCCGGATCAGGGTTAGGCCACGGTCCGAGGCCAGCGCCTCGCCAATCTCTTCGCGGCTTTCGCGGGCGCGGTCATAGAGGACAACTTCAGCCCCCAGGGCGCGCGTGTTGTCGATCTTCAGCTGTGGCGCGTCCGAGGGCATCACGATGACCGACGCGATCCCATGTTGCGCCGCTGCATAGGCCACCCCTTGCGCGTGATTGCCCGATGAATAGGCGATCACACCCCGCTGGCGTGCCGCATCATCCAGGGCCGAGATCGCGGACCACGCCCCGCGAAACTTGAAACTGCCGGTATGTTGCAGACATTCCGGCTTTACCAGAACACGGCGATCGGCAATCTCATCCAGAAACGGCGAGCTAAGAAGCGGCGTTTCCCTGACATGGCCCTGCAAACGGCCAGCGGCGGCCTCGATCATTTCCAAACTGCTCATGCGGCGTCCAATACCTTGTGAATGATGCTGATGGATTGCGGTTCGTTCAGAAACGGCACATGCCCGCGATCCGGTACTTCGACCGATATAAGACCGGGATGGCGCGCTTGCATCTGTGTGAGCGTTTCTCGGCTTAAAATATCCGAATTGGCACCACGGATCACGCCGGTTGGAATGTCGCGCAGGGCGTCAAACAGTGGCCAAAGGTCTGGCGCAACTCCGGCTGCGGCCTGATCGATCAAGGCCTGCCGCAGATTGGGATCATATCGCAGGGTCAGGCCCGTTTCCGTCTGCTCATATTGAAACTCTGCCTGCTGGCGCCATGTTTCAAGCGCGACGTTCGGAAACTGTGGGGCCATCAGGTGCAGCAAGGCCTCTGCGGCGGCGTCATAGGTCGCTGATTTGGGCGGCTGGCCTACATAGTCCATGATCTTGGCAAGGCCCGCCGGTTCAAGAACCGGTCCCACATCATTCAGGATCACACCGGCCAGACGGTCAGGATGACCGGCAGCCAAAGCCATAGCAATCAGCCCCCCGCGTGAGGTGCCAAGAATGGTCACTGCCCCCAAGCCCAGATGATCCAGCAACTCGATCACATCCTGAGCTTCGCGCAGCACGTTGTAGTTGCCGTAGTTGGGGTCATGGTCGGATTGCCCACGACCGCGATAGTCCATCGTGATCATCTGCGCATCGCGGGCATGCGGTGCAAAGAAAGAGAAATCCCGACTGTTTCGGGTCAACCCGGGCAGACACAGCAGTGGTTTCCCGGCGCCTGTGACTTCGAAAAAGATCTGTAAACCGTCCGAGGTCTTGAAGACCGCCATCAGAGGCCTGCCAATTCGGGTATCGTCGTCAGGTCCGACAAAACATGCGCTGGTGTCCAGGGCAGCCTGTCCATCGGCTCGCCCGCGCGATTGACCCAGGTGGTGACAAAGCCATAGCCACTGGCACCCGCTGCGTCCCAGCCGTTTGAGCTGACAAACAGCACTTCGTCCCGTTCACATCCGAACCGCTCTTGCACCAGGTCATAGACCCGTTTGTGCGGCTTGAACACGCCCACGGATTCCACAGACAGCACGTCATCGAGTACGGCACCAATTCCGGCTGACTGGACCGCGCCATCCAGCATGGGCGGTGAGCCATTCGACAGAATCGCTGTCTTCATGCCGCCGTCTTTCAAAGCGGTCAACATGTCAGGCACTTCGGGATAGGCCTGCAATTCCCAATAAAGATCCAGCAGCCTTTGCCGCAGACGCGGATCCCCTTGCAGGCCGCTGGCTTCCAGCGCCCAATCCAGCCCGTCTTGGGTGACATCCCAAAAGTCAGTGTGTGCATCAGCCACCGCGCGCAACCAGGTGTACTGCAATTGCTTCAGCCGCCAATGGTTGGCCACTTGGGGCCACGTGTCGGCCAGCGCCTCGAACCCTGGTTCGGCTGCTGCCTGCCGGGCTGCGGCGGCAACGTCAAACAGCGTGCCGTAGGCGTCAAAAATGCAGGTTGTGATGGCCATCTGTCCCTCCCGTGATCGGGCGCAGGTTGGCATAAGAGTTTCTGGGGTTAAAGAGCTTTGGGTTTACATTCCCGTGTCAAAGCCTAGGTTCGATCGTTCATCGCAATTCAGGCCGGAGGCCACCATGACCGCAATCAAAAACGGCGACACCGTTCGCATCCATTACACCGGCACTTTGCTGGACGGCAAAGTCTTTGACAGCTCGGACGGTCGCGATCCGCTGGAGTTTGCTGTTGGGTCCGGTCAGGTCATCCGCGGTCTGGATGTGGCCTTGCCCGGTATGGAGGTAGGTGAAAAGAAGCGGGTCGAGATTGCATGTGCCGACGCTTATGGCCCGATCAACCCGGGAATGCGTCAGGAAATCCCGCGCGAGGGCATCCCGGATGACATCCCGCTTGATCCGGGCACCCAGCTGCAAATGCAGACACCTCAGGGCCAGGCTGTTCCGGTAACCGTGGTTGAGGCGAACGAGGCAACCGTCACGCTGGACGCAAACCACGCGCTGGCCGGTCAGGATCTGATCTTCGATATCGAGATCGTGTCGATCAACTGACCGGTTGGGGTTTAACCTGCGAACAGGTTACGCAGTCCCTCGACAACCTGTGGCTGGGTGAAGAACACGAAGGCTGTCAGCAGTCCGATCAGCGCAACCATCAGCAACCGCGTGCGGCTGCCTTGAAACCCGAGTTTGCGACGTGCTGACGATGCGGTGCCGGTGTTGGCGAGGATTTGATCTACTTTGCTCATGGGTCTTTCCCTGCCGCTCAATGATGGTCAAATCAGGGCAATGGCAGGGAAAGTTATGGTCACATGGCCTCGGGCTGCGGCATTCCGAGGATGTGATAGCCGCCATCGACGCGAATGATTTCGCCCGAAGTGTACATACCCGCATCCGAGGTCAGGTAAACGGCGGTGCCGCCCACGGCCTCAAGCGTGGCGTTCGAGCGCATCGGCGCATTCTGGTCGCAGAACTTGTAGGTCTTGCGCGCGCCTCCGATGGCTGCGCCTGCAAGGGTCTTCATCGGGCCGGGCGAGATCGCGTTGACGCGAATACCTTCGGGGCCCAGATCGTTGGCCAGATAGCGTGTCGCTGATTCCAAGGCCGCTTTGGCCACGCCCATGACGTTGTAGTTCGGCACAACCTTGTTCGACCCTTGATAGGTCAGCGTCAGCAACGTGCCACCATTGTCCTTCATCAGCGGATAGGCGCGGCGCGCAACCTCGATAAAGGAATAGGCCGAGACATCCAGCGAATGTTTGAAATTCGCGCGCGTGGTGTTCAGGAACCGCCCGGTCAGTTCCGACTTGTCGGAATAGGCGATGGCGTGGACGACAAAATCGATGGTGGGCCAGCGCGCGGATAGCTCACCAAAGGCACGATCCAATGATTCGTCATCGGTGACATCCGCATCGACCATAAAGTCGCTGCCCAGGCTCTGTGCCAGAGGCTCCAGCCGCTTGCCGAAGGCCTCGCCCTGATAGGTGAATGCCAGTTCTGCGCCTGCCTCGTGCATGGCCTTGGCAATGCCCCACGCGATCGAGCGGTCATTCGCCACGCCCATGATCAGGCCGCGTTTACCCTTGAGTTGATCCGACATCTTGTTCACCCGTTATACTTTGACAGGATCATGGAGCCGTTTGTGCCGCCAAAGCCGAAGCTGTTGGTCATGACACTGTCCAAGCCTGCGTTTTCAACTACTTGAGTAGCAATTTCACCGGGCAAAATGCCGTCGGCAAGTGTGTCGACATTGATCGACGGTGTAATGAAATCATGGTGCAGCATCAAAAGGCAGAAGATCGCCTCAAGCGCACCCGCCGCGCCTTGCGCATGGCCGGTCATCGATTTGGTCGATGAGATGGGCGGCACGTTGCCTTCCCCAAAGATGCGGCGCACGGCCTCAACCTCGCCTACGTCGCCGACCGGTGTCGAAGTGCCGTGGGCGTTGATATAGCCGACCTTGCGGCCTTCGGGCAGGGTCGACAGGGCCAGCCGCATCGCGCGCTCGCCGCCTTCGCCGGATGGGGCCACCATATCATGACCGTCCGAAGTGGCCGCGTATCCGGTGACTTCGGCGTAAATCTTGGCGCCGCGCGCCAGCGCGTGTTCCAGTTCTTCCAGCACGACGATGCCGCCGCCGCCCGAGATGACGAACCCGTCGCGGTTCTGGTCGAACGCGCGCGAAGCTTTGTCCGGCGTGTCGTTATACTTGGAAGACATCGCGCCCATCGCGTCGAACAGGCATGACAATGTCCAGTCCAGTTCCTCGCCGCCGCCGGCAAACATCACATCCTGTTTGCCCAGCATGATCTGCTCGGCCGCGTTGCCGATACAATGCAGCGAGGTCGAGCAGGCCGAAGTGATCGAATAGTTGATGCCCTTGATCTTGAACGCGGTCGCGAGGTTCGCGGAAATCGTCGAGCACATGCATTTCGGCACCGCGAACGGCCCGATCCGCTTGGTGGCGCCGTTTTTCAGAACCGTTTGATGCGCAGTCAGCATCGCGCTTGTCGACGGACCGCCGGACCCAGCCACAAGGCCGGTGCGCGGATTGACAACCTGATCTTCGGCAAGACCGGCATCGGCAATGGCCTGGCTCATGGCGATATGGGCATAGGCCGCGCCAGGACCCATAAAACGCAGGGTGCGCTTGTCGACATGTTCGGTTACGTCGATCTTGAGCGAGCCCGCAATCTGGCTGCGAAAGCCATGCTCGACCATCTGATCATTGGCCACGATACCGGACTTGCCGGTTTTGAGAGAGGTCAGGACCTCTTCGGCATTGTTCCCGATGGAGGAGACAACCCCCAAACCGGTGACAACTACTCGACGCATGTGCGTGCTCCTTATTTCGGGCCGGTCAGGCTCAGGCTTCGGACAGAACGACTTTCATGTCTTTGACATCATAAATCATTTCACCGTCCGCTTCGACGATTCCATCCGCCACACCCATGGTCAGACGGCGGGTTTGGATCGCCTTTTTGAAATCAATTTTATAGGTCAGCATCTTGCGGTCGGGCCGGACCATGCCGGTCAGCTTGACCTCACCAACGCCCACGGCCATGCCGCGCCCCTGCCATCCGCGCCAACCCAGGTTGAACCCGGTCAGCTGCCACAAACCGTCCAGACCCAGACAACCCGGCATGATCGGATTGCCGGGGAAATGGCAGTCAAAGAACCACAAATCCGGGGTGATATCGAACTCGGCCAGAACGTGTCCTTTGCCGTGCTCACCACCATCAGCCGAAATCTCCGTGATCCGGTCCATCATCAGCATCGGCGGGGCGGGCAGCTGCGCGTTGCCCGGGCCGAATAATTCGCCGCGGGCGCATTTCAGCAGATCGTCTTTGTCAAAGCTGCTCGGGAATTGGGACATTCTGCCGCGTCTCCTGCCAGGGTCTGTTCGTTATATCTGGCCTCGTCTAGCACCCGTATGCAAGGTCCTGCAAGAGCGGCGCGCCACATCATGTTGAACTTACGACAGTCTTTGCGAATGAATTTCATTTGAAATTGCAGGTTGAGAGCCCTTATATATAGCGTCAGCGAAAACAGGTATCGGACACATGACACCTCAAAGCCGGGAAATAGCGACAAAATGGCTTGTCGATGCGGGTCTGCGGCCAACGCGACAGCGTGTGGCGCTTGCGGTGCAATTGGTTGGTGACGGTCGGCATCGCCATGTCACCGCCGAAAGTCTGTTTGACTCTGCCAAAAAGCAGGGTGACGCGGTGTCTTTGGCAACCGTCTACAATACGTTGCGTGCCTTCTGCGATGCAGGGGTTTTGCAGGAAATCACGGTGGACGGGTCAAAAAGCTATTTTGACACCAACACGCATGACCACCCACATTTCTTCTGGGAAGACGAAAGCCGTCTCAGCGACGCGCCGTCGGAAGAGCTGGTAATCCAGCGCCTGCCGCAAGCTCCCGAAGGGGTCGAGATCGCCTCGGTCGATGTGGTGATCCGCCTGCGCAAAAAGCAGTAGGTCAGCGCTGTTTCAAAACATCTGTGAGAATGCCTTCTGCCGCAGTGATTATCGGGTCCGCAGGGCCTGTACCATGTCTGGTCAGCACAACGGATTCAATGGCCTCTGGATGGTCAATCTGACGGCTGATCAGGTGGTCGCGCCCATGCCGGGTTTCGCCGGGCAGAATAGAATAGCTGATGCCGATGCCCTCGCCATGGGCAACAAGGCTTTGCAAAACCTCAAGCGAAGCGGCGCGATGCGCAACCAGCGGGCGCAAGTTGCTGCGTCGAAAGAGGCCAAGCATGTGATGGGCAGACAGGCCTTCGTCGGACAGGATCAAGGGGTACTCCGCCAGATCGCTTAGCCGCAGGTGGGCCAAATCAGAGAGAGGGTGACCGGTGGGTATCAGGGCGTTGGGCGCACTATCATAGAGTTTCTTGCGGCTGAAACCCGCATCCAGCCCCAGCTCATAGGTAATTGCGATATCCGTCTGGCCATTGAGCAGACCCGTGATCACGCCTTCGAAGCCGTCGATGCAATAGGAAATCTCGGCATCCGGAAAGGATTGACGCAGCAATTGCAGGGCCGGGGCAAGATGCAGCGGTGCCAGATCGGTGAAACAGCCTAATCTAAGTCGCTCGGTCCCTTTTCTGCGGTGGTCGGCGCGCTCCAGACGCGCCGCATCGGCAAGCAGCGCTTCGGCTTGTGTCAGAAAGGTACGCCCCTGTGGCGTGATGGCCATCGCCGCCCCGCGCCGTCGGGTGAATAGAGGAAAGCCCAGATGTGATTCCACCCGCGTCAGCGCGGTGGATAGCGCCGGTTGCGAGACGTTGAGCTGTTGGGCCGCTGCCGAAAGGCTGCCATGTTGCCCGATGGCGCAGACATATTCGTACTGCCGGAGTGAAAGGTATAACATGAATTTAATAGTTACTTTGAAAGATATTATTTGAACAGATGCACTTTCCGTGCGCAGATCGGGCCAACACAACAAGGAGACCGACATGACACACCCTCTGGTCACACAGGAGATGATCGACAGCTTTCAGGCGGATGGCGTTGTGCTGGTCAAAGGGCTGTTCGCGGATCATGTGGACACGCTGAGGGACGGTATCGCCGCGAATATGGCGGCGCCCGGGCCTTACGCCTCCGAAAACAAGAAGCAGGGCGAAACGGGCCGGTTCTTTGACGACTATTGCAACTGGTCCCGTATCTCGCAGTTCCGCGATGTGATTGAGGCTTCGCCCGCCGCGCAGGTCGCCGCGGATTTGATGCAGTCGCAGAGTGTTCAGATGTTCCACGATCACGTTCTGGTCAAAGAGCCAGGGACCTCCATGGCAACACCCTGGCATCAGGATGGACCCTATTACTTTGTCGAAGGGCGGCAGACGATCAGCTTTTGGTCGCCGCTGGATTCCGTGAAACAGGCCACCTTACGCTGCGTGGCCGGATCGCATCGATGGGAGAAAGAGGTCCTGCCAACCCGCTGGGTGTCGGAAGAGGGGTTCTTTGCCGACGAAGGTCAATACATCCCGGTGCCGGATCCGGATGCCGAGGGGATGCGGGTGGTTGAGTTCGAGATGGAGCCAGGCGATGCCGTCGCCTTCAATTTCCGCACGCTGCATGGCGCCCGGGGAAACACATCTGACAACCGCCGCCGCGCGTTCTCGCTGCGCCTTGTTGGGGACGACGCCCGTTATGTGGAACGGCCCGGCCCGACATCACCGCCATTCCCCGGCCATGACATGGCGGCGGGGCAAAGGCTGCGGGAAGACTGGTTCCCGATGCTGCTGGGTTAGAACCACTGGCCCGGCTCAATCAACCCCAACTCCAGCAGTTGTTGCGAGTCCCAATTGAACGGGGTCGAGTTGCGCCAGGTGAAACTTGAAATCTCGAACCGCGAGCCGGCGTTTGAGGTCAGCGCCTTTGCGGCCCGAAAGGAACATACAGCAGCTGTCAGATTGTGATGCCAAGGGCATGAGAACGTGTTGTATTCCGGGTCGTTCGTCGAATGATCCGCCAGCAGTTCCAGACCTTTCCTGGCTTTGAATATGCTGATCCTGTCGATGCGACGACGTTCGTAGGGGATGTGATCTTCGAACCGCCACCGGAGGCCACCGGACATGTCCAACTGCCGCTCCAACGGTTTGCCCGACGCGTCGTGGCGGGTATGGGCGTAATATCCGCAACTGTCCAACATGGCGGTGTCACGGGAAACGCCATTGGGGTTGGCAGACAGATCCGCCGCATAAAGATCCACGACATGGGTCAGCATCGCATGCCGACGTTCTTCCGCGTGAAAGGTCAGCAATTCACCGACCGAACGTGTCTCGCAGAACGGATAGAACAGGTATTCGGCATTGTATCCGTAGTAGATCCATAATCCGGGCAGGGCGTCGATCAGTCGGTTTACCGTGTCGAACACCACCTGCCGCGGCGCGCAGGTGAACGTTACGCGATGAATACGCTCGATCAGATCGGCGGGCAGGGCGAACTCGGCAGGCATGAACGCAATCACGGCCTTGAACCCCAGTTTCAGGTGATGATGCAGGGTACTGCCCAGCTCGACATCGTCCTCTGCGAAAATCAGCGCAACCGGGCCCCGAGAGATCGTCTTTTGGCCGGATTTCAGAAAATCTTCGAGTGAGTCGTACCGCATCGACCGCCATGCTTTCGCTTTGCTGGAATTTCCGGCCAAATTCGGGTAATTGCGCCGCCATTGCAAGCGGCGTTCGATAGGTATAGACGACGCCGATCCCGCGAACGCAAAGGCCCGTGCCATGTCCGAACCGAAAAAGCTGTTTATCAAGACCTATGGTTGTCAGATGAATGTCTACGACAGCGAGCGCATGGTCGAAGCGCTGGGCGGGCAGGGCTATGTCGAAACCAAAAGCCCTGATGATGCGGACATGATTCTGCTGAACACCTGCCATATCCGGGAGAAGGCGGCGGAAAAGGTCTATTCCGAACTGGGGCGGTTCAAGGGGCTCAAGGCCGACAAGCCGGACCTCAAGATCGGTGTCGCGGGCTGTGTCGCGCAGGCCGAAGGTGAAGAGATTATGCGCCGCCAGCCGTTGGTCGATCTGGTTGTCGGCCCGCAAAGTTATCACCGCCTGCCCGAGATGGAGGCCAAGACCCGCACGGGCAAAAAGGCGCTGGACACGGATTTCCCCGAAGAGGACAAGTTCGAAAAGCTCAAATCCCGCCCCAAGGCCAAACGCGGCCCGACCGCCTTTTTGACGGTTCAGGAAGGGTGCGACAAATTCTGCGCCTTCTGTGTGGTGCCCTATACGCGCGGGGCCGAAGTCAGCCGCCCTGCAGATCGCATCCTGCGAGAGGCGCGCGATCTGGTGGAACGCGGGGTGCGCGAAATCACCCTGTTGGGTCAGAACGTGAATGCCTATCACGGTGCGGGTCCAAATGGAGACATGACCCTTGCGGGTCTGATCTGGGAACTCAACAAGGTCGACGGGTTGGAACGGATCCGGTTCACCACCTCGCATCCCAACGACATGACAGACGACCTGATCGAGGCGCATGGTACCTGCGACAAACTGATGCCTTATCTGCACCTGCCGGTTCAATCGGGGTCGGACAGGATTCTCAAGCGCATGAATCGCAGCCACACCGCCGAAAGCTATTTACGTTTGATCGAACGTATTCGCGACGCGCGGCCGGATATCCTGATGTCCGGTGACTTTATTGTGGGCTTTCCGGAGGAGACCGAGGAAGATTTTCAGGCGACGCTCGACCTCGTGGAAGAGGTCAATTACGGCTATGCGTATTCGTTCAAATATTCGACTCGGCCCGGAACACCCGCAGCAGAGAGGTCTCAGGTTGAGACTTCGGTGGCGGATGACCGCCTACAACGCCTGCAGGCGTTGATCACCCGCCACCAGCGCGAAATTCAGGATTCCATGGTCGGCAGAACCGTCCGAGTGTTGTTTGAAAAACCGGGTCGCCTGGCGGGGCAGATGGTCGGAAAATCCGAGTATCTTCACGCAGTTCACGTCTCTGATGCCGATGTCGATGTGGCGGAAATTCGGGACGTCAAAATCACCGCATCCGGGGCAAATTCCCTGGCCGGGGCGCTGATGTGATTGGCCGCAAACCACAAGTGGTGCTAAGTTCAGAATAAATTAACACTTGATTTAGGTGTTGGAACTATGGTCGGACGTGTTCCAGTTTTTGGATCAGGCGTTGCGCTGAGGCATCTGGAGCTTGTGGTTTTTGGCTCTGTCAGGTGACGGCGATCTTGCATCGGGGAGTACGAGTGGTGGCGCATAAGTTTTTTTACGTTGGAACCCTTTCACGCATCATGTCTGGGTTTGCGCTGACTGCGTTCTTGGCTGCTCCGGTTCTGGCGGGTGATGTCATCGGGGATGTAACGGAACCGGATATTATCGCGCCGCAGACAGATACCCGGGACTATGGCGGGTTTTATCTTGGTGCCAGCGGCGGTTACGGGTTCAGCGGGACCGACGAGTTCGGCCTGACCACGACCACGGCACGTTTCCCGGTTGGTGAGCTTGAACTGAGTGGCGGCTATGGCGGGCTGCGGGGCGGTTGGCGCAACAGCCTGCCGACGATCGGCGGTCGCGACTATATCTTCGGCTTTGAGGTGGGGTATGATTTCGGCACGCTTGAAGACAGCGTGTCGTCGCAGATTGGCGGAACGACGGCGGAAGCGGGGTCATCGATCTCTGACGTTCTGTCGATTCGGTTTCGCAACGGGGTGACCAATCGCAGCCGAAGCATCCTGTATTTTGTTTCTGTCGGCTATACGGCGGCGGATGTAACGACGTCGCTTGCATTGGACTCGGGCGCCTCTGCCAGATCATTTGAAGATTCGGGAAATCGCAGTGGATTTACAGCCAGCCTGGGGTTGGAACACTGGATCACTGAAAACTGGTCAATCACGGGCGAATACGAGTATTTTCAGTTCGACTCGGAAACAGTTGATTTCGGATCAGGGTTCACAACCAAATCCACGCCCAAATACCAAGGTATTCGGGTTGGATTGAACTATTCATTCTGACGTGGCAAGGACTGGATCCGGTGCAATTTGACCAGGCCATTCGCCTGTTTTTCGCCGTTGGTTCGGTCAAATACGAATTCAATGTGAAAAAATGAATCTGCTTCTTGCGTCCACCAAGACTTGTTGTCTACGCTCAAGGTGAAACGCCAAGACAGGAGAACGGATTGGCCATCGGTGCCCTGACCCCACCGCAAGATGAATTGCCTCAGCGCGAAGCGCTTGTTGAATTCCCCGACAACCGATTGTTGATTGACCTGTGCGGTGAGTACGACCGCAATCTGGCCGAGATCGAGCAGAAACTGACTGTTCAGATCGTGCGCCGGGGCAATCAGCTTGTTGTCATGGGCGAAGAGGAGGCCCAAAAGCAGGCCGTCGAGGTTCTGCAATCTCTCTACACACGTCTCGAAGGCGGCAAAGATGTCGAGGCCGCAGATGTGGACCGCGAATTGCGCATGGGCAATTCCGAGGCCGGAACCGGGACGCGGGACGGCGATCAGCTTGAGATGTTCAAGGGCGGAACGGTCGAGATCAAGACCCGCAAAAAGCTGGTCGAGCCGCGTACAGATGCCCAAAAGGCCTATGTGCAATCGCTGTTCAACAACGAACTGGCCTTTGGAATCGGCCCGGCCGGTACCGGTAAGACATATCTGGCTGTTGCCGTGGGCGTGTCGATGTTCATCGGCGGGCATGTCGACCGGATCATCCTCAGCCGCCCGGCGGTCGAGGCGGGTGAAAAGCTGGGCTATCTGCCGGGCGACATGAAGGACAAGGTCGATCCCTATATGCAGCCGCTATACGACGCTCTGAACGATTTTCTGCCCGGCAAACAGCTTGCCAAGCTGATCGAGGAAAAACGGATCGAAATCGCGCCGCTGGCCTTCATGCGCGGCCGCACGCTGGCCAATGCATTTGTGGTGCTGGATGAGGCGCAGAATGCTACGACCATGCAGATGAAGATGTTCCTGACCCGTTTGGGTGAAGGCAGCCGCATGGTCATCACCGGTGACCGGTCGCAGGTGGACCTGCCTCGGGGGGTGCAATCCGGGCTTGCCGATGCCGAACGGTTGTTGAAGACGATCCCGAATATCAGTTTCAACTATTTTACCTCCAAAGACGTTGTGCGCCATCCGCTTGTGGCCGCCATCATCGAAGCGTATGAGGCCGATGCGGGGCGCCAAACCTGATTGTCCCGCAAGGGCCCGGCGCTTTGGACACATTGAATGAACCTCGAACTCACCATCGAAGATGACCGCTGGGGCGGTCTTGAGCCGCTGGCGCGTCGCGCCATTTCAGCGGTTCTTGATTATGTGGGTTTGGATGCAGAGCAATGCGAAGTCAGTGTTCTGGGTTGCGATGACGCACGTATTGCTGATCTGAATGCAGAGTTCCGCGAAAAGCCCACGCCCACAAATGTACTCAGCTGGCCAGCCGAGGATCTGTCGCCGGAAAAGGCAGGGCAAACGCCGTCGCGGCCAGAGCCGGATTTTACCGGGGACATCGCGCTGGGCGACGTGGCGATTTCCTATGATACCTGCCTGCGCGAGGCGCAAAAGGCGGGCAAAACCTTCGACGATCATGTGACACATCTGATTGTTCACGGCGTTTTGCATTTGCTCGGCTATGATCACATCCGTGACCCCGACGCCACTTTGATGGAGCGTGTCGAGGTCGAGATACTTGGCAAAATGGGTATCGATGACCCATATAATATATGACATGGGCATTTAGGCCCGATCATTTGGAACAGGAAAATGGGCGACACAGACGGCAGTTCTAGCGCGGCGCACGGCGCGCACGCACAGAACAGCGACACAAGCGAAGAGAAAAGTGGGTTTCTCTCAAGGATTATTGATGCGTTCTCGACTTCGGAAGACGACGCAGCCCCGGTGAACGGGGCACAGGTCAGCGCACCGCAATCACGCGGCATGATGAACCTTCGGCGTATGCGGGTCGAGGATGTGGCAATCCCCACCGCCGAGATTGTCTCGGTCCCTTCGACAGTCTCCAAAGACGAACTGGCGCAGGTTTTTCGAGAAAGCGGATTGTCGCGGATCCCGGTCTATGACGGAACGCTGGATACGCCGCTTGGTTTCGTTCACCTCAAGGATTTTGCGCTGACTCATGGGTTCAACGGGAACTCGACCGAGTTCGATCTGGTTTCGATGCTGCGGACCCTGCTGTTTGTGCCGCCTTCGATGCCAATTGGCGTTTTGCTGACCAAGATGCAGACAGAGCGTCGCCACATGGCGTTGGTGATCGACGAATATGGCGGCGTCGACGGGTTGCTGACAATCGAGGATCTGATCGAACAGGTTGTCGGTGAGATTGCCGACGAACATGACGCGGATGAAGACAAACTGTGGATACAGGAAAAGCCCGGCTGCTATATCGTTCAGGCCCGTGTTCCGCTTGAGGATTTCGAGGCCGAGATTGGGCGATCCCTGACCAGTCACGAGGATGTGGACGAGGAAGAGATCGACACGCTCGGCGGTCTGGTATTCATGCTGTCGGGGCGCGTCCCGGCCCGGGGCGAGGTTGTTCTGCATCCCGAAGGCCCCGAGTTCGAGGTGCTGGATGCAGACCCCAGACGGATCAAGCGCCTTAAGGTGATGTTGCCGGATGTCATAAAATGAACCCCGCCAAAGGGTGGCCGATCTGGTTGAGGCTGGCTCTGGCCGTGATATTGGGCGCGGTCGCCGCCTTTGGTCTTGCGCCATGGGGTCAATGGTGGGCGACGATCATGTCGCTAACGCTGATCGTTCCGCTGTATCTGGCCTGTGAAAATCCCAAGCGCGCGGCGGCGTTGGGATGGGTCTTTGCCACCGGTTACTTCGCAAATGCGCTCAGTTGGATTGTCGAGCCTTTTTTGGTCGATGCCCAGCGTCATGCATGGATGGCCCCGTTTGCACTGGTCTTCATGGCGGGCGGGTTGGCGCTCTTTTGGGCGGTCGCGTTCTGGGTGGCGCGCCGGATGGGTGGTCGGCCCATAGCGCAGGCCATGCTTTTGGCGGTGACGCTTTCGTTGGCTGAGTTGTGCAGAGGGTATCTTCTGACCGGTTTCCCCTGGGCCGGGTTTGCGCAGGTCTGGGTGAACACACCGGTCGCGCAACTTCTGTCTCTGATTGGTCCTTTTGGGCTAGGCGCGCTTACCTTACTGGCGACTTTGCCGCTGGGGGCAGCGTTGGTTGGGCGGCGCAGTCAGGCTCTTGGTCCAGTGATTCTGAGTTTGGGATTGGCCTCTCTGGCGATGCTCTACGGTACCACGCGCCCAGGTGTCGAATTCGGCGGCCATACGGTGCGTTTGATCCAGCCCAACGCGCCGCAGCATCAAAAATGGGATCCTGCGTTTACCGGGTTGTTCTTCGCCCGTCAGGTCGAATTCACGGCGGCAGAGCCAAGGCCCGATCTGATCGTGTGGCCGGAAACCTCGGTACCAGCCTGGCTTCACAATGCAGACGGGTATCTGGATGTGATCAGGCAGGCGGCGGGCGGAACGCCTGTGGTTTTGGGGATGCAGCGGGCTGAGGGCCAGCAAATCTACAACTCGATGGTCTATCTGGATGAGGCAGGGCGGCAGACAGGGCTATACGACAAGCACCACCTAGCCCCCTTTGGTGAATATGTGCCCTTTGGCGAATTGATGGCCAATTTTGGCATCCATGGCATGGCCGCAACCACGGGCAACGGCTTCAGCGCCGGTCCCGGTGCGGCGCTGTTAGATGCGGGACCGCTTGGTCAGGCCTTGCCTTTGATCTGTTATGAGGCGGTGTTCCCGCAGGATGTGAATGCCGCCCCGGGTCGCGCCGATTTTCTGCTGCAAATCACCAACGATGCCTGGTTTGGCACGCGATCGGGGCCCTATCAGCATCTGGCGCAGGCGCAGATGCGCGCGATCGAGCAAGGTCTACCGATGATGCGGTCCGCCAATACCGGCGTGTCTGCCATGATTGACCCGCTGGGACGGGTAACAAGGTCACTGGCCCTGGGACAGGCAGGTTTTGTCGACGCGGAACTGCCGCTGCCCTTTGCGCCAAGTCTTTACAGCAGAATGGGCGATCTTCCCGTTCTGGCGATTTTGTTGCTCGGTCTTGCGCTGCTTTGGCGCAACGCGCGCAGGTTTAACGCATAATTTCCGATTGACCCTTTTAAACCGCGCGCGTATCCCCTCGGATGCCCATCACAACGGCTTCCTGGCGTGGTGGGGAAACTTAATGGAGCACATTCATGTCCCGACAGAACTACATTTTCACTTCGGAGTCCGTTTCCGAAGGACACCCCGATAAGGTTTGCGACCGAATTTCGGATGCCGTTCTTGATGCCTTCCTGAGCGAAGAACCCGAAGCGCGCGTTGCCTGCGAAACCTTTGCCACGACGGATCGGGTTGTCATCGGCGGCGAGGTTGGTCTGTCGGATCAGGACAAGCTGCATGACTACATGGGTCGAATCGACCAGATCGCGCGCGCCTGCATCAAGGATATCGGCTACGAGCAGGACAAGTTCCATCACGAGACGGTCGAGGTGACCAACCTGCTGCATGAACAATCCGCGCATATCGCGCAAGGCGTTGATGCTGCGGACAACAAGGACGAAGGCGCCGGCGATCAGGGGATCATGTTCGGCTACGCGACCACCGAAACCCCGGCACTGATGCCTGCACCGATCCAATATTCGCATGCTATTCTGCGCCGCCTTGCAGAAGTGCGCAAAAACGGTAGCGAGCCTGCGCTTGGGCCAGATGCGAAATCGCAGCTTTCCGTGGTCTATCGCGATGGCAAACCCGTCGGCGTCAGCTCGATCGTGCTGTCGACACAACATCTGGACGAGGCGCTGAGCTCGGACGACATTCGCGCAATCGTCGAGCCCTATATCCGTGAAACTCTGCCCGACGGATGGTTGTCGGCCGAGACCGAATGGCATGTGAACCCCACCGGGAAATTCGTCATCGGCGGACCGGACGGGGATGCCGGGCTGACCGGGCGCAAGATCATCGTGGACACCTATGGCGGCGCGGCGCCCCATGGGGGTGGCGCGTTCTCGGGCAAGGACCCGACCAAGGTGGACCGCTCGGCCGCTTATGCGGCGCGCTATCTGGCCAAGAACGTCGTTGCCGCTGGTATGGCAGACCGCTGCACGATTCAGCTGAGTTATGCGATTGGCGTCTCGAAGCCGTTGTCGATCTATGCCGATACGCACGGCACAGGTCAGATTGCGGATGCCGTTATTGAGAAAGCTGTTGGTCAGGTCATGGACTTGACGCCGCGCGGTATTCGTCAACACCTGCAACTGAACAAGCCGATCTATCAGCGCACCGCGGCCTATGGTCATTTCGGCCGCGAACCGGACGCAGATGGCGGCTTTAGCTGGGAACGCACCGATCTGGCAGACGCGCTGAAATCCGCAGTCTGATCGTAATCAAAAGGTGCGCCCTGACGGGCGCGCTCTTCTTCTTGTTTCAAATACGGCGGGGGTTTGGGGGCTGGCCCCCAATTTCGCCCTTGCCACAAGGTGAAATCCTCAAGTAGAGGGCACCGCCATGAGCACCCAACCTCCAGAACGCTCACGCCGAAACTTTTATGGCCGCTTCAAGGGCAAAACCCTGAAGCCCAGCCAAAAAACCTATCTGTCCGAAGACCTGTCGTCTCTTTCGCCGGGCGCGGTGGACTGGGACGCGAATCCGAACCGCAGTCCATTGGACCTAAACACCTTGTTTGGCGGGCGGGATGTCTGGCTTGAGGTTGGCTTTGGCGGCGGCGAGCATCTTGTGCATCAGGCGCAGAGCAATCCCGATATCGGCATCATCGGGGCAGAGCCCTATATCAACGGTGTCGCTATGTTGCTGGGCAAAATCCGCCGGGCCGGTGTCGAAAACCTGGCTGTTCATCCGGGCGACGCGCGTGATTTGTTTGATGTTCTGCCCGAGGCGAGTATTTCGCGCGCCTTTCTGCTCTATCCCGATCCCTGGCCCAAAAAGCGGCACCACCGCCGTCGTTTCGTGACGCAAGAGCACTTGCAGCCTCTGGCCAAGGTTTTGAAGCCCGGGTCCATCTTTCGCGTGGCCACCGATATCCCCGACTATGTTCGCCAGACGTTGGAAGAGGTTCCAAAGGCCGGCTTTGAGTGGCTGGCCGAACGTCCGGCAGATTGGCGTGAACCGTGGGAGGATTGGATTTCCACGCGGTACGAACAAAAGGCCCTGCGTGAAGGCCGCACGCCGCATTACCTGACCTTTCAGCGTATGGGCTGATTGCGACTGGACCATCTGCCCCCAATTCGCTAATCCGCCTTGAACTGATAGCGAAAACAGGAGCCCCCATGTCCGGACACGGTACGCCCATCCCGATGACCTCGCATCCCTGCGGTCTGCTGACCGGTACGGCAGAGGTGCCCGGCGACAAATCGATCTCGCACCGGTCGCTGATCTTGGGCGCGATGGCCGTGGGCGAGACCCGGATCACCGGCCTGCTTGAGGGCGAAGATGTTCTGGATACCGCAAAGGCCATGCGCGCCTTCGGGGCCGACGTGACGGATCACGGTGGCGGCGAATGGTCGGTGCACGGGGTTGGTGTCGGTGGCTTTGCCGAACCCGATCAGGTCATTGATTGCGGCAATTCCGGCACTGGTGTGCGGCTGATCATGGGCGCGATGGCGACCTCTCCGATCTCGGCAACCTTCACCGGGGATGCCAGCCTCAACAAACGCCCCATGGCGCGTGTGACAGACCCTCTGGCTCTGTTCGGGGCAAGCACTGTGGGCCGGTCCGGCGGGCGCTTGCCGATGACCATCGTGGGCGCGGCTGACCCGGTGCCCGTGCGTTATGACGTGCCGGTACCTTCGGCGCAGGTCAAATCCGCCGTGCTGCTGGCCGGACTGAATGCGCCCGGCAAGACAGTTGTGGTCGAGAAAGAGGCCACGCGCGACCATTCCGAACGGATGCTGGCCGGGTTTGGCGCAGAAATCACCGTAGAAGACACCGAAGAAGGCCGCGTCATCACTCTGACCGGGCGGCCCGAGTTGAAACCACAGGTCATCGCCGTGCCACGCGATCCGTCCAGCGCGGCTTTCCCAGTTTGTGCAGCGCTGATCACCCCGGGTTCGGATGTGCTGGTGCCCGGGATCGGCCTGAACCCGACCCGCGCAGGCTTGTTCACCACGCTGCACGAGATGGGCGCGGACCTGACCTATGAGAATGAGCGCGAGGAGGGAGGTGAGCCCGTTGCTGATCTGCGCGCCAAATATTCGCCGAACATGAAGGGCATCTCGGTTCCCCCGGAACGCGCGGCCTCGATGATTGACGAATACCCGGTGCTTTCGGTTGTCGCGGCCAATGCGACGGGCACCACGATGATGGGCGGCGTCAAAGAGCTGCGCGTCAAGGAAAGCGACCGCATCGACGCTATGGCCCGCGGCTTGCGGGCCAATGGCGTGACCGTAGAAGAAGGCGACGATTGGTGGTCGGTCGAGGGGTTGGGCATTGGCAATGTCCCCGGTGGCGGGACTTGCGAGAGCTTTCTGGATCACCGCATTGCCATGTCATTCATGGTGATGGGTATGGGTGCACAGAAACCGGTCACGGTGGATGATGGCGGGCCCATTGCGACCTCGTTCCCGATCTTTGAGCCGTTGATGACTGGTCTAGGTGCCAAGTTGCTGCGCAATAACCGGCCTGTCTGATGACCGGATACAGCTTTACTGTCGCCATCGATGGCCCGGCGGCTGCGGGCAAAGGCACGATCTCGCAAGGGGTGGCTGCACATTTTGGCTTTGCGCATCTGGACACCGGATTGCTGTATCGCGCTGTTGGTCGGCAGGTGCTTGAGGGTATGGACCCGATCGACGCCGCCAAAGCTCTGACCGCCGAGGATCTGGCCCGCGGCAACTTGCGCACCGGTGAGATCGCGCAGGCGGCGTCAAAAGTAGCCGTGATCCCCGAAGTGCGCGCGGCGCTTGTTGATTTCCAGCGGGCTTTCGCGCGCCGTGCAGGGGGGGCGGTTCTGGACGGGCGCGACATCGGCACGGTGATATGCCCGAGGGCCGAGGTGAAGCTGTTTGTCACCGCCAGCGCCGAGGTGCGCGCCGAACGACGGTATCTGGAGCTGTCGGCCAAAGGCGGCGACGTGACACGTGATCAGGTTCTGGCCGATGTGCGTGAAAGGGATGCGCGCGACACCAGTCGCAGTGCCGCACCGTTGAAACCGGCTGAGGATGCCGTGCTGCTTGATACGTCCGACCTGAGCATCGACGATGCGCTTGCGCGGGCGGTGGATCTGATCCAGCAGAAACTGCCCGCGACCCGTTAGGCCGCAGGCAGGGCGACGGCTTACAGCTCGCCGACAGCGATGGTCTTGATGTTGGCCCATTGATCGTCGGCCGTTTTGGCTGTTCCGGTGACGTCTTTCAGAAAGGCCGCACGGGTATCGGCGTTCAGAAACAGGTACAGCTTACCATCTGCCACCAGGTATTGGTCCGGGTCTCCGTCGAACTTTTTGCCCACAGACACACCGTAGGAGCAGAACCCGCCGTGTTGCGGCAGATAGGCTGCAGGATTGGCCTCGAACGCCTCGCGGTTGGCAGCGGACGTGAAGTAATAGGACGCACCATCATAGGTGGCTGAATGTGTGGCAAAGCCGTCCAGCGGATTGCCATCATTGACCAGAGCGACCAGATCGACGCCATGGGCGGCCAGGGGGGCTCCGGCTGCTGAAATGCCGTTTGAGACGTTGATTTCATCCGCCGCAAAGGCCGGGGTGGACAGGGCGACGACAATTGCCATGGCTGTCAGTGCAAGAGATTTCATAACAGGATTCCTTTTTGGGTTTGTTTCAGATCGGCCACTGCGCCGATCAATGAAACAGACCTAGTCAATCGGTTTTGAACGCGTAATCGCAGGAACACCGGGAAAAATTGCAGATCGTCCAATTGACGGAATGATAGGAAATATTTGTTCACTAAGCTTTGTTTGGTCAGCGTAAAAGCTGCGTCTTATGTTGGGGTCATACGCGCAGGAGTGACCCATGATCCGACTAGCCTTCGTTCTCATTTTCGCGGCCTCAGGCCTGATGGCCCAAGAGGCGCAGCCCGATGCCCCACAGGCCGAGTCCGATGCGCCGCAGGCGGAACCCCCGATGACCTATGAGAGGCTGGGCAAGATACTGTTCGCGCTCGACCCCGATGCGCAGCCTCTTGGACCGGGGTTCGAACTGACCGTAGCGGATGTGCCGGTTTTGGTGGTGACTGACGTCAATGCGGACCGGATGCGGGCGATGGTGCCGATTGCAATTGCCGCCGATCTGACGCGCGAAGAGTTGCAGCGTGTCATGCAGGCCAATTTCGACACCACGCTGGACGCGCGCTATGCCATCGCAAATGGAAGGTTGTGGGCCGCGTTTATCCATCCGCTGTCATTGCTGGAAAAGGATCAGCTGATCTCGGGCCTTGCCCAGACCGTGAACATCGCGAATACCTATGGCACTCTGTATTCCGGAGGTGCTGCCGAGTTTGGCGGCGGTGACAGCGGCGATCTGCAGCGCGCGCTGATCGAAGAGCTTTTGAAAAAAGGCGAGGAAATCTGAACCACGGAATTTTTCGGATCTGTTGACCCTGCGGCGTCTGGTTTTTGTAGTTTCGTTATGAAATAACATAGCAAATCGTGAGACTCCCTTGGATTCAGATGCCCAAAGATTCCAACTTTCAGGATGCCCGCCGGGCTGACGCCTCTGTGCCGGGGCGGACGTCTAGGCGAAACCTCAGAACCCGGATCAAACGTCGCAAACGCGGCGGGTCGCCGATGGAGCGTTACGATGCGCTGCCGCGAGACCTGCGGCTTTGGCTGGCGTCGGCCTGTTTGCCGTGGAGCCCTGCGTCCGCGTTGAAAATCTGGCGGGACACGGATGGCGCGCGCAATCCGGATGCGGCGATTTCTCGTCTGAACGCAATCGAGCGGTCTATGCTGCAGCAGGACGCTGACATCTGGCGGATGCCATAACGCGGCTGATGGGACAATCCCCGCCGCAACTCAGCAAAAACAGGCTTTCTGCTTGCGTATCCCGGTAATTCCGCCTATACGCGCGCTGTCTGAACACGGGCGGTCAACGTCCGGATGACGTTTCTGAGCAGGGCCGGGTTACCTCGGCCCTTTGTGTTTGTTTGCTCGGGGGCGTTCCGGATCACGCCTGAGGACATCATGAAACAAGACCGGCGGAGACAACCGCTCGGCCAGCAAAAACGTATGTAAAGGAAATGAACGCCACATGGCTAACGCATCCATGGAGGAATTCGAAGCCCTCCTGAATGAAAGCTTCGAAATGGACACGCCCGAAGAGGGTTCTGTTGTCAAAGGCAAGGTTCTGGCGATCGAAGCCGGCCAAGCCATCATCGACGTCGGCTACAAAATGGAAGGCCGCGTTGATCTGAAAGAATTCGCAAATCCCGGCGAAGCCCCTGAAATCGCTGTTGGTGACGAGGTAGAAGTTTACCTGCGCGCCGCAGAAAACGCCCGTGGCGAAGCCGTCATCTCGCGCGAGATGGCCCGCCGTGAAGAGGCATGGGACCGTCTGGAAAAAGCATATGCCGACGACCAGCGCGTCGAAGGTGCAATCTTCGGTCGCGTCAAAGGTGGCTTCACCGTCGATCTGGGTGGCGCAGTTGCGTTCCTGCCTGGTTCACAGGTTGACGTGCGCCCCGTGCGCGACGCTGGCCCGCTGATGGGTCTGAAGCAGCCGTTCCAGATTCTGAAAATGGACCGCCGCCGTGGAAACATCGTTGTGTCGCGCCGCGCAATCCTGGAAGAATCGCGTGCCGAACAGCGTGCCGAAGTGATCGGCAACCTGTCCGAAGGTCAGACCGTCGAAGGTGTTGTCAAGAACATCACCGAATACGGTGCATTTGTTGACCTGGGCGGCGTTGACGGCCTGCTGCACGTCACCGACATGGCATGGCGCCGTGTGAACCACCCGTCCGAGATCCTGACGATCGGCGAAACCATCAAGGTTCAGGTCATCAAGATCAACAAAGAGACCCACCGCATCAGCCTGGGCATGAAGCAGCTGCAGGAAGATCCGTGGGATCTGGTTGCTGCCAAGTACCCGCTGGGCTCGGTCCATCAGGGTCGCGTCACCAACATCACCGACTACGGCGCGTTCGTCGAGCTGGAAGCCGGTGTCGAAGGTCTGGTGCACGTTTCCGAGATGTCCTGGACCAAGAAAAACGTCCACCCCGGCAAGATCGTTTCGACCAGCCAGGAAGTCGACGTCATGGTTCTGGAAATCGACGGCGCCAAGCGTCGCGTGTCTCTGGGCCTGAAGCAAACTCAGCGCAACCCATGGGAAGTGTTTGCAGAAACACACCCCGAGGGCACCGAGGTCGAAGGCGAAGTCAAGAACATCACCGAATTCGGCCTGTTCATTGGCCTCGAAGGCGACATCGACGGCATGGTTCACCTGTCCGACTTGTCGTGGGACGAGCGTGGCGAAGATGCGATCCAGAACTACCGCAAAGGCGACGTCGTGCAGGCGGTTGTCTCGGAAGTGGACGTTGAAAAAGAGCGTATCTCGCTGTCGATCAAAGCCCTGGGCGGTGACAAGTTCGCCGAAGCCGTGGGTGGCGTTAAGCGTGGCTCGATCGTGACCGTCGAAGTGACCGCAATCGAAGATGGCGGCATCGAGGTGGAATACGAAGGCATGAAGTCGTTCATCCGTCGTTCCGACCTGAGCCGTGACCGTGCCGAACAGCGCCCCGAGCGTTTCTCGGTCGGTGATAAGGTCGACGTTCGCGTCACCAATGTCGACAGCAAGACCCGCCGCCTGGGTCTGTCGATCAAGGCACGCGAAATTGCCGAAGAGAAAGAGGCCGTGGAACAGTACGGTTCTTCCGACTCGGGCGCGTCGCTGGGCGATATTCTGGGTGCCGCACTGAAGTCCGGCGACTAAGCCCGGACCCGCATCCAAAACGCATTTATTCGGCCCCGTGTGAAAGCACGGGGCCGTTTTTGTTGCGAATCAATATGTTCCGATTGATCGGTCTTATGATCGACATGTTCGCGCAAAAGGTGTGGAAATTGACCTGACAAGCAAAAATTCCCGTGAGAATGTGGCAAAATTTAGCCCTATTGCGCAGAGTATGCGTTCCCCCGTTCCGGGTTTTTTCCTATACTGTCAAATCAGTAGACCTGTCACACCTGCTGCCTGGGAGGGTACCACGCATGATCCGTTCAGAATTGATTCAGAAAATCGCCGACGAGAACCCGCATCTCTATCAGCGCGACGTCGAGCGGATCGTGAACACGGTTTTCGAAGAGGTGACCGACGCCATGTCGCGTGGCGACCGGGTGGAATTGCGCGGATTTGGCGCGTTTTCGGTGAAAAAGCGGGACGCGCGCGTGGGCCGTAATCCGCGCACCGGCGAAACTGTGCAGGTCGAAGAAAAATGTGTTCCGTTTTTCAAAACTGGCAAGTTGCTAAGGGATCGTTTGAACGGTAAAGCCTGACCCCATGATGCGCTACCTTCGATACGGTTTTCTGGCAATCCTGGGGATTGTTCTGGTCTCAATCTCGCTGGCCAACCGCGAGCTGGTCGAACTCAAGCTGATGCCGGATGCCCTGGCCGAGCTTTTGGGCTTTAACTTGGGAACGTCTCTGCCGCTGTTCATTGTGGTACTTGGCGGTGTGGTCGCTGGTCTTGTGATCGGCTTCATCTGGGAATGGCTGCGCGAACACAAACATCGCAAAGATGCGACCGTGAAGCAGGGCGAAGTGCGCAAGCTTGAGCGTGAGGTCAAAAAGCTCAAGAAAAAGCAGAATGCCGACAAGGACGAGGTCCTGGCCCTGTTGGACGAGGCGAGCTGAGCGCTTCGATGTCCGATATCTCTGTGAAAATCTGCGGCCTGACCGCCCCTGAACAGGTGCGTGCAGCGGTTGATGCGGGCGCGCGTTATCTTGGGTTCAACTTTTTTCCCAAATCGCCGCGTTATGTCTCGCCCGAACGGGCCGCTGAATTGACGGCGGATGTGCCGGTGGGCGTGGCCAAGGTGGCTCTGGTTGTAAATGCCAACGATGCGGTGCTTGACGCCATTACCCAGACCGCACCGTTCGACATGCTGCAATTGCACGGCTCTGAAACGGTTGAGCGGGTTCAGCAGATCAAGGACCGCTATGGCTTGCCGGTCATGAAGGTCATAGGTGTTGCTGATGCCGAAGATCTGGCGGCGATTGATCTCTACAGTGAGGTCGCAGATCAATTGCTGATCGACGCCAAAGCCCCCAAAAACGCCGTTTTGCCGGGCGGCAATGGTCTGGCATTTGACTGGCGCCTGTTGGCCGGGCGCAAATACTGGCGCAAACCGTGGATGCTGGCCGGTGGGCTCAATCCCGACAATGTAGCCGAGGCTATCCGCATGACGGGTGCGCGCCAGGTCGACGTGGCCTCGGGCGTCGAAAGCGCGCCGGGCGTCAAGGATGCGCAAAAGATCCGGGACTTTATCGCCGCCGCCAATTGATCTGATCTGCGGGTTTCAGCGTACCTCCGATAAGAGGAGGACAGAATATGCTGGCGGCTATTGGCGGAGTTTCCCTGAGACACTGGTACAATGCGCCTGAGTTTTTCTGGCGCGCCCGGCAGGCATTGAAACAGGCTCAAGGCGATCCGTTGTGCCTGCATGCCGAAGTGTTTCCGCATAACGGTCTCTATTTTTCGCTCAGCGTTTGGCAGGATATCGAGGCGATGCTGACTTTTGCGCAGTCCGGCCCGCATCGTCGCGTGATGGCGGTGTCGGCAAGGTTGGCGGTGACGCATGATTTCCATCACTTTCCGTGTATCGCGGTTCCGACCTCGGCTCAGGCGCTGCGTGTTTGGGAACAAAGCCGACAAGTTGTGGCCTGATGCGTTTTGCCATGGCAAATCCCTGCGTCACCTCCTATGAACAACGGGTATGACGACGGAGAGACCCATGGCCAACGATCTTTTCAATTCCTTTATGTCCGGCCCTGATGAGCAGGGACGGTTCGGCATTTTTGGCGGACGGTTTGTCAGTGAAACGCTGATGCCGCTGATCCTGTCGCTGGAAGAGGAATATGAGAAGGCCAAGGATGATCCGACGTTCTGGGCCGAGATGGATGATCTTTGGGCGAACTATGTGGGCCGCCCTTCGCCACTCTATTTCGCGGAACGTCTGACCGAGCATCTGGGTGGGGCCAAGATCTATCTGAAACGCGACGAGTTGAACCATACCGGCGCGCATAAGATCAACAACGTGCTGGGCCAGATCATTCTGGCGCGACGCATGGGCAAGACCCGGATTATCGCCGAAACCGGTGCAGGGCAGCACGGCGTGGCCACCGCCACCGTCTGCGCCAAGTTCGGTCTCAAGTGCATTGTCTACATGGGCGCGCATGACGTACAGCGTCAAGCCCCCAATGTGTTCCGCATGCGCCTGCTGGGGGCCGAGGTTATCCCGGTGACATCGGGCCGTGGCACGCTGAAAGACGCGATGAACGACGCGCTGCGCGATTGGGTGACCAATGTGAACGACACCTTCTATTGCATCGGGACCGTGGCGGGCCCGCATCCCTATCCGGCGATGGTGCGCGACTTTCAATCGATCATCGGCAAGGAAGCCAAGGAACAGATGTTGAAGGCCGAGGGCCGTTTGCCTGACACCATCATCGCCGCCATTGGTGGTGGTTCAAACGCGATGGGCCTGTTCCATCCGTTCCTTGACGACAAAGAGGTCAGCATCATCGGTGTTGAGGCTGGCGGCAAGGGTGTGAACGATAAGATGGAGCATTGCGCCTCGCTGACGGGCGGTCGCCCGGGCGTTCTGCATGGAAACCGCACCTACCTGCTGCAGGATGATGATGGGCAGATCCTCGAAGGTTATTCGATCTCGGCCGGTCTGGACTATCCGGGTATCGGTCCCGAGCATTCCTGGCTCAACGATGTGGGACGTGCGCAATATGTCTCGATCACCGACAAAGAGGCGCTGGAGGCGTTCCAGCTGTGCTGTTCGACCGAAGGTATCATCCCGGCGCTGGAACCCTGCCATGCACTGGCTCATGTGATGAAGATCGCACCGGATCTGCCCAAGGATCACTTGATCTGCATGAACATGTGCGGGCGCGGGGACAAGGACGTGCAAACCGTTGCGCGATACCTGGATTTTGACATGTCCGACACCGAAGGGCGCGCAGCGGACTAGGGCTATGCCCATCTGCTGATCTGTGGCAGGTTGCGCGGTATGCGCAATCCGTCACACGCAGCAGACCACAACCGCCTGGATCAGAAATATGACGCGGCGGCTCCCGGCTGGGCCGACAAGATGCGGCTGCTTGGGTATTTCGACGCCTATCTTGGGTTCCTGTCAGCCGATCCCAAAGCAGATCTTGGACAGAACGCATTGGACATTGGCTGCGGCACCGGTGCCTTTGCCGAGGCTCGGGCGGCAGTTACATCCGGTGGGCATACGACCCTGATGGAGCCGTCGGGCAAGATGTTGCGTCAGGCGCAAAGCGCGCTGGCCAGGCGAGGGGTCACGGCCAGTGCTGTGCAAGCCAGGCTGGAAAAGTTCGACCCACCCGCGCCCTACGATTGCATATTAGTGGCTCATGTTCTGGAACACTGCCCTGATCCGGTGGACGCGCTGCGCCGGATGCGTCGGCTGGCGGTACCGGGTGCAGGGTTGTGGCTGGTGGTCAGTAAACCCCATTGGTGCAACGCGATAATCTGGTTTCAATGGCGGCACCGCACCTACCGCCCCGAAGCCGTTTCCGGGATGTTGGCTGCCGCGGGCTGGGACCTGCAATTTCAGCACAGCTTCCCAACGGGCCCGCCATCGCGCACTTCGATGGGGTACAAGGCTGTCGCTGTCTGATCGGGATCAATCGCCCGTTTGGTGGGCCGTCAGGATGTCCAGCGGAACAATCTCAAGCGCTCTTTGATGCGTGGCCTCAAGATGCACTTTCGGTGCGCAACCTTCGTCGTGAGCTTGCAGAAATCGCCCGGCACACAAGCACCAGCTGTCGCCGGGCGTGAGGCCCGGAAAATCGAACTCGGGGCGCGGCGTGCTGAGGTCATTGCCGACATATTTCGAATAGGCCAGGAATTCTGCTGTCATGATCGCACAGACCGTGTGGCTGCCCTGATCTTCGGGACAGGTGTTGCAGGCGCCGTCCCGAAAGAACCCCGTCAGAGGTTTGCGCGAGCAAGGGGCCAAAACGCCCCCAAGTACATTGATGCTGTCCTGTTTCTGCATAAGGGCACCTTACAGGGTTTGCGCGATCTTGCGGAACATTTCCACGTTCTGTGTTCCCACTGCTTTATCGCGGAACCGGCGATCCGCGCCGGTTGTAACGATCAGCACGCCGCGGGGTTGGTCGAAATAGAGGTATTGCCCATACACACCGCGCGCCATGAACTCACCCTCATGGGCGCCAACGGGGATCCACCATTGGTACCCATAGCCGATCTTGCCCGGCGCGGTTGGCGCACTGGGTTGCGTTGATTCACGGATCCAGTCCGCAGGCACTACTTGTTGCCCATCCCGCGCACCGTTCTGCAGGATCAACTGGCCGAAACGCGCGAAATCCCGGGTTGTGAAATTCAGCCCGCCCAGCACAAAGGCCACGCCTGCGCCATCGGTGATGTAGTAGCCGTCCCGCTCCAATCCCAATGGCGCGATTATTCTTTCGCTTAATAATTCGGACACGCTACGCCCGGTTGCGCCGCGGATGACCATTCCGATCACATGGGTGTCGATGGACACATATTGCCAGGTCTCACCCGGGGTGGCGAAACTGTCCTGTAGCGAAGCCGCGAAATCGTCGAGCTCACCCCCCAAGGCCACAACGCGGCCCATCCGATTGATGTCTGAACTGTAGTCCAGATAATCCTCATCAAACGTTACGCCGCTGGCCATGTTCAGAACGTTGCGGATCGTGGCGGCCTCGTACGCGCTGCCAGTCAGTTCAGGTGCGTATTTCGTGACCGGATCATCCAAAGATGTGATGACACCTTCGTCCAGCAGAATGCCGAACAAGGCAGACAGATAGCTTTTGGCAATCGACCACGAGATGCGGCGATCCTCCGGTCCGGTGTTCAGAAAGTACTCTTCGAATCGGATCTGCCCATCCTGCATCACCAGTAAGGAGGTCACCGCCCGGTTTTGGATCCAACCCTCCGCTCCCTCGGGTAATTTATATGCCGCGCCATAGGGCAGTTCCCAGGTCGGGCCGTCACCCCGCGGCAGGTCGACGGTCAGGAAGGCGTCGTTCATATGCGAGAAATTGTTGACGATCTTCTCTTCGGAAAACAGCGAGTTGACGGCCATCAGCCGCTGAATTTCCTCGCGCTTCCAATACCCGACCACCGCTGCGGCAAGGACCAACGCCAATACGATACGCCCCAACCATTTCAACACAGATTTCATGAGGTGCCTCCGTTGAACGGCTGTATTGAAAAGACCGAAAGCCTGCAGCGCAATCCGAACGTCGCGGCAACCCTCTGCGTCAGCGGAATTTGTCCAACAGCTTCTGCATGGCGCTTCTGTTGTCGGGTGCGGGCTCGGTTGCCTTCTCGGGTTTCGGCTGGGGCTTTGCAGGTGTTTTCGAGGACCGGGGCGGGGCGGTGCGCAAGGCCACCGCATTCATGAACTTGCCGCCGTCATCGTCGGCCAGAAAACCCGCGCCCTCGGAAACACCACGCAACACATCCTCTAGCCAATCGGCATCAGCCTTGGCAAAATCGCTTAGTACATAAGGGGATACCATTTCCTTGCGACCCGGATGACCGATGCCAAGCCTTACCCGGTCATAGGCGTTGCTGATATGCTCGTGAATTGAGCGTAGCCCATTATGGCCCGCATGACCGCCACCTGCCTTGACCCGTACCTTGCCGGGGGCAAGGTCAAGCTCGTCATGAAAGACCGTCACATCGGTCGAGTCGAGCTTGAAAAAGCGCATCGCTTCGCCAACAGCCTGGCCCGAGCGGTTCATGAATGTCTGAGGTTTGAGCAACAGAACTTTTTCGCCGCCCAACCGGCCCTCGGCCATTTCGGCTTGAAACTTGGATTTCCACGGGCCGAAGCCATGATCCTCGGCAATCCGGTCCAGCGCCATGAAGCCGATATTGTGCCGGTTCCGCGCATATTTCGCGCCCGGGTTTCCCAGGCCCACAAACAGTTTCATGCCATCGTACCAATTGCCATTGAATGCTGGATCACGTCTTGCACGGAAACAGCGCGGAAATCCAGACAGGTTGATGGATATGGGATGTGGCCTCAGGTTGGCCAACCGGCAGGATCGCAAAGTGCGGCACACAAAAAGAAACGGGGCCCGAAACCGGACCCCGTCAAATACTTCGAAAGGAACGAGGCTTTATTCCGCTTCGCTTTCTTCCTGACCGACAACTTCAACCTCATCGGCGGCGACTTCGTCTTCACCTTCGTCGTCGTCGCTGGTCGACAGACCCGTCGGCGCCGAGACGTTTGCGATCACAAAGTCACGGTCGATTGTCGGTTTGGTGCCTGCGGGCAGGTCCACCGACGAGATGGTGGCAACGTCGTTTATTTCCATTCCGGTCAGATCAATGGTGACCTTCTCAGGAATGTCGCCGGCGGTGCACATCAGTTCAACCTCAGGGCGGACAACGGTCAGAACGCCGCCCTTCTTGATGCCGGGTGCTGCTTCTTCGTTGACGAATTCAACGGGGATGAACAGCGCGATCTTGGTGGTCCGACGCAGGCGCATCAGGTCCAGGTGGGTCGGCAGGTCTTTGACCACGTCACGCTGAACGTCGCGGCAGATGACGCGGACGTCTTCGTGACCTTCGACCTTCAGGTTCCACAGGGTCGACTTGAACCGGCCTGCTTTCAGGCGCTTGAACAGAACGTTGAACGGGATGTTGATCGGCAGCGGCTCTTTGTCGCCACCAAAAACAATGCCCGGAACCATGCCTTCGCGGCGTGCTTGACGAGCGGCGCCCTTGCCTGTCCCCGTCCGTTCCAGAGCTACGAGATCAGGAATCTCACCAGCCATGATATATCTCCAATGTTAGGGCGGGCATCCTCCAAGGCTGTATGCCCGCGTGAAGCCGCGTCCTTAGCTTGATTCACCGGGTTTGGAAAGAGGTATTTTGCAAGGCTCTGCCTCGCGCTCCGAGGTATTTCTGAACAAAAGAAAACCAGGTGGATCTCGTTGCTTCTGTTGTTCGAAAATACCTCGGGCGAGTCGCCGCTTACGGCGGTGGGGGCAGAGCCCCCTTTGTGCTGCTCAGCTCTGCCAGCGACCACCAAAATCCTCGGGGATCAGCAGGTTGTGGCGACCCAGGTCCGATACGTTTCGTTCCCCGCAAAGTGCCATCGTGGTATCAAGCTCTTTCTGTATCACCTCAAGCGCGGTTGTGACGCCTTTCTGACCCATGGCGCCAAGGCCATAGATAAAGGCGCGTCCGATGAAAGTTCCCTTGGCCCCAAGGGCCAACGCTTTGAGAACGTCCTGACCCGAGCGTATGCCGCTGTCGAGATGTACCTCGATGTCGCCACCAACGGCGTCCATAATTTCAGGCAGAACCCGGATCGAGCTGAGCGCGCCGTCCAGTTGCCGCCCGCCATGGTTCGAAACGACAATTGCGTCCGCCCCAAGCTTTGCGGCCATTATTGCATCTTCGGCGTCCAGAATACCCTTGAGGATAACCTTGCCGCCCCATTGCTCCATCAATTTCTCGACTTTTGTCCAATCGAGGCTGGGGTCGAATTGCTCGGCCGTCCAGGTCCCAAGCGAACGTGTGTCGGTGATTGTATCCACATGGCCCACGATATTGCCAAATTCGCGCCGCTTGGCACCCAGCATCTCAATCCCCCAGGCCCATTTGGTCATCAGGTTTGCGATGGTTTTGGGCGTCAGCTTCGGTGGGGCGGACAGGCCGTTTTTCAGATCTTTGTGCCGTTGGCCAAGGATCTGAAGGTCAAGCGTGATGACCAGCGCGGAACATTTTGCGTCCTTGGCGCGCTGGATCAGCCGGTTGATATAGTCCTCATCCTTCATGGTATAAAGCTGAAACCAGAAAGGTTTGGTGGTGGCTTCGGCCACATCCTCGATCGAGTTGATCGACATTGTCGACAACGTAAAGGGCACTCCAAACGCTTCGGCGGCTTTGGCCGCCTTGATCTCACCATCAGCGTGTTGCATCCCGGTCAGGCCAACCGGTGCCAGTGCAACCGGCATGGCAACATCCTCTCCGATCATTTGCGACTTGGTCGAACGTCCCGCCATGTCAACCGCCACTCTCTGGCGTAGACGGATGTCTTCGAAATCGGATGTGTTTTCACGAAAGGTCTGCTCGGTCCAACTGCCGCTTTCGGCATAGTCAAAGAACATGCGTGGGACACGGCGTTCGTAGATGCGTTTGAGATCGTCGATATTGGTAATGACAGGCATTGGCGTCGCCCCTTCGATATTGGTTAGGTTTCTTTACCAATTTTGCAACCGCATCGCAATATCTAGAGATTTGTATCGTTCAAACGGGTCGCGGCACAAAAAAACACCGCGACCGGTGCGCCCGGGTCGCGGTGTCTTAGACAGAACCAGAACAGAGGTTAGGCGGTGTGCGCTCCGTCGGCGAGCGTTTTCACAAAGGCCAAAACATCGGCTACATCCTTGCCTGCGCCGATCTGGCTGACGATGGCCGAGCCGACTACCGCGCCGTCTGCCACCGTTGCGATGGCGCGCGACTTCTCGGGCGTGTTGATGCCAAAACCCACAATGACCGGCAGATCGGTCGCCGATTTGATGCGCGCAACCTCGGGGCCCACATCTGTTGCCTGTGCTTCGGCTGCACCGGTGATACCGGTGATCGAGACGTAATAGACAAAGCCGGACGTGTTTTGCAGCACGCGGGGCAGGCGATTGTCGTCCGTTGTAGGCGTCGCCAGTCGGATAAAGTTCAAACCGGCGGCCTGAGCGGGCAGGCAGAGTTCTTCATCTTCCTCGGGCGGCAGGTCGACCACGATCAGCCCGTCAATTCCGGCGGCCTTGGCGTCAGCCAGAAAGGTGTCGACGCCGCGGCTGTAAATCGGATTGTAGTACCCCATCAGAACGATAGGTGTTGTGTCATCCTTTTCCCGGAACGCACGCGCCAGATCCAGCGTGCGCTGCAGGGTCATGCCGCCGTCCAACGCCCTTTGCCCGGCGGCCTGAATGGTGGGCCCATCCGCCATCGGGTCCGTAAAGGGCAGGCCCAGCTCGATTACATCGACACCCGCCGCGGGCAGACCCTTCACGATCTCAAGCGATGTGTCAAAGTCTGGGTCCCCGGCCATCACGTAAGAGACAAAGGCCTTTTTGCCTTGTTCCTTCAGGGCAGCGAATTTGGCGTCGATACGGGTCATCGGAAGTCCTTGCAGTCAGGTTTCGACCTGATGTGCAGAAACTTTTGCCGAAAATCAATCCCGCGTGATCGGCAATCGCTCAGAACGCGTGGTGGTAGCGGAGAAAGAGCGCGTTGACGCCCGGGTTTTCCTCTTGCGTACTGGCGTTCGATTTGTGCGTAACCGCAAGCGAAACCTTGTTTCCGTTGTTCAACGTGTATCCGACGCCAAGAAGGCTGCGGATCTGAAAATTGCCGCCCAGATCGTTCAACTCGTTGGATTCCGAATAATAGCCGGGCATGACGCTGCCTTCGACAAACCACCGGTCCGCAAAGGTGTAGATGCCAATCAGGCCCGCGCCGATATGGGTGTCTCCATCCGTGTCCACGGTCAGGGCGCCGCCCCAAGTGGCACTAAAGCGCGTCGCTTCGTGGAAGGGACGGTGCTGATATTCCAGCGAGAATATGGCCTGATCCTCGGACGCGCTGTTGGAAAAATCCGCGTATCCAGCGCCCAAAACTATTGATTGCGCCTGCGCTGTTGTCCCAGCGGCGAGCGCGAAAGCCAAAATCGAAAAGAGTTTCATCGTACTTTCACTGTCTTTCGGTTGTTCACTGATCTTTTATTCAGGAATGTACGGTTGGCGTTTCAATGCATGCAAGAACACATCTGGTGCCGATTTCGTGATGTTGCAGATAGGACTCGTCTTTACGGGACCGGCCTATGGCTTGCGCATCGCGGTCGACCTGCATAGAAGCAGGCCGAATTCTATGCAGGAGGCCGCAATGGGCTTTAAAATGGGAATCGTGGGTCTGCCGAATGTGGGCAAGTCGACCCTATTCAATGCTCTGACCAAGACAGCGGCCGCCCAGGCGGCGAACTTCCCCTTTTGCACCATTGAGCCCAATGTGGGGGATGTGGCCGTTCCGGATGATCGGCTGGACAAGCTGGCGGCTATTGCAGCGTCGAAACAGATCATCCCGACGCGGATGACATTTGTGGACATCGCCGGCCTGGTCAAAGGCGCCTCGAAAGGCGAGGGGCTGGGCAATCAGTTTCTGGCCAATATCCGCGAAACCGACGCCATCGCTCATGTGCTGCGCTGCTTTGAGGATGGCGACGTGACCCATGTGGACGGGCGGGTCGATCCCGTGGCCGATGCCGACACGATCGAGACTGAGCTGATGCTGGCCGATCTGGAAAGCATCGAAAAGCGCCGTGCCAATCTGGTGCGCAAACTGAAAGGCAACGACAAAGAAGCCCAGCAACAAGACCGTCTGCTGGCCGAGGCGCAAGAGATGCTGGAAAACGGCAAACCCGCGCGTCTGGTCGAGGTTTCAGCCGAAGACTCCAAGGCGTGGAAGATGCTGCAACTGCTGACCACCAAACCGGTGCTCTATGTGTGCAACGTCTCCGAGGAAGAGGCCGCCGAGGGCAATGAATACTCCGCTCGCGTGGCTGAAATGGCCGCGGCGCAGGGCAATTCCCACGTCATCATCAGCGCCAAGATCGAAGAAGAGATCAGCCTGCTGGAAGATGACGAAGCCCAGATGTTCCTTGAGGAAATGGGGCTGGAAGAACCCGGCCTCGACCGCCTGATCCGCGCTGGTTACGACCTGCTGAAGCTGGAGACCTATTTCACCGTCGGCCCGAAAGAGGCCCGCGCCTGGACCATCCGCACCGGCACCGCCGCCCCGCAGGCCGCCGGCGTGATCCACGGCGATTTCGAAAAAGGCTTCATCCGTGCCGAAACCATCGCCTATGACGACTACATCGCCGCCAATGGCGAACAGGGCGCGAAAGAGGCGGGTAAGATGAGGGCCGAGGGCAAAGGCTACATCGTCAAGGACGGCGACGTGATGCACTTTTTGTTTAACAACTAGGTGGCGACACGATCAGTGGTTTTGTGCCAGATCCAGATCACTTCGTTTGTGTTGAAGAACCGGGTTGAGCTCGTTTAGGGCGTCGCCCTAGGCGTTTTAGAAAACTCTGACTGCCTCAAGCCTGAACGCCATCGATCCAAGATGATTTTGGCGTTTTGATTTGCGTTTTCTTGGCCGTCTATTTCAAGGTCATAGACGCGGCCTGTGTGGATGTTATGGAAATCCTGTTCCGCACTGCCAATACGACGGTTACCCCGCTCTCGTTCGCGGCGTCGCAGTTCAGTCAAGCCGCAATGAATTCCGACAAAGAAAACATCGAATGGTGCTAAGTAGGATTTCAACTCGGTAACCCATTCTGGTTCGTCCAGAATATGTTCGACAATTAGACTGTTGCCTGCGTTGGCATATGCAGCCAGCGAGGCGTGAAAACCATCAAAGAATGGCTTACGTAAATCCGACCAAAAGAAGTCTTTGCACCGAAGTCGTTCGGTCGGCAGCACACCGCTATCGCGCAAGTGATCGATTGAGAGATGCCAGAATGGAAGTTCAGCCAAAGCTTGGATCGCACCAGCTGTCGTGGATTTCCCACTGCTTGAAGGGCCGTGTAAAATAATAATCTTTCCTTTCACCGTAGCCTCCAAAGTAATGCTTGGTGAGTTAACTTGTATGCGAACCACGGGTGTAGAAAACAGCAACAAATTCGGCACATCTCGAGCCAATGGTTTTTCGCAAGCCAATTCCAGTGTGGAGTATCCAAACGAATAAGCCGTTTACCATGGATTTCGGTTTTCTGTCTGATAGAACACATCAATGATCGAGATCCGTGACCTGCAACTGCTCAGCGCCTTGGCGCGGCATCGCCACTTTGCCAAGGCGGCGGAGGAATGTGGGATATCGCAACCCGCCTTCTCGATGCGTATCCGGAATCTTGAGGATCGGCTGGGTGTCTCCATCGTTCGGCGGGCCAACCGGTTTCAGGGGCTGACCGAAGAAGGCGAAATGATCGTGCAGCGGGCGCGGCGTATTCTGGATGACACCAAGGCACTGGAGCAGCAGGTGCTCGCTGCCAAGGGTGAGATCACCGGGACTCTGATCCTCGGCGTGATCCCCACAGCGATTGCGTTTACCGGGCGGTTGATCAAACATCTGCGGGCCGCCCATCCTCGCATTGTCACCCGGATCGAAACCATGTCGGCAACCGCGATCCAGCACCGGCTGGACGAGGGCAGCCTGGACGCAGGCATCACCTATGGTGACAGTATCGGAACGGATCTGCGGCAGGTGCAGCCCTTGTACGAGGAAACCTATGTCCTGTTGGTGCCGACACACATGACGACCGAGACCGGCCCGATCCCCTGGTCACGTGTCGCGGAGTTCCCGCTGAGCCTGCTTGAACCGCAGATGCAGAATCGCCGCATTCTGGAGCGTATTTTTGCCGAGCAAGGCCTGCACCCGGATGTGGTGGCCGAAACCAGCGGCTTCACCGCATCGATGGTGATGGCGCGTGAGGGGTTGGCGGCCACCGTAGTGCCTCGGGTGCTGGTCCGTGCGCTGGGCGAGTTGAAAGGGACCCGTGCGCTGCCTCTGATTGATCCCGAGGTCAGCAAGCCGATTTGCCTGGCAACCCTGACGCGTGCGCCGGAGTTGCCCACGGTTGAGGCCTTACGTGCCGTTGTGACGTCTTTATAGTGATAATCTGTCGTTATCGTGTCATTGCGATATGCGATTTGACGATATGCTGCTCTGATGAGAAACGAACCTCAACCGGAGGGCATCATGGCACCATTAGATACCAAGCCATCAGGCGCACCCAAGGGCGTCTGGAAGTCAGGTAAAGGCAAAGGGCGGCACACGCCCAAAGGCCGTCAATTCACGGATGAGGCGCAGGCTGAGATTCATCGCCTGCTGGGCGACCGCCCGCGCCGCCGCGACCTGTTGATCGAATTCCTGCATCTCATTCAGGACGCACACGGCCATATCAGCGCCGATCACATCGCCGCGCTGGCGGTTGAGATGCGAATTGGTCAGGCCGAGATTTACGAGACCGCGACCTTCTACGCGCATTTCGATGTGGTGAAAGAAGATGAAACGCCTCCGCCTGCGCTGACGATCCGTGTCTGCGATTCCCTGTCTTGCGAAATGGCCGGTGCCCAGCAGTTGCAAAAAGCGCTGGAGGACGGTCTGGATGCGTCCGAGGTTCGTGTTGTCCGCGCCCCTTGCATGGGGCGCTGCGATACCGCTCCGGTGCTTGAGATCGGCCACAACCATATCGACCATGCGACCCCGGAAAAGGTGCAGGCTGCAATTGCCGCCGATGACACCCATGCGCATCTGCCGGATTACGAATCCTTTGCCGCTTATGAGGCCAATGGCGGCTATGCCAAGCTGAAAGAACTGCGCGAGGGCGGTGACTGGGAGAAGGTGCAGGAGGACGTCCTGTCCTCGGGCCTGCGCGGTTTGGGTGGCGCCGGCTTCCCGTCGGGCAAGAAATGGGGCTTTGTGCGCATGAACGAAGGCCCGCGATATCTGGCCGTTAACGGGGATGAGGGCGAACCGGGCACGTTCAAAGACCGCTACTATCTGGAACGCACGCCGCATGTCTTCCTCGAAGGCATGCTGATCGCCGCCTGGGCGGTCGAGGCCGAAACCTGCTTTATCTACATGCGCGACGAATACCCCGCCGTGCTGGAAATCCTGCGTCGCGAGATTGCCGCGCTGGAAGACACCGGGATTGTTGAGCGGGGTTATATCGATCTGCGCCGGGGTGCTGGTGCCTACATCTGCGGTGAAGAATCCGCGATGATCGAGTCGATCGAGGGCAAGAAGGGCCTGCCGCGCCACCGTCCTCCGTTCGTGGCACAGGTTGGGGTCTTTAATCGCCCGACCTTGGTGCACAATGTTGAGACGCTCTATTGGGTGACCAAAGTGTGCCGTGAGGGGCCGGAATGCCTCAACAGTACTGAAAAGAACGGACGCAAGGGCCTGCGCAGCTATTCGGTCTCGGGTCGCGTTGCGAAGCCGGGCGTTTATCTGCTGCCTGCGGGCTCGACCATCTTGGATGTGATTGAGGCTGCCGGTGGCATGGTTGAAGGGCAGACCTTCAAGGCGTACCAGCCGGGCGGTCCGTCCTCGGGCCTGTTGCCCGCATCGATGGATGACATCCCGCTGGATTTCGACACGCTGCAACCGCACGGCACCTTTATTGGTTCTGCCGCGGTGGTGGTTCTGTCCGATCAGGACACCGCCCGCGATGCGGCGTTGAATATGCTGCGTTTTTTTGAGGATGAAAGCTGCGGTCAGTGTACCCCCTGCCGTGCCGGCTGTGAAAAGGCGGTCAAGCTGATGCAGGCCGACAAATGGGATCAGGATCTGCTGGAAGATCTGTGTCAGGTCATGGGCGATGCCTCGATCTGCGGTCTGGGGCAGGCGGCCCCGAACCCGATCCGCCTTGTCATGAAACATTTCGCTGACGAAATCTGAAGGGAGACAGAGCCATGCTAGACGCAAGCCCAACCAAGACCGTCACCTTCAACCTGAACGGCGAAGATGTCACCGTGCCCGAGGGCTGGACCATTTGGGAAGCCGCCAAGGGTCAGGGGTTCACCATTCCGCACCTGTGTCACAAGCCGCAACCGGGCTACAAACCCGACGGCAATTGCCGCGCCTGTATGGTTGAGGTGGAAGGTGAGCGTACTCTGGTCGCCTCGTGCATCCGTCCTGCAGCGGATGGGATGGTGGTGAAAACCGACAGTGACCGGGCCGAAAAATCGCGTGCGATGGTCATGGAATTGCTGGTGGCTGATCAGCCCGAAGAAGCACACGACACATCCAGCCATTTCTGGGATATGGCCAAGCTGAACGATGTCAGCGACAGTCGCTTCCCGGCCAAAGAGGCCGAGAAAATCCCGCTGCTGGATGACAGCCACGTTGCGATGCGCGTCAATCTGGATGCCTGCATCAACTGCAACCTCTGCGTCCGGGCCTGCCGTGACGTGCAGGTGAACGACGTGATCGGCATGGCCGGTCGCGGCCACACGGCGCAAGTGGTGTTCGATCAGAACGACCCGATGGGCGCTTCGACCTGTGTTGCCTGTGGCGAATGCGTTCAGGCCTGCCCGACCGGTGCCTTGATGCCCGCCACCGTGCTGGACGACCAGCAGAAAGGCGACAGCAAGGACTACGATAGCGAAACCGAAAGCGTCTGCCCGTTCTGCGGCGTGGGCTGTAAGGTCTCGCTGAAGGTCAAGGACGGCAAGGTCAAATATGTCGAGGGCATCAATGGTCCCGCAAACGAAGGCCGCCTGTGTGTAAAGGGCCGGTTCGGGTTCGACTACATCCACCACCCACACCGCCTGACCAAGCCGCTGATCCGGCGCGAGGATGCACCTGCCAAGGGTCTGAATGTCGACCCGAGCGATCTGTCGACCCATTTCCGCGAAGCGACGTGGGAAGAGGCGATGGATCTGGCCGCCACCAAACTGAAATCCCTGCGCGACGAAGACCCGCGCAGCGTTGCAGGCTTTGGTTCGGCCAAATGCACCAACGAAGAAGCCTATCTGTTCCAGAAGTTCATCCGTCAGGGCTTCCGCCACAACAATGTTGACCACTGCACCCGCCTGTGCCACGCGTCGTCCGTGGCGGCGCTGATCGAAAACGTTGGCTCAGGCGCGGTGACGGCGGCCTTCAACGACATCAAGGACGCGGACGTGGCGATCATCATCGGGGCCAACCCGATTGAAAACCACCCCGTCGCTGCGACCTATTTCAAGCAGTTCACCAAACGTGGCGGTAAGCTGATCGTGATGGACCCGCGCGGCGTTGGCATGCGCAAGTTTGCCGATGAAATGCTGCAATTCCGTCCGGGTGCTGACGTGTCGATGCTCAACGCGATCATGAATGTGATCGTCGAGGAAGAGCTCTATGACAGCCAGTACATCCACCGCTGGACCGAGAACTGGGAGGCCGAAAAAGAACACCTGCGCCAGTTCACGCCCGAGGCGATGGCCCCGATCTGTGGCATCGAACCGGATCAGCTGCGCCGTGTCGCACGCACCTTTGCGCAGGCCAAGGCCGGTCTGATCTTCTGGGGCATGGGCGTCAGCCAGCATATCCACGGCACGGATAATTCGCGTTGCCTGATTTCACTGGCTTTGATGACCGGCAATGTCGGCAAACCCGGTGCGGGTCTGCACCCGCTGCGCGGTCAGAACAACGTGCAGGGCGCGTCCGACGCAGGCCTGATCCCGATGTTCCTGCCGGATTACAAGACGGTCACGGATGACACTATCCGGGCACAGTTTACGGATGTCTGGGGGTCTGACGATTTCTCGAACGAGAAGGGGCTGACCGTTACCGAGATCATCGACCAGATCTATGCGCGTAATATCAAGGGGATGTATATTCTGGGTGAAAACCCGGCCATGTCCGATCCCGATGTGAACCACGCGCGTGAAGCACTGGCCAAGCTGGATCTGATGATCGTGCAGGATATCTTCCTGACCGAGACGGCGAACTATGCCGACATCATCCTGCCCGCCTCGGCGCTCTATGAAAAGAACGGCACCGTGTCGAACACCAACCGTCAGGTGCAGCGGGTGCGTCCTGCCGTTGCCCCTCCGGGTGAAGCGCGTGAGGATTGGGCGATTACCGTCGATCTGGCGCAGCGTATCGGATTGAACTGGGACTACACGGACGTGTCCCAGGTCTTTGCCGAGATGAAGCTGACCATGGAATCGTTGGACAACATCACCTGGGAGCGGCTTGAAAACGAGACGATCACCTATCCGTCGCTCAGCGAGACCGATCCCGGCCAGTCCATCGTGTTTGGCGATGGCTTCCCGCGTGCGGACGGCAAGGCCAAGTTCACGCCTGCCAGCGTCATCCCGCCGGATGAAGCCCCGGATGACGAATACCCGATGATTGCCACAACGGGTCGCCAGTTGGAGCATTGGCACACCGGGTCGATGACCCGCCGATCCAACGTGCTGGATGCGGTTGAGCCCGAGGCGAACTGTTCGATGAACCCGCGCACGCTCAAGCTGATGGGGATCGAACCGGGCGAGATGATCCGTCTGACCACCCGTCGCGGCTCGATCGAAATCATGGTGCGCGCCGACCGGGCGATTGCCGAAGATATGGTCTTTATCCCGTTCGCTTATGTCGAAGCGGCGGCGAATATCCTGACCAACTCGGCCATCGATCCCTATGGCAAAATCCCCGAGTTCAAATTCTCGGCCATTCGTGTCGAAAAGATCGAGGATGCCATCGCGGCGGAGTAAATCGCATTTGCAGAGAATGTATTGGGGTGGCTGTGCGAATAGCCGCCCCTTTTTTGTGTCACCCCCCGGGGTGGAGATTTCCATACAACCTGAAGTAGAGTTCTCCGAATTTCAGACGGCTTTGGGTGGGGTATTGGTAGGATTTTTGTGTTTTCAATAATCCGAGGCCTACACAAATATTTGAGAACCAAAAGTGTGACCCAAAAAGCCCCCAAGCCGCTGACAGTGTTCTTTGCTGAAAGCTTTGAAGAGATCTATTGGTGTAGGCGTCATTCGCTGTATGTTTGATATTTAAGTTTTTATAATCAATAATTTACGTTCAAATATAACCAAGTCAATAACTCCTTTTGCAGGTGCAGAAACGCTGTCGTTGCTGTGCAGAATGGGCAGAGTGCTTGCTGGCCACAAGCCATGTCGGAAAGAAACGTTTTGAGCCAATTGTGATCGGCTGATTTTTTGCGGATTAAGCGACGAGCCACTCTTGAAAGCTCACTCTCTCACACATTCAATGGAAATCCCCATGAAACACATTCTCTTCGCATCTACCGCTCTGATTGCGACCGCGGGTGTTGCTGCTGCCGAAATTAACTTTAGCGGATTTGCCCGTTTTGGTATCGGCTATCAGGAAGACCGTACCGGTACGGTCAGCACGGTCGACGGCGCCACCACATCCGGTATCGACACGGATTCCACCATTCTGATCTCGCGCTTTCGTCTGAACATCGACGGCAATACGGAAACGGACAATGGTGTGCGCTTCGAGGCGCGCGTGCGTTTGCAGGCCGACGAAGACTCGGGCAATGGTGAGGCCGGAACCGCGGGTCTGAGCGGCGCGCGCTTCTCGGTTATCTACGGTGGTCTGCGTGTTGATGCAGGCAACGTGTCGGGTTCCTTCGACAACCTGCCCAACTATTTCGGCAACGAGCCCGGCCTGGAAGAATTCATCGGTCAGTATTCGGGTGTTGACTATTCCTTCCTGGAATTCGACTCCACCGGTTCGGGTGATAACGCGGTATTTTTCCAGTATGCCGTTGGCGATTTCGCGTTTGGCGCGTCATATGACCAGCGCACATTTGCTGAAAACGGCGATGCCTTTGACGCAGACCGTTGGGACGTCAGCGCAAGCTATGTGTACAACAACATCACCGCAGCTGTTGCATATGGTGAAACCGATGCGTCTGCTGGCACCGAGAGCCTGACCGTGTTGACCCTGGGCGCAGATTTCGGCGATCTGAACGCGACGCTGTTTGTGGCAGATGATGACGTGAACGACGATGCAGAGAACGGTACCGCTTATGGTCTGTCGGCTGCTTACAATGTGGGTTCGGCGCTGACGCTGACCGCTGCCTATGGTGACGGTTCAGGTGACGGTGACACCCAGCAATACGGTATCGGCGCCATTTACGATCTGGGCGGCGGTGCATCGCTGCGCGGCGGCATCGGCAACGAAAAAGTTGGCGACGGTGACAGCACTCTGCGCGCAGATTTTGGTGCAAAGTTCGACTTCTGATCCGGTCAGAACAAGAAAAAGGAAAAGGCAGGCTTTTGTGCCTGCCTTTTTTTTTGTTGGGAGCCGACGTCAAGACAACTGTGCTGGGTCAGTAGTCTTTCTCGAAGAAGACACCAATCCCGGTTTCACCCCGTCCATCGACGGTACCGCGCACAGTGAAAGTGTCGGTGACGTCCAGGTTCAGGTTCACCTCGGTATCGCCTTCGGTGTTCACCGTGAAATCGGTGTACAGATTGTCACTCAGATACGCGCCAGCCCCCAGACGCCCAGCCCCGCTTTCGGTGGCGCCAAGGTCGATTGTGTCAAGCCCGGTCGCCTCGCGCACCCCCTTGGTTGCGTCACCCCCTGCGCCGCTGAGCTGCGCCAACGAGGCCGCCATTTGCGCGATCACAAAGGGCGAGAGCTCGGAAAAGCGGTTGCCGAACAGCAACATGGCAAGCGCCTCTTCCGTGGGGCGCTCGGGGTCCGAGAACACGTCGACAGTAGGTGAATCCAGCGGTCCGGCGATTTCGATGGTGGCTGTGCCGTCCGACGTGGTGCTTGAGGATTCGAACTCGATATAGGGCGTGAGGTCGCCTTGCAGGCTGACAATGCCTTTGGTCAGGGCCAGCCTGCGGCCAAGAATGTCGATGTGACCGCGGATCAATTCAATCTGGCCCGAAGGCACGACTGCGGCTGTAGTACCGCCGATCTGGATGCGGCCGCCGAGTTCGGCGTTCACGCCGCGCCCCCGGACGAACACGGCCCGCGGGGCGAGCAATCCGATATCCAGCGAAATGCGGGAATCGCTTTTGGTCGTCTCTTCGCTTTCGACCAGCTGCGCCCGTTCGCGGGTGACATAGCTGGCACTGCTTTCGTTGACATGTTCGATCGTCGGGATCGGGGCTGCACCCACCGCACCGGTTGCAGCGGCGAGGTTGATATTGGTTTCACCGAAATTGATCTGACCCGCGAGGGAGCTGTTGCCGGCCAGTGCACCGTTGAAGACGATCTGGCCGTTCAGCGTGGTGTCATACAAAAGCTGGTCGGTCAGGACCAGATTGTTGATCGATGTCGTGATCTGCGCGTTGAACGGCGGTGTCAGAGTCACGGGGCCGTTGACGGTGAACCCTCCGCCCGCGCGGACACCGCCCTGCATCGCGACCGTTGCGCGGCTTTGGGATAACGTTATGGTTCCGCCGATGCCGGTGATCGTCTGGCTGATTGCCGGAATTGCCATCGCCGTGCCAGAGGTCGAGATCGTGCCGCTCAGCGCCTCCATCGAGGGCGCCCCCTGCAGGGCAAGGTCAAATTGCGCGGTGCCATCGATGCTGTTGGGTTTCATGAACCGGTTGGCGATACCCAGGTTGACGCCACCTTTCATGGTCAGGTCTGCATTGCCGCTGCTTTCGTCAAATGTTCCGGCCACTGTCGAGTTGATATCCGCAGGGCCTTTGGCGGTTGCGTCAATGGTCCATAGCCCGGCATCTCGGCTGGCCTTGCCACTGGCGGAAATGGTTCCCGGAAACTCGGGCGCGAAACGTTCAACCTCATTCAGCTGTGCTTCGAAATCCAGATTGGCTGCGCCATCAGTTGTGACTGATCCTTCAAGGTTGGCGTAAGAGCTTTGGGGGCCTTGCAGGCGCAGGTTGCCCTCTAGCCCCGATCCGGTCGGGGCCACGTTGCCGGTCAGGTTGAGCGGGCCAGACAGGGCCGGTGAAATGCGGCCCAGATTGTCCAGCCCCGCCGAGAAATCCAGGCCCCCGGCAGAGCGGTCCAGCTTGCCGGATGCATTGGCTGTCAGCGCCGTTCCGTTCAGAGTGAACGTCTGGATATCAAGCCCCTCATCATCGTTGACGGCATCCACATTCAGTGTTGTGCGCCCCTGGATCAGGGCGTCCAGTTGGTCGATGCCGGTGGCGATATTGTTGGCGATCAGGTTGCCCTGTACGTCAAAGTGCCGCGTGGCCTGATCAGCGCTTCCTTCGACCTCGGTCCGCACGGATCCGGCCAGATCACGCTGGGCGAGGGCTGAAAACAGCGACAGGTCCGGAACGTTCAGCTGCGCTTTGCCATCCACCGACAGATCCCCTGTCGGGTCGTTGATCGTGGCCGCGACCTGCGTGCTGAGGGCAATTCCATTGATTGTCGCGCTGCGGATCACGATCTGGTCGCTGGTCCGCGCGCCGTCCAGATCAATCGTTGTACGCCCTATTAGCAGCGGGTCGAATTGCTCCATCCCGGTTTGAACATCGTTGGCGATGACCGAGGCGGTGCCGTCGAATTCAAGGGACCCAAGACTGCCCTTGCCATCCAGTTCCGCCTGCAGCGATCCGCTGAGATCCTGCTGTGCCAGCCCGGAAAAGATCGACAGGTCGTTGGCATTTACGCTGGCTTGGCCGTCGATGGTCAGATTGCCGTTCGGGGTCGTTACATCACCACTGGCCTGCGCATCCAGCGCCTGAGAAGAAATGGTGAAATCGCGGATTGTGATCCCGTCCGACCCGCGTTTCGCGTCGAGCGTGATATCCGTTTCCCCCGCGATCACAGGATCGATATCGTCCCGACCGGTCGAAAGATCGCGGCCTATGACGGTGACTTTCCCGTCAAAGCTCCCTTCCAGAGGTGACCCGTTGCCCTCAATGCTGATCTGCGCGCGGCCGCCAAGGTCCAGTTGTGCCAGATCGGAAAACCGCGACAGGTCCTGCGCTTGCAGGCTGGCCGAGCCTTCAACCGACAGCCCGCTGGCAAGCCCGCTGATCAGCGCGTCAGCCTCCAGGGTATAGTCGCTTCCCGCGATCTCAAAACCGCTCAGGTTCAGGGACTGGTCGCTGCCGTATCCGAACTGCCCGTCCAAAGTGATGCGATCCCCGACAGCGGTGTTCAGCGCCGGATCAGACATGTCGATCCCGTCCAGAACGGCTTGCAGATCCCCATCCAGTGCCAGCCCGCTGGTTTGATCCAGCGTGCCTTGTCCGGTGATCTGAGCGCGGGACATATCGATCTGTGCGGCCTCGACCTCGTTTGCCGTCAGACTCAGGTCCCAGTGGTTGCCATTTGTCGTGTCGAACAGCAGCGACAGTTGCGCCGCACCGATCGAAGTGTCACCCCCGCTAACCGGCAGCACCACGCGATCCCCATCGGGCGGCGTGATCCGCCCTTGCACGGCAACCAGTTGCAAACTGCCGCCCGAGGCCAGCTTTAGCTGGGTTTCCAATTTCAAAGCTTGCGAGGTGATCTCGGCCGTATCGATATCCAGCGCGCCATCCGAATGGGTGCGCCCGTCCACAAACAGCTTCGTATCGGTGCCGAAAAAGGCATCCATCTCGTCGGCAAGGAAAGGCGTCAGATCCCCGCTAAGGTCTGCTGTAAAGGCGATACCATCGGTGTTGGCACTGCCATCCGGTTGGGCCGAGCGTAGCCGGACCTGGCCTGCAAGGCGTTGTGTGTTGTCGCTGCTCAGCGTGATGTCGGCGGTGAAATCCGTCAGCGGCCCCGTCCCCTTGGCCGTCAAGGCAATGGGAGGCGTGTCGGGGATACCCAGCGCCGTGCCGATCAACCCGCCCGAGGCTTCGGCCACTGTCAGGTCCAGGTTGATTTCGCGGCTGCTGTTGTCGAACCCGGCGATCAGATCGATCGTGTCGCCTTGTCGGTCGACCCGGTCGATATCCAGCGTTGTGTCCAACGCGCCGTCCGCCAGCGAGAGGTTGCCGTTCACTTGCAGGTCCGCAGCCACGCCGATCAGTGGTTCGCCCAGCGACAGATCATCGATTCGCATCTCGCCGATTTCAATGGAGACCGGCAGTTCAGGCAGCTGAAACGGTTGGGTTTCCGCCGCAGGCGGCGGCGTGTCCTTGGTCGTGGTGCCGGGCGCACGGGCGATATCAATCTCTTGCGCGGTCAAGGCGTTGACCGAAAACCGTCCCCGCAACAGGGCCAGACGGTTCCAGTCCAGCTCGGCGTTTTTGATGGTCAGCCAGACGCCTTCGTCATCTGCGACCGTGATCTCTTGGATCGTTGCGCGCGAGCTTAGCGCGCCATCCAGGCCTATCACGCGCACGTTCTGGTCGTCGCCGGACAGGGTGTCCTGCAAAAACCGCTCGATCATACTGCCGCCGCCGTCATCCTGTGCCGCAAGCGGGGCGGGGTTCACCAGTGCCGCGCAGGAGAAAAGCAGGGGATATGCGAAACGATGCGTCAAAAGGCCTGTCCGATCCCGAGATAGAATTGCAGCCCGTCGCCCGTGTCCCCCTGAACCGGCACGGCCAGGTCAAAGCGCAGGGGGCCAAAGCCACCCAGATCATAGCGCACACCTATGCCCGCGCCAGAGTGAAACTCGGCACCGCTGCCAACAAAAGACGAGGAATCGACCGCGCCATAGTCGTAGAACCCGACCAGCGAGAGGGATTCGGTCACCTTGCCGCGGATCTCGCCGGAAAAGCCAAGAAAGGATTTACCGCCCGCGACTTCGCTGCCCACAGGGATGCCGAGGCTTTCAAACGGTTGCCCGCGCACTGTTCCGGCGCCGCCTGAGAAAAACAGAAAATCGGGCGTCACACCGTCGGCGGGCGGCCCAACGACAGAACCCAGCTGGACCCGACCGGCCAGCACGATGCGTCCACCCGTGCCCAGGTTGGTATAGGCGCGCCCGTCAAAGAACATGCGCATACCGGTATCCGTGCCCGACAATCCAACAAAAGGCATGACCTGTGCGTCCAGATAATAGCCGCGCGTGGCGCTGACCTTGCTGTCCCTTTGGTCCCATTCGGATCGGAAGGGGATGATGAAATATCGGAACCGGCGATCATCGCCATAGGCATCATCCGCGCTCGACCACTGGAACCCTGCGGATGCCTCGGCATAGAGTCGGTCAGAAAATGTGCGCCGTGCACCATAGGCGAGTGACGCGATGGTCACGTTGTAGTTTTCGGTATTGCGCCGCTCCAGCAGGGCGCTCCAGAATGTGTTGTCATCCGGCCCCAACCTGTCGGGCTGATCCAGCCGCAGACCGATGCGGCCATCGATATCTTCGGCCCCACCAATGTTTCTGAGCGTGAATTCGAATCGCAAACGCTCGGCGCGCCGAAAGACATTGCGGTGGGTCCATGTGGCCGACAAATCCACCCCATCGCGCGAGGCGACCTCGGCCCCGAAGGTCAGGCGGCGGGGGGGCAGATCCTCGAACGTGGCGTCAAAATCCAGCGTGCCGTCAGGATTGGGTGTTTCGCGCTCTTTCAGGGACACGACGCTGAATGTGCCGGTGCGGCGCAGCCGGGTGCCGACCTTTTGCACCTGCTCGGGGGAATAGACCTCACCCGTCGGGAACCCCGCAATCTTTTCAATCGAGCGGTGGCGCACATTGGTGTCACCTTCGATGAACATCTTGCCAAAGGTCAGGCGCGGGCCGGGGGTCAGATCAATATCGGAATCCAAGCGGGCCTGCGCGTGGCGCGCAATGACGGTCTGGCCACCAACCTCGGCTTTGGCATGGCCCGCATTGCGCCAGGCCTGTACCCCGGCGGATGCCGCTTGTTGTATCGCCCCGGTGGTGGCCCGTTCGCCCGTGGCGTACTCGGGGGGCAATTCCGTATCAGGCGCCAGCGGCTCCACCACCGCTGTGCCGAATGTATAAACCGGTCCCGCCGTCACCGTGATCACGGCGCGGTTGAATTGGGCGGGCACCTCTAGTGAGTTGATGTCGGCGGCTTCCTGACCGTCCAGCTTGATACTGACCACAGGGCCGAAATACCCATCGTCATACATGATCTGAACGATGGTCCGGTAGTCCGACAAGGCCGCAGACAGGATTTCAAGCGACGTATCCAGCCCCCGGGACTCTGCGGTGAAGACCGAAGACGTCTCTTCCAGCCGATCCACAAGTTCTGCCGGAGCGCCTGGGGCTGACAGGCTGATTTCCAGCGCTTGGGCAATTCCCGGGGCAAGGGCAGTGACCGTGCCTAAAAACCAGCACGTCAGAACGCTGCGCGATCGGCCCTTTTTTCCCATGTGATCTCAACTGCCCCAAGCTGAAACTATTTATCCGCAACAATACGAAAAAGCGGAGTGTTGCATTCATCTTAGAGCATCTGTTTCCCCTCAGGGAAAGAACTTATACGCGGAAACGGAGTGTTTTGTTTGCCCGGCGGCTGATTTTGGGATCAAAGCCCGGCGTTTCGAAACCAGCGCACGATCGCGGCGCGGTCTTCGGGTTCCATATAGGTGATATTTGCGGGCGGCATCGCGTGGGTGACACCGGCCTGCAGATAGATTTGCTGCGCGTTGCGGGCAATATCCGCTTCGGTCTCAAGCAACACGCCTTTGGGCGGCCAAAGAATGCCGTCCCAGACCGGCTCGCGCGCGTGGCACATGGAGCATCGTCCCAAAACGATCTCATGCGCTTCTTCAAAGCCATCTGCTGCCGCGAACATTTGCTCATAGGGCGTGAGGGTCTGCTCTTCGGCTTCTTCTACTGGTTGATGCATCGGGATCGAAGACAGCCACATGATCGCGATGAACAGCAGCGCAGTCACCAGCCATGTCCAGGTCGGATTGCCCGCCCGTGCGTGGCGCGTGTTGAAATAGTGACGGATCGTGACGCCCATCAGAAAGACCAACGCGGCGATGATCCAATTGTATTGCGTCGCAAAGGCCAGCGGGTAGTGGTTCGACAGCATTAGAAACACAACCGGCAGCGTAAGATAGTTGTTGTGGGTCGACCGCAGCTTGGCAATCTTGCCGTATTTCGGATCCGGCGTGCGCCCGTTTTTCAGGTCGTCCACCACGATGCGCTGATTGGGCATGATGATGAAAAACACATTGGCCGTCATGATCGTCGCGGTAAATGCACCCAGATGCAGCATCATCGCACGGCCGGTGAAAATCTGGTTATAGCCCCAGCCCATCGCGACCAGCATCACAAACAGTAGCACCATCAACAGGGTCGGACGGTTGCCAAGTTCGGATTTGCACAAGAAATCATAGACCAGCCAGCCGATAGTCAGCGAAGCTGCCGAGATCAAGATACCTTGCCACAGGGCCAGATCGGCCTTTTGCGCGTCAATCAGATAAAGTTCTCCGCCGACCCAATAGACGATCATCAAAAGCGCCGCGCCGCTCAGCCAGGTGGAATAGCTTTCCCATTTGAACCAGGTCAGGTGATCCGGCATCCGTTCCGGGGCCACCAGATATTTCTGGATATGATAGAAGCCGCCGCCATGAACCTGCCATTCCTCGCCGTCAGCGGGGCCGGCGATATCGCGGTTGAGCCCAAGGTCCAAAGCGATGAAATAAAAGGACGATCCGATCCAGGCCATGGCGGTGATCACGTGCAACCAACGCACGGCAAACGCCATCCAATCCCAGAACACGGCAAAATCATACATGCAAAAGCTCTCCGATCAGGTGTCGTCACACTATGCAAACGGGCGTTTATTCGGTATTCCCGTATATTGGCAAACTGTATCAAAAAAAACGAAAAGATGCCCTATCTTGAGAACATTCGCACCTTCGTCAGAGTTTACGATCTGGGCAGCATGTCTGCGGCCGGACGTGACCTTAGAATTTCACCCGCGGTCACATCGGCACGGATTTCGCAGCTAGAGGATCATCTGGGTGTGCGCCTGTTTCAGCGCACGACCCGTAATCTGACACCCACGGAACAAGGGCGGGCATTTTACCCGGGCGCGGTGTCGGTGCTGGATGCGGTGGATGAGGCCGAGGCGCAGGTTACCCATCTGATCGAGGCACCTCGCGGGTCGCTGTTCGTTGCTGCCCCGCTGGGGGTCGGACGGCGGCTGCTTGCGCCTCATGTACCGGATTTCTTGCAGAAATACCCCGAGATAGACGTGCGATTACGCCTGACAGACCGGTCCATAGACCTGACGACCGAAGGGCTGGATCTGGCGTTTTTTATTGGCCAACCTGAGGACAGCACGCTGCGTATCCGCAAAATCGCCGATTGTCAGCGCGTGCTATGCGCCGCGCCGGACTACATCGAACGTCGTGGGATGCCCAAGACAGGTGCGGATCTGATTGCGGACAAGCACGAATGCCTCAACCTGCGCTTTCCGGGTGCGACCGAGTTTCAATGGATGCTGGAAACGCCCGAAGGGGCCAAACGGTTTGCGGTTTCAGGCCGGTTCGAGTGTGACGACGGCGATGTGCTGACCGATTGGGCGTTGTCGGGGCAAGGGATCGCGATGAAGCCTGTGTTCGAAGTGGCCGAGCATTTGAAGGCGGGCCGCCTTGTTCCGGTTGCAACCGAAACGCCTCCCATGCCGGTGCAGATGGCGTGTCTTTATACGCATCGGCGGCATCAGGATCCCAAGACCCGCCTGTTCATGGATTTCATGATCGAGCGGATGGGCAAAGTGGTGCGCAGCGCAGAAACCTGACGGATCAACTGCCGCGATAGGTCGAATATCCGTAGGGCGAGAGCAGCAGCGGCACGTGGTAATGCGCCTCGGCGTCGGACATGCCAAATCGGATCGGCACCTGATCCAGAAACAGCGGATCGTCCCCGTCCTGACCCGTCGCGCGCAGATAGTCGCCGGCAAAAAAGACCAGCTCATAGGTGCCGGGCTTGAACTTGTCCTGCGGCAATATCGGGCTGTCGGTGCGACCGTCCGCGTTTGTCTGCATCTCGATCAGTTTTTTGTGTGAATTGCCTGTGACCAGATACAGTGCGATTTTCAAACCCTCTGCCGGGCAACCGCGGCTTGTGTCCAGAACATGTGTCGTCAGGTAGCCTGCCAAGGGTCTCTCCATCTTATTGCAAGTGATGTGCCACAGTTTGGATCAAACATCAAAACTGTTGAAATGCCGAAAGAACCGGAAACAGCGTTCGGATTGATTTGATAATCAGGGATGATTTTCTAAGGTAAGGCTGTCGAGACCAGAAACCGAAAATGGAAAGTGCCATGCAGCCGCCTCGTTACCCTCGCGACATGATCGGATACGGCGCCAACCCGCCTGACGCGCAATGGCCCGGCGGGGCGAAGCTGGCGGTGCAGATCGTGCTGAACTATGAGGAGGGCGGCGAGAACTGCGTGTTGCACGGGGATGAAGCGTCCGAGGCGTTCCTGTCGGAAATCGTAGGCGCTGCTCAATGGCCCGGTCAACGCCATTGGAACATGGAATCCATCTACGAATATGGGTCGCGGGCCGGGTTCTGGCGGCTTCACCGTATGATGAGTGACCTGCCGATCACGGTTTATGGCGTGGCGACAGCCCTGGCCCGGTCGCCAGATCAGGTTGCCGCAATGAAATCGGCAGGGTGGGAGATTGCAAGCCATGGTCTGAAATGGGTTGAACACAAGGATATGCCCGAGGAAGAGGAGCGGGCGCAGATTGCCGAGGCGATCCGGCTGCACACCGAAGTCGTCGGCACACGCCCGCGCGGCTGGTACACGGGTCGATGCTCTGAGAACACCGTGCGGCTTGTCGCGGAAGAGGGCGGATTTGCCTATGTCGCAGACACCTATGCGGACGATCTGCCCTATTGGACGCAGGTTCGTGGCAGGGATCAGTTGATTGTGCCCTACACGCTGGATTGCAACGACATGCGCTTTGCGACGCCGCAGGGGTTCAATTCGGGCGATCAGTTTTTCTCGTATCTCAAGGACAGTTTCGATGCGCTGTATTCCGAGGGTGAGGCAGGCGCGCCCAAGATGCTTTCCATCGGTTTGCATTGCCGCCTGATCGGGCGTCCGGGGCGCGTTGTGGCGCTAAAACGGTTTCTGGATTATGCGCGCGGGTTTTCCGATGTCTGGTTTGCGACACGTCTGCAGATCGCTGAGCATTGGGAAAGAACACATCCGCCCGCGCACCGCGTGCGCCCGTCGGAAATGGGGCAGGAGGAGTTCGTTTCGAGTTTTGGTGGCATTTTCGAGCATTCCGCATGGATTGCCGAACGCGCGTTTGAGTTGGAACTTGGCGCGGCGCATGACACCTCAGGCGGGCTGCACAACGCGCTGTCGCGGGTGTTCCGGTCTGCGTCCGAGGACGAACGTCTGGGCGTTTTGACAGCACATCCCGATCTTGCAGGCAAGCTGGCACAGGCCAAACGGCTGACGCAGGAAAGCACGTCCGAGCAGGCCTCGGCCGGGTTGGATGCGTTGACGGATGAGGAACGCGATACCTTCACGCGGTTGAATGCGCAGTACACCGAAAAGTTTGGCTTTCCCTTCATCATTGCCGTGCGCGATCATACCAAGGCCTCGATCCTTGAGGCGTTTCAGCGCCGCGTAGAGCAGGATCGCGACACAGAATTTGCCGAGGCTTGTCGACAGGTGGAACGCATTGCCGCGTTTCGGTTGCAGGATCTTTTGCCGTCATGACCCGACAGATCACAACCCAGCCGATCACAGCCGAGAAATTTGCGCCATTTGGGGATCTGATCCAAATCAGCGGTGCCCCGGACAAGGTCATCAATCAGGGTCAATGCGGACGGTATCATGACCTGGCCGCGCTGGATTTTTTCGATGGGCGGGCCGGGATCAGCCTGTTTGACGCCAATCCGCGCAGCTTGCCCTACCAGCTTGATATGGTTGAACGTCATCCGGATGGAAGCCAGACCTTTGTTCCGATGACGCAAAACCCGTTTTTGGTGATCGTTGCACCGGATGAAGATGGAAAGCCGGGCGACCCCCTCGCGTTTCTGACCGCACCCGGGCAGGCCATAAACTTTCGTCGCGGAACCTGGCATGGGGTTTTGACACCGCTGCACAGCCCGGGTTTGTTTGCCGTCGTCGACCGGATTGGTGAGGGTGCGAACCTGGAGGAACACTGGTTCGACGTGCCATACACCGTTGTTGCGGCTTGAAAAGCGAAATCTCCCGCCCGTTCCGACTGCATCTAAGATGCCGCCTGACCGGTTGGGCCGGGCAGCTCGCGGGCAGGCCCGCAAGCTGCGGTCGCGCCTATTTTCCGGCCATCAGACGGGCGACGTCCAGCATGCGCGCAGAGAACCCCCATTCGTTGTCGTACCAGCCAAAAACACGCACCTGACGATCGCCAACGACGCGCGTTTCCGGCCCTGCGATGACAAGCGATTCGGGCCGTGCGCGCAGGTCGGATGACACCAGCGGCATATCTGTCCAGCCCAGGACGGGTGAGGCATCAACTGCGGCGCGCAGCTCGGCCTCAAAGCCGTTCGCGTCAGTAGCACGCTCTAACGTCACCACGAGGTCCACGGCCGACACGCTGGCCGTGGGCACCCGGACAGCCGCGCCAGAGATGCGTCCTTTGAGATGCGGCAGCACCTCATCAATCAGATGGGTCGCGCTGGTGGTTGTTGGCACCATCGACATCGCGCCAGCCCGGGACCGCGCCAGATCACCCCGTGGGGCATCTACCATCGGCTGGCTGTTGGTATAGCAGTGGATCGTCGTCATATGCGCAGACGCGATCCCGACGAGCGCGTCCAGAACCTTGACCAGAGGCGCCAAGCCATTCGTTGTGCAAGAGGCGTTGGACACAATGCGCGCATCACCAAGTTTGTCTTCGTTGGCCCCAAATACGATGGTGATTTCTGCTGCCGGGGATGGGCCAGAGATCAGGACCTTGCCCGCCCCGGCTGCAAGGCCTTGATTGGCGACATCTGTCGTGCGGGCAACCCCTGTGCAGTCCAGCAACACGTCGACCCCGGACAGGTCGATCTGGCGGAGGTCCGGGCTACGGGTCATTGGGATGGTTCGATCCTCGACCACAAGAGCCGGACCATCGGCCCTTACATCGCCCGGATAGGGGCCAAAGGTGCTGTCATATTTGAACAGATAGGCGCATGTCTCAAGCGGTGCGATATCGTTGATCAGCACCAGTTCGATATCCGTATCCCTGGGCAGCGCCAGCACCTGCCGCAGGATCGTGCGGCCTATACGGCCGAATCCGTTGATCGCGAGTTTCATGCGCAAGCTATGTCAGGCGAAACAGGCGATCTCAATGAAAGTATTGTACCAATTTCAGTTGCAGCTGACCTGCGAAAAGAACTGGCCCGAGATGTTCTGATACATGCTGGCAACGATGGGTTTGCACCCGGTTGCCTGCTGGATGGCCGCAATCGCCTGAACGGTCCGCAAACGGGGCGGCGGGCCAAAAGGGTTCAGATTGTTGTTGTCGCGCGTGGCGCGGTAGACGACCGGGGCGTCGGAGACCTGAGTGACGGCCCAGGTGCGGCTCATGACAAAAACCGACTTGGTTTCTTCCTTGGCCGCCGCCGGGGTCGCATTCAGGGCCGACAGACCGGCAATAGTGGCGATGACCAGACCCGTTGCGCGCAATAACATCGAAAATCTCCAATACCGAAAACCTGCCCTTATTTCATCAGATTGCGGCTTGTATGTGAACCCCCGGGTCGCGCAACAGTTCTGGCTGATTATCGTGCGGACTGCGACAGCGGCATATGGCGGTTCACATCCTTGTAAAGCAGATACCTGAACCGCCCCGGCCCGCCCGCATAGCAAGCCTGCGGACAAAAAGCGCGCAGCCACATGTAGTCGCCGGCCTCGACCTCGACCCAATCCTGATTGAGGCGATAGACGGCCTTGCCTTCAAGGACGTAAAGCCCGTGCTCCATCACATGAGTTTCGGCAAAGGGGATCACGCCGCCGGGTTCGAAGGTGACGATGGTGACATGCATGTCATGACGCAGATCTTCGGGGTCCACGAATCGCGTTGTTGCCCAGCGCCCCTCGGTTCCCGGCATGGGTGTTGGGGCGATACCCTGTTCGTTGGTCACGATCGGATCGGGTGAAGAAAGCCCGTCAACAGCCTGATAGGCTTTGCGAATCCAGTGAAACCGGGCCACTGAATCACCGCGATTGTGAAGCGCCCAATCCGCACCCGCCGGAATGTAGGCATAGCCACCTTCGGTCAGGACATGTTCGGCCCCATTAAGGCTCAGCGTGACTTTGCCCTCGACCACAAAAAGCACACCCTGCGCCTGTGTGTCCGTCTCGGGTCGGTCGCTGCCGCCGCCGGGCTGGACTTCCATGATGTATTGCGAAAACGTCTCGGCAAAGCCGCTGAGCGGGCGGGACAGAACCCATAGGCGGGTGCCCTCCCAAAACGGCAAAAAGCTGGTCACGATATCGCGCATCGTGCCCTTGGGAATGACGGCATAAGCGTCGGTGAACATGGCGCGGTCGGTAAGCAATTGGTCCTGTCCGGGGTGCCCCCCGTGCGGGGCATAATATGTTGGATTTGCCATCTGGTGCCTCGGAGTTGTGTTTGAACGCACTATGCTGGGATTGGCGAACCGGGCCTAGCGTCTGCGCGGCGATAGGTTTGTTCGGGAAAATTTGAAGGCGGGCTTGGAGTTCATCTCGCCGCCGTATAGTCTCGCTATCAAATTGATTTCAAACCTACGGAGACAGCGATGGCGGCCCGTTTCACACTGGCACTGACAGCAGCATTGATTGTCGGTGCATCTGTTCACGCCAAACCCTTGTCCAGAATCATCGCCGAAATGGGGTTGAGCCCAGCGGATTTCGAAGTGGTCAGCGCAACCGCAAATTCAATGTTGTCCGGCGGTACACCCAGCGCCGGTCAGGAACAGGCCTGGACCAACGCAGATACCGGATCAAAAGGCACGGTCCGGATACAAAGCGTGCAGGGCAACTGCGTGGTGCTTCAGCATATTGTCCAACCGGCCGGAGAGGATGCAGCGCGCGATATCAGAACGCGGCGCTGTAACGATGGCAACGGAAACTGGATCCTTGCTCCCTGACCGATGGGGCGATCAATAGCCCCTTTGGCGATCCACTTCATGCAACAGCGGCGCACCTTCTGACAACCGCTTGAAGTTCTCGGCAACGTCCGACAGCGCATCGCCCAGATGCCAGCCCGAGACATGCGGTGTGATTGTCACGCCCGGATGGCGCCAAAGCGGATTGTCTGAGGGCAGGGGTTCCGTGCAGGTCACATCCAGAACAGCATGACCCGGCGTTCCAAGGTCAAGCGCGGCGATCAAGGCTGCCTCGTCGATCAGATCTCCGCGGCCTGCGTTCAGCAATTGGCTGCCCGGTTTCATTTCGGCCAGAAGACTGGCATCAAACAATCCAACGGTTTCGGGGGTCGAGGGCAGAATGGCGCAAACATGGTCGCATTGGGCCAGCAGCGCGGGCAAAGCCTCATCGCCATGCAAACAGGTGACACCGTCAATCTCTTTGGCAGAGCGGCTCCAGCCGATCACCTGAAACCCGACCGCGTGCAGCATTTCTGCCGTGCGCTTGCCAATATGGCCCAAACCCAACACGCCGACAGTGGTCAAAAGGGTCAGGATCGGGGCCTTGGATACCCATTCGGCGCGCTTTTGTGAGGCCTCGTGGAACTGCATGTGGCGCTGGGCGCGCAGGATATAGGCCAGAAACCACTCGGCAATGCCCTGTGCAGGCGCATCGGGTTTCAATCGAGCGATACGCATATGATCTGGCAAATTCGGGTTGGATACGATGGTTTCGACGCCTGCCCCCAGTTTTTGCACCAGTTCAAGATTTCGATAGCGGGCGAGTTGGTCGTTGCTCAGCCCCGCAACGGCCAACATTCTGATGTCCGCAGGATCACCGCAATTCTCGGGCGTGCGCACATCCAGATCGGGCACCAAGCGCTTGATCTCTGCCGCGATTTCTTCGTCGGGGAGCCAATTGGTCAATCCGGTCTCAATCAACAGTGCCATCGGCGGTTCCTTATCTCGATTTGCCAAAGTGACGTCCCGTCACGCAACTGGACAGTGTGATGGCAGCTAAGCCATCCTCTGGCCAAAGGTAAAGCCCGATGGTGGGGCAAAGGAGGGTTCGTCATGATGACATTCGGACTGCGCGAGGAAAACCAAGCGCTGCTGCAACGCGTAAGCGACATGATCCGTGACGACATCATGCCGCTTGAGGCCGAGTATCAGGCCGAAATCAACACCGGAGACCGCTGGCAATATACCGATCGCCAGACAGAAATCCTCGAAGGGCTTAAGGCCAAGGCCAAAGCTGCAGGTCTGTGGAATTTCTGGCTGACCGACAGTGACAAGGGATTCGGTCTGACCACCGTTGAATACGCCTATTTCGCCGAAGAGATGGGCAAGACGCCACTGGGTGCCGAAGTGTTCAACTGCTCGGCTCCTGATACCGGCAACATGGAAGTGTTCGAGCGTTATGGAACCGAGGCCATGAAAGAACAATGGCTGCGCCCGTTGTTGAACGGAGAGATTCGGTCGGCCTATTTGATGACCGAGCCTGATGTGGCCTCGTCGGATGCGACCAATATCTCGATGTCCTGTGTGCGCGACGGTGATGGCTACGTGTTGAACGGCGAAAAGTGGTGGTCATCCGGCGCAGGCGACCCGCGTTGCAAGGTCTACATCGTCATGGTCAAAACCGCCGGGGACGAGCAGCCAAAGCACAAGCGTCAGTCGATGATTGTTGTGCCTGCTGATTCACCCGGGATCCAGGTCTTGCGCCCGATGGAAGTCTATGGCCATGACGACGCGCCGCATGGACACATGCATATCCGATTTACTAACGTGCGCGTTCCGGTTGAAAACATGTTGCTGGGCGAAGGGCGCGGGTTCGAGATTGCTCAGGGCCGGTTGGGCCCGGGACGTATCCACCACTGCATGCGCGCGATTGGGCAGGCGGAAACCGCGCTGGAGCAGATGTGCAAACGATCCCTTCAGCGCGAGGCGTTTGGCAAGAAGCTGGCGCAGCTTGGGGCGAATTTCGACATCATTGCCGAATGCCGAATGGAGATCGAGATGGCCCGCCTGCTGTGCCTGAAAGCGGCCTGGTACATGGATCAGGGCGATGCAAGGGCAGCGGCCCCCTGGATCAGCCAGATCAAGGTCATTGCTCCGCGCGTGGCGCTCAAGGTGATTGACGAGGCCGTGCAGATGTTCGGGGCACAAGGGATCAGTCAGGATACGCCTCTGGCCGCCGCCTGGACCCATGTGCGGACGCTGCGGCTGGCGGACGGACCGGATGCGGTGCACCGCCGTCAGGTGGCGCGGGCAGAGCTGAAAAAGCACACTCAGGAAAAGATCTGAGGCAGATTTGCATGCAGGCTGAGATCGAAAAACCAAGTTTCTTCCACCAAAATGCCCAGGGTGTTTTTGTGGGCAATGATCCTGCGCGCGGCCCTTGGTCCGCCGATCACTGCCACGCCGGTCCCGTGGCGGGCCTGATCGTGCGCGCGGCGGAAACCGAGGTGGGGGCAGAGAAGATGCTCACCCGCTTGACGGTCAATTTGCTGCGCCCTTTGCCGCTGAGCGGTCTGAGGGTGGCGGCTGAGACTACGCGGCACACCAAGACGCTGGCGACAACTCATGTGACGGTGCACGATCTGGACGACACCCTGTGCGCAACAGCCACCACAATGCACGTCATTCAGCGTGACCTGGGGCCCGTCGCGAATGTAGACATCCCGCCGATCAGCCTGGAGGACGTCGTGGAGGGGCCGTTTCCAATCGGTGCCATGCGCCACGACTTGCCAGGGTTCGCGCATTTCGCAGACATTCTCTATCCCGCAGGTGGCAACCAGGGGGCAGGTCCAAAGACCGTCTGGATGCGAACCCCGTCGCTGCTGGACGGTGAAACGCAGTCTCCGATTCAGGCGCTGTGCCCGCTGGCCGATTGTGGAAATGGTATCTCTTGGAATGCGCCAACAACGGAAATCGGCTTTATGAACACGGACTTGACCGTGCAGATGCATCGTTTGCCGAAGGGGGAGTGGTTTGCCTCGCAGTCGATCTCGCACTGGCGGTCTACGGGGATCGGCATGTCGCAATCGGTGCTTTTTGATACCGAAGGCCCGGTTGGCACTGCGTTGCAGACTTTGGTTCTGTTCCCGCAGACGTAAGCCCATGGGCCGGATTGCGCTTTTGCGGACCCAACGGCATTGCCCTTGCGGGACGCGCAACCTATCTTCATCGCATGCGATGGCTGGCAACATATCTGGCGCTCTGTCTGCCCGTTTCGGCAGCAGCGCACCCTCATGTCTTTATCGATACGGGGCTCGAATTCATTGTGGATGAAACAGGCCACCTGACCCATGTGCGTGTGACCTGGGCGTATGATGAGCTTTACTCTCTGTTCCAGCTTGAAGACATGAAGCTGGACCAGGACGGCGACGGGATTTTGACCAAGTCCGAAGAACAGTTTCTGGCCGGTTTCGATGCCCAGTGGATTGACGGGTATAATGGCGATCTTGTGCTTTATGCTGCGGGTGAACCAGTTGCTCTGTCCGGCCCGCAAGAGGCCACTGCCACGACCGAGGATGGGCGTATCGTGACCACGCATCTGCGCGCGGTCGAAGGCGGCGGGATTGTTGCCAAATCCCTGACAGCCAAACCCTTTGACGAGACCTATTACACCGCCTACGAGGTCACGCGCCCGGTCACCATCTCTGGCCCTGCGATCTGCGCGATTGAACGTATCGACCCGGATATTGACGGGCAGTTGGCCCAGATGCGTGCGTTTCTGCTGACGCTGGATGCCGACTACGATCTGGAAGAGAACGACATACCGCTGGTCGGTGAGAGCTTTGCAACCGAGATCCGTGTTTCATGTCCAAATACCTGATTGTTCCGGTTGCCCTGGCTTTCGGCTTGCTGCTTTGGTTTTGGGGCAGCGGCGGGTTTGACCATCTGGCGGCCTGGGCTGCGGGTGAACAGCGTGAGTTTCAAAACCAGATCGCCCGTTCCCTGCGCGCGGCCCGGGCCGAGCAACCGCAGGCCGTTGCGACCCTTTTGACCGTGTGTTTCGCCTATGGGTTCTTTCACGCCATTGGCCCGGGTCACGGCAAGGTCCTGATCGGTGGCTACGGGTTGGGACGGCGCGTGGCATTTTGGCGTTTGTCGGCGATCAGCGTGGCCTCGAGCCTTGGGCAGGCGGTGACGGCCGTTGTGCTGGTCTATGCCGGAGTGCTGGTCTTTCAGCTGTCGCGCGATACCCTTGTTAACACAACCGAACAGGTCATGGCGCCGATCAGTTACGGGGCGATTGCGGCCATCGGTTTGTGGCTGGTCTTTCGCGGGGTCCGCAGCTTTGCCCGGCGGCACCGTGCAGATGTCGCGCATGCACACAGCCACGACCATGATCACCATCATCACCACGATCACGACCATGACGTCTGTTCCGAATGCGGCTATAAACATGGTCCCACCGCGGAAGAGGTTGCTAAGGTCGGCAACCTGCGCGAAGCCCTCGTGCTGATCGCAGGTATTGCGGCGCGGCCCTGCACGGGGGCGCTGTTTGTTCTGATCCTGACATGGCAGATGGGCATCGCCATGGTTGGCATCGCAGGGGCCTTTGCCATGGCGCTGGGCACCGCCACGGTCACGACGTTGGTCGGGTGGACATCTTTTGGACTGCGCGGCGGTCTGTTGGCTTCGGCCTCGGCCACGCGGTTCGCGTCGGTTCTGGCCCCGACGATCGAACTGGTCGCAGGGTTGATGATCGCCGTGATTGCTGGTGGCCTGTTGCTGCGAACGCTCTAGCCGAAAACCGGACCGGGATAGCCGACGCGCGCAAGATACAGCCCCTGTGGCGGACAAACCGGACCGCAAGCCGCGCGGTCACAGGCCTCAAGAGCATCACTGACATCATCTGGGGTCCATGCCCCGGCACCGACCCGTTCCAGAGTACCGACAAAGCTGCGCACCTGATTGTGCAGAAAAGATCGCGCCCGGACGTGGAAGTGAACTTCGGGGCCGGAGACACCCTGCACCGATTCCACCCGCAGCTCATCCAGTGTTTTGACCGGGCTTGCCGCCTGACAGATCGACGACCGGAACGTCGTGAAATCATGCCGTCCGATCAGCCGGTCGGCCCCGGCCTGCATGGCGTCCACGTCCAGTTGATGATTGATCCGCCAGACCTGCCCCTTGTCATGCGTGGCAGGGGCCCGCCGCATCAGAATGCGAAACAGATATTGCCGTTCAACCGCAGAGAACCGCGCGTGCCAATCCTCGGTCACCGGTGCGGCTGCCAGAATCGCCACCGGTTGCGGCTTGAGGTGGTAATTCAGCGCCTCGGACAGGCGGAACGGGTCCCATTCCCGATCCATATCGCAATGGGCAACCTGACCCAGCGCGTGAACACCGGCATCCGTGCGGCCCGCGGCTGCGATTGTGTGCTCGCCCGGTTGAATGCGCGACAGGGCAGCCTCGATCGCGCCCTGAACAGACGGCTGATCCTTTTGCCGCTGCCACCCGGCAAAGGGCTCTCCTTGGTATTCGACTTTCAGCGCGTATCTGGGCATGGCGCGCTGGTAGCGCGCCTCGGGCGTCCGGGCAAGAGGCCGAAAGCTCTGGCATGTGCCGCGGGCGCTACCTATCTTGGGATAAACGAAAAAAGCGGGGCGACAGTTTGGTCATCTCTTCCCTGGCAGACAGTCTGGTGCGCGGTGTCGAATCCATTGGCGACAGCGTGTCCGAGACGTTCTTTGAGCCGGTCATCCGTCTGGGCGTTACCGGATTGGCGCGGTCGGGCAAAACGGTTTTCATCACCTCGCTGGTCGCCAACCTGCTGGATCGTGGGCGTATGCCGGGGTTGGCGGCACATCAGGAAGGGCGCATTTCAACGGCTTACCTTCAACCTCAGCCGGACGATACGGTACCGCGCTTTGACTATGAGGCGCATCTGTCCGACCTGACCGGGCCAGAGCCGCATTGGCCGGATAGCACCCGATCCGTGTCGGAACTGCGGCTGTCGTTCAAGGCGCGCCCTGCGGGGCTGTTGTCAGGGCTGCAAGGGCCGCGGACGATTCATTTGGATATCGTCGATTATCCGGGGGAATGGCTGTTGGATCTGGCCCTGTTGGACAAGTCTTATGCGGAATGGTCTCAGGAAACGTTGGAACGGATTGAAAACCGTGCCGAGGCGGTAGAGTTTCTGGCCCAGGCCAAAGCAACCGACTTTGCTGCGCCCCACGACGAACCTGCCGCTTTGGCCTTGGCCGGGGCGTTCACCGACTACCTGAACCGTGCGCGCGAAGCGGGGTTTTACGACTGTACGCCGGGGCGTTTTTTGCTGCCCGGTGATCTGGCGGGGTCACCGGTCCTGACCTTTGCGCCATTGCCTATCACCGATCCGTCGCGCCGCCGGACCTTGCAGCGCGAAATGGAACGTCGCTACGAGGCCTATAAATCCAGGGTAGTGAAGCCGTTCTTTCGCGATCATTTCTCGCGCATCGACCGGCAGGTCGTTTTGGTTGATGCGCTGGGCGCCATTCACAAAGGCCCGCAAGCGGTCGAAGACATGCGCCGCGCGATGGCTGATATCCTGTCGGCCTTTCGACCGGGGCGAAACGCATGGCTGAGCCAGCTTTTGCTGGGCAAACGGGTCGAACGCATCCTCTTTGCCGCGACCAAGGCCGACCATTTGCACCACCTGCAACACCCGCGCCTGACCGCAATCATGGAAGCGCTGACACGCGATGCCCAGGATCGGGCGCGGTTTGCGGGGGCCGAAACGGCGGCGCTGTCGCTGGCCTCGCTGCGCGCGACAACCGAAGAGATGCGCAGCCATTACGGATCTGACCTGCCCTGCGTGCGCGGCAGGCTGCTGGACGGCGGCAAGCAGGCCGCGTTCTACCCCGGAGAGTTGCCGGAAGACCCCGCTCATCTGCTGGCACCCGCCCGCGATGGGGCTGAGAACTGGCTGGGTGATGATTATGGGTTCATGGCTTTTGCACCGGCGAAGCTGACCCTTCAGCCCGGCGACGGGCCGCCGCATATCCGTCTGGACCGGGCCGCTCAATTCCTGATCGGGGATCGGCTATGAGCGTCATCCTTCGTCCCGCGCGTAGCACCGACGCCGGAACCACCGGCCAGATTTTGCATGACTTTGCGCGCGAACATGACTGGATGCCCCAGCTCCACTCCGGGGCCGAAACGATAGCCTTTTGTGGCCGGATGATCGATCAGGGCTGGGTCACCGTTGCAGAACACGAGGGCGTGGTGATCGGGTTTCTTGCCTTGATCGAAGATGAGGTGCAATCGCTCTACCTCGTGCAGCATGCGCGCGGGCAGGGCGTGGGCAGGAAACTGCTGGATCACGCCAAAGCGCGGCGATCCGAGCTCAGCCTTTATGCATTTCAGGCCAACCACCCGGCGCAGCGGTTCTATGAACGCAATGGTTTTGTCGAGATTGCACGCGGCGACGGGTCAGAAAACGACGAAAACCTGCCGGATATCAAGTACCTCTGGCAGCGGCAGGAGGCTGATCATGGCTAAAGGTCCGGTTCTGATTGATCTTGAGGACGAAGCGGCCAGCGTTGAGGTGTCCGACGCGCCACCCGTGCCGGATATCGCCGCCCCGCAAGGGCAGGCGATGCAGAGTGCCGCCTGTTTTGCCGCCCGCAAATCCTCGGCCTTGTCACGATGGTTCTGGGGGCTGGCGCTGGCTGTTGTCGGGGCCGTTGTATCCGTTGCGGCGTGGGATTTCGCCACATCGCTGCTGGCGCGTGCTCCGATTTTGGGCTGGGTCGTCACTGGCTTGATCGCCGCATTGATCTTGGTCGCATTGATCATCGCCCTGCGCGAACTGGCCGCGATCAGCCGGTTGTCGAGCGTCGACAGCATGCGCCGCGCCGCGGATGCCGCCCTCGCAGAAGACAGCCTGGATCAGGCCCGCGCTGTGACCCGCCGTTTGCTGTCTTTCTACAAAGGGCGCGAGGAAACGCGTTGGGGACGCCAACGCCTGTCCGAACGCATGGGGGATCAGTTTGATGCGGAAACACTGTTGACCCTGGCCGAAGACGAATTGCTCGCCCCGCTTGATGCGGCCGCCAGCCGCGAGGTTGAAGCCGCCGCCCGTCAGGTCGCAACCGTGACCGCTTTGGTTCCGCTGGCTCTGGCGGATGTGGTCACTGCCTTGGCCTCGTCTTTGCGGATGATCCGCCGGGTGGCCGAAATCTACGGGGGTCGCGCGGGTTTTCTGGGCAGCTGGCGGCTCACGCGCGCTGTTTTTTTGCATCTTGTTGCGACCGGCGCCGTGGCTGTCGGGGATGATTTGCTCGAACCGGTTTTGGGCGGGTCCGTTCTAAGCAAGTTATCCCGGCGCTTTGGCGAAGGTCTGGTGAACGGTGCGCTCAGCGCCCGGGTCGGCGTAGCAGCGATGGAGGTGTGCCGCCCGCTGCCGTTCTCGGCCCGGCACAAGCCATCGACCAGAGGTATGATCAAGCGCGCCCTGAGCGGGTTGTTTTCCCGCTCATAAAGCGCCGAACGGGTTTGCGGCACAGGGTTTAGGGCAGGTTCGCATCTTTCAGAGAAACGGCGACGGAACCCAAGCCAGTTTGGCTTTGGGTCATCGGAGCCTGCAATTCGCCTGCCTCGACAGTCTGTTGATCTGACGCGTATCGCGAAAATCGCATTGTCCCAATCAGCGATCCAACGTTAGTTTCAAAGGAATTTTTGCAAGGAGTTTGGCTTTGGAGCCTGTTTTGGTCCTGATCGGCCTGATTGTTCTGGCCATTCCCGTGTCGATCATCATCCTGATGGTCAGCCATGTCCGTCTGCGCAGACGTGTCGCGCAGCTGGAAAAGCAATTGGCACAGCCACAACCCGAAAAGGTGATCAGCTCCGAGGATCCAAAACCAACCGAATCTGCGCCGTGGGGAGAGCCTAAGAAACGTAAAACGCTTGCCCCGACAACCGCGGCGGATACCGGGATCAAGCCCGCAGAACCCCCGCAGGAACCGGGGATGATGTCGCGTTTTGCCACGTGGCTGAGCGACAATTGGTTCTACGCGATATCTGCGGTCTCATTGGGTCTGGCGGGGATTTTTCTGGTTCAGTACGGCGTGGAAAGCGGGCTTCTGCCTCCGACAGCGCGCGTGGTTGCCGCGTTGTTTTTTGGTGCCGCTCTGATCGCGGCGGGGGAGTATCTGAGGCGCAGGTTTGGCGACGACGAAACCTCGACCACTGCCAATCTGCCATCGGTGTTTTCGGGCGCGGGTCTGGTGACCCTGTTCGGTGCCATTTTGGCGGCGCGTTTGCTTTATGATCTGATCGGAGCCGAGCTGAGCCTTGTCGGGCTTGTGCTGGTCGCGTTGATGGCCTTGGTTTTGGGATGGTTTCACAGCGCCTTGCTGGCAGCGGTTGGCGTGATCGGAGCTTTCATGGCCCCGTTTCTGGTCGGCGGCAGTTCGGATGACCCAAATTGGCTGTATGGCTATTTCCTGATCGTGGCTTCCTTGGGCCTTGGGATCGATGCAATTCGCCGGTGGTGTTGGATTTCAGTTCTCAGCCTGATCGGCGGTTATGGCGCGTCGGCACTGTTGGTTCTGTCTGAACCAAGAACCGAACCAGGTTTCATGATGATGGTCACCGCGCTTGCGCTGATGACACTGTCGATCCCCGTTCGGAAACTATGGCCCGACCATTCCGGCCCGATGGTGACCGAGGCCGTGGTGATGGCGAAAGATGCAAATTGGCCCCAGTTCCCGACGCTGCTAGCGTTTGGCGTTGTTGTCGTCACCACAGTTGCCCTGTCGCTGCAATGGCCCGGCACACGGGCCGAGTTTTGGCTTACCCTGCTTTTGCATTTGATCCTGCTGGCCGCGTTGATCCTTTGGGCGAGAGGTGCCCGCGCGCTGCAGGATTTGGCCCTGATCCCGGCGATCGGCCTGGTTTCCTTTGTGTTCCGGCAAGGCTTGGACAGTGGCGTCGTCGCGACCGGGTTCTGGCAGACCAATGCTGAAACGCCTGAGGCCGATTACCCCTGGTCGGTTACCATCATCATCGGTTTCGCTTTGGCTGTCAGCCTTGCAGCAGTGTGGCGGTCGTTTCAGGGCGGACGCTATGCCAAGGTCTGGGCCGGCAGTGCGGCGATCTTTGCGCCGGCGATTGCCATCGCGTTAGAACTCGGCTGGCAACCGGCTGAGGTGATCGGGCCCTTCCCGTGGGCCTTGCACGCGATCGCGCTGGCCGCGGTTATGGTCGTTTTTGCGCAACGGTTCGCCGGGCAGGATGGCGAGGACCGAATGCGGGTCGCTCTGGTCACCTTGTCGGCGCTGTCCTGCCTGACATTTGCGTGTGTGATCATGCTCAGCTCGGCAGCATTAACAATTGCGCTGGTGGCGATGATCGTTGTCGCGGCAGGTCTGGATCGAATGTTCACCTTGCCTCCGATGAGCTGGTTCATCTGGGTCGGGGTTTTCACGGTTACGGTTCGGCTGGTGCTGAACCCGGGGCTTGATTGGGCCGATGCCGCGCCGTTGTGGGAGATGGTGCTGGTCTACCTGTCGGCGACGCTGGGCTTTTTGTTGGCCTGGCGCGTGATACAGCCGCTGCCGCGCCCGATTGCGCATGTTCTGCTGGAAAGCGCGTCCTGGGCGACCGGCGGTATATTGATATCGCTTCTTTTGCTGCGCTGGCTTGAGGGCTTCGGAGAAGGTGGCGCCAAGGATAGCCACTGGGGCCTGGGCCTGTTGGCGACCATTTGGTTGCTGCTGGCTTATGCGCAGGTTCAGCGCTTCAGGCTGGGTGGGAAGCTTAATTATATCCGCTATGCGCTGGCGCTGTTTTTCGCTGGTCACGCTGTGTTTCGGTTGGCGCAAGCCCTGAGCGTGGCCAATCCGGTTTTGAACCCCAATGCTGATCCGGTTTTGGGGCTGCCAATTGCCAACACACTGGCGATTGCCTATCTGCTGCCCGCATCTGTGGCTGCATTCTGGGCCTGGAAGATCCCATCCATGCCGGTTTGGTTGATGCGGATCAGCTATGGTGCGGCGGCGGGGCTGTCTGCCATCTGGCTGGGCCTGACCATCCGGCATCTCTGGCAGGGTGCGGCGCAAATGCACGAACGCTTTGGTGTCACGCAGCCCGAACTTTACACTTATACAGTCGCCCTTTTGCTGGTTGGAGCTGGAATTTTCTATCAATCCCTCGCGCGCGGGTCCGATTTGATGCGCAAGGTGGGGCTGGTCGTGATCGGGTTGGCAATTGCCAAGGTTTTCCTGGTCGACATTGCTGGTTTGGGCGGGTTGATCCGGGTGTTTTCACTGCTGCTGTTGGGCCTTGCGCTGGCCGGTTTGGCCTGGCTGAACCGGTGGGCCAGCCTGCGCCATTCGCCGCAGGAGGCAGAACCTCTGGACCATTGAAGTCGGGCGTCCTATAAGCGCGCCCATGTATGACCGGATGGCCATCATTATTCGAATTATATCCCCGGCGCTCTGACCACCTGAGACGCCGGGCAAAGGTGTTTGAGACTTCGCACCGACCGCTTCGCTCAATCGACGACCAGATCATCCAAGGACGCCCCAAATGTGCGCCGAAACACCTGACTACAAAGACACGCTGAACCTGCCCAAAACCGATTTCCCGATGCGCGCAGGCTTGCCCAAGCGAGAGCCCGCATGGCTGGACCGCTGGGAAAAAATCGGCGTTTATGACCGCCTGCGCGAGAAAGAGGGCCGTAAGCCGTTCACCCTGCACGATGGCCCCCCCTATGCCAACGGTCACCTGCATATCGGCCACGCGCTGAACAAGACGATCAAGGACATGATCGTGCGTTCGCATCAGATGATGGGCTTCGATTCACGCTATGTGCCCGGCTGGGATTGCCACGGTCTGCCCATCGAGTGGAAGATCGAAGAACAGTACCGCAAGAAAGGCAAGAACAAGGACGAGGTGAACATCGTCGATTTCCGACAGGAATGCCGCAAGTTCGCCGAAGGCTGGATCGACATCCAGCGGGACGAGTTCAAACGTCTGGGCATCACTGGCAACTGGCCCGATCCCTACATCACCATGGACTATCACGCCGAGGCCGTGATTGCCGACGAGTTCATGAAGTTCCTGATGAACGGCACTTTGTATCAGGGCTCCAAGCCCGTGATGTGGTCGCCCATCGAGAAGACCGCTCTGGCTGAGGCTGAGGTCGAGTATCACGACAAGGAGAGCTTTACGGTCTGGGTGAAGTTCAAGGTCGTAAACACCGGCGATGTAACGCTGGACAATGCCTATGTGGTGATCTGGACCACCACGCCTTGGACCATGCCGTCGAACAAGGCTGTGGTTTACGGCGAGGACATTTCCTATGGCCTCTACGAAGTCATCGGTCGCCCCGAAGAATGCTGGGCGCGGATCGGTGAGCGGTATCTGCTGGCCGATGATCGCGCGGCGGATGTGTTTGCGCGCGCGCGTCTCGATGACACGATGTATCGTCGCTTGTGTGATGTCACGCAGGAAGATCTGGCCAAGATCCAGCTGACCCACCCGTTGGCCGGGGCCGAAGGCGGCAATGGCGAATGGGATGACATCCGCGACTTCCGCGCCGCTGAGTTTGTCACCGATACCGAAGGCACCGGTTTTGTCCACTGCGCGCCGTCGCACGGGATGGAGGAATTCGAACTCTACCGCGATCTGGGCATGTTGGAGCAGGTCATCACCTATAACGTGATGGACGATGGCAGTTTCCGCGCTGACCTGCCGTTCTTTGGTGGCAAGTACATCCTGTCCCGCAAGGGCGGTGAAGGTGATGCCAACAAAGCCGTGATCGACAAACTGGCCGAGGTTGGCGGGCTGCTGGCGCGGGGCAAGATCAAGCACAGCTATCCGCATTCGTGGCGCTCGAAGGCTCCGATCATCTATCGCAACACGCCGCAGTGGTTTGCCTCGGTCGACCGCAAGCTGGACGATGGTATGGGCGAGATGGGCGATACCATCCGCGAACGCGCGCTGCGGTCGATTGATGGGCTGGTGAAATGGACACCGCAGACCGGGCGCAACCGTCTGTATTCGATGATCGAGGCGCGTCCGGATTGGGTTCTGTCGCGCCAGCGCGCCTGGGGCGTGCCGCTGACTTGTTTCACCAAGAAAGGGGCGCTGCCGACGGACGCAGATTATTTGCTGCGCAGTGAGGAATTGAACGCACGCATCAAGGCGGCGTTCGAGCAGGATGGCGCAGACATCTGGTATACGGACGGGTTCAAGGAAAAGATCCTCGACGGGATCGTTAACCCTGACGACTATGATCAGGTGTTTGATGTGCTGGATGTGTGGTTCGATTCCGGTTCGACCCATGCGTTCGTTCTGCGCGACCGTGAGGACGGGACTGAGGACGGCATTGCCGACGTCTACATGGAAGGCACCGACCAGCATCGTGGGTGGTTCCATTCGTCGATGCTGCAAGCCTGTGGCACCAAGGGCCGTGCGCCGTACCGCAACGTGGTCACGCATGGCTTTACGCTAGATGCCAAGGGCAACAAGATGTCCAAATCGCTGGGCAACACCATCGTGCCGGAAGAGGTCGTCAAGCAATACGGCGCCGATATTCTGCGCCTGTGGGTCGCTCAGACTGACTATACCGCCGACCAGCGGATCGGGCCGGAAATCCTGAAAGGCACCGCCGACAGCTATCGCCGTCTGCGCAATACGATGCGGTTCATGCTGGGATCGCTGGCCGACTTCACCGAGGCCGACCGCGTTGCGCCAGAGGACATGCCGCGCCTGGAACGCTGGGTGCTGAGCCGTCTGGCCGAGTTGGACGAACAGGTGCGCAACGGTTATGCCTCGTTCGATTTCCAAGGCGTGTTCAGCGCCGTGTTCACCTTTGCCACGGTCGATCTGTCGTCATTCTATTTCGACGTCCGTAAGGATGCGCTGTATTGCGATGGCGACAGTCTGCGCCGTCGCGCTGCGCGCACGGTGCTGGATATCCTGTTCCACCGCCTGACCACATGGCTGGCCCCGGTTCTGGTCTTCACCATGGAGGAGGTCTGGCTGGAACGTTTCGGAGGCGAAGACAGCTCGGTCCATCTGATGGACTTCCCCGAAACGCCCGCCGAATGGCGCCACGAGGAACTGGAGGCCAGCATGGCCAAGGTGCGCCGCGTCCGCCGGGCCGTAACGGCTGCGCTGGAAATCCAGCGTCAGGACAAGGTGATTGGATCCAGCCTTGAGGCTGCGCCGATTGTCCATGTCGAGGATCAGGAAACCCGCGATCTGCTGGCCACGTTCGATGTGGATGACATGTGCATCACTTCCGGTTTGACCGTCACAGGCGATCCGGCCCCGGCCGAGGCGTTCCGCGTGCCTGAGATCGAAGGCGTCGCCGTGGTGTTTGAAAAAGCCGAAGGCGATAAGTGTCAGCGGTGCTGGAAGATCCTGCCGGACGTGGGATTGCATGCCCATCCGGGTGTTTGCGGGCGCTGCAACGAGGCGCTGGCCTGAAGGTTAGCCGGGGTTTTGCGAGGCTCTGCCTCGCGCTCCGAGGTATTTTTGAACAAAAGATGAGACGGATCGTCAGGATTCGGGTTGCAGGTGTGGGTGCACATCTGCAACCGTTCGTTCATGCCGATGATTGCCGTAGAAACTCAGTTTGGTTGCCTTGGTGTCGAAGAGACCGACGGTGCGCTCATGCGTCTTGTCTGGAATGGTCGAAACCAAGGACCGGTGACCCCGCTGCTGCAAGAGGCCGCAGCGCAATTGCGCGCCTATGATGCGGGGCGGTTGGATCGGTTTGATCTGCCCTATCACATCGAGGGGTCTGCGTTTCAGCGTCAGGTCTGTGATCTGATGTATGCGATCCCTCTGGGCGACACACGCACCTATGGCGACATCGCCAAAGAGTTGGGGCAACCCCCACAACCGGTGGGGCAAGCCTGCGGGGCCAATCCGATTCCCGTGATCATCCCGTGCCACCGGGTGCTTGCCGCAAACGGGTTGGGCGGGTTTTCCGGGGATGGCGGGGTCGAGACCAAGGTCGCCTTGTTGCGTCACGAAGGCGCGGCGGGGCTATTGATCTGAAGTACCAGCTTGAAATCGGCGGAGATGCGGCTCAACTTATATTATATTATGAATTTGAAGGATCGAGTTGCATGACCACCGACCAGGATCGCGAAGCCCAGAAGAAGACCATCATCGACCGACTGATGTCGCTAGAGGCGCAGGAATTGGCAACGGCCCAGGCGCATTATGATGCCTTCCTGAAAGATTCTCAGCTGGACGACCGCGAAGTGCATGACAAGGACGACATTGTCGCCTCACGCGAGAATGCGGATCTGGCGGCGGCCTTTGATGCGCCTGTCCATGCCCATCACGCCAAAATCGACGTGATCGAAAATACGGATTTTGGCCTGACAGAGCGGGTTCAGCCCGGGGCGGTCATCAAGTTCAACAACCGCCGCTTTGTGGTCTGTGTTTCGACAACGCGGTTCGAGGTTGAGGGAAAGACCTATATGGGGATCTCAACCCAAAGCCCGATATACTTGGCGATGGCAGGCCTGCAGAAGGGTGATGTTTTCACCCACAACGGCACCGAGTTCGAGGTGCAGGATGTCCTTTAGGCTTTGATCGGGTCTTTGCGTGGTGGCACGATCTGCTGCGCGATGCCTGCGAAGGTCAGGTACAGGCTGGTCACGACCAGCCCCCAATGGGCCCAGCTTTCCGGGTGAAAATCGACCCAGGCGGCCCAGCCCGCAAAGAAGGTCCAGGCAAAGGCCATGGGCAGCGACACTGTACGCCAGCGCGCGGTCCGGACCGGGTGGATGAATTTCAACGGCACGAACATCGCAATCGACAGCAGCGTGACCAACAGCAGGATAACCCAGAAATTGGGTTCCAGCGCGAAGATGACAATGACGAACATGTTCCAGCATCCCGGAAAGCCGGAAAAGGAGTTATCCTTTGTTTTCATGCGCGTGTCGGCAAAATACATCGCACTGGCAAAGGTGATGACAATGATTGCGAACCACCCTGTCCACCCATCCATGAGCCCGGATTTGAACAGGGCAAAGGCGGGGATGAAGACATAGGTCAGATAATCGATAATGAGATCCAACAGCACTCCGTCAAACTCAGGCGCGTTGTGTTTGACGTGATAGTGCCGGGCCAGAGGGCCGTCGATGCCGTCCACGATGAAAGAGACGACGAGCCAGAGATACATCAGGCTCCATTTCTCTTCGACCGCCGCCAACATGGCGAGCATCGCAAAAACGGCTCCGGTTGCAGTAAAGAGATGAACGGAAAGAGCTTTGAATCTGAGTGTCATTGGGGTGTCATGTACGATGCGGCGCGCAGATGCAAAGCAAAAAGCACCCTGCGGCGATCTGGTTTCATTCTCGGTCGGGCCCGCGTTCAGGCCTTGGGATGGGCGCGGTTATAGACCTCCATCAGGCGGGCGGTGTCGACCGCGGTGTAGGTCTGTGTCGTCGACAATGAGGCGTGCCCCAGAAGTTCCTGAATGGCCCTGAGATCGCCACCGGCAGACAAAAGATGTGTGGCAAAGCTGTGGCGCATGGCATGGGGTGTAGCAGTGGAGGGAAGGCCCAACTGCATCCGCGCCTTGGCCATGACGCCCTGAATGGCGCGCGGGTTCAGGGCACCGCCCCGCACACCGCGAAACAATGGCGCTTGGGCGCTTTGCGGGTGCGGGCAGAGCCGGAGATACTGGTCAACCGCGTCCCGCGCGGCGGGCAGGACGGGAACGATCCTTTCTTTCCCGCCCTTACCCAGAATGCGGAGCGTTTCCGGCAACGGCGCATCTGCACCGGTCAGCGACAGCGCCTCGGAAATACGCAGGCCACAGCCATAGAGCAGGGTCACGACGGCCACGTCCCGGGCCGCGACCCAATTTGAACTCGATTGCAGCTCAACCGTCTCGATCATCGCGCGGGCGGCGTCTTCGGCCAGGGGGCGGGGCAGTTTCTTGGTGAATTTTGGCGCGCGGGTAGACAGAACGGCGGTGGGTTCGAACCCTTCGCGTTCCGAAAGCCAGCGATAAAAGCTTTTGACCGCTGACAGTTTACGCGCCAGCGAGCGGGCGCCGACACCACCGCCGCGCTGATCCGCCATCCAGGCGCGCATATCCGAGACTGTGATGCGCTCCAACGCGGCAAGGCCTTGTCGGGCACTGTGATGCATTGTCATGAAGGACAGAAAATCGGTCACGTCTCCGCGATAGGCGGTTTGCGTATTTTCCGATCGCCCGGCCAGTGCCCCCAGACTGTCCAGCCAGTGCTGCAACGCGTCGCGACAGGCTGGGGAAATCAGGCTCACGACAGCCAGTGACGCATCGACCGTTCGAAAACACCGGCAAAGAAAGCCAGAAGATCGGTGCCAAGCTGTGGGGTGAAGTGTTTCGGATCGCGGGCGCCCATCACGATCATACCCGGCAAACGTCCCTTGCCCAGATCGAGCTTGAGGCAGGCCTCGGATTTCAGTTGGACCGCGTTTTCATTGAAGATCTGGGTGTTGTCGGGTTGGATCTCGCGCAGGATAACATCGCGTGCGGCACCTGTGCGCCCGAAACTCATGTAGCTGTCGACAAAGCCTGGTTCGGCCACAGACAGCACGCCTTGCATCTTTTTGATCGCAGGATCATCGCGCAACGCCGTCGTTTCCAGAACCAGCGTGATATGATCAACGCGCAGGATCTCTGCTATGGTCGTGCTGAGCGTGTGCAGGAACTCCTCAAACTCCATCGGTTCCAGCAGGCTTAGAATGGCCCGGTGCACCTGATTGGTGCCCGCAAGGTTTTCGTAAGCTGCGGCAATGACCGAGCGATGGGTGTCTTCCAGCCGGTCCAGCCGTGCCTCAAGCCGCTGCATGGCGATCCCGCGCAGGTCTATGACGTTGTCACCGCGCGCTTGTTCGTTGGCGGCGACAAGGGCCTGCATGAGGTCCTTATCCTCCAACACGGCGTCCGGTTCAGCCAAAATGGCCGCGCGCAAGTTGTCCTTGAGTTTGATGTTGCTGCTCATGTCCCGTCCGGTCTTTTTTTGTTTGGGCGCTTTATAACATGCCCTGCCACATTTGCCTTGGAAAAAATGCACGCAAAGGTGGATTTCGTTTTGACCGTGTCGCGGGGTGCTCCCGCCGGTTATCACCTGATCTCAGATCAGGTTCTGCCCGTTGGGCCGGGCGCGGCGCCAGGGGCGCCGCGCGGTCGTACCTGAAGATCAGAGGATTTTCTGGCCGGTCTTGGCCCAATCGGACAGGAATGCCTCAAGGCCCTTGTCGGTCAGCGGGTGATCGGCCAGTTTCTTGATAACGCCTGGAGGGGCGGTGATGACATCGGCACCAATGCGCGCGCTGTCAGTCACGTGGTTCACGGTACGGATCGAAGCGGCGAGGATTTCGGTTTCAAACCCGTAATTGTCATAAACCTGACGGATATCGGCGATCAGGTCCATGCCGTCGAGGTTGATGTCGTCCAGACGACCGATGAAGGGTGAGATGAATGTGGCACCTGCCTTGGCGGCCAGAATGGCCTGATTGGTCGAAAAGCACAGGGTTACGTTGACCATCTGACCTTCGTCGCTGAGCGTTTTGCAGGTCTTCAGACCTGCCCATGTCAGAGGCACTTTCACGGCGATGTTCGGCGCGATTTTCGCCAGCTTGCGGCCTTCGGCGATCATGTCATCGGCCTCGGTGGCGACCACTTCGGCAGAGACAGGACCGTCGACGAGATCACAGATCTCTTTGGTAACTTCCAGAATGTCGCGGCCCGATTTCAGGATCAGCGAGGGGTTGGTGGTCACGCCGTCCACCATGCCCAGATCGTTCAGTTCTGCGATGGCGTCGATCTCGGCTGTGTCTACGAAGAATTTCATGCGGGCAGTCCTTTGATGGGTTGGCCTTGGTCGCGGATGGCTTTACCTCAATAAGACCCCTGCTGGAACCCCCCGCGAAGGATATACCGTGAGCGCTAACGGATTTTTCGACGAAGGAGAGCTGATCGCGGTGCTGACCACGCAGCCGCTGGACCGGACGCTGGATTATAAAGCGCCCGAAGGTGGGTGCTTTCTAGGGGCGTTTGTTGAGGTACCTTTGGGTCCGCGCAAGGTGCTGGGCGTGGTTTGGGGGCCGGGGCAGGGTGGCTTTGATCTGGCCAAAGCACGGTCGGTGATCCGGGTGCTTGAGGTCGCGCCGATGCGCGAAGAGATGCGGCTGTTTCTGGGCAAAGTGGCTGACTATACCCTGACGCCGATGCCCGCGATGCTGCGGCTGGCGACGCGCGCACCGGGGCTGGGCGATCCGCCGTCGATGCGTAAAGTCTACCGGCTGGGCAGTGCGGAACCGGATCGGATGACCGATGCGCGGGCGCGGGTGCTGGGGGTGTTGCGCGACTACGGTGGCTTGGCCTTTACATTGAAAGAACTTGCCGAACAGGCGGGGGTGACCTCATCGGTCGTCAAAGGGCTGGTGAAGCATGGGGCGGTACGAGAAGAGGACAGCCCGCGCGATCTGCCTTATCCGCATCTGGACCCGGACCTGCCGGGCAAGGACCTGACCGAGGACCAGGCCGCGGCGGTTGCGCAGTTGCGGGTCGGGCAGCGGACCGGGGACTATGGCACCACCTTGCTTAAGGGCGTGACCGGGTCAGGTAAGACCGAAGTGTATCTTGAGGCTGTGGCCGAAACTCTGCGCATGGGGCGGCAAGCGTTGGTTCTATTGCCTGAAATTGCGCTGACGGCAGAGTTTCTGACCCGGGTCGAGGCCCGGTTCGGCGCCCGCCCGGCCGAATGGCATTCGGGCGCCACCATGACCGAACGCCGCCGGGTCTGGCGAATGGTCGGGCAGGGGAATGCACAACTGGTCGTAGGGGCTCGGTCGGCCTTGTTCCTGCCATTCCGCGATCTGGGGCTGGTGGTGGTCGATGAGGAACACGACACGTCCTACAAACAGGAAGACGGCGTGCATTACAGTGCGCGCGACATGGCTGTGTTGCGCTCGGCCATATGTGGTGGGCGCGTCATTCTGGCCAGTGCCACGCCGTCGCTGGAAAGCTGGGCCAATGCAGAGGCGGGCAAATACGAACGCCTTGATTTGACCTCGCGGTTCGGGGCGGCGGTCCTGCCCGAGATGAAACCCATCGACATGCGGATCGAACAGATGCAGCCGGGGACATGGATTTCTCCGTCTTTGCGGCAGGCGGTGGCTCAGCGGATCGAAAAGGGCGAACAGTCGCTTTTGTTCATCAATCGCCGCGGCTATGCCCCTGTGACTTTGTGCCGGGCCTGCGGCGAACAGATTGCGTGTGATCATTGCGATGCGCGAATGGTTGAACACCGGTTTCTGAAACGCCTGATGTGCCATCAATGTGGTGAGACCAAGCCGATGCCCGAGGATTGCCCTTCGTGCGGAGTTGAGGGCAAGCTGGCCCCGGTTGGCCCAGGCATCGAACGGCTGGCGGAAGATGCGGAGGCGACCTTTCCCGACGCCAAGATCGCGATGCTGAGCTCTGACCTCTTTGGTTCGGCACGGGCGCTGAAGGCCAAGATCGAGGAAATTGCCGACGGAGATGCGGATATCGTTATCGGCACGCAGCTTGTGGCCAAGGGACACAACTTTCCCAAGCTCACGCTGGTTGGGGTCATTGATGCCGATCTCAGCCTGCATGGGGCCGACCTGCGGGCGGCGGAACGGACGTTTCAGCTGATGCGGCAGGTGGCTGGGCGCGCTGGTCGTGCAGACAAGCCCGGGCAGGCGCTGTTGCAGACCTTTCAGCCCGAACACCCGGTGATCCGCGCGATTCTGTCGGGTGACGAAGAAGGGTTCTGGAAGGCCGAGGCTGCGGGCCGTCAGGCCGCCGGAGTGCCCCCCTATGGTCGCATGGCCGGGATCGTGCTGTCCGGGCCTGAGGTCGGTCCGGTCTTTGATATCGGCAACGCCATGGCCCGCAACACGGGCCCGCTGACCCAGATTGGCGCGCAGGTTTTCGGCCCCGCCCCTGCCCCAATTGCGCGCATTCGCGGGCGGCATCGGGTGCGGCTGTTGGTCAAAGCCCCAAAAGGCGCACCCATTCAGGATGCCATCGCCCGTTGGATTGCACCCTTACGACTGAAAGGCGACATCCGACTGACCGTCGATATCGACCCGCAGAGCTTTTACTGACTCTGCATGCGTGCAGAGCCTTTGTGCGCCGCACGCTTCCCCCTCGCCAAACTCTCAAAATGGGCGTAGAGGGTGCCTATGCCCGGTCCAATGCCCCTGTCCGAGGCGCAGAGCCTTCCGTTCTGGCGCCGCCCCATCACGCTTTTGTTCGTGATGGCGATGACCATGCCCATCGCCTTCAATGCCTGGAGCGCGCTGCTGAACAACTTCGTCATCGAAGCAGCCAATTTTGACGGGGCCGATATCGGGCTGCTGCATACGGTAAGAGAGATCCCCGGATTTCTGGCTGTTGGAGTCATCGCGGTGATCATTTTCATCCGTGAACAGGTGCTTGCGATGATCTCGCTGATGATGCTGGGCGCGGCGACGGCTGTGACCGCGTGGTTCCCAAGCCTCGGCGGGTTGCTGTTTGTGACGCTCTTCAGCTCGATCGGCTTTCATTATTACGAGACGGTGAATCAGTCGTTGCAATTGCAGTGGTTGCCAAAGGACCGCGCGCCGCAGGTGCTGGGTTGGCTGGTGGCCATGGGATCGGCCGCCACGGCCGTGGTCTATGGGCTTATTGTTTTGACCTGGGACAGGTTCGATTTGTCCTACAACTTCGTATTTATGGCTTCTGGCGGCGTGACCGTTGCGCTGGCTCTGTTCAGCCTGATCGCCTACCCGCAGTTCGACGCGCCGACCCCGCAGACCAAGAAACTGGTGCTGCGCAAACGCTATTGGCTTTACTACGCGTTGCAATTCATGGCCGGTGCGCGGCGGCAGATATTCATTGTATTTGCTGGTTTCATGATGGTCGAGAAATTCGGCTTTGAAGTGCATGAACTCACGAGCCTCTATCTGATCAACCTGATGATCAACATGATGGCCGCGCCCTTGCTGGGCAAAGCTGTTGCCCGGTTCGGCGAACGGCGCACGCTGATCTTTGAATACGTGGGTCTGGCCATCGTCTTTGCAGCCTATGGCGGGATTTACTGGTTCGGCTGGGGCGTTTTGCTGGCGGCGATCCTGTATGTGATCGACCATGTGCTGTTTGCCCTGGCGCTGGCGTTGAAGACCTATTTCCAGAAAATCGCCGATCCTGCGGATATTGCACCGACCGCTGCTGTGGCTTTCACCATAAATCACATCGCCGCCGTATTCCTGCCCGCGCTGCTGGGACTGCTTTGGGTCATCTCGCCCGGGGCGGTGTTTGGATTGGCCGCCGCGATGGCAATTGTGTCTTTGCTGCTGTCCCTGCTGATCCCGCGCCATCCTGAGCCTGGCAATGAGACGACCCTGACCAAATACGCCGCGGCCCCTGCCGAATAGGTGCAAGTGCTTGACCTTGGCGCGGTCGCGCCCTAGGCGCAGGTGCAACTGAAACAGGAGGCCCCCATGCCCACATTCACCGCGCTGACGACTCTGAACGGCAAGCAAGCTGCCGAAGGCCTGGGCGAGGCGATGGAGCGTCTGGACCCTGAACCCACGGGTGTTGGCGTTTTTGAGGTCGAGGATGGATCGGGGTTGTGGGAAGTGGGTGGATATTTCACCGAAACGCCGGATGAAACCGCGCTGGCGGTTCTGGCCGCGGCGTTTGAGGCCAAGGCTTTTGTGGTGTCGGAACTGCCCGAAACCGATTGGGTTGCCCATGTGCGCCGCGAATTGGCCCCGGTCGAAGCCGGTCGGTTCTTTGTCTATGGCAGCCACGATGCGGATAAACTGCCCGAAGGCCGTATACCCTTGCTGATCGAAGCTGCAATGGCCTTTGGCACCGGTCATCACGGCACGACTTTGGGCTGCCTCAAAGCGTTGGATACCTTGCTGGATGAGGGGTTTTCGGCCACCAAAGTGGCGGATATCGGCTGCGGCACCGCCGTTCTTGCCATGGCCGCAGCGCGGGTCTGGGACGGCACGATTTTGGCGAGCGACATCGATCAGGTTGCTGTCGACGTCGCAAAAGCCAACCTGAAGGCCAACGGCATGGATGGTGCCGTCGAATGTATCGAGGCTGCAGGCTTTGATCATCCCGACCTGAAAGCGCACGCGCCCTATGACTTGATTTTTGCCAATATTCTCAAGGGACCGCTTGTCGCGCTGTCGCCCGAGATCAGTGGAAATCTGAGGGCTGGTGGGCAGGCGATTCTCTCAGGGATACTCAATGAACAGGCCGACGACGTTTTGAAAGTTTATGCACAAAATGGGTTCAATCTGTATTCCAGAGGGCAGATTGGTGAATGGACGACGCTAATCTTAACAAAACAGGGCTAAATCTAGGCAATTTACAGGAGTTTTCTGGATTTCCGCCACGGATTCGTCCCATTATGGCTCTAGCGTTATTGAACGCAATCGGGGGTGGATGGATTTAACTGGGGGCGGTTTTCGGAGGCTGCCATGACTGGAAAACAACTGGAATTTGATCGGCGCGTCACGCAGCTGACCAAAAAGCACGAAAAACTGAGCCGCGGCTATCGCGCCAGTATGCGTCCTGATGGGCTGGTGGTGATGAAGCCACAGCGCGTCCGTTCGGCGGTTCCCGCGAAGGTATTGCTATTCTGCCTCGTGGTGTTCTTCGTGTTCAAAGCGTTCTTGCTGTATAATCTGGGTGAGGTCTCTTACGAAACCCGGGTGGATGCGCTGCAGCAAGGAACCTCGGTGGAACAGGCGGGTGCTTGGATCATGCAGGCCGACCCGGTTTCCGAGTTTCTGGCCGTGCAGATGTCGAAACTGTTCTAAGCTTCGACATAACCCGCCAAGGCAACGCAGTCATCATTCGGACAAAAAAACCGCCTGCAGAAACGCAGGCGGTTTTTGTTTGCCCTTAATCCATCGGGCAGCGTGTGAGTGGCGCTTTTAGCGGCCAACCAGCTCGTCGATGTCGCCGCGAAACAGTCCGATGTCCTGTAGTTCGCGGTCGCTCAGCTCGTTCAGCACGTTGCGTGTAACGCGGGCTTGGTTCCAATCAACAACGGCGTTTGCGACCGATGCGATAAATGCGCCGATACGGCCGAAAAGGCCGATTGAGCCAGTGGCAACCCGGGTGTTGTCCAGTACAGCCATATCCTGTGTCCTTCTGGTTTGTGTTAACTTTCGATCTTGCGATCTGACGGGCACTTAGACAGTCGTTCTGACCCGTACAAGAGCGAAAAATGCATGTGTCCTATGCATTTTTTGCAATGCTTCCAAAACCTGTAATTCCCTTAAATCATTGCTAAAAATTGCTTAATCTACAGGTCGAAAATAGCTCTTTTGGTGTCGCAAACCTGCCGGAAAGTCGCGATCTGGATACAAGTGTCGTTTTTGGACTTCAGGTCAATTCGCTTGGAAAATGTTCATGCTTCGTGCTAATCGGGAAGAAAGGTCAAAAAACACGAGCAGACCGGGGCGAAAGATGCGAATTCTGGGCATTGATCCGGGGCTAAGAACCCTGGGATGGGGCGTCATCGAATCAAATGGCAGCCGTCTGAGCCATGTTGCGAATGGGCTCTGCAAATCGGATGGGGACGATCTGGGGGAACGTCTGCTGTCTTTGCACAACCAGATTGTCGAAGTGATCGCGGACCACCGCCCCGATCAGGCGGCCATCGAGCAGACATTTGTGAACAAGGATGGGGCAGGGACGCTGAAACTGGGCCAGGCGCGGGGTGTTGCTCTGCTGACGCTGGCGCAGGCGGGATTGCCCGTTGGGGAATACGCGCCCAACCGGGTCAAAAAAACCGTGGTCGGTGTTGGCCATGCGGAAAAAGAGCAGGTGATCCATATGGTCAAACTGCAATTACCGGGGTGCCAGCCCAAAGGGGCGGACGCGGCGGATGCGCTGGCCATTGCAATCTGTCATTCCTATTACGGGACCGCGCCGCAGGCACGATTGAAAGAGGTACGGGCATGATTGGCAAGCTGACAGGACGTCTGGACTATCGAGCGGCGGATCATGTTCTGATCGATGTGCGTGGCGTGGGCTATCTGGTGTTTTGCTCGGACCGGACCATGGCGGCCCTGCCCGGGGTGGGGCAGGCGGTGTCGGTCTATACCGACATGGTGGTGCGCGAAGACCTGATGCAGCTTTATGGCTTTTTGACCTTGGTCGAGAAGGAGTGGCACCGGCTGCTGTGTTCCGTTCAGGGCGTTGGCGCCAAGGTTTCGCTTGCGATCCTCAGCGCTTTGGGCCCCGATGGGGTTAGCCGCGCGATTGCGCTGGGCGATTGGGGCGCCGTGAAGGCCGCCAAAGGTGTGGGTCCCAAAACTGCGCAACGCATTGTGCTGGATCTAAAGGACAAGGCGCCCGGTGTCATGGCCATGGGCGGAACGATTATCGAAGCCACAGATGGCCCCGCGCCCGAGGTGGTTGAACTGACCGAGCCATCACCGGCGCCGAAACGGGCGGCCCAGCCTGCCTCGGGCGCGGCTGCGGCCTCGGCTGGGGCGCTGTCGGCCTTGTCGAACCTTGGATATGGCCCGTCTGATGCGGCCTCAGCTGTGGCCGAGGCCGCGGCAGGATTGCCCGATGCGGATGAGGCCGAGTTGATCCGGGCGGCTTTGAAACTTCTCGCTCCGAAGGGATGAGTAAATGATTGACGCCGATCCCGCCCTTCGACCCGAGCCAATGCCCGAGGACAATGACCGCGCGCTGCGCCCTCAGGGCCTGGATGAGTTTATCGGTCAGGCCGAAGCCCGGGCCAATCTGCGCATCTTCATCCAATCTGCGAGGCAGCGGGGGGAAGCGATGGATCACACCCTGTTCCACGGCCCGCCGGGGCTGGGGAAAACAACGCTGGCACAGATCATGGCGCGCGAGCTGGGGGTGAATTTTCGCATGACCTCGGGTCCGGTGTTGGCCAAGGCTGGGGATCTGGCGGCGATCCTGACCAATCTGGAACCGCGCGATGTGCTGTTTATTGATGAGATACACCGCCTGAACCCAGCGGTCGAAGAAGTGCTGTATCCCGCGATGGAAGATTTCGAGTTGGATCTGGTGATCGGTGAAGGCCCGGCAGCGCGCACGGTTCGGATCGAGCTGCAGCCCTTTACGTTGGTGGGGGCTACGACCCGGATGGGGTTGTTGACCACACCACTGCGGGACCGGTTCGGCATTCCGACCCGGTTGCAGTTTTATACCGTGGATGAGTTGCATGAGATCGTCACGCGCAATGCGCGCAAACTGGGTGCACCCGCCGATGACGCGGGCGCGCGCGAGATCGCGCGCCGGTCTCGCGGGACACCTCGGATCGCCGGACGCTTGCTGCGCCGGGTGGTGGATTTTGCCATTGTCGAAGGCGATGGGCGGATCACACGGGAGCTCGCCGACGGGGCTTTGACACGGTTGGGCGTGGACAATCTGGGTCTGGATGGCGCGGATCGGCGGTACCTGACGCTGATCGCCGAGAATTACGCTGGCGGGCCGGTGGGTATTGAAACGCTTTCGGCAGCCTTGTCGGAAAGCCGGGATTCACTGGAAGAAGTGATCGAGCCGTTTCTGTTGCAACAGGGCCTGATCCAGCGCACGCCGCGCGGACGAATGTTGGCGCAAAAGGCGTGGTCTCATTTGGGAATGGCCGCGCCAAAGGGTCAAAGCGATCTGTTTGATTGATGCGCTGCGATTTAGATTTTATGCCTCCGGCGGCCGTATTTGAAACGAGAAGAAGGGGCGGGGCGTGACACCCGAGGATATCGAAGCGCTGTTTACCCGCGAAAGCGGCGAGTTTCTGTTTGCGCGATGGGGGCGTCCCATCGTTCCCATCGTTTTTGGTGTTGAAGATGCGACCCTTGCGACCGTCAAAGGCGCGTTCGAGGCAGTTGTGACTTTGGCCGGGCACAAGATGGCCGAAACGGATCCCGAGCTGGGCGCAAATTGCATGGTGTTCTTTTTTCGGGATTGGGCCGAACTGCTTGAAGTGCCTGATCTGGACCGGTTGATCCCAGACCTAGTGCCGCTGGTGGACCGGTTGGTCGCAGTCAATGCCAATCAATACCGGATATTTCGGTTTGAAGAGGATGGGGCCATCCGTGCGGCCTTTGTGTTTCTGAGGATAGACAGTGAACTGTCCAAGGTTCCGGCAGAAACGCTGGCGCTGAGCCAGGTTGTGCAAACGATTGTTTTATGGTCGGACAGTGCGTTTCGCGCGCAATCCCCCCTGGCGGTGGCGGGAGAGACAACAATCCTGCGGCCTGAGATTGCGGCGCTGATCCGGGCAGCATATGATCCTGTTCTGCCGCAGAGTGCGATGGATAAGTCCCATGCGCTTCGCCTGTTTGCCCGGATGGAGCAGCCGCAATGAAACACACCTATCCCGTCCGCGTGTATTACGAAGACACCGACATGGGCGGCGTGGTGTATCATGCAAACTACTTGCGGTTCATCGAACGGGCGCGGTCGGACTGGGTGCGCAAGCTGGGCAATGACCAGAACGCGATGCGTGAGGCGGGCATTGTCTGGGTCGTGCGCCGGATCGAGGCGGATTACCTGGCAGCGGCAAAGTTCGAAGATGAGTTGGTAGTTGAGACCGAGATGATCTCGCTCTCAGGCGCGCGTCTGACGATGTCGCAACTGGTGCGCCGAGGCGAGACCGAGGTGTTTCGCGCCTCTGTGACAGCGGTTTGCATGAACGCGCAGGGTAAGCCGGTACGGCTTCCGGCAGAGATTCGCGCATTGTTGTAACAATTTCCGCCCGTAGGGTGGTTCTGTTGGCTTTTCGCAACCATCTGCGTTAGCGTTTGGCAAAACGAGGCCAAATGGCCCTCAGGCAAAAACAAAGAGCAGGTTAATGGAAGCTGAAACGCTGGCGCTGGCGCAGGAGATCGATTTCTCCATGTGGGGGCTGTTTGCCCGCGCGACATTTATCGTCAAATTGGTGATGTTGATGTTGATCGTGGCATCAATCTGGTCCTGGGGCATCATCATCCAGAAACTGATCAACTATCGCGCGGCCCGGCGAGAGGCCGCAATTTTTGACGAGAGCTTCTGGTCGGGCAATCCTTTGGATGCGTTGTTTGAGCAGATCGGAACCCAGCCAAATGGCAGTTCGGAAAAGATTTTTGCGGCGGGCATGATCGAATGGCGGCGATCTCATCGCACCGATGGCGGTTTGATTGCAGGCGCAACCTCTCGCATTGACCGGTCCATGGATGTGGCCATCGCGAAAGAGGCCGAGACATTGCAGAAGGGCTTGCCCATTCTGGCGACGGTGGGCTCGACCGCGCCCTTTATCGGCCTGTTCGGCACAGTCTGGGGTATCATGAATGCCTTCATCGAGATTGCCGAGCAGCAAAACACCAATCTGGCCGTTGTAGCGCCCGGTATCGCCGAAGCCTTGTTGGCCACGGGTCTGGGTCTGCTGGCAGCCATCCCGGCGGTGATCTTTTATAACAAGCTCAGCGCCGATAGCGACCGGATCGTGGGCGGCTATGAGGCGTTTGCCGATGAGTTTGCCACCATTCTGTCACGTCAGTTGGACAGCTAAGGATGGGCGCGGCGGTTCAGCAATCCTCGGGCCAGAACGGGCGCAGACGGGGGCGGCGGCGCGGACGGGCGCAGCCAATGGCCGAGATCAACGTGACACCTTTTGTCGATGTCATGCTGGTGTTGCTGATCATCTTCATGGTGGCGGCACCGCTTTTGACGGTTGGTGTTCCGGTGGATCTGCCAAAGACAGCAGCCAGCGCCTTGCCCGGTGACAACGAAGAACCTTTGACCGTGACGCTGACGGCGGGTGGTCAAGTGCAGATCCAAACAACAGATGTGCTGCGGGAAGAATTGATCGGCAAGTTGCGGGCCATTGCGGTCGAACGCAGCAGCGACCGGGTGTTCCTGCGCGCAGACGGGGCCATTCCTTATGCGCAGGTGATGGAGGTCATGGGTGCGCTGAATGCGGGTGGGTTTTCCAATGTGGGCCTTGTGACCGATACCGGCGGCCCGACGCTGGACGAAGGTGGAGAGTGAGGTCGCACGGTGGATACCGGCACCAAGATTTCGGCGATTGCGCATGTGAGTCTGATCAGTTGGGCTCTGTTCGGCGGCACATTCCGGTCCGAGCCGTTGCCGATGGCGGTACAGGATGTGACGGTGATTTCCGCTGAGCAGTTCGATGCGCTGACCGCGCGGCGCGGCGCGCCCGCTGTTCCTGTTGAGCCTGAAACCTTGTCAGAGCCGGATGCGCCAGTGGACGAGGCAAATGTACCTGAACCCGAGCCCGAAGATCAGCCGCGTCCGGAACCGGAAACGCCGCCCGAGCCAGAGCCCGAGCCCCTGCCGGAAACTGTAGATATCCCGCCCGAGCCGGAAATCCCGGACCAGCCGCCCGTTCTTGAACAGCCTGAGACCGAAGTTGTGGCCTTGCCGGTGCCGCCCGGCCCCGAGGCGCAGCCCAATCCGACCGATAAAGTGGCCCCGGAGGCCATTGAGCCGCCGCCCCCCGATGCCAAGCCGGACGATGTGGAAACCCCGCCCGTGTCTCTGGACGAAGGGGCAGAGATTCAGCAAGAGCAACAGGATCAGACCGCGCCGGAAGAAGCGTCTCCAGAGATTGTCACCGAAGCAGAAGAAGTGGACGACGCGGCGCCCAGAACCTCGCCGCGACCGCGTGTTCGCCCCAATCGTCCAGCGCCGCAACCTGAACCCGAGGTGGCCGAGGCACCCGAGCCCGCGCCCGAACCGGAAGCGCCAGCGACGAACGATCAGACGGCGATCAATGATGCCCTGGCCGAGGCTTTGGGCACTGGAACCGCGCCCTCGGGCCCACCGCTTACCAGTGGCGAGAAGGATGCAATGCGATTGGCGGTTTCGAAATGTTGGAATGTCGGCTCGCTGTCGACGGACGCCTTGAATGTCGTTGTCGTTGTTGGTTTCTCGTTGTCTCAGGACGGCAAAGTTGTCAGCGGCAGCCTGCGGTTGCTGGACAGCTCCGACGGGTCATCGGCTGCCTCAAACCAAGCATACGAAGCGGCCCGGCGCGCAATTTTGCGCTGTGGCGCCAAAGGATATGACTTGCCTGCTGACAAATATGATCATTGGCGAGATGTTGAGATTACATTCAATCCCGAGAGGATGCGGATAAAATGATGAAACTCCTGACAAGCCTCTTCGTTGGCCTGACCCTGATGTCGGTGCCGGTATATGCGCAAGATAACACGCTGCGACTGGAACTGAACGAAGGGATCATCGAACCTTTGCCCCTTGCCGTTCCGAATTTTGTACCGGACGGACCAGCGGCTTCGCAGTATGCACAGGATATATCCCGGGTGATTGCTGCGGATTTGACCGGTACGGGGCTGTTCCGAGAAATCTCATCGGACGCCTTTATCAGCCGGGTCAGCAGCTTTGACGCCCCGGTGCAGTTTGCGGATTGGAAAGCGATCAATGCTGAGGCTTTGGTCACCGGGGCGGTCAATGTCTCGGGCAAGCGTCTGACAGTCCGTTTCCGGGTATGGGACGTGTTCTCGGGTCAGGAGTTGGGCAATGGCCTGCAATTTGCTGGCACCACGGATGGCTGGCGGCGCATGGCGCACAAGGTGGCTGATCAGGTCTATAGCCGCATCACGGGTGAGGGCGGATACTTTGACAGCCGCGTGGCGTATGTCTCGGAAAGCGGGCCCAAGGATCAGCGGCGCAAGCGGTTGGCGATCATGGATTATGACGGGGCGAATGTGCAGTTCCTGACCGACAGTTCCGCCATCGTGCTGGCCCCGCGGTTTTCGCCGACAGGGGATCGTCTGCTTTATACAAGCTATGAAACCGGACAACCACGCATCTACATTCTGGATGTTGGCCGTGTCAGACGGCAGGAATTGCCAACCCAGGAAGGCACCATGAGCTTTTCGCCGCGTTTCTCGCCAGACGGGCAATCCATCGTATATTCGCTGACCCAAGGCGGAAACACCGATCTGTGGAAAATGGATCTGGCCTCGGGGCAGAGCGTGCGGCTGACCAATACACCCGCGATTGAAACGGCGCCCAGCTATTCCCCGGATGGCAGCCAGATCGTATTCGAAAGCGACCGGTCGGGTACGCCGCAGTTGTACGTGATGCCCTCGAACGGTGGCGAAGCCACACGTATCAGCTTTGGTCAGGGTCGCTATGGCACGCCCGTCTGGTCGCCGCGCGGGGATCTGATTGCGTTCACCAAGCAGAACAAGGGCCGGTTCCATATCGGCGTGATGCGCACCAACGGTGATGAAGAGCGTCTTTTGACCGCGTCGTTCCTGGACGAAGGCCCGACCTGGTCGCCAAACGGTCGTGTCATCATGTTCACCCGCGAAACGCAGGGCGCCAGCGGTCGGTCCTCTCTCTATTCGGTCGATATTTCGGGCCGTAACCTGCGGCCGGTACGCACGCCGGATGGCGGCAGTGATCCGTCCTGGGGGCCATTGCAGAATTGATGGAATGCCAGCCACGGCAGCGTTCACAAAAACACGCTGCTGTGCTAGACAATCGGCAATAAACAGACAAAAACAACGAGGCCAGACATGAACCTTTTGAGCAAGATCGCAGCTGTTGGGGCGCTGGCCCTGATCTCTGCTTGTACGAACAACGATCCTTCCGCGTTGGGCGGCGGTGCGGGTGGCAACGGGGCGCTTGTGCCCGGCTCACCCAGCGATCCACGCTCGCCCGCCTATTTCCAGCAAACGGTTGGTGACCGTGTGCTGTTTGCGGTTGATCAATCGACCTTGTCGCCTCAGGCCCAAACGGTTCTGCAAGGGCAAGCGGATTGGTTGCTGGCAAATACCGACTACGTGGCCACCATCGAAGGGCATGCGGACGAGCAGGGCACCCGGGAATACAACCTCGCCCTTGGCGCACGCCGGGCCAACGCAGCACGCGAATACCTGATCTCGCGCGGGGTGGCAGGTAACCGTCTGACAACTGTCAGCTACGGCAAGGAGCGCCCGATCGAAATTTGCAGCACCGAGGATTGCTATTCCAAGAACCGCCGGGCAGTGACTGTCCTGACGGGATCAACCACGGGGTAAGATGATGCGAATTGCAGGTTTGGTTCTGGCGGCAATGATAAGTGTCGCCGGCGTGGCGCAGGCGCAGGATCAGCAGACACTGGCCGATATCCGGCAAGAGTTGACGGTGCTGCATGTGGAAATTCAGCGGCTCAAGCGCGAGTTTTCGACCACTGGATCTCCGGCGCCAAACCTGTCGGGCAATTCGGTGCTGGAACGCGTGGATGCGATCGAGGCCGAATTGCAGCGCCTGACCCGTCAGACCGAGCAGTTGAACCAGCGGGTGCAGAACATCGTCACTGACGGGACCAACCGCATCGGCGATATGGAATTCCGGCTGTGCGAGCTGGAAGCGGGTTGCGAAATCTCGGGCGAGCCGACCAGCACGCTGGGTGGCGAAACATCTGCAACCGGCGGAGGCGCGGTGATCACGCCCGCCGCCCCGGAAAATACGGGACAAATCGAGCTTGCCGTGGGTGAGCAGGCGGATTTCGACGCCGCCGCTCAGGCGCTTGCGGATGGAAATTTTCAGACAGCGGCAGATATGTTTGCCCAGTTCGACTTGTCATATCCCGGCAGTCCGTTGGCGTCGCAGGCCAATCTGCGTCGCGGGCAGGCCTTGGATGGCTTGGGCGACACACGCGAAGCTGCGCGCGCCTTTCTGGCAAGCTTCACGGGTGATTCCGAAGGGCCATTGGCGCCTGAGGCGCTGTACGAATTGGGGGCCGCGCTGGGGCGTCTGGGCCAAACCCAGCAAGCCTGCATAACGCTGGGCGAAGTCGGCGTTCGGTTCCCCGGTTCAGGCCTTGCAGGGCAGGCGGTCCAGGAAATGGCGTCGCTGGGCTGTTCTTGAGCACCGACAAACACTCCGTACTTGATGATCTCCGGGCCGGGCTGCCCGCTCCGATACCCCGCCGATTGGGTGTGGCGGTTTCGGGGGGCGGCGACTCGACGGCATTGCTGCGAGCACTTAGCGATCTTTCGAAACAGGAAGGTTTTGAGGTTCTGGCCGCCACGGTCGACCATGGATTACGTGAAAATTCCGCCACGGAAGCCGAAAACGTCGCCAAACTGGCCAGAAATTGGGAAATTTCTCACAAAACTTTGCAATGGAGCGGGTGGAACGGGTCCGGGAACCTTCAGGATGCCGCGCGACGCGCACGATATAGCTTGTTGCTGCAATGGGCTGCGGATGAGGGCCTTGACGCAATCGCGCTGGGACATACCGCCGATGATCAGGCCGAAACCGTGCTGATGCGCCTTGCCCGGTCGGCGGGGGTTTCTGGTTTATCGGCCATGTCCCCCATCCGACGACAAGATGGGATCGCTTTGTTGCGCCCGATGCTGTCGATCACGCGTGCCCGGCTGCGGTCTTACCTGATCGCTGAAGGCGTGGATTGGATCGAAGACCCGTCGAATCAGGACGAACGGTTTGACCGGATCAAGGTGCGACAAACTCTGGGCCAGCTTGATCAGATCGGGATCACACCCGAGGCGCTGTCGCGGGTCGCTGAAAACCTGACCCAGGCGCGGAAGGCGTTGGAGCATTTCGCGCAGGTTTCCGCCCAGAAAACCGTGCGTGTCGAGGGCGGGGATTTGTGTGTCGACCGTAATGGATTTGGTGACCTGCCCATGGAAACCCGCCGTCGGATCGTTGTGGCCGCGATCCAGTGGATTTCCGGCGCGGAGTACCCGCCACGCCAAAGCGCTGTCGATCAGGCACTCCAGTCGATTACTGATGGGGTTAGCGGCACGCTGGGCGGGTGCCTGTTGGCGCCAGACGGAGGAAACTGTTGGATTTGCCGGGAACATAAGGCGGTTGCCGACCATTTCGCGCGCCCCGATGAGGTTTGGGAATCGCGCTGGATTTTGTCCGGGCCCAAGGCCGATGGCGTGATCATTCGGGCATTGGGAGAGGAAGGCCTTGCCCAACTGGGCAACTGGCGTGCGTTGGGAAAGCCGCGCGCGGTGCTGCTTTCCAGCCCGTCAGCCTGGTCCGACGGTCGGTTGCTGGCCGCTCCGCTAGCCGGATTGACGAACTTGTGGTACGCTGAGGGGCCGATAAACAGGCCAGAGTTTCACGCTTCGATTTTATCGCATTGAACATGCCTCAATCATCTCTATTTTAAGGGGCAACTTGGGCAGATCCCCATCTGCCACACCTTTTGGGAGACTTTCCTTGGGCAACGCTCGCAATATCGCCTTCTGGGTCGTTCTGTTTTTGCTGATCCTTGCACTGTTCAACCTGTTCAGCGGATCGGGCGGAACGCTTCAGAATAATGAAAGAACCTATTCCGAATTCGTCAGCGCCGTGGACTCTGGCGATGTGACGAACGTAACTTTGGATGGTGAACAAATTCGGTACCGCACCAGCGACAATCGCGACTATGTCACGATCAAGCCGACGGATGCCGAAGTTACCAAACTGCTGATCGACAAAAACATCCCTGTTCGCGCTGAAAAACAGCAACAATCAGGGTTCCAATCGTTCCTGATCACTCTGCTGCCCTTCCTGCTGCTGATCGGTGTCTGGGTCTATTTCATGAACCGGATGCAGGGTGGCGGCAAAGGCGGCGCCATGGGTTTTGGCAAATCGAAGGCCAAGATGCTGACCGAAAAGCATGGTCGTGTGACCTTTGACGATGTTGCAGGCATCGACGAAGCCAAGGAAGAGCTGGAAGAAATCGTCGAATTCCTGCGCAACCCGCAGAAATTCTCGCGCCTCGGCGGCAAGATTCCCAAGGGCGCTCTGCTGGTGGGCCCTCCGGGTACTGGTAAAACGCTGCTGGCCCGCGCGATTGCGGGTGAGGCGGGTGTGCCGTTCTTCACCATCTCGGGTTCGGACTTCGTTGAGATGTTCGTGGGTGTCGGTGCGTCCCGTGTGCGTGATATGTTCGAACAGGCCAAGAAAAACGCGCCCTGTATCGTATTCATCGACGAGATCGACGCCGTGGGTCGCCATCGTGGTGCAGGCTATGGCGGCGGCAACGACGAACGCGAACAGACGCTCAACCAGTTGCTGGTTGAGATGGACGGGTTCGAGGCCAATGAAGGCGTGATCATTCTGGCGGCCACCAACCGTAAGGACGTTCTGGACCCTGCGCTGCTGCGTCCCGGCCGGTTTGACCGCAACGTGACCGTTGGCAACCCCGATATCAAAGGGCGCGAGAAGATCTTGGGTGTGCATGCGCGCAAGACGCCTCTGGGCCCCGATGTCGATCTGCGCATCATCGCGCGGGGTACGCCGGGCTTTTCGGGTGCCGATCTGGCGAACCTTGTGAACGAGGCAGCGCTGATGGCTGCGCGCGTCGGTCGTCGCTTTGTCACCATGGAAGACTTTGAGAACGCCAAGGACAAGGTGATGATGGGGGCCGAGCGCCGCAGCATGGTGCTGACCCAGGACCAGAAGGAAAAGACGGCGTATCATGAGGCTGGGCACGCCGTGGTGGGTCTGGAATTGCCTTTGTGCGATCCTGTCTACAAGGCGACTATTATTCCGCGCGGTGGGGCGCTGGGTATGGTTGTGTCATTGCCGGAAATGGATCGTCTGAACTATCACCGGGACGAGTGTGAGCAAAAGCTTGCGATGACCATGGCGGGTAAGGCTGCCGAGGTGATCAAGTATGGCGAAGACCATGTCTCGAACGGTCCGGCGGGTGACATCATGCAGGCCAGCCAATTGGCCCGCGCGATGGTGATGCGCTGGGGCATGTCGGACAAGGTCGGCAATATCGACTACGCCGAGGCTCACGAAGGCTATCAGGGCAACACCGCTGGTTTCTCGGTGTCGGCCCATACCAAAGAGCTGATCGAGGAAGAGGTGAAACGCCTGATCCAGCAAGGCTATGAGCGGGCCCACAAGATTCTGACCGACAAGAATGAAGAGTGGGAGCGCCTGGCCCAAGGTCTGCTGGAATACGAGACTCTGACAGGTGATGAGATCAAGCGCGTCATGAATGGCGAGCCGCCCAGCGAGAGCGATGATGAGGGTGACAAATCCGATGAGGGCAATGCGCCCAGCGTCACCGCCATTCCCAAGACCAAGGCCAAGAAATCCCCACCCGATGGCGGGATGGAGCCTGAACCAACAGCATAACAGCAAAAGCCCGGGCCAAGGCTCGGGTTTTTCTTTTCTTTCCCGCACCACTGCATTCTATTGGCCGCTGGATCACTGCAGCGGAGGAAAACAATGCCGGTAATGCGCGAAACCGAATTCACGGGCGAGGTTGTTTGGTTGGGCCATATTCCAGCGGGTGAGTCCATCCGAGCCGAACCTGTCGAGGCGCTGACCCTTGGCTTCGCGGGGGTGACTGGCGCGCGGCACGAAGGAACCGAGCGGCCTTCATGCGTCAGGATGCGCAACCTCTATCCGCAAGGCACCGAAATCCGAAATGTGCGCCAGCTTTCTGTGCTTTCCGACGAAGAAATGCAGGCGACTGCGGCTGAAATGGGGTTGGATACGCTGAACCCGTCATATCTTGGCGTCAGCATCCTGTTGCGCGGGATTCCCGATTTCACTCATGTCCCGCCATCCTCGCGCTTGCAAGGGCCGGATGGGGTGACGATTACGATCGACATGGAAAACCGTCCCTGCGTGCTTCCGGGCCGTGAGGTCGAGGCCGAACTACCTGGCCATGGCGCGGCTTTCAAACCCGCCGCGCAAGGACGGCGCGGTGTGACCGCCTGGGTCGAGAGACCCGGAACGCTGAAATTGCATGACCGGATGAAACTTTTTGTCCCCGATCAACGCGCCTGGACCCCTTAAGACACCTATTTTCTCTGGGGGGATCAGATCAATCTTATGTGACCTGAGCTGGGAAATGGCGCCACGCCGTTTCGCGGCGTGAATATGTCGTAATCATTGGCCCTCCTGCTCTGTATACAACGGTATGGATTCCGCATGACCGGTTAGATCGCCGGGTAAATTAGGATATGGACAGGGACTTTGTGCCATGAGCTACAAGAGCGACATTGAGATTGCCCGCGAGGCGAAGAAGCAGCCGATTCAGGAGATTGGGGCGAAGATTGGGATCGAGTCTGCGGATTTGCTGCCCTATGGCCACGACAAGGCGAAGGTGAGCCAGGACTTCATCAACTCGGTTCAGGGCCGCGAGGACGGTAAGCTGATCCTGGTGACCGCAATCAACCCGACCCCTGCGGGTGAGGGCAAGACCACGACTACCGTGGGTCTGGGCGACGGTCTGAACCGCATCGGCAAGAACGCGATGATCTGTATCCGCGAGGCTTCGCTTGGTCCGAACTTCGGTATGAAGGGCGGCGCTGCGGGGGGCGGTTATGCGCAGGTTGTTCCGATGGAGGAGATGAACCTGCACTTCACCGGCGATTTCCACGCCATCACCAGCGCGCATTCGCTGCTGTCGGCGATGATCGACAACCACATCTACTGGGGCAATGAATGCGAGATCGACACCCGTCGCGTTGCCTGGCGGCGTGTGGTCGACATGAACGACCGCGCCCTGCGCCAGATCACCGCGTCTCTGGGCGGCGTCAGCAACGGTTTCCCGCGTGAGGCCGGTTTTGACATCACCGTGGCATCCGAAGTGATGGCGATCCTGTGTCTGGCCAACGACCTGAAGGACCTGGAAAAGCGCCTGGGCGACATCATCGTGGCCTATCGCCGTGACAAAACCCCGGTCTACTGCCGCGACATCAAGGCCGAAGGCGCGATGACCGTTCTGCTGAAGGACGCGATGCAGCCGAACCTGGTGCAGACGCTGGAAAACAACCCGGCCTTTGTGCATGGCGGCCCGTTCGCCAATATCGCCCATGGCTGTAACTCGGTCATTGCCACCAAGACGGCGCTGAAAGTGGCCGATTACGTTGTGACCGAGGCCGGTTTTGGCGCCGATCTGGGCGCCGAGAAGTTCATGAACATCAAGTGCCGCAAGGCGGGGATTGCGCCGTCGGCTGTGGTGCTGGTGGCCACTGTTCGCGCGATGAAGATGAACGGCGGCGTGGCCAAGGCCGATCTGGGCGCGGAAAACGTCGATGCGGTAAAGTCGGGCTGTGCCAACCTGGGCCGTCACATCGAGAACGTCAAATCCTTTGGCGTGCCGGTTGTGGTTGCGATCAACCATTTTGTCACCGACACCGATGCCGAGGTGCAGGCGGTAAAGGATTACTGCGCCGATCACGGGGTCGAGGCGGTTCTGTCGCGTCACTGGGAACTGGGCTCGGAAGGCTCGGCCCCGCTGGCCGAGAAAGTGGTCGAGATTGTCGAAGGCGGCTCTGCCAACTTTGCGCCGATCTACCCTGATGAGATGCCGCTGTTTGAGAAGGTGGAAACCATCGCCAAGCGCATCTACCGCGCCGATGAGGTGCTGGCCGACAACAAGATCCGCAATCAGCTGCGCGAATGGGAAGAGGCCGGATATGGCAACCTGCCGGTCTGCATGGCGAAGACGCAGTACAGCTTCTCGACCGATCCCAGCCTGCGCGGCGCGCCCACCGGCCATTCGGTTCCGGTGCGTGAGGTCCGCCTGTCGGCAGGTGCTGGCTTTATCGTGGTGGTCTGCGGCGAGATCATGACCATGCCTGGTCTGCCGCGCAAACCTGCCGCGGAAACCATCTGCCTGAACGATGCAGGTGAGATTGAGGGCTTGTTCTAAGCCGGTTTACAAACCATCTCGTGATCCGGGAAGCCGGGTCACGAGGAGATCGCCATGTCCAATCTGAAACCTCCGCAAGACTGTCAATCCATGCATGAATTGCGGGGTCAGATCGACATGCTGGATCACCGCCTGATCGAGATGCTGGTGACGCGGTCGCGCTATATCGATCGCGCCATTCAGCTGAAGCCGACCGAGGGGCTTCCGGCCCGCATCCCGGACCGTGTGGAACAGGTGGTGCAGAACGCGCGCATCAATGCGCAGGAGCTGGGGCTGGACCCTGATCTTGCCGAACAGCTGTGGCGCATTCTGATTGACTGGTCGATTACGCGCGAGGAGCGTGTGATCGGCGCTGACTGACAGGCCGGGCGCATATGCGCCCGCTCCGCTTTTTGAAAGAAGGGACGACAGAATGGTAGCCCAGGTTATCGACGGTAAGGCCTTTGCCGCCAAGGTGCGTGCGCAAGTGGCCGATCAGGTTGCAAAGCTGAAAGAGGAAAACGGCATCACCCCCGGCCTGGCCGTGGTTTTGGTGGGCGAAGACCCGGCCAGCCAGGTCTATGTGCGCTCGAAGGGCAAGATGACGGTCGAGGTCGGCATGAACTCGTATGAGCACAAGCTGGACGCCGATACCTCCGAGGCGGACCTGCTGGCGCTGATCGACCAGCTGAACAGCGACCCGGCGGTGCATGGCATTCTGGTGCAGCTGCCGTTGCCGGGGCATCTGAACGAGGATCTGGTGATCAATTCGATCGACCCGGCCAAGGATGTGGACGGGTTCCATATCTCGAATGTGGGCCTGCTGGGGACAGGTCAGAAATCGATGGTGCCCTGCACGCCGCTGGGCTGCCTGATGATGCTGCGCGACCACCATGGATCATTGTCGGGGATGGATGCGGTTGTGATTGGCCGCTCGAACATCGTGGGCAAGCCGATGGCGCAGCTACTGCTGGGCGACAGCTGCACCGTGACCATCGCGCATAGCCGCACCAAGGACCTGCCCGACGTGGTGCGCCGCGCCGACATCGTGGTCGCCGCCGTGGGCCGTCCGGAAATGGTGCCCGGCGACTGGATCAAGGAAGGCGCCACCGTGATCGACGTGGGCATCAACCGGATCGAGCGTGACGGCAAAAACAAACTGGTCGGCGACGTCGACTACGCCAGCGCCTCCGCCCGCGCCGGCGCCATCACCCCGGTCCCCGGCGGCGTCGGCCCCATGACCATCGCCTGCCTGCTGGCCAACACCCTAACCGCAGCATGCCGCGCAAATGGATTGCCAGAGCCTGAAGGGCTTACCGTTTAAAACCGGCGATCTGGCGGCGGGGCTATCCTCAAATTGCCAGATAGCCAATCCCGGCAAAGGCGATCAGGCAGCCTAGCCATTGTAGGGGGACCATTCTCTCTTTCAGGATAGCCCAGGCCAGCACAACAGTCAGCAACCCGAAAACCGAGGCCGCAACCGAAGCATATTGCGCGTTGGGCAGCCCGCCCGCCGACACCACACTCAGGATCGCCACCGCATCCAAAGCCCCCATCGTACACAGCAGGGGCAGCGCTTTCAGGCCGGGCCACAGTGTTTTGCGCGCGGCGAACGCGATGACAGCCAGCGCGGGGATGGCGGTCAGGCGACCGATCAGGGATACGGTGAATTCATCGCTCAGCTCGGTTGCGTATTGCCCCATGGCAAAGGTTGTGGCGAAGCCGATTGCGGCCAGCAAAGAGAATAGGATTGTGGGGCCGGGGGGCGGGTAATCTGGCCCTTCGCCCTCGGATCGTGCAGCGACGATGGAAACACCGACGCCAATGGCGATGATCGCCAGCCAATGCCAGAGGCTGACCTCGGACCCGCGCCAGATCGCGATACCGACGGACAGGACCGGATAGCTGGCCACAAGCGGGGCCACCAGCCGTACCGGGCCGCGCTGAAACGCGGCATACATGCTGAGACCGGCCAACAGGTAAAAACCGCCCGCCACGATGGCATAGGTCAGCGCCGAAGCCGAGATCGGCGAAAATCCCGACCAGCCTGCCACAAGCGCAAACTGCAGCACAGCGCCCGAGACAAGGACTGCCATCAGTGAGGCAATGATGCTGACCGATTGGCTGACATATCGCACTGCGAGGTCGTGAAAGCCCCAGCACAACGCAGCTAGCAGACCCAGTGTAAGGGCGCTCATCCGGTTGCCTCGAAGGGCCGGGCATGCCCGGATTGACCGTCTCTTTCTTTCGCATTCATCCGCGCCAACATGTCACTGGTGATAAACTTATTTTCCTGATATGCAATATCTATTGGCGACAGCAACGCGGAGTTCAGACCTATGTCATCAGCTTTGAGCCAGTTTGGTGGCGAAGAAAAGCTGCGGGCAGTGGTCGAACGGTTCTATGACCGGATGGAGACCGACCCGGCGGTGCATGCCCTGCACAGGTTGCATTTCCGCGGTCATGGGTTGAATCACACCCGACAGGCGCAGTTCGAATTCCTGAGCGGGTTTCTGGGTGGTCGGGCCTATTACCGCGAACGTTTCGGCCATATGGACCTGCGGGAAATCCACGCGCATGTGCCCATACGTGAGGCCGATGCCGAACTTTGGCTGGAAACATTTGATGCCGCGTTGGCGGATTGCGACATGGAAGGTCCGGTGGTCGACAGAATGCGCACCACCCTACGCCGCGCAGCCCTGATGCTGGTCAATGATGTGCCCGATTGGCGGGTTGAGGCTGATCAGAACTGATCAGAGCTGCCGCAGACTGGCGTAGATCTGCGACGTGTGCCTGAATTGATTCCCGGCAATGCGGTCACTGTCTGCAATCATGTCCTGCACCGCATCCGCTGATCCAAGCCAGTCCATGGCGCAGTGATGGTTTGCGGGATCGCCCATCCATGATTGGATCGTACCGTGTACCAGCTCGGGGTGGAACTGCACGCCCCAGGCGTTGTTCGAAACCCGCAGGGCCTGTACGGTGCAGCCCTCAGACTGCGCCAGAACCGTTGCATCGGGGGGCAGGTCGGCAACCTCGACCCCATGCCATTGCAGCACCGGGAACGTGCCGGGCAGGGGCGCGAACAGGGAATCCCCAGATGCAGCGCCTGTTAGATGGATGGGCAGCACACCGATCTCTGGCGTTTGCATGGGCCTGCACGTGCCCCCCAGGGCATCGACCAAAAGCTGATGGCCCAGACATATGCCGAAATACGGGAGGTTTAGGTCATGAACCCATGTCCTGATCGCCTGTTTCTCGGGCTCCAGCCACGGATGCGCCTGTGTTTCCCAGACATCCATCGGGCCGCCCAGAACCAGCAACAGATCGAACCGGTCCAACGTTGGGATCGATTGCCCGTCAAACAGACGCACGATATGGGTCGTATCGCCATGCGAGGCGATGTGGTCGGCAAACGCGCCGGGGGTTTCACCCGGAGTGTGTTGAAAGATCAGAACATTCATGAGGCGAGCGTTCGACTGAAATAATAGAGGCCGCAGGTCTGACTGCGGCCCCGTAAAGATATCGGGATCGCCGGATCAGATATCCAGCGTGTTGTCCTTTTCCCAGCGCGAGAAATGCGACACGAACGAGTTCCATTCCTGATGTTTCATCTTCAGGAACGCGGAGGAGAATTCGGCCCCCATCATCGCCTTCAGCTCTTTGTCCTTGTCGTATTCGCGAAGGGCGTCCAGCATGTTCAGCGGCAGTTTGGGCGCGCCACGTACCTTGTGACCCTCGGCATACATGTCGATGTCCCAGCGCTTGCCCGGATCGGCCTTGGACCGGATGCCGGACAGACCCGCCGCGATGATCACCGCCTGCAACAGATAGGGGTTGGTGGCCCCGTCCGGCAGGCGCAGTTCGAACCGGCCGGGGCCGGGGACGCGCACCATATGTGTGCGGTTGTTGCCGGTCCACGTGACCGTGTTCGGCGCCCAAGTGGCCCCCGACATGGTGCGCGGCGCGTTGATACGCTTATAGCTGTTGACCGTGGGGTTGGTGATCGCCGCCAGTGCGCTGGCGTGTTTCATGATGCCGCCGAGGAAATGCTTGCCGCGTTCCCCCAGACCAACCTCGCCGGTGGGGCCTTCGCCTTCGCCCGCGAACACGTTGGTTTTCGCATCCGCACCGGGCGCGTCCCAGACCGAGATATGGGCATGGCAGCCATTGCCCGTCAGCCCTTCGACCGGTTTGGGCATGAAGGTGGCCCGAAGCCCGTGCTTTTCGGCCACCGATTTGGTCATGAACTTGAAGAAGGAATGCTTGTCGGCAGTTTTCAGAACGTCATCAAACTCCCAGTTCATCTCGAACTGGCCATTGGCGTCCTCGTGGTCGTTCTGATAGGGGCCCCAGCCCAGTTCCAGCATGTAATCGCAGATCTCGCGCACAACGTCATAGCGGCGCATCACCGCCTGCTGGTCGTAGCAGGGCTTTTCAGCGGTATCGAACGGATCGCTGATCTGCTCGCCATCGGGGGTCAGCAGAAAGAACTCGGCCTCGATGCCGGTCTTGACATGCATCCCTTCGGCGGCGGCCTCGTCGATCAGGCGGCGCAGTACGTTGCGCGGGGCCTGGGCGACATCCTGCCCCTCCATCACGCAATTGCCCGCGACCCAGGCAACCTCGGGCTTCCACGGCAATTGGATCACCGAAGACGGATCGGGCACCGCCAGCATGTCCGGGTGCGCCGGGGTCATGTCCAGCCAGGTGGCAAACCCGGCAAAGCCCGCACCGTCTTCCTGCATGTCGGCAATCGCCTGCGCGGGCACCAGTTTGGCCCGCTGCCCACCGAACAGGTCGGTGAACGAGATCATGAAGTATTTGATGCCTTTTTCTTTTGCGAAAGCTGCGAGATCTGTTGTCACGATGGCTTTCCTTTCCCTGTTGAATGTCCGTGTTTCAAAACAAAAAACGCGACCCCCGTCAGGGGGCCGCGCCGCGTTGGATCTAGAACCCGTCCTTGCCCGGATACCAGGTGGTGCCCGCCAGCGGCACCCGCGCCATGGCGGCGGCCTCCATCGTCAGGGCGCACAGATCTTCTGGTTCAAGGTTGTGCAGGTGGTTGTGGCCGCAAGCGCGGGCGATGGTCTGCGCCTCAAGCGTCATGACCTTCAGATAGTTGCGCAGACGCCGACCCGCATCGACCGGATCAAGTCGCGCGGCCAGATCTGGGTCCTGCGTGGTGATCCCTGCGGGATCCTGACCCTCGTGCCAGTCGTCATAGGCACCGGTGGTGGTGCCCAGTTTCTGGTACTCGGATTCCCATTTGGGATCGTTATCCCCCAGCGCCACCAGAGCAGCCGTGCCGATGGCCACCGCATCCGCGCCAAGCGCCATCGCCTTGGCCACGTCGGCCCCGGTGCGAATCCCGCCCGAGATCACCAGCTGCACCTCGCGATGCACGCCCAGATCCTGCAAGGCCTGCACGGCGGGGCGGATACAGGCCAGCGTCGGCAGGCCCACATGTTCGATGAACACATCCTGCGTGGCAGCGGTGCCGCCTTGCATCCCGTCCATGACCACCACGTCCGCCCCGGCCTTCACCGCCAGCGCGGTATCGTAATAAGGCCGCGTCGCGCCCACTTTGACGTAGATCGGCACCTGCCAATCGGTGATTTCGCGCAGCTCCAGGATCTTGATCTCAAGATCATCCGGGCCGGTCCAGTCGGGGTGGCGACAGGCCGAACGCTGGTCGATCCCCTTGGGCAAAGTGCGCATCTCGGCCACGCGGTCGCTGATTTTCTGACCCAGCAGCATCCCGCCGCCACCGGGTTTTGCGCCCTGACCGACCACAATCTCGATCGCGTCGGCCTTGCGCAGATCGTTGGGGTTCATCCCATAGCGCGACGGCAGATACTGATAGACCAGTTTGCTGGAATGGCCGCGCTCTTCGGGCGTCATGCCGCCATCACCTGTGGTGGTTGAGGTGCCCGCAGCCGATGCGCCGCGTCCCAGCGCCTCTTTCGCGGGGCCGGACAATGCGCCAAAGCTCATGCCTGCGATGGTGACCGGGATGTCCAGCTGGATCGGGTTCTTGGCAAAGCGCGTGCCCAGCGTTACCGAGGTATCGCAGCGTTCGCGATAGCCCTCCAGCGGATAACGCGACACGGATGCGCCCAGAAACAGCAGGTCGTCGAAATGCGGCACCTTGCGTTTCGCGCCGCCACCCCGGATGTCATAAATACCGGTGGCCGCAGCACGCCGAATTTCGGCGTTGATCGGGTTTGAGAATGTCGCCGACTGGATCGGCACGGTGCGGGGGGTCTGATCGTCCATATCTTTCATACCCTTTATCCTTAGTAAGCGGCCGAGTTGTCGACGTCGAAATTGTAAAGCTGACGGGCCGAGCCATAGCGTTTGAACTCTTCTGGCTTGGCATCCACGCCCGCGCGGTCCAACAGATCCCTGAGGATGTCCAGATGTTCGGGCCGCATCTCTTTCTCGATGCAATCCGCGCCCAGGCTTTTGACCGAACCGCGCACGAACAGCCGCGCCTCATAAAGCGAATCCCCCAGCGCGTCGCCCGCATCGCCGCAGACCACCAGATTGCCGGCCTGCGCCATGAAGGCCGACATATGGCCGATATTGCCCTGCACCACGATGTCGATGCCCTTCATCGAAATGCCGCAGCGCGAGCTGGCATTGCCCTTGATCACCAGCAGCCCGCCATGGCCCGTGGCCCCGGCATATTGGCTGGCGTCACCATCGACGATGACCTGACCAGACATCATGTTTTCGGCCACACCCGGCCCGACCGAGCCTTCGACCCGCACGGTGGCCTGCTGGTTCATGCCCGCGCAATAATACCCGGTCGAGCCTTTCACCGTCACTTCAATCGGTGAGTCCAGCCCCACGGCAATTGCATGACTGCCCTTGGGGTTCACGATTTCCCAGCTGGTCTGGTTGGTCTCGGCCGACTGCGCTTGCAGGGCAGAATTCAGCCCCCGCAGGCCATTTGCTTCAAGATCATAGGTCTGCATGTCAGGCGGCCTTTTCCGTGGTTGTGGGGCTGTCATTGTGGGACCAGAAATATACCGTGGCGGGCTCGGGCTCCCACACGCGGGCGTCTTCGATACCGGGCAGGTTGACCAGCGCGCGATATTCGCTGCCAAAGGCCACATATTGATCGGTTTCCGCCATCACCGCCGGTTTGCAGGCAATCGGGTCGCGGACCACGCCGAACCCGTCTTTGGTGCCGACGACAAAGGTAAAGAACCCGTCCAGATCCTCAAGACTGCTTTCCAGTGCCTCGCCCAGAGAGGCCCCATTCATCATTTTCCAGGTCAGATAGGCGGCACCGACCTCGGTGTCGTTTTCGGTCTGGATCACCACACCTTCACGACGCAGTTTGCGGCGCAGCGAATTGTGGTTGGACAGCGACCCGTTATGCACCAGACACTGATCGGGCCCGGTGTTGAACGGGTGCGCGCCCATCGTCGTCACCGCCGATTCCGTCGCCATGCGGGTGTGGCCGATGCCGTGGGTGCCGCTCATGCTGCTGATGTCAAAGCGCGCGGCCACGTCCTTGGGCAGGCCGACCTCTTTGTAAATCTCCAGCATCTCGCCCCGGCTCATGATCCGTACCGAGGGCCGCAACTCGGCCAGCGCGGCCCGTGCCGCTTCGAACTGACCGGCTGGCACCTCAAGCACCGTATGCGTGTCATTGTCGGTCTGGCTAACCGCCGCGCCCAGGCGCTGGCCCAGCTCGTCGGCCAGACCTGCAAAATCTTCGCCGGGATTGGGCGATTGCAGGGTCATCTTGGTCTTACCACCTGATTCCTCACCATAAATCGCAATACCCGCGCTATCGGGGCCACGGTCCGTCATGGTGATCAGCATGTCTGTCAGCATATTGCCCAATTGCGGTGCAAGAGACTGATCTTTGAGGAATAATCCAACAATTCCGCACATGGCTGGCAGATCTCCTTGTGTGTTTCTCTATGATTCGAACGTACCAATAAATTGGAGGGACATCAATAATCATAGGAAAATAATTTTCCTGAGAGGCAATGGGCGGAACCTCTGATTTTCCGCCCATTGCCGGGGTTCAAAGCCGGATCAGTACCGTTCCAGCTGTGCCTTCACCTTCTCTTCATCTCCGGTGTGGCGCGCCTTTTCCAGATGCTCGCCTTCACGGACGAACTGGATGCGGTGCCAGCCGAGCCAGAAGATAACACCCACGATGACCATCAGAACTTCGTACCCCTGGAAGGGATAGATCGGTCCGACATCGGCAAGATCGACAGCCCAGCTTGTATATCCGTTTGTAGACATGTCTTTCTCCTTTACTTCGCTGCGATGCCGCGGGCGGCAAGTTCTTGTTTGTCGGCCTCGATGATCGCCGCCTTGGCGTCTTCGTAAGCATGGTGTTCGGCGTAATCGAGACCCTGAAGCTCAACCTCTTCGGGGATACGCAGAACGCCCGCCGCTGCCTGCATTTTAGCCAGAATCCAGCCCGGCAGGAAGCCAAGAACAAAGAACATGATGACCGCGCCGGTGATCTGACCGATCGGGTTGATCGTTGCATAGCCTTCGTATGGCGACGAAGGCACGCCCCACAGAACAAAGCCCGAGATCACAAGACCCACGAACCCGGCATAGCCGTGCACCGCAACGGCCCCAACGGCATCGTCCAGCTTGAACCGACGTTCGACCCAGTAGTGCAGCTTGTACACGATCACGACACCAATCGCGGCAATGATCATCGCCTGAATCGGATGATACAAGTCGTTGCCAGCCGAAGCGGTGATAATACCAGCGAGCCCGCCTGAGAAGGTCCAGAACGCATCGCCCTTGGATATCACATAGGCCGCCATCAGACCGCCCGACAGTGACATCAGGAAGTTGAAGGTGATCGCCGACAGTGTGGTAGGGGCCAGATAGATATTGGTCGCGGTCCAGGTGATACCTGTGATCTGACCGTCAATGCCTTCGGGTGAGATCAACGGGACGTTACAGGCTGCGTAGAAGCCCCAGAAGCCGGTATAGATCAGGAAAATCCCGATGGTCAGCATCCACGGGTTGTGCGGCGGGATATCGCGCGGCGTGCCATCCTTGGCGAACTTGCCCAGACGCGGACCCAGAACCATGATCACACCCAGCGCATAGCCGCCTGCAATCGCGTGGATAACCCCGGATGCATAGGCGTCATGATAGCCCAGAAGGCGCACCATCCAGCCGCCATAGTGCCAGCCCCAGGCCGCGTCGATGATCCACCAGACCGAACCGATCATGACCGCGTGGACCCAAAGGGCCGAGGATCTGATCCGTTCAATTACCGATCCCGAAACGATCGAGGCCGCCGTCCATGAGAATAGCAGGAACGCCGCCCAGAATACGCCTGTGATTCTGTCGGAGGTATTGGTGCCCATGGTGTCTGCCCATGGCAGGTTTGCGGCACCGGCTTCGGCATCCAGCCCGCCCCAGAACGGGAAATTCGGGAACGCCCAGTAAATCCACCATCCAAAGAAGAAGAACGTGACCGTCACCAACGGAATGATCATGATGTTTTTCATCAATGTGTGCATATGGTTACGGGCACGGCTTGCGCCGACCTCGTACATGCAAAAGCCCACATGGATGAGGAACATGAAGACGACCGTGACCCAGTAATAAAACTCGGTAAAGATCGTTGTTAACGCATTTAGGTTTCCATCCACTTCGTAGTCTCCCTGTTGTTCCAGCAGGAGGGTTTTTGCGTAGAATTTCCTGCTGGGAATATTTATCTACTCAGGGGACAATTTCATCGACGACCTGTCAATAGATATGTGGGGCAAATATCTTTATGGGACTTGTTTTTCGCATGGTCAGATGTATCGAAATTCAGCCTATTGCATTGATAAGTAACAATTTCAGCGAATATACATGTGCGTTTTAGGGTGCAAAAATTGCAGCCTAATATTCCCAACAGGAAAAATTTCTGCACATGGGTGTTGATTTTCAATCCGACATCAGCCTCAATATGCCGGTAAAGCCAACCAAGCAATAACCAAACAACGGGAGACCTGAACATGGCCATTCTTTGGAGGACGTCCGCCCTTGCGCAGCGCCACGCCGAAATCGGCGGCGAACTTGAAGACTGGAACGGTATGGGAACCGCATGGTTCTATGACCACAGCCCCGAACGTGCCAAAGCCGATTACGAGGCCATCCGCACCAAGGCTGGTCTGATGGATGTGTCGGGTCTGAAAAAGGTCCATGTTGTGGGCGAACACGCGGCGCAGGTGATTGACCGTGTCACCACGCGGAATGTCGAAAAGATCATGCCGGGGCGGTCAACCTATGCCGCGATCCTGAATGATCAGGGTAAGTTCGTGGATGACTGCATCATCTATCGTCTTTCTGTGAACAGCTGGCTGGTGGTGCATGGCACCGGAACCGGAATGGAGCAGCTGAGCACCGTCGCCGCCAGCAAGAACTGCGCGGTGATCTTCGACGACAACCTGCATGACATGTCGTTGCAGGGCCCGGCCTCGGTCGAGTTTCTGGCCCAGCATGTGCCGGGCATCCGCGATCTGGCCTATTTTGGCATCATGCAGACCAAGCTGTTTGGCCGTCCGGTCATGATCTCGCGCACGGGCTATACCGGCGAACGCGGGTATGAGATTTTCTGTCAGGCCAAGGATGCGGTGCATCTGTGGGACAGCATCCTGTCCGAAGGCAAGGATCTGGGCATCGTGCCGGTGCAGTTCTCGACCCTCGATCTGCTGCGCACTGAAAGCTATCTGCTGTTCTATCCCGGCGACAATTCCGAAACCTATCCGTTCGACAATGAAACCTGCGGTGATACGCTGTGGGAGCTGGGTCTGGAATTCACCGTCTCGCCCGGCAAGACCGGCTTTATCGGGGCCGAAAACCACTATGCCGCGCAGGGCAAGGAACGGTTCAAGATCTACGGCGTTCTGCTTGAGGGCACGACCCCGGCGGATGAGGGCGCGGACCTGCTGCAAAATGGCGAAAAGGTCGGCGTTGTCACCTTTGGCATGTATTCCGAGGTCAACGGCCACAATGTCGGCATCGCCCGGATGCCGGTGGACTGTGCCGCGCCCGGCACCCAATTGACGGTGCGCAACGGCGACGGCACCGAGATCGCAGCAACGGCGCAAGAGATGCCGTTCTACGACAAGGACAAATCCATCAGAACCGCAAAGGGCTGAGTTTCAGGGGGCGCGACGGACATACCGTGGCGCCCTTTTCCGATTTGAGGGCAAAATGTCAAAGTTCGAATTTCCCAAGTCAATCGCAAGCCGCCCGGTCTGGGGCACGCTAGAGGTTCGCCAGGGCGACCATCACCTCATGATTGCCGAGGCCGAAGGGGCCGAGGCCATCCTTGACATAGCGACACCCGACCTGATGGCGAAAACCCATCTGATCTATATCCCGAAAGGGACGGATTACTCGGAAAAGCTGTGCGAGCTGACCCCTGCGCAATACTATGAAGGCCCCTCATATGAGGCCGCATTGCAGCGCATTCGCCGCGTGCTGGAGGATGCGCATATGGGGTTGCAGGTCTATCTGACCGGGACCGAGGGCATGATGGGCCAGGCCATGAATGAGGTCACAGCCGTCGGCTTGCCGCATACCGCGATCCAGACCGAACATCGCGGCTCGGTCGCGCGGCGGATGCAATGCGTACACTGCAAAGGCATCACCGAAGATGTCGAGGTTGACCCGTTTGTCTGCGCCCATTGCGGTCTGAACCTGTTTGTCCGCGATCACTATTCGCGCCGCCTTGCCGCCTATCAGGGCGTCCGCGTGGATGCCGAGGATCATGGCAACGTGCCCGAACCAAAGGGGATCTACGAATGAGCGGCGCCGAGAAAATTCAGGTCAAAGTGACCGAAATCACCCCGCTGAACGATCTGGTGACGCGGTTTCGCTTCGAACGCGTTGATGGCGGGCAATTGCCCACCTTTTCAGGCGGCGCGCATACGGTCGTCGAAATGCAGGACGGTTCCATCACGCGGCTGAATCCCTATTCGCTGATGTCCGATCCTTTTGATCAGTCGTCTTACACAATCTCGGTCCGGCGCGACGATCAGGGTCGGGGCGGGTCGCTCTATATGCACCGTCAGGTCAAGCTGGGCGATGAAATGACCATCAGCTATCCGGTCAACCTGTTCTCACTTGATCTGCGCGCGCGCAAGCATCTGTTTCTGGCCGGTGGCATCGGGATCACTCCGTTTCTGGCCCAGATCAAACAGCTGGAGCTGCTGCACGGCCATTGGGAACTGCATTACGCCTGCCGCAATCAGGCGCTGGCCTCTTATGCGGATCAGTTGACAGATCGCCACCCGAATGAGACGCATCTGTATTATGACGATCTGAAACAGGTGATTGATCTGGAAAACCTGCTGAGCGGGCAGCCTTTGGGAACACATGTCTATGTCTGCGGCCCCAAGGGCATGATCGACTGGGTGCGCCGCACCGCCGCCGCCGAAGGTTGGCCCGAGGATTGCGTCCATTACGAAGAGTTTCTGGCTCCGCAGCCCGGCAAACCGTTCGAAGTGCGGCTGGCCGCATCGAACAAGGTTGTGCATGTGGGCGAAAACGAAAGCCTGCTGGAAGCGATGGAGCGTGAAGGCGTCGATGCGCCCTATCTGTGCCGCGGCGGGGCCTGCGGACAATGCGAAACCGTGGTGCTGGATCACGACGGCAATTTTGTGCATCGCGATCACTGGCTGACCGACGAAGAAAAGGCGGCAGGCAAGAAAATCATGCCCTGCGTTTCGCGTTTCGAGGGCAAGTCCCTCGTGCTGGACCGCTGAGAGGAGGCCCGACATGACCATTCAATTCAACGATGAATCCTTCCGCGACGATTATACGTTCCACAACTCGGACTGGGCGATCAAACGCTTTCCGTTCCCGTTTCACGAAGACAGCTATATGTATTCGGTCAACATGGAACAGCACCGGGGCGGGCCCAAGGGCTCGGTCTATGAGATGCGGTTCGATGTGGACGAACACTATGTCTCCGAAATGAAAGACCGCGCCATCGTGCTGGATCAGGATCCGCTGCGCTGTCAGTCGCTGCCGCATATGACCCTGGCAGGCTGGGATCTTTTGGAGCTGATCATGGTCAGCAAGTCCGAGGACTACCCCGACCTGTTTGAGCTGCATCGCAACGGCAATCAGTGGCGCTGGATCAACAAGCCGCTGGGGATCGACCACAGCTTTACTTTCATGGATGAAACCACGCTGCCTTATGGACCGATGGAATACATCACCCGTCAGGCGCAGGGCGATTTCGCCGTGCTGGATCAGCGCGATGAGATGCTGTGGATGGATGCCGGGATGGTGACAACACAGGCCGACTGGAGCCTGGATTTCGACATCGGCATGAACTTTTTCGAATGGCACGCCCCGGTCCCCAAAGCCCATGAGATGGGGATTTTCAAACGCGCGCTGAAGTTTTTGCTGAACATCCAGCAGGGCGCGCCCGCGCGGCGGCTGAACTGGACCATGACGGTGAATCCGCTGTTGGATACCAGCCCGGAAAACTATCATAAATGGGGCATTCAAAAGACCACGCTGACGCCCGAAAACATTGCCCACAAACAGCATCTGCGGGTCGAATTGCAGACGTTCTTCCGTCTGCCGCGGTCGAATGCGCTGGTCTTCCCGATCCGCTGTTATCTGTGCAGCTTTCAGGATCTGATGACGGTGCCGAAATGGGGTCGTCGCCTGCACCGTGTCATCCGCGACCTGCCCGTGGAACTTGCCACATACAAAGGCTTCATCGACAACCGCCCGATGATGCTGGACTACCTCAGCCAGTTTGACGATGGCCTGCCGACATCGCCGGGCATCTGGCCGGATCTGGACACAGAACCGCCTTTGCAGAAGTAACCCCAGAAGACTGGAATATGCGCCACGGCCTGGTGCCGTGGCGTTTCAGTTTGTCTGCGGATAGCTGATCACCGACAGATACCGCGCGGGCAGGCTGACCAGCCGTTCCGGGCCATGCGGAGCGTCGGCGTCAAAGAACAGGGTGTCACCTGCGCCAAGCGGGTAAATCTGGTCACCATGGCGGTAATCGACTTCGCCCTCCAGCATGTAAATCGTTTCGATCCCGCCATGCTGAAAGGTCGGGAACACGTCGGATTCGGCGGTCAATGTGATCAGATAGGGCTCAACAATCACGCCCGACCCATTGGCACCGATATGGCCCAACAGATTATATTGGTGATTGGCGCGGGTGCCTTCGCGCTCCAGTTCCACCCCTTCGCCAGCCTTGGTATGAACGGCTTCGCGACGTTCCTCGAACTGGCGGAAGAAACTGGTCAAAGGGACCGACAGCGCATCGGCCAGCAACTGCAACGTGGTCAGGGAAGGCGAGGTATTGCCGTTTTCGATCTTGGACAGCATCCCGATCGACAAGCCCGTCAACTGTGCAAGTTCGGCCACCGTAATGTTTTGCTGTTTGCGAAAGGCACGCACTTCGCGGCCGATGGCGACCTCAAGCACTTTTTCACGTTCACCTGTACGAACGGAATGCGGATTCTGCGTCAGATTGGTCGTCATGTCTGTGTCGCGTTTTTTCAATGTATCGCTTTCAACACCTTGCTATACGTGTCCAAATCGGCTGCGCAAGCAACTGCGTTGCAATACCCAATTCCAATTGGGCTATTATAGCACCTGATATTCCTGATAGTAAAATAATCATGCTGACAGAGAAGAAAATCGAGATTGGGTTTCTGTTGTTCGACGGGTTTCCGATGGCCTGCCTGACATCAGTGATCGAACCCTTGCGGGCCGCAAACGAGATTGCGGGGCACGAGGCGTTCTGCTGGTCGCTGGTGACGGAGGACGGGGGCAAGGTTCGGTCCAGCGCCCAGGTCCGGTTCGAGGCCGAGAGCGACCTGTCGAACTGTCAGTCGATCGATATTCTTTTCCTGCTCAGCAGCCCGACATCGCGGTTTCAGAACCCGACGCAAGGCAATGGCGCGTTGCGCATGCTGGCACGTCACGGGACCATTCTGGGGGGAATAAGTGCGGGTGTGTTTCCGCTGGTCCGCTCGGGCGTCATGATAGACCATCCGGTTTCGGTTCACTGGTGTTACGAGGCCGCGTTCGAAGCCGAGTTCCCGGGCATGGACGCCCGGCGTGAGGTGATCGTAACCAACAACTCTCGCTATACCGCCGCCGGGGCTGCCGCCGCGTTCGATCTGGCACTGCATCTGATTCAAGACCGTCTGGGCGGCGATGTCGCGCATGAGGTTGCCTGCTGGTTTCAGCATCCCCTGATGCGGGGCGAAGGCGTGCGCCAGCAAGTGCCGGATACCAGCCAGCCCGACACGGGTGAAACACTGCCGCCGCTGGTGGCCAAATGCGTTGAGCTGTTTGCCAGTCGTTTCAGCGACCCGATTTCTATTGCCGAATTGGCGGATCAAACCGGCGTGACGCCCCGCCAGATCGAGCGGGCCTTCAAACAGGCCACCGGCCAAAGCCCCAGCCACTACTTTCGTGCGATGCGCATGAAGGCGGCACGGCAGATGGTTGTCTATACCAAAGACCCCATTGCCGATATTGCCGCCGCCATAGGCTTCAGCTCGGTCACGCCTTTGGTCACGCATTACCGGTCCGCCTTCGGGCTCAGCCCCAGCGAGGACCGCCGCCGCATCAACCGATTTCGCGTCGAAGACAACGCGCCCTTGCCCTCAAGCTGAGATCACAGCGCCGATGTCATTGCCGCCACTACGGCATGATGCAGCGAACCCGCCGAAGATCGAGGGCCGTACAGGCTGAATGAACCGGGTGCGCGACACAGGACAAAACACCCAAGATGATGGATCGATGTGCGTGCCGCCTCACCGGGTGCCATTTTGCGGCAATCCAGAATGCACAGCAGTTCGAGAACCGCCAGAACATCGCCCCCGATCAGATCAAACCGGGCCCAGGCGTCGGTCTGTTCCGAGACGGATGCAGAATCGTCGGTACAGTCTTTCACCTGATGCGCCAGATCTTCGTGGGTGTCGAACGGAGCTTCGAGCATCCACTGATCCGGCCCGGTCCAGAACGCTGCTACGGTATCGCCTGCGAATTTACCCACATCCGGGGCGGCGGTGCCGGTCAGTTGCGCAAGCGCGGTGCGGGCCTGCGCCTCGCGACCAGCGCGGGCCGCGACCGAGGTTAATGCCACACCGGGCACCTCGGTGCAGGTGACGCTGCCGACCGTATCGACACGTGGCTCAGATCCGCCCAAAGCGGTTATTGCAACAAGATCATGCACGAAGCCGTTCTCCCTCGGGGTCGACAAAATGGGCTGAAACGATCTCGACCTCGACGGTCAGATCGGTCAGCGGTGACACAAGGCGCATCTTTTCGCCCTGCCTGTCACTGCCGTTTTTCAGAAAACCAAGGCCGATATGGCTGTCCAGCGACGGCGAAAAGGCGGCCGAGGTGATATAGCCCTGATCATGGGCGGCATCGACAGGGCCGGAAGCCGCCATCAGATGCCCTCCGGCGGTGATCTTGTCGGCATTGTTCACCGGCCTGACACCCACCATGCTCAACGCATCCGCTTCATTCAGACCTTGGCGTTCGCACAGGGTTGATCCGATGCTGTCCTTCTTCTTGGACACCATCCGGCCCATGCCAAGGTTCAACGCCGTGGTGGTTCCGTTCAACTCATTGCCAGCGGCGTGGCCTTTTTCGATCCGCATCACGCCCAACGCTTCGGTGCCATAGGGCACAACATCGAACTCTGCGCCCTCGGTCATCAGCCGCCGCATCAGTGCATCGCCATAGCGCGCAGGCACCGCGATTTCAAAGGCCAGCTCACCCGAGAAGGAAATGCGGAACAGCCGCGCCCGCAGCCCGCCGCAGACGGTGATGTTGCCGCAGGCCATAAAGGGAAAGCCCTCGTTCGAGATGTCGAATTCCGGGTCCACGATCTTTTGCAGCAGCTTGCGCGAATTGGGGCCGGCCACCGCATATTGCGCCCAGGCCTCGGTGGTCGAGATCAACTGAACATCCATATCCGGGAACAGGCATTGCCGGACGAACTCCATATGCTGATAGACTTTGACCGCATTGGCCGTGGTTGTTGTCACAACGAAATGATCTTCGGCCAGACGTGCGGCGGTGCCATCATCCATGGCAATGCCATCCTCGCGCAGCATCAGGCCATAGCGGGTTTTACCTACCGCCAGCTTGGCAAAGCCATTGCAGTAGATGCGGTTCAGGAAATCCGCGGCATCAGTGCCCTGCACGTCGATCTTGCCAAGCGTCGTGCAATCGCACACACCGACCGAGGCGCGGGTCTGGCGCACTTCGCGGTCAACGGACTGACGCCAATGCGTCTCACCCGGCAGGGGGAACCATTGCGCCCGCAGCCAGTTGCCAACCTCGACAAAGACAGCGCCGCGTTCCTTGGCCCAGTAATGCGAGGGCGTCAGGCGGGTGGGATGAAACTCCTGCCCTTTCATACGCCCGGCAAAAGTACCGATGGGCACCGGCGTATAGGGCGGGCGGAATATGGTCGTGCCCGTTTCGGGGATCGACTTGCCCGCCAGTTCGGCCATGATCGCCAGACCGCCCATATTCGAGGTTTTGCCCTGATCGGTCGCCATGCCCAGCGTCGTATAGCGTTTCAGATGCTCGACCGAACGGAACCCTTCCTGATGGCTCAGCTTCACATCCTTGACCGTCACATCGTTTTGCTGATCCAGCCATGCGCGCGCACAGCCTTGCACATACCAGAAAGGTGTGTGGGAGACCGGGTCATCCTCGGCCTTTGGCAAATCAGGTGTGCTGTTCAGGTCAAGCGCGTCAGCAGCCGCTTGCGCTCCGGATTGCAGGGCACCGTGGGTCGACATCACGCCATTCGCCGCGCCCGCAACCGTCAGGCCGGGGGGCAGATCCGCGCCCGGAACAAAGGCGGCCAGATCCGCGTTCCAAACGGGCCGTCCCCGCTGATGGCAGGTCAGATGCACGTTGGGATTCCAGCCACCGGATACGCCAAGCGCGCCACAGTCCAATGTGCGGGTCGATCCGTCGGCCAGCTTGACCTCAACAAAACTCAGGCCCAGACGGCCTTTGGTATCAACGACCTGTGCGCCCGCAAGCACTTCGTAGTCATAGCTGATCGGCGCATCGGGCCGCACATCCACAACGGCAGCGATCTTAACACCCTTGGCGTGTAGATCGGTGGCGGTGCGGTGGCCGTCATCATTGTTGGTAAAAATCGCCACGCGCTGCGCCGCCGTGGTGGCAAAGCGGTTGGCATAGCTGCGCAGGGCCCCGGCCAGCATGACGCCGGGACGGTCATTGTTTTCAAACGCGATCGGGCGTTCGGTGGCCCCGGCACACAGCAGCGCCTTTTGAGCATAGATGCGCCACAGAATCTGGCGCGGTTTGCCGGCGGGCAGGGTGGGCAGATGGTCGCCCGTGCGTTCGACCGCACCATAAATGCCATGGTCAAATGCGCCGATCACGGTGGTGCGCGGCATCAGACGCACATTGGGCAGCGCCGAAAGCTCGGTCAGCACCTGCGCCACCCAGACATCAGCAGGGTCGTCGTTCAGCGCAAATGTTTCGCTGTTCAGCCGCCCGCCAAGCGCGAAATCCTCATCCGCCAGAATGACATCGGACCCGGCCCGCCCAGCCGTCAATGCGGCAGCCAGACCCGAGGGGCCTGCACCGATGATCAGCAGATCGCAATGCCGGAACCCCTTGTCGTATTCGTCAGGGTCTTCTTGCATCGACAGCGATCCCAGACCGGCAGCGCGGCGGATGATCGGTTCGTACAGTTTTTCCCAGAACGCCGCAGGCCACATGAACGTCTTGTAGTAGAACCCCGCCGACAGGAAGTTCGAAAACCTGTCATTGATCGCCAGCGCATCAAATTTCAGACTGGGCCAGCGATTTTGCGAATTCGCCTCAAGCCCGTCGAACACCTCGATCGTCGTGGCGCGGGTGTTGGGTTCCTGCCGGTTGCCGGTGCGCAGTTCGACGATGGCGTTGGGTTCTTCGGATCCTGCGGTCAGCACGCCGCGCGGGCGGTGGTATTTGAACGACCGTCCCATCAGGCGCACGTCATTGGCCAGCAGGGCCGAGGCCAGCGTATCGCCCGGATGCGCCGTATAGCTGCGATTGTCGAACGTGAAGGTCAGGGTTGTGGTGCGGTCGATCTGGCCACCGCTCAGCCTGTTGCTTTGGGTCATTTCGAACGTCCCTGTGCCCGGGCCACGTCTCGGGCCAATTCCACGTCTGTGATCTCATGCGTGACGGTATTGCGGGTCACAACCAGCCACGACCGGTCGCCGCCTTCGTGAAACCACAACTCGCGATGCAGACCGGCGGGATTGTCACGCAGATAGGCATAATCGTGAAACGCCGCCACCGCGTCGTCGCCCTGCCAGTCGGGGCGGTCAATCAGCGATGCGTCGCCCAGATAGACAAATTCGGAGCTGTCACGCGGGCCCAGCAAGGGATGATGGATGATCATGGCGCTGGTCCCCTCAGTGCAGGTTGGGCTGATTGCCCATGCCTTTTTCGTCAATCATATGCCCGGTACGGAACCGGTCGAAGCGATAGGCGGTTGCGGTCGGGTGCGGCTCATCCCGCGCCAACAGATGCGCAAAGCAATAGCCCGAGGCCGGGGTTGCCTTGAAGCCGCCATAACACCAGCCGCCGTTGAAATAGAGCCCGTCAATGCCGGTCCGGTCGATGATGGGCGACCCGTCCATCGACATGTCCATGATCCCGCCCCACATCCGCAGCAAACGCGCCCGGCCGATCATCGGCATCAGCGCCATGCCGCCTTCGCAGACATCCTCGACCACCGGCAGATTGCCGCGCTGTGCGTAGGAGTTATACCCGTCCAGATCGCCGCCAAAGACCAGTCCGCCCTTGTCGGACTGGCTGACATAGAAATGCCCCGCGCCAAAGGTGATGACACCGGGCAGAACCGGCTTCAGACCTTCCGAGACAAAGGCCTGCAAGACATGGCTTTCGATCGGCAGGCGCATTCCTGCCATGCCCATCAACCGCCCCGAATTGCCCGCAACGGCACAGCCGACCTTGCCCGCGCCAATAAACCCTTTCGAGGTCTCGACGCCCAGACATGTACCGTCTTCGATCCGAAACCCGGTCACTTCGCAATTCTGGATGATATCGACGCCAAAACTGTCGGCTGAGCGCGCATATCCCCAGGCCACGGCATCGTGACGCACGGTGCCGCCACGCCGCTGCGCCAGACCACCTTTGATCGGGAACCGCGCATCGTTGAAATTCAGGAACGGATATTCCCGGCGCACCTGATCGGCATCCAGCAATTCGGCATCCGCGCCGTTCAGGATCATCGCATTGCCCCGCCGGGTAAAGGCGTCACGCTGCGCATCCGAATGGATCAGGTTGATAATCCCGCGCTGGCTGACCATCGCGTTGTAGTTCACGTCCTGTTCCAGACCTTCCCACAGTTTCAATGAGAATTCATAGAACGGCTCATTCCCGTCCAACAGATAGTTTGAGCGGATGATCGTCGTGTTCCGGCCCACATTGCCGCCACCGATCCAGCCCTTTTCGATCACTGCGACCTTGCGCTGCCCATAGATCTTGGCCAGATAATGCGCTGTCGCCAGACCATGACCGCCACCCCCTATGATCACAATGTCATAGTGCGCCTTGGGTTCAGGATCGCGCCACGCCGGGGTCCAGCCCTTGTGGCCGGTCAACGCCTGTTGGATAACTTTGAAACCAGAATATCGCATGAATCGGACCTTTTTTTCCAGATTTCACGCAATTTGGTTGATTGAATACTCTCAAATCCGACATCGATTGCACTGAATCAGACCTGACGGAGATCGCATTGACCCTCTGCGCGAACATCCCAAACTGGTCCTCGGACGCACCGAAGCCACCGCAGCGGCAAGACAAACCCTGCTGCGGCGGTGGTATTGGTAATACGGTGCGCGGCGATCCTGGCCGCCACCGTTTCATCGGGCGGTTAGGCCGCCGCGATCTGACGGGCCTTTTCGACCATGACCTCGGCCTGCCGGATTGAGGCATAGTCGATCAACCGGCCATCCAGCGACACCGCTCCTTTTCCTGCCGCCTCGGCTTGGGCCATGGCTTCGAGAATGCGCTGCGCCTTTGTGACTTCGGCGTCGCCGGGTGACATGACTTCGTTCGCCAGCGCGATCTGACTGGGATGGATGGCCCATTTGCCTTCGCACCCCAAAACCGCCGCGCGTTTGGCAGCGGCCTTGTAGCCCTCGGGATCCTGAAAATCCCCAAACGGACCGTCGATCGGACGCAAACCATTGGCACGCGCCGCCACGACCATACGGGCCAGCGCATAGTGCCACATGTCACCCCAATGGGTCAGGCGACCTCCGTCCGCGTCTGCGTCGGTCAGCACCGAGTAATCCGGGTTCACGCCGCCGATGATCGTGGTGCGCGCACGGGTCGAGGCCGCATAGTCCGCAACGCCGAAATGCATGCTTTCGTTGCGCTTTGAGGCTGCCGCGATTTCGCTGACATTCTGCATCCCCAGCGCGGTTTCGATGATATGTTCGAACCCGATGCGCTTTTTGTAACCCATCGCGTCTTCGATCTGCGTGACCATCATGTCGATGGCATAGACATCAGCAGCCGTGCCAACCTTGGGGATCATGATCAGGTCCAGCCGTGCGCCCGCCTGTTCGACAACATCCACCACGTCGCGATACATGTAGTGAGTGTCCAACCCATTGATCCGCACCGACATGGTTTTGCTGCCCCAATCGATATCGTTCAGCGCCGCGATGATATTCTTGCGCGCCTGTTCCTTTTCGTCAGGCGCAACGGCATCTTCCAGATCCAGAAAGATGACATCGACGTCAGACTTGGCGGCCTTTTCGAACATGCCCGGCTGGCTGCCCGGAACGGCCAGTTCGCTGCGGTTCAGGCGGGCGGGGGCTTGGTCAATGGAATGAAAGCTCATGGGGTTTGGTCCTTCTTTGTGGAATTCGGGGTTGGGGCGTTTGCTGCGAAACACCCGGAACAAGGGTTAGCCGGTCCAGCCCAGGCCAGCGGAAATGGCATTCATCGATTGCAGCAGGGGCACGGGAACCGACCCGGCCTGCGCATCATTTCGGGCCTGTCGCAACAGATCGACCTGCAACGCGTGAATGCGGGCCAGTTCCGCCCGTTTGCGATCAAACCGCGCGCGCAGCCGGGGAAAGCGATGGCCAATGGCTTGGCCGCCGGTCAGGAACTGCACCACGTCGCAGGCGCTGTCATATTCCGCTTTGATCGTCTGAAAGATGCGTTGGCGGGTCTCGGAATTGGCGACCAATTCGCCATACTGCGCGGCGATCTCCATGTCGGCCTGATAGAGCGATTTTTCCATCTCATCGACGGCAAGACGAAACAGGCGCGAATGCTGAAACATATCTTGCAACACATCATCCCCACGTGCGCCACGGAACTTGCGAAAACTGGCCATGGCAGACCCGAACCCGTACCAGCCGGTGATCAGGTGGCGGTTTTGCGACCATGCAAAAACCCAGGGGATGGCCCGCAGATCGTCCAGACTGGCCGCGCCAAATCGGCGCGCCGGGCGAGATCCGATTTTCAGACGGGCCAGTTCTTCGACCGGGCTGGCCTGCTGAAAATAATCCAGAAACCCCGGCATCTGCAAAAGCGAGACATAGGCTGTCTGTGACAGTTCCGACAGGGCATCCATCGCATCATCGAATTCGGGTCGGGTCGGTGCCTTGCCGGGTTTGGCCGTGTGGCGCAGCGTGCTGGAAAGCAGCAGTTCCAGATGCGCCGCCGCGGTGCCGCGATTGGCGTATTTGGCCGAAACCACCTCACCCTGTTCGGTGACGCGCAGCCGCCCGGCAATGGTGCCGCTGGGCTGTGCGGCGATGGCGCGTCCGGTCGGCGCGCCGCCCCGGCTGACCGAACCACCACGCCCATGGAAGAACGTCGCCGTGAACCCTTGCGAGGCCAGCGCCGTCATGATACGGCGTTGGGCGCGCTCAAGCTCCCAGGTTGAGCAGAAATAGCCGCCATCCTTGCCGCTGTCGGAATAGCCCAGCATCACCTCGACCAGATTGCCGCCGGTTTTCAGGCTGCGGCGAGCAAGCGGCACGGCCAGTACGTCCAGCAAAATTGCCGGAGCATTGCGCAGATCGGCGATTGTCTCAAACAGCGGCACCACCGAAATATCCAGCGTCTCGGACCCGAACCCGGCATAGCGGGCCAGCAGGTAGACGCCCAGGATGTCGTCGGCAGACCGGGTCATCGACAGGATGAACGGCCCGATTGCCTTTGGGTCCGGTCCTGATCGCACACTGTGGATCAGCGCCAGAAGCGCCAGCAATTCCTGCGCCTGATCGCTGAGCGCGGCGCGGTTTCGATAGGGCAGGCTCTGATCCGCCAGCTCAGTTCGCAGGCGCGTTGACCAGGCGGATGTGCCATAGTTCGGCGCTGCCCCGGATTGCGCCCAGATCTCGGCCAGAACAGCGGTGGTAACGGTGGAATTCTGGCGAATATCCAGCGTCGCGGTGCGGAACCCAAAGACCGATGCAGCCCGGCGCAAGGGGCGGATATGTCGCCGCGCCAGAATATCCGCATCGACCGCACATAATGCAGCATCCAGCGCGTCAAGATCGCTCGTGAATTGCGAGATATGGTCATAGCCCTCCTGTGCCAGCCGATTGCGGATTGCGCTCAGGGCCTGCCGGAACGGTTCATTGCGGTTGCGGCCCGTGTCCGGTGCATGGTCGATGATCCCTTGCAAACGGTCGCGATCCGGTGAGGGCAGGGGCAGGATCAACGCGCTGATGCTGAGCCGGCTGGCCGCCCGATCAAGTGCCTGACAATACAGATCCAGTATCGTTTCACGTCCGCGTTTCAGGGCCAGCGCAGTCATTTCAGCGGTGACATTGGGATTGCCGTCCCGGTCGCCGCCGATCCAGCTGTGAAAGCGGATATCCGGCGTTTTGTCCAACGTCTGACCCAGCACATGCAGGCAGGCCTGATCGAACCGGTCCATGACCTGTGGCACGGCGTCAAAGATGGCATCGCGGAAGAATTGCAGCCCCCATTCGATTTCGTCCTGAAGGCTAGGGCGGGACAGGCGCAGTTCTCCGGTCAGCCACAAAAGGTCGATCTCGGCCTCAAGACCGTTCAGCAATTCGGTGCGTTCGGTCGGGGTCCAGCGTTGGGTTTCAAGGCTGACAAGGGTGCGATAAATCCGCCGGTGAATTTCCAGCACCGTCACCCGTTTGGCCTCGGTCGGATGCGCGGTCAGGGTGGGGCCCACGCACAGGTCGGCAGTCAACCTTTCGGTCTGACTGACCGTCAGGGGCAGGTCAGACAGCGCCTGCGCAAACCCGCCTTCCACCGCTTGGGCCCCGGATTGGGTCTCGGTCAGGCGACGGCCGCGGATTTCGGCGTTTTCGTCAATGATGCGCAGCAGCTGAAACCAGATCGACAGGGCTTGCAGATAGGGCGTCGCCTGAGGGCCCGAGGGGATGGGCCCCAGCGGCGCCGCCTCGGCCCATGTGGCTACATGCGGTGCCCGTTTCAGCAGAATGTTGCGCCACAACAGCCGCAGTTCGGCGCGCAACCCGTCGGCATAAGGCGACGAGGCCGGGGTCGGGTCGATGGTTTGGGCTAGGGCGTGCATCAGATCACCTGATCACGCGGCGTGCGGCCTGCGAAAAAGTCGTTCAGATTGTCGAGCACGCGGAATCCCATGGCCTCGCGCGCTTCCTGTGTGGCGCTGCCCAGATGCGGCAGCATCACAAGGTTGTCGCAGTGCAGCAGGTCCGGGCTGATGCGGGGTTCACCGTCAAACACGTCCAGCGCCGCCCCGCCGATCGTATTAAACATCAGCGATTGGACAAGGGCGTGTTCGTCCACAACCTCACCCCTTGCAGTGTTGATCAGAAATGCACCGGGTTTCATCAGATCCAGCCTGCGCCCGTTGATCAAATGCCGGTTTGCGGCCCCGCCGGGGCAATGCAGCGAGACGAAATCGCAGTGCGGCAGCAGATCATCCACCGTGTCGACCTGTTTGGCGTTGAACTGGCCCAGCACGTCGAGCGGCACGGCGCTGCGGTTCTGGACCACGATCTTCATGCCAAACCCGTGATGCGCGCGCCGCGCCATTTCCTGACCGATGCGACCAAAGCCGATGATGCCCAGCACTTTGCCGCTGACCTTGGTGCCAACCAGATGCGTGGGACGCCAGCCTGACCAGCCACCTGCGCGCAGCTCGCGCTCGCCTTCGCCGGCGCGGCGGGCCACCATCAGCAGCAGCGTCATGGCCAGATCGGCGGTGCATTCCGACAACACGTCAGGCGTGTTGGTCACGGTCATGCCCAACTCACGCGCCGAAGGTTCGCAGATATGGCTGTACCCGACCCCGTAATTGGCAAGGATTTTGGTCTGCGCGGCTGGCACGTCCAGCGCCTCGGCGCTGAGCGTGTCGGTCACGGTGGGCAGAACCGCATCGTATTTCCCAAATGCCTCGCGGAGTTCCGCCGGGGACAATGGTTTGTCCCCGGTATTCAGCACGGTGTTGTAGGTTTCGGCCAGTTGCGCCTCGACGGCGGCAGGCCAGCGACGGGTGACAAGGACCGAAGGTTTGACCATCACGCAGCCTTTCCCATAACGCGGGCAATGGTTTCGCCGATCACCGCCGGGTTTTCGGCCACGGTCACGCCAGCGGCCGACAGGATCTCGACCTTCTCGGAGGCGCTTTCGCCAAAGGCCGAGATGATTGCGCCAGCGTGGCCCATGGTCCGGCCCTTGGGCGCGGTCAGGCCGGCGACATAGGCGATAACCGGCTTGGTGATATGGTCGCGGATATATTCCGCCGCTTCGGCCTCTTGCGGGCCGCCGATCTCGCCGATCATGGCGATCACCTCGGTATCCTCATCCCATTCGAACCGCTCAAGAATATCGCGAAAGGAGGAGCCGTTGATCGGGTCGCCACCGATGCCGACACTGGTCGACACACCGATGCCGCGCTCTTTCAGCTGCGCTGCGGCCTCATAGCCCAGCGTGCCGGACCGCCCGATGATGCCCACATTGCCGGGCAGGTAGATATGACCGGGCATGATCCCCAACAGCGCCTTGCCGGGGCTGATGGTTCCGGCACAGTTCGGGCCGGTCAGCACCATGCGCTTATCCTTGGGATAGCGATACATATAGCGTTTGACGCGGATCATGTCCTGCGCCGGGATCCCGTCGGTGATGCAGACACAATACCGGATGCCGGCATCGGCGGCCTCCATGATCGAATCTGCCGCAAAGGGGGGCGGTACGAAGACAAGGCTGGCATCTGCGCCGGTCGCTTCGACCGCCTGTTTCACGGTGTCGAACACCGGCACGCCCTCGACGGTTTCGCCGCCCTTGCCGGGAACCACGCCGCCCACGACATTGGTGCCGTAATCCAGCATGTCCCGCGTGTGAAAACGCGCCATGCGTCCGGTGATGCCCTGAACGATAACGCGGGTGTCGCGATCCAGAAGAATGCTCATTACACGGCCCTCATCTTGGTGTTTTGGGTCAGATCATTCTGCCATGCGCCCACGGCGCGTTCGGCAGCCTCGATCAAAGTTGTGGCGCGGATGATCGGCAGGCCGGATTTGGCCAGGATTTTCTGACCCTCCTCGACATTGGTGCCCGCCAGACGCACGATGACGGGCAGGTCAAGCTCCAGCTCGCGCAGCGCCTGCACGACGCCTTCGGCCACCCAGTCGCAGCGGTTGATGCCCGCAAAGATGTTGACCAGCACCGCCTGTACATTGCTGTCGGACAGCACCAGACGAAAGGCTTTGGCCACCCGCTCGGGCGAGGCGCCGCCGCCGATATCCAGGAAGTTCGCAGGCTCCCCCCCGGCCAGTTTGATCGTGTCCATCGTGGCCATGGCCAGACCGGCGCCGTTCACGATACAGCCGATATTGCCCTCAAGCCCCACATAAGACAGGCCGCGATCCGCCGCACGGCTTTCGCGCGGGTCTTCCTGACTTTTGTCACGCAGTTCAGCGATCTGGGGATGGCGGAACAGGGCGTTGTCGTCAAAGCTCATCTTGGCGTCCAGCGCCAGAACCCGGTCGTCGCCGGTGATGACCAGCGGGTTGATCTCGACCATGGTGGCGTCCAGCTCGCTGAAGGCGGCATAACAGCCCTGCAAGGTACGCACCATGTGCTGCACCAACCGGGGTTCAAGACCCAGTTCAAAGGCGATCTCGCGCGCCTGAAATTCCTGCAAACCCACGGCCGGTTCCACGATGGAGCGCACGATGCTGTCGGGGCGTTCGGCGGAAATCTCTTCGATCTCCATCCCGCCCTCTGAGGACGCTACGATCATCACCCGCTGGCTGGAGCGGTCCAGGACAAAACCCAGATAGATCTCACGATCAATCGGCACGGCGGATTCGACATAGACGCGATAGATGCCCTTGCCCTCGGGGCCGGTCTGATGCGTCACCAGCTTGCGGCCAAACATCTTGTCACAGGCTTCGTGGATTTCGTTCTCGCTGTTGCACAGCTTGACGCCGCCGGCCTTGCCGCGGCCCCCGGCATGGACCTGCGCCTTGACAATCCACTTGTCCCCGCCCAGTTCCCGCGCGCGGTACGCCGCCTGTTCGGGGCTATAGGCCAGCGCGCCCGACGGTATGGCGACGCCGAAATTCGAAAGAACCTCTTTCGCCTGATATTCATGGATATCCATCTGCATTCCTCCCGTTTATGCAGTGCGTTCACGCCGCGATTGATGTGCCGTAGCGGCTTTCCAGCAGGGCCTCGATCGCCTCGAAATCAACAGTGCCGCCCAATTCACGCATCGCCTCGGCAAAGAGCCGGACGATCTGAGAGATCGCATGGCGGTTCAGCTGATTGAGGATACCGATCCTGACCTGAACCGGCGCGCTGAGGGTCGGCCAGATGCCAAAACCCCGGGCGCGGCAGTTCTGCACCAGCTCCATCTCGCGCCCGGCCAGTTCGGGTGGCAGGTTCAGAACCAAAAGGCTGGGCATGTCCGATGTCACCTGACATCCCAACGCAGTCACGGCATCGCGCAGCACCTTTTCATGCGTCCGGTACGAGGCCGCCCGTTTGGCCAAGCCTTCGGTCAGCGTCAGGCGCAGGGATTCGTGAAAGGCCGCAACTGCGTACCCGGAATGGGTCCGGTGATAGGTGCCTTTTTCAACATCCTGCCCATCGACGATGCCCCAGTGGCGGGCCTCGAAAACAGGGTTGTGGACATAGCTGTAGGCCCCCGTTGATTGCAGGCTGTCGATATAGGCGTCGGTAAAGCTGACCGGGGCATAGGTCAGCGGCAGGCAGCACAGACCTTTTTGCGGGCACGAGGCCCAGCCCGCGATGCCCGGATAATCGTCAATGCGAAAATCCTCGACACCCAGGGACGACACGGCGTCGATCAGACCCATCGCACCGTGGCGTTCGCAGGCATCCGAGAACCCGCGCAGGTCGTTGATACGCCCCGAACCCGTTTCCCAATGGGCCATGAACCCCCATTTGGGTTTGTGTTCGGCCAGCGCGGCTTCGACCATCTCACCCGTTACCGGCTGCCCATGCGGCACGTCGATCACGGTGACACTGGCGGCCTGCGGGTCCAGCGGATTGGCGGCATGTTCGTCGGGCGTGGCCGCCTTGATGCGCAGGGTCAGTGAATCGATGCCCGAAAAGGTGCCGTTGGTAAAGGCAACCACCCGGTCGCCGGGCATGACCGCCGAAAACATCGTGTCCAGCGCGCTCCAGCCTGTACCGGCAACCGCGAATGTATAGGTGTTGGCGGTGCCCCAGATCTGGCGCAGCATATGCTTGCATTCGACCATGCCGCGCAGGACATCGCCCTGCATGTGATCGGCCACCCCGGCACCTGCAAAGGCTTGCAGGACGCGGGCATCGGTATTGCCCGGACCCGGGCCAGCGGCCAGGGTCTGGGGGATTTCGAGCGTGGGATAAATCTGAAACGTCATGCGATCCTCCTTCACCGTCGGGGTGGACATCCACGCCCGACATCGCGTTGAGGATCAGGAAAGCGCCGCTTGCATCATCGCGCAACGTAACTTACTACTGCTTTGGCATGTCTAAAAGGATGGGTCATTTCCTACCCTTTTTGGCAAATATACGGCGGTATACCGATATATCACCCACCCAATTGGGTAGTAATTCAGAATTTTTGGATGTAAAATCAATGGCCGAGCCTTCACCAACCCCGATCAACGTCATGCTGGCCGACAACAATCCGCTGGTGCTGTCGGCCATGTCCGAAATTTTCGAACGCGATCCGCGATTCTCTTTGGTGGCCACATCGGCGACGGCCGAAGGGTTCCTGGGCGCGGTGATGCGCGTGCCGGTTCGGGTCTGCGTGATTTCGTGGACATTGCCAGTTCTGGGTGCAGCAAAACTGATCGAGGTTTTGCGCGAACAAGAGGGCGCCCCCCGGTTTGTCATCTATGGCGATGATGTTGGGGACATACCCCGCCTTGCCATGCAAGCGGGTGCGGCGGGGTTTGCGTCGCGCTCGGGTGAGGTGGACGTATTGCTGGAAACCTGCGCCGACGTCGCGGCGGGTAAAATGGTGTTTCCATTCATCGATGTGCGCAAGATGCAAACAGACCCGATCCACACGCTGTCGCGCAAAGAACGTGTTATCCTTGAGGCGCTGGCCAAGGGTCTGTCTAACCGAGAATTGTCGAAAGACCTGAAAATTTCGACAAATACCGTCAAGTTTCACCTGTCCAATATCTACGAGAAGCTTTCGGTTAAAAACCGGGCGCAGGCGATTGCGTTCTACTATTCCTCCGGCGCCAGGTCGGATTAAGCGATTTCAAGTATCCTGACATCGCAGCCGCTGATTTCCTGGCCCTGCCACTCAACCGGGTCACTGCTATAGTTGATCAGAAAGACGTGCCGCTCTGTTTCCCGCAACCGCAAGCCATGAGGCATCGGTCGCAAGGTCAGACCGACCTTATCCGCGGCCATCGCAATCACCCGATCCCACAGCGCCTCATCCGGGAACCCGGCCAGATACCACAGCCCTTCTTCGCCTTTCAGGGCAGGGGTGCCATCCTCAAAATTCAGCAAATCGGTGGCATCGCCGGACAACCGGTCGATCCAGTGCTGTGCCGCACCACCGCCGGTAACGCGGCGCTCCACGTTCGGGGGCAGAGTTTCGACCAGTTCAACCTCGCATTCCAGCCGGGACAAACCGGGCCGCCCGTTCTGGGGGATCTGGAATTCAGCGGTAATCGCCCCGCTGCGGGGCCCGAGAATGGCCAGATCACAGGCCTCTGACAGGCGTTTTTCCAGATCTCCATCCACCGTCGCCAGACCCGGCGCAAGCAGCAGTGCGTACCCATTGGGTATAGCGCCCGCAGGGACGACATCAACCGACAGCCCCGCCCGGCGTAGCGCGCGATAGGCGGAGAATACCAACCAAAAGTAGTTGAACCCCGCCCCTTGCGGTTGCGTTGTCCAGGCCCAGTCCGAGGCATAGTCAAACACGATGGCAACGTCGGCCTTTGTGGCTGCAACATCACCCAGTTGCGCCAGGTCATCGGCTGTTTGCCGCGCCTCGGCCAAACCCGGTGCGTCGGCGCCGGATGCGGTCAACAGGCCTGCATGCATCTGTTCTTGAGCCATGGGTGCCTGCCGCCAGCGGAAATAGCTGACCACTTCCGCCCCATGCGCTACGGCCTCCAACGACCAGAGGCGTACCATGCCGGGCAGGGGGGCCGGATTGTAGGGGGCCCAGTTGACCGGGCCGGGCTGTTGTTCCATCACCCACCAGCGGCCCCGACCAACGGCACGGTACAGATCGTGGTGAAAGGCCTGCATGTCGGGGTCACCCTGTTGCAGGAAAGCGGTCTTGTGGCTGTCTTCGGCTTCCAGCCGGTCAGACAGAAAACCGATCGGATAACTGTCCCAGGTCGCGATATCCAGATCGGCCCCGGTTTTGAAATGATCGAATTCCAGCACCCGGCCCATGTAATTATGCGACAGCGGCGCATCGGTCAGCGGACGCAATACATCGACCTGAGCCTTGTTGAATTCCACAACCTGATCCGAGCTGAACCGGCGGAAGGCAAGAACATGGGCGGGGTTCGGCTCGGTCACAGTCAGATTGGGTAAGTCGACCTGGTCGAAACCAGTGTATTCCATCGACCAGAACACATTGCCCCAGTCCGCGTTCAAAGCCTCAATCGTGCCGTAACGGTTCGCCAGCCACACTCGAAACGCGGCCAGAGCAGCGTCCGAATAGCTGATTGTGGTGTCGTGGCAGCCATATTCATTGTCGATCTGCCATGCCAGCACATGGGCGTTTCGGCCGTAACGCTCGCCCATCAGCCGAGCCACGCGTCGACATTCTTCGATGTAGCCCTGATGGCTGAAACAATAGTGACGGCGAGAACCAAACTTGCGCGGGTTGCCGTTCTGGTCCACGGCCAGCATGTCCGGGAGCTTGTCCAGCATCCAGCGCGGAGGGGTGGCCGTCGGGGTCCCCATCACCACTTTCAATCCCGCTGAACCCAGCGTTTCAACGGCGCGGTCAAGCCAGTCGAATTGAAGATCGCCGGGCCTGGGTTCCAACCGGCTCCATGCGAATTCGCCGATCCGCACCCAGCGCAGACCGGTTTCCACCATGCGCGCGGCATCTTCCGCCCACATCGCCTCTGGCCAATGTTCGGGGTAATAGCAAACGCCAAGTTCTGGTGTCATAAACGGACTCTGTGTTCTGCCTGGCCCTGACCTGCGGTCGCTGTCGCAAAAGTCATGCCGTTTTGGGGTTGGGTTTCAATCGCATCGGCCTCCAACCCTGAACGGGCGGTCGTACAGAACAGGGTTGTCAGGTCTTCGCCACCAAAAGCGGGGCAGGAGGGCTGAAGGGCCGGAATAGCGATCGCTTTCTGAAACAGCCCTTGGGAATTGTAAACCGCTACCCGCGCGGCACCCCATTGAGCGATCCAGATATTGCCCGAAGTATCAACAACCGCCCCGTCCGGGTTCAGGTTATCTGCGTTGAGGTCCAGAAAGACCTGAGCAGCACCAACCGGCCAGCCGTTTTCGGGATCAAGTGGCTGACGCATCACCTGTCGGGTCGCAGTGTCCGTGTAATAGGCACAGCTTTTGTCGGGCGCAAAGCAGATCGCGTTCGATATGGTGACATCCGGCACAAGTTGGCGCAATTCACCTTGGTAGAACCGATAGATCGCGCCTGCCTTTGGCTGGGCCTGCTTTCCCATCGTCCCGATCCAGAAGCCGCCCCACGGATCGGCGCGACCGTCATTCGAGCGTGTTATGCTGTTGTCGGCCTCAAGCGCCACAACCCGTTCCCGTGCGCCGCTTTCGATGTCAAAGCGCCACAGCCCGGTTTCCGATGCCATCAAAAGCGTGTCCCGGTCGACCCACCCAGCCGCCGAGACATGTTCGTCGAACTGCCAGTGCTGCGGTGTGTCACCGTTCCGGGTCATCAGACGTTTTCCGACGATGTCGAACCAGAACAGCTGCTTCCGATCGGGATGCCACAATGGCCCCTCTCCCAACTCGCAGGGGCGGTTGTCATAGACGTGAGTCATGCCACCGCCCTGTCATAGGCGGACACGATTGTGCGGGCACGCTCGGCGATTTCAGAGACTTTCATGCCGGGTTTGAACAGGGCCGATCCTATTCCAAATCCGTCCGCTCCGGCCTGAAGCCATTTGTCGAAGTTTTCAGGCCCTGCGCCACCTACCGCGAACACTTTTGTCCCCTTTGGCAAGACCGGACGCAAGGCCGCAAGGCCGGTGGGGCCGGCCATCACACCGGGGAACAGTTTCAACCCAGTGGCCCCTGCCTTTAGCGCTCCGAAGGCTTCGGTCGGCGTGTAGACACCCGGCCAGCTTTGCAAGCCAAGTGCTACGGATTTGCCGATGACATCGGCATCGAAATTGGGAGAAACGATGAGCTTTCCGCCAACGGCCGCCACCTGTTCAACCTCGCTTGTGGTCAATACGGTGCCCGCGCCAATCAGGGCTTTGTCACCAAAGGCACCAGCCAAAAGGCGGATGCTCTCCAACGGGTCCGGCGAGTTCAGCGGAACCTCGATCTGGTCAATCCCGGCATTCAGCAGGACAGTGCCAACATCGACTGCCTGGTTCGGGTGCAGACCGCGCAAGATTGCAATAATGGGGCGGCTCATGCTGTTTTCCTCGTCAGATTTCGGGCCAGTTTCAAACCGGCCAGCGTTGTAACAGTTGCATCTGCGGTGTCGACAAACGCGCCTTGATCAGCAAGGGCCTGTGCATAAAGGCCCGACAGGGTTTTGGCCCCGATGATCGCCAATTGCTGACCCAGCCAATAGGGGCGTGTGGCCGCGAGTTCGACCCCGATCAGTGCACCGGACAGACGCGCCCGGGCGATGTTTGCGTCCTGACCATGCAGCAGGTCGGCAGCCCGCAATCCAAACAACCGCGCTGCGAATTGTTCGGGTTTCGACAACGCGTCAGCCACGGCTTCGGAAAAGGCCGCGTCGTTCCAGCCCTCACCAATCGAATGTTTCAGAACGGATTGGCGTCGCAAAAGATCAAAAAGCTCGCCCGTCATGAAGGTGCGAAAGCTGACGACCTCACCGGCAGAGACCTGGACCCACTTTGTATGCGTACCGGGAAGGCAGATAACCCCGTCCCAATTCGGCCTGGTGGCCAGGTATCCGGCAATCTGCGTTTCCTCACCGCGCATCACGTCGGCAGGTGACATCTGCTTTAACCCCGGCACAACAAAGGCGCGAATGCGAGGATCGGTGTTTGGCACCCGAAACGGCGTAACCGGAACCGGCGCGGAGGGAACCGCTGAATAAGGCGCCTCAACCCAACCTTGCCGTGCCCCCACCATACCACAGGCAATGACGTCAACAGGCGCAGCTGGCAACCAGCTTTCAATCAGTGACAGCAGGGCCGATTGAAAGTCGCCATTGGCAAGGCGCGCCATGCCGTCAGCGGACTCGGCCTGATCCAGAACCTTGTCGCCCTGCATGGCCCATGCCCGCAGATGAGACGTTCCCCAATCGACAGCTATCCACTCAGTGTTCATTTCATCACCCCGATACCACCACGCCCCCGTCGACCGCTATGCATTGTCCGGTCATCGCCCGACTGGCCTCGGACGCAAGAAACAGGGTAGGCGCAATCATGTCTTCGGGCGTCAGATGTTCCTTGAGGCATTGGCGATCCAGATGGGCGGCAAGGTCTTCGGGCGTGGCCCACATATCCAGTTGTTTTTGCGTCAAAACCCAACCCGGGGCCAGGGCATTCACGCGGATTTTCTGCGGCCCCAACTCTCGTGCCAGGGATCGCGTCATGCCAGTGATACCCGCGTTCGATGTCGTATAGATCGGATAGCCGGAGTTTCCCATCATGTAGCTGATCGAGCTGAAATTCACGATGGCCCCGCCCTTGCCCTGCATCTGCCGCGCGGCTTCCTTACAGGCAAAGTAATAGGCCTTAAGGTTGACCTCGATCATCCAATCCCAAAACTCAGTCGTCGTCTCGTCCAGCGTGTGGCGCTTGTCATTGGCTGCGTTGTTGATCAGAACGTCCAGCGGGCCATGCGCCTCGGCGGCCTTTTGCATGGTGGCGTGCAAAAGCTCGGTATCGGTCATGTCACCCTGCATGAACAAAGGCGCGCGACCGTGTTTGTCGCGCATCTCGTCGACAAAGGCGCTGGCATCCGAACGACCGATGAAGGCCACATTGGCCCCTTGCGACAAAAACCCATCGGTCAATGCAGCGCCAACGCCCGAGCCGCCGCCGGTGATATAGACGGATGCGCCCTCCAGGTCGGGGAACGTGGCTTGCTTGGTCATCAGTGGCTCTCTCTGGTCACGAGGCGGGTGTCTTTACCCACAAGGAAATCGAGGTCCGCCCCCTGATCGGCTTGCAGCACATGGTCGATATAGAGCTTTGCATATCCGCGGGTGTAATGCGGATCGTCCGGTTGCCACGCGGCACGACGCGCGTCCAGTTCTGTTTCGTCGACCAGCAATTCCATCTCGCCTTTACTGGCCGAAATACGGATCCGGTCGCTGGTTTTGACCAGCGCCAATGTGCCGCCTGCCTGAGCCTCGGGGCTGACATGCAGGATCACGGTGCCATAGGCTGTGCCCGACATGCGCGCATCACTGATGCGGATCATGTCGCGGACGCCCTGTTTCACCAGTTTCCCCGGGATCGGCATGTTACCAACCTCGGGCATTCCGGGATAACCTTTGGGACCACAGCCTTTGAGCACCAGAATGGTCTCGGGCGTGACCGGCAGATCTTCGCGGTCGATATTGGCTTTCAGATCTTCGATGTTTTCGAACACGAAAGCTTCGGCCTCGGTTTCCAGCAGCGCATCTGTCGCGGCAGAGGGTTTGACGATGGCCCCTTTGGGCGCAAGATTACCGCGCAGAACGCGCAGCCCTGCGGCAGGTTTCACCGGGTCGCCGAAGGGGCGGATCACATCCGTGTTGAAACATTCTGCACCCTCGTAATGGGCCGCGATGTCTTTGTTCAGCACGGTTTTTGAAGGGCGCAGGAAGGGTTTGAGTTCGTTCAGAACAACCGGCACGCCGCCTGCATAGCAGAAGTCTTCCATCAGGTATTTGCCCGAGGGCATACAGTTCACCAGCAGGGGGATTTCCGATCCGATCTCAAAATCCTTGAGGGTCAGGTCCACGCCGACCCGGCCCGCCAGCGCCAGCAGGTGCACAACCGCGTTGGTCGACCCTCCGACAGCTGCGTTGGTGAGGATCGCGTTCTCAAAAGCTTCTTTGGTCAGAATGTCCGAGGGTTTGAGGTCTTCGTCCACCATCTCGACAATCCGCTTGCCGGTCAGATGCGCCAGGGCCATGCGGCGGGCATCAACGGCGGGCAGGGCGGCGTTTGTGGGCAGGGACATCCCCATCGCCTCGACCAGCGATGCCATTGTGCTGGCTGTCCCCATTGTCATGCAGACACCGGCGCTGCGCGACATGCCGGATTCAGCGTTCATGAAATCCTGCAAGGTCATTTCTCCGGCGCGAACCGCTTCGGAGAATTTCCACACATCGGTTCCCGAACCTATGTCTTTGCCCTGAAACTTGCCATTCAACATCGGACCGGAACTGACCACGATGGACGGCAGATCGACCGAAGCTGCGCCCATCAACTGGCCCGGTGTGGTCTTGTCGCATCCGCCCAGCAGGACGACCCCGTCGATACCGTAGGCACGGATTGATTCCTCGACATCCATGGCCAGCAGGTTGCGAAACAGCATCGCGGTCGGCTTCATCTGGGTCTCACCCAGTGACATGACGGGGAATTCGACCGGAAAGCCCCCGGCCTCCCAAACCCCGCGTTTGACCCCTTCGGCCAGATCGCGCAGGCCGGAATTGCAAGGGGTCAGTTCGGACCAGGTATTGCAGATACCAATGACAGGTCGCCCGTCAAAGGCGTGATCAGGAAAGCCCTGGTTTTTCATCCAGGACCGGTGGATGAACCCGTCCTTGTCCAGTTTTCCATACCAGTGCTGCGAACGACGTTTCTTAGTCATAGTTTATGCCCTTCAATCACCCACATCGATTGCGGGAAGCTCCACGGCAGAGACAAGCCATGGCTCATCAGATATTGGCCGCTTACGGTTACAGGTCCTTGTTTCAAAGCCGGGTTGCCACGCGACAACGTGGCTGGCGCGGTCGCGGTGTCGCGCAGCTCGACGCGGTATTGCGCCTCCGCCTCAAGCCGGGTCAGCCGCAGGGGGCGCGGCGCGATCTGCGGTGAGGTGTCAAGCTTGCCCGCGAACACGACAAAACGCGATCCATCCGTAGTCTGCTGCTGTTCGGCAATAACCGACGGGTCGGGGCTGTCCAACCGCAAGATGTCGGCATGGTAAAGCCAATCACGGTTGTCTTTCCACCATTGTGTGACCTCTCGCAGAACCGCCTGTTCCTGATCGGTCAATTCGCGCGGGTCCATTTCGAACCCCATATGCCGCTGGGCGGCCACCCAGGCCCGGAACCGGATGTCGAGCACGCGGCCCGAGGTGTGGCAGACGCGCGGGCCCACATGGCTTCCGGTGACGGCCATGGGCAGGAATATCGCCGCATTGTGCTGAATGCGCAGCCGCTCCAACGCGTCATTGCTGTCACTGAGCCAAACGCGTTGGGTGCGTTTGAGAATGCCAAAATCGATCCGCCCACCGCCACTGGCGCAGCTTTCGATCTCGATATGTGGAAACTCCTGACGCAGCCGGTCAATCAGCGCGTATGATCCGCGGGTTTGCGCCGCGTCCGGCATAGGCAGCACGCGGTTATGATCCCACTTGATATAGTCAATCTCATGGCCTGCAAGAATTGCGGACATGCGGTCATACAGGAATTCGCGAACCTCGGGCAACGCCATGTTCAGCGCTTTTTGCTGCCGCCCCAGTATCTGATCCTCGCCCCCCAGCGCCCATTCCGGATGGGCCCGGTGGATGCTGCTGTCGGGGTTGATCATTTCAGGCTCAAACCAGATGCCGAACGTCATCCCAAGCGAATGAACGTGATTGATCAGCGGGTCCAGACCGTCGGGGTATTTCCGGGCGTCGACTTCCCAATCGCTCAGCGACGAGGTGTCATCATCCCGCTGGCCAAACCAGCCATCATCCAGAACAAACCTCTCTGCCCCAAGCGCTGCGGCGCGGTCTGCGATATCTTTGAGCTCTGGCAGGTTGTGATTGAAATAGACCGCTTCCCAGCAATTGTAGTGCACCGGGCGGGGGCGGTCGGGCTTTGGAAAGGCGACAATGCGATCCCGCAGGTGACGCTGAAAAGCAACCGCGCAACCGTTGATCCCATCGGCTGAAAACACGGCATAGAGCGGCGCGGTCTCAAACCGAGTGGCCGCTTCGCGTTCCATGCGCGCGGCATGCCCGAACTGGATCTGGCGCCGCCCGTCGGGCAATTCCTCGGCCAACATGCGATGCCCACCGGACCAGCCGTAGTGAAACCCATAAGCCTGACCTTGCGCGTTTGTTGCGCCGCGCACCGGGACGATCAGACCCGGAAAGTGCTCGTGACCGGTTCGCCCGGTGCGGTTCTCGCGATAGCGGATGCCCGCAGACCACGGGGTGGTGTTGGTCTGGAACTCACCGCACCAACGCCCGGCGAAATCCATCAAACTGTCCGACAGTTGCGGCGCTGGAAACACCGGTGCAGACAGCCAGTGCAGAATGACGGGGCGATCCGCCTCAAGCACGGCGCGGGCTTCGATGATATGGGTTTTCGGGTCAATCGAGAACACCGCCTGATAGGTCAATCGGTGGTCTTCGTCCCGAAAGGTCAGGGTCAGATGATCATCCTCGACCTTTTCGGCGGCGTAACAGAATTTCGGCAGGATCGGCGTGCCGTCGCCGTCACGCAAAATCAGACCGGGTTGACCCGGAAAACTGCGCGTCGCCTCAGGGCACATAGACAGTTCCGGGTTGGCGTCCAGCATACCGCCGGTCACATCCAGACCATGGGCCTGAAACAAGGTTTCATGGTCTTCATTCTCTGGCAGCCGGGGGCCGAAATACACAATTTCGGGCAAGCGCTCGCGATGCGCCGCAAGCACCAGGGATTGCCGCTCATCATGAAGCGACCAGGTTCTTATCATTACTTCACAGCTCCGAGGGTCAGGCCCGCGATAAAGTGTTTTTGCATCAGGAAGAACATGGCAACCGGTGGCAGAGCCGCCACGATGGAACCCGCGCTCATCAAGTGATAGGCGGCCCGAAACTGCGCGTTAAAGCTGGTGATACCGGCTGTCACAGGCTGGCTTTCGGCGCCCTGCGTCAGGACAACGGCCCAGAAATAGTCGTTCCAGATGAAAGTGAACATGAGAACGGACAATGCGGCCAGCGCGGGTTTCATCAAGGGCAGAACGACGTACCAGAAAATCCTGAACTCGCTGATCCCCTCGACCCGGGCCGCTTCGATCAACGCAAAGGGCAGGGCTTTGATGAAGTTCCTCATGAAGAGTGTGCAGAACCCGGTCTGGAACGCGATATGAAACAGGACCAGACCGGTTTTGGTGTTATAAAGGCCCAGCTCCAGCGTCAGGTCGCGAACGGGCACCATCAGAATCTGGAACGGGACAAAGTTGCCCGCAACAAACATGAAGAAAATCCACATATTCGCCTTGAATTTGTAAATCCCCAGCGCAAAGCCGGTCATGGTGCTAAGCGCCACCGCCCCGATGACCGTCGGAACGGTAATCAAAAGCGAGTTCAGCATGTAGCGCGGCATGTCGCTGTTAAAGAACACCTGACCATAATTGTTGGCAAATTCGAAGGATGTCGGCAGGCCCCAATAGTTGGCATTCACAAAATCGGCGTCCGGTTTGACCGAGAAAAGCGCGACAGCGAGAAGCGGGCCAAGCCACATCAAAAGAGCGACCGGCAGAAGAATCTTGTAGGTTATCTGGGCCGCTTTGGGTTGTTTTTCGATGGGTGTGGGAAACATATCAGTGTCCCTTCTCTTCGCGGTACATCGACCACAGGAAGTAGACGATGAAGCACATCATGATCATGAACAGCACCACGGCAATCGCGGCGCCATAGCCCATGCGGAAGCCGTATTCGGACAAGGCAACCTCGAACATGTAATAGGCCAGCACACGGGACGACCCGAAAGGACCGCCTTGCGTCATGACCGAGATCAGGTCGAAGGATCGCAGCGCTCCGATGATGGTGACCACAAAGGCGATGAAGGTCGCCGGGCGCAGCTGCGGCAGCACGATGTACCACAGCATTTTGATACCCTTCGCACCATCCAGTCGCCCCGCTTCGATCTGTTCGGGGTCCACCGCATTCAGACCGGTGAGGTACAGGATCATGCAATAGGCGGTCTGCGGCCAAAGCCCGGCCGCGATGATGCCGTAGGTCACGAGATGCTCGTTTCCGAGCACGTTGATCGGACCAGCGCCGAACAGCCCCAGAAACTGGTTCAGCAAACCAAAGGTCGGATCGTAAAACCATGTGAAAACAAGCCCGACAACGACCTGGCTGATTACAAACGGGAAAAAGAACAGCGACTTATACAGCCGGATGCCGAACACGGTTTGGTTCAGTAGTAACGCGATAAACAACCCTGCGGGAATGGCAAGCAGGTAGAGGACCAGCCAGATCAGGTTGTTTTTGAGCGAAACATAGAATGCATCGCGATCGACCCATTCATAATAGAGGTCTTCATAGTTGCGCATCCCGACATACTCGGCCTGACCCAGCCCATCCCACTCATAGAGTGACAGGTTGAACGACTGAAAAACGGGGGCAATGACGTAAACCAGGAAGAAAAGGATCCCCGGTGCCAGAAAAAGCCAGGGCGCAATCGCTTGTTGGTTTCGGTGAAACCAGCTTTCAGTTTCGGTCTCGGTAATGTCGGTCGAGGCGGTCATGATGGCCATCTCTTGTCTGGGAAGTGTTTCAACCGGCGGAATTTTACCCCGCCGATTGTCTTTACCTGTGCGACTTAAAGTGCGGCTGCCGACACCTTATTTGTCGTAGATACGACCGCGGGCGCGCTCCAGCTTGGACAGAACCTTGTCGAGGCTGTCGGGCTTGACCATGAATTCCTGGAAGCCTTCCATCGACACTTTGGCCATTTCAGCAGGTGCATCCCGGTCCCAGAACTGCGCGACGCCGCCTGGGCTGTTTTCGCTCAGCATAGTGAAGCCCTTTTGCAGGAACTTGTCGTCATCCACGGTGGATTTCGAGTTCACAGGCAACTGCCCCAGGTTTTTGCCATTGTTGATGATTGTCTGCTCTTCGGGCGAGGCGACAAACCTCAGAAACTCCCGGGCGGCCTCTTTGTTCTGAGCAGCCGAAGGGATGTGGAAGGTGTCGGTCGGAGCATCTTCCGCCAGTTCCACACCCGGGTTGATCGAGACGAACTGGTAGAAATCCAACTGATCATCGGTCAGACCTGCATCGCGCAGCGGTGCGACCGCGAAGTTACCCATCAGATAGGCTGCAGCTTCGCCATTGACCATAAAGGGCAGCGCTTCCTGCCAGCTATAGGTCTGGTGGTTGTCGATAAACGCCCCCATGTCGATCAGCTCTTTCCAGTTGGCAAAGGTCTGCTTGACGCGGTCATCTTCCCAGCTGATTTCGCCGTTGGCGAGCTGGTTGTGGAAATCATAACCGTTGGTACGCATGTTCAGATAGTCGAACCATCCGCCAGCGGTCCACAGGAACTTGGTGCCGATGGTATAGCAGGCCCGACCCGACGCTACGATCTTTTCGCAGTTCGCCTTTTCTTCGTCCCATGTGGAAGGCTCACTCAGGCCGAGTTCATCAAAGATGTCTTTGCGGTAATAGACGCCCCACTGGTAGTAGGTGTAGGGCACGCCCCACTGCTTGCCATCGATGGTCATCGCGCCTTTGGTCGATTTGAGGTCTTCCTCGAACATCGGCTCGGCCCACAAATCAGACACGTCTTCGAACAGACCCGCTTCGACATAGGGTTTCATGCGGTTGGCGGCATACCAGGTGGCAACATCCGGTGCGTTGGCCGTCAGGAAGTTTCGGATCTGCGTCTTGTAGGCTTCGCGGTCGATCACCGTGACTTCAATGTTCAGATTAGGGTGTTTTTCCCCGAACCGTTCGATCATCGCTTCCATCGTCGCGCGCGGTGCCGGGTTCGACGTATCCAGGAAAATCGACATATCGCCGCTCAGCTCAGCTGCGGCTGGCCCTGCGATTGCTGTACAGGCGGCGAGGGCGGCCAATGTCTTTTTGGTTTTGGAATACATATTTTCCTCCCATGTGCATCCAAAGTTGTTCCATTATTTGGAACTATGATTTATATATTGAAAACTACACATCATTTCCGTTAGGGTTGTCAACAACAATCCTGCAAGGGCAGGGCGAAGGGGAGGAGACGGCACCAGATGTCAGGGGACGGGACTGTCGGTAAGGCGTGCGATGTGTTGGATCTCGTTGCGGGATTCAGCCGGCCCGTGCGTTTTGCTGAGCTGTTGGACAAAAGCCCCTTTCCCAAAGCGACCCTGTATCGGTTTCTTCAGACCCTCACCAATCAGGGTATGCTCAACTATGACCCTGACCGGCAATCCTATGCGCCGGGGATTCGCCTTGTGCGTCTGGCGCATGCGGCCTGGACTCAAAGCTCTTTGGCGCCCGTGGCCCGTCCGCATTTGGATTCGCTTAGCCGCGATCTTGGCGAAACCGTGCATCTGGCGCAGTTGGACGCCAATCAGGTTCTCTACGTTGACAAGCGCAATGCAACAGAACCGGTTGAGATGTACAGCCAAGCCGGCAAAGTTGGCCCAGCCTATTGCACCGGCGTCGGCAAGGCGATGCTTGCATTTCTACCCGAAACAACGCTTGCCGCGGCTTTATCCCAGCAAAGCTATTTCCGGTTCACACCGAATACACTGACATCAGAACAGGAATTGCGAGCTGAGTTGGATCAGGTCCGGGCCTGCGGATACGCATTCGACCGGGAAGAGCATGAACCGGGCATCATCTGTATTGCTGCGCCCGTACTGACAGCCGGTGGACGGGTCTTGGGTGCGCTGTCGATCACAGGCCCAACCAGCCGCACGGACCTGAAAGAACTCGAACAATGGGCGCCGCGCGTTCTCCAGACCGCGAGCAATATTGGGCGCGAAGCGCAATCTTGGCGCTTTCCCGAAACACAACAGGAAAAGGTACTTATCTCATGACCGGAGTGACACTGGAGAAGGCGATCAAGCGCTATGGGTCCACACAAGTCATTCATGGCGTTGATCTTGATATTCAGGACGGTGAGTTCTGCGTGTTTGTGGGCCCGTCAGGCTGTGGGAAATCGACACTGTTGCGGATGATCGCCGGGCTGGAAGAAACCTCGGAAGGGACCATCAAAATCGGCGCACGGGATGTGACACATATGGACCCGGCCAAACGCGGCGTTGCGATGGTGTTCCAGACCTATGCGCTTTACCCACATATGACCGTTGCCGAAAACATGGGTTTCGGCCTGAAAATGAACGGTGTGGCGAAGGCTGAGATCGAAAAGAAAGTTCAGGAGGCGTCGAATATCCTGAAATTGGGCCCGTATCTGAAACGCAAGCCCAAAGCGATGTCCGGCGGTCAGCGTCAGCGTGTCGCCATCGGTCGTGCCATTGTACGCGGTCCCGAAGTGTTCCTTTTCGACGAGCCTTTGTCCAACCTCGACGCCGAGTTGCGCGTCGAGATGCGCGTCGAGATTGCGCGGCTGCACAAGGAGATCGGGGCAACGATGATCTACGTCACCCACGATCAGGTCGAAGCCATGACCATGGCCGACAAGATCGTTGTTCTGCGTGACGGTCGAATCGAACAAGTCGGCGCTCCGCTCGAACTTTATCGCAATCCGGACAACAGGTTTGTGGCCGGTTTCATCGGTTCCCCGTCGATGAACTTTCTGGATTGTGACATTGTCGACGGCAAGCTGACACATCCCGCGCTGTCCGAACCGCTTGCACCACCAGCGCCGATACCTGCGGGCATGAACAAGGTCACTCTGGGTATCCGGCCAGAACATATCGGCCTGGACCGCACCGGAGAGGCCCTGACAGTCGATCTGACCGAAGCGCTTGGGGGCGTGTCCTATAGCTATCTCACCGCTTCAAACGGCGACAAACTGATCGTCGAAGAACGCGACGACGAACGCAGCCGCGAAGGCGAAACGGTCAGCCTCGTCCTGCGACCAGAGCGCGCCATGATCTTCGACGTGGAGTCTGGGGCTCGCATTCGTTGAGCTCTGAAAGATCGGTGCACCCAAATAGAAACGTCACTGGTTGTGCAAAGCAAAGGTGTCATCACGGGATGTGACGGGAGCAAGGCTTCGCAGCCCGGAGACCTTGTATATTGGAGGGCTAAAATGCCTTGCGAAGTAGGTGCGCTACGGTGGTAACCCGTGCGGCTTTGGCTATGATCCAGATATGGAATTGAGCCACGTAACACTTCAAGGACCGCCAGTAGACGACAAAGCGCTATTGGAACGTTTACCGGAAAGCCTTGCATCTGTTTTAACTTCACTGAACGGCTTCGTTCAATTTGGTGGTGGCTTGCATGTACGTGGCGCCTGCAAGGAGCCTGATTGGCACTCCTTTCGTCGAGCGTGGTTAGGGCCAGATTCGATTGGCGAACTCTTTCCTGCGGTTAGCCGAGAGTGGGTGCCATTTGCCGAAGACTGTGTCGGCGATCAGTTCCTTCTGAGATCGACTGATGTCATCCGCTTGTCTGCTGAGACAGGCGAGATTGAAGACATGGGGTTGTCCCTCGGTGAATTCCTCAGACGGGCAAATGCTGATCCTATTGGGTTCTTAGCCATGGAACCTCTTTTGCGGTTCCAGCAAGATCACGGCGAACTACCAGACGGACATCTAATACACGCGTATCCTCCGTTTTGCTCAGAAGAAGCCGCCGAGGGAGTGTCTCTTGGTGCTTTACCAGCATGGGAACTTCATCGTCTCCATTCAGAACTCACGAAATCATTGCCAGATGATGGCGGAAAGCTTCGAATCTTAGTCAGAGACTAAGCACGCACGGCAGTTAAATATTTGCTGCTTCTCTCGCGCCTACTTATAACCATCCAGCCCATGTCAGCTCACTCTCGTTGACTTTTGAGGGCAGAGTGTATTCCCGAATTAATAACGGGTGACGTATTCGTTTTGGGGCTGCGCAAGTAATCTGATAATCAATGTTATGTTAATTTATAGCGCAACGCCATTCACACTTATTAAAGAAATACCGCCAACATCGAATTGAGCTGAGAATAAAAAATTATGCCTGTGCAGATGAAGCCGTAACAGAACATCTCGTCGAGCCATCAGTTTCTTATGGGTTACAACTCGACCTGTTTGGATGCGGGTGCACCGATCGGAGCTTTGGAACAAAACTATACCGGAATTCCGATTGGTTGCGCCCAAATGATTCAGACAATGATCGTGCTTCTTATTTGGGACTACTCCTTCGTTATTGAACCAAAATATTAGGGCTCTTGGGCAGGACACTTTGCGAAGTATTCAGGCTGATCACTTCTTTCAAAACGGCCAGAGACGGATAAGAAAAACTGCTCGCATGTTTGCCTAGGTCCGGCTCATCGAGAGCATAGGGTTCTCCATCAATTTCATAGAGCTTTGCGTCTGATGTGATGCGGTCGTCGTGGAGGAGTTCGAAAACCGGGATTTCACTGCCCCTTGGCCCTGTCAGCATGGGGACGGCTTCGTTCAAATAGTCTGCTTTAACAATTTCGCCCAGATATTGGATGATCTCCTTGGGGGATCGCAGCGCGAATGAGCTTCCGCTGCCAAACAGCAAAAGATCCTGATTTTGTGATGGTGGTGTCTTTGTGTTGTTGCTGTCGTCATTTGCAGCCGCGACTGCCCCGTTGCGGACCTCTCGTGCAGAGACCGGCGCCGCTGCGGATTGCTCCAATGCAAGTAACGTGACCGAATTCCCGGAATTGGCCCGTAACAATGCGGGCTGCAATATGGTGATCGGCTCGACCAGCGCGCGAAAGCGTGCGTGCTGACAGGCGTTTGTAGGATCGCTCCGGAGCACGATGCGGCCTCCGCCGGATGTGAGCGAGCCAGCGCAATTGCCATTTGCAATGACAAGGGGCAATTGTCGGCACATGGCTTTCAGTGCGTTGGGAAAGGTTGCCGTGTTCCCTGCACATTCGTTTGTGGCCTGTCTTTGCAGGCCTGCAATGGTGCTTTTGGGAACAGCTATCCATTTGACCGTCAATGTAGTCAGCAGATCAAGCCGTTCGCGCGCCTGCCCTTCAGCCAACAAGAAAAACAATTTACGACTGAGCGGCGTCAGGATCGCCTGCGTGAACTGTTCGGTTTCAAGCGAAGAAACGTTTGCGTTGCGCGAGTTATCAGGGCCCGCGTCAATTCCAAGGCCCACATCGGTCGAGCTCAGCTCGTTGATGCTGGCATCAAGATCCGTCGACAGACCGAGACTATTGTCCGTGCTTCCCGAATAGTCGCCTACGGCTGAGAAATAAGTAGGCCGGCCTTTGGCTGAACGCACAATGTTTGTCAGCAAGATGCTATTATAGGAGTCCTCAAGACCCTGATTATAATAGACACCGCTGTTTGAAATAATGTTGCCACTGCAGGCAGCCAGAAACAGGGCCATGGCAAACCAAAGCATGCGTGTTCCCTTGCGCATCATATTGTTGGCCATCTGTCGAATACGATATGCGGTCAACGCGCGGATCTCGCGAAACGCTCTGGTCAAGCAGATTCCAGTCCGATCTGCGTCTGTTTTGCTCGTCATAGGCCCCTCAAGGACTATTCTTCTGGTTGCATCTCAATAGTCTTTTTTGGGCTCAAAGCTACAAATTTTGCCCTCTCAAGCCAAGAGGTATTAGCTCTGCTTTTGGGAATTGATCGAACGCTTAAGCGCGCCATGTCCAAACGCCTTATTGTCTGCTGCAATCCTCTGTCTGATCGCTCATGCAGTAGACGAAACTGATGTTTTTGGAATTACAGTTGTAGTGATCGCTGTGTACTCCGTCCGGTACGTCCGTGTGGCAATTGCCCGGGCTCTTGATGATGGCTGCAACCGCGTGGTCGTTGTCGTTCTCAAGCGTCCAATGCATATTGAGGTGCGGGGACGTGTTGATGTTGTACTCAAACTGAACCGTACCGCTCTCGCCGATTGGGATCGTTGTCGGTATCGGGGTCTGAACGTTCACCCCCGACTTGTTTTCGTAAACACCGTTTATGAATGCATAATCCGTATTGTTCGTTATCTTGACCGTATAAAGATCATCCGCCAGCGCGGCATTGCAGGTAAGGACCGCAATTGAAATCAGGGCAACCGTCTTGAGTTTCAAAGCTTTAGACATCGCTCTCTCTCGTATTTGGGATTGTTCAGAGATGGCTCTCGGGCCTGTCTTTAAGTACCCGGGCTTGCCTATTGGCGGGAAGGGACTCTGCCAAAGACAATATAACCGACAGAAGGCAAACAAATCTGATTTCCGAATGTCAAACCGGAAAGGAGCGGACCGAACCGCTCCCACGGATTTGCGGCTTTCAACGCGACCGAACCCGGTGATCCAATTACCGTGTTCAGGGAACTTCGCGGGTCAGGTTGGGGTTCGGGCATACACCCTTCAAATGCGCTTCTGTTTGACCCGCTTGGATGTCGGATGAGGACATGTGCAGCTCTTGGTTGTTGCAGTCCTTGATTTCGACGTGGAACTCGTAGTCGCATACCGGATTGTAGTAGATATAGAAGCCACCATCAGAGCCGACATTGGCATCATGTTCTTTGTCGATTTGCTCACAGCCATTTTGGGATTGCTGGTTGACCTTGGTGACGATACCGCTCGACGTGTTTTTGAAACCGCCTTTTACCTAAGGAACACCTGTGGGAACTGGGAAGCTGATATCGTCAGACGCACTTGCGCTGGTCGCGAAAGCAAGCAAAATCGCCACGGAAAGCGTCAGAGGGATATTTCTATTCATTTGGTAGAACCTTTCGATTTGTTGCGAAGAGGGAGGGTTAAACTCAGTAGGTATCGATGCCGACAGATTGATACATCTTTTCGCTGAGTCAATTGCAAAATACTCAATTAAAGGATGATTTTTCTGAACCATAGAAAGTACACCATCTGTGACCAACGATGCTTTGATCTTGATATTTTACTCAGCCTCAAAACGGCGAACAGAGAATTAAAAATGAACGACGAGCCATGTGCCTCGCTTTCCCATTCCGGTTTTTGAACCTTGCCCGCATTTTCAGCTAATCTCTTGCGGTCGCCTTTTGTATTTCTGCTTATTTCTTTCCGGATTCACCTCCAAGACCATAGCTTCCATCCTCTCGATGCACTTCGCTACCGCTCAGCGGTGGGGTGAAAACACAAGCAAGTCTTAGATCGGTATCAGTGGCCTGCACCACATGCCGATCGTGCTGATCCAGCGCATAGAGTGTGAACGGTTCAAGCGGATGCCAGGTTTCATCGTCATATGGCCTGATCTGGCCCCTACCCTCGATGCAATAACACGCCTCTAAATGGTGTTTGTATTCAAGCTCCAGCTCGGCGCCTTTTTCGATGATCGTGTCGGTCAGCGTGAACCCCATTCCGTCCTGTGCCAGAAGCAACCTTCTGCTGTTCCAGCCCGGACCGGACACATCCCGATCTGTTCCAAGGATATCTTTGAGTGCCTTTACAATCATATCAGAGACTTTCTGCTATCTTACTGCGCGGTTCATTCCGCCGTCGGATAGTATACTCTGACCATTGATGTACCGGGCCCCCTCGCTTGCGAGAAACACGCAAGCCTGCCCGATTTCTTCGAACGTTGCGGCGCGCTGTGCGGGGATTTCGCGGCGGGCCCTTTCGGACAGGTTCACGTTTTCGCAGAATCCGGGCAACAGGTTGTTCATGCGAATGTTGTGGCGCGCATAGCGATCCCCATAGAGCTTTGAGAAGCTGTGCAGCGCACCGCGCAGCATGCTCATCGGGTAAGGCGCGCGCGGCTCGATCGTGTTCATGGATGAGATGTTAACGAAAGCGCCGCCGCCTTGCTCGATCAGGATGGGTGTGGCGATGCGGGCAATCTTGACGACGTTCAGCACGTACATGTCCAGACTTTCGTGCCACAGCGCGTCGCTGAGTTCCAAAAGCGGCCCATCGAAATCCGCGTCAAACCCAACCGTCTTGATAGCTTCGGGCACCGTACCGCCATGACCCATGTTGCTGACGATGGCATCGATTCGGCCATAGGTGCGCATGGTGTCGTCGACCATCGCTTGCAAATCATCGACCTCCAGAACCGAGCCACGGCGACCAATGCCTCCAAGCTCTTGGGCCAGCTCGATCGAACGGTCAGAGGGGGACATCAGCGAGACCTTGTAGCCTGCCTTTGCCATTTCAACGGCGCAGCCCCGGCCAATGCCTTGTCCCGTCCCTGTCATCAGCGCGACTTTAACTTCGGGCATATGTCTCTCGATCACCTAATTGCGTGAGGTTTTTTCGGTTCACCCTGATATAACTCTTTGAAATCGATTATTCCTATCGAGTTTATTTGAAGCCTTTGTCAGTTTTTCTCACATCCTAAAAAATCTCATCCATCTTCGCCCCATTGGGCCTTTGACCAAATCGCGGCTTAATCCAGTCTGGCCGAGGCGATGGAAACACGCGACAGATACAGCTTATCCCTTTACGGAAGATGCAATGGCTGAGAACATGACGGCGCGAGGCGCCGAGCGTGATATCGATGCCAGCACCAAAGAAGAAATGCCTGAATGGGAGGGCGAATGAACTTCACTGGCCCCGAACTTGAAAAGCGTCCGGCAAATTTCACACCGCTGTCGCCGGTGACGTTCCTGAAACGGACGGAACGTGTTTACCCCGACAAATTGGCAGAGGTTCATGGCGAGATACGCCGCACATGGGCCGAGGTGGCCGAACGCTGCAAACGGCTTGCCTCTGCCCTGTCGAAACGCGGGATTGGCAAGGGCGACACGGTCGCGCTGATCGCGCCGAACATACCCGAAGCCATGGAATGCGCGCTGGCGGTGCCGATGATCGGGGCTGTGCTGAACGCCAACAACACACGGCTCGACGCTGAAACCATCGCCTATATCCTTGAGCATGGTGAGGCACGGATAGTGTTGGTCGATACTGAGTTTTCCGGCCTTGCCAAAGAAGCTTTGGCAATCTTGGGCCGTGATGTTCTGGTTGTGGACATCGAAGATCCTGAAGGACCCGGCGGCCCGCGCATTGGCGCGCTGACCTTCGACGAATTACTGGCCGAGGGTGATCCGAGTTTTCCCTATCGCCTGCCCGATGATGAATGGGACGCCATCGCACTGAATTACACGTCCGGCACCACGGGGCGGCCCAAGGGCGTCGTTTACTCTCATCGGGGGGCCTATACCAACGCGACCAACAACGTGATCACCTGGTCGATGGGGCATTTCCCGGTCTATCTGTGGACCCTGCCGATGTTCCATTGCAACGGCTGGTGCTTTCCCTGGACGATCACCATGCTTGGCGGCACACATGTCTTCCTGCGCGCGCCGCGGGCAGATGCGATTTACAATGCTTTTGCCGATCACGCGGTGACGCATCTGTGTGGTGCCCCGATCATCATGTCGCTGATCGCCAACGCGGCAGAGGCCGAAAAACGAGAGTTTCCGCAATCCATCAAGATGATGACCGCGGCCGCCCCGCCGCCCGCGACAGTGATCGCCGCGATGGAGACGATGGGGATTACGATCACGCATGTCTATGGTCTGACCGAGGTCTATGGCCCCGCCGTGGTCTGTGCGCAGCAACCGCATTGGGATGATTTGCCAAAGGCCGAACAGGCCAACCTCAAGGCGCGCCAGGGTGTGGCTTACGAGCTGGAAGAAGACGTACTGGTTCTTGATCCAGAGACCGGAGCCCCCGTGCCTATGGATGGCGAGACAATGGGCGAGATCGCGTTTCGCGGCAACATCGTCATGAAGGGGTACTACAAAAACGAAGAGGCCACGGATGAGGCCTTTCGCGATGGCTGGTTCTGGTCAGGGGACCTCGCTGTGTGTCACCCGGATGGCTACATACAGATCCGCGACCGATCCAAGGATATCATCATCTCAGGCGGCGAAAACATCAGTTCAATCGTCGTCGAAAATGCGCTCTACCAGATACCGGGCATCACCCTTGCGGCGGTTGTCGCGATGCCCGACGAAAAATGGGGCGAAGTGCCCTGCGCCTTTGTCGAGGTCGAGCCTGGCACTGATCTGGACGAGGATGCGGTCATTGAAATGTCGCGCGCGCATCTGGCAGGCTATCAACGGCCCAAAAAGGTCGTGTTTCAGGACTTGCCGAAGACGTCGACAGGTAAGGTGCGCAAGAACGAGCTGCGCGATCTGATCAAAACCTGGCAGACCCGCGCCTAGAACATCAGGTGATTTCAGCTTTTGCTGTCAGACACGGCTTGGGCAGAGCAGGTCTCAGCGGTATCACCTGCCGCTAGAGCCTTGGTCATGCGGTTTTGCCACCTGCATGTTCAGCCGCAAGCGGTCCGTCATGCCCGCGATCCAGCAATTCACCTTCCAAAGCGGCAAAGCGGGTTTCCAGATGATCCCGCATGGCCTGTCGGGCGGCATCCCGGTGATGCAGGGCAATCGCCTCGACAATGGCCATATGTTCGGAATGGGTCACCGCGAGTGAGGCCTTGTCGCGCACCCTGGCCCGGATGCGCACCCATGTCGCATCAGACCTGATTTTATCGAGCAGCGCATAGGCCGTCAAAAGCGGGCGGTTGCGGGCACATTGCGCGATGAGCCGGTGAAATGATCCGTCCCACAGCTCGGTCGCTTGCGCGTCGGCTGCCTCGAATTGGCGCTGTGCCAGATGACGCAGGCGGCCAACCTCTTCGGTGGTCATCCGATCAGCGCAAAGCGCGGCCAGTTCCGGCTCGATGCACAGCCGGGCCTCCATGACCTCAAGGGCATTGGTCTCGCCTGTGATTTTTGCGGCCAAGTCGCCCATCGGGTCAGCCGGTTGGCCGATGAATGTCCCCTTGCCTTGCTTGCGCCAAACCAGACCTTCGGTTTCCAACGCATCCAACGCCTGGCGCACATGCCTGCGCCCGACCTCAAATCGATCCGCCAATGCCCGTTCAGTGGGCAGTTTGCCCTGCCCTTCCCACTCGCCCGCGGAAATCAGTGCCAGAAGCTGACCGCGTACCCGTGATGATGTTGCGTTCAGTGACATCTATGTCCCTGCTAGTTTGTCTCGACCGCAGCAGATGCGCTTTCGCGCCCTTCCGCCTTGCGCGCAGCTTCGGCGGCGGCAATTGCGGCGTCAATCCCTTCGCGCTGGGGCGATCCGGAAAACCGCGCGGCAGTGGGCATACCCGTGGTGAAATGCACGTATCTTTCCTGGGCCACGTCCCAAAGCCGCGCAAGCTCATCCAGCGGGTCCGAATGATCATCCGCACGCAGATCAAGCCAGGGGTGGTCTTCGCCCCTGTGGATAACCAATCCGGCGGCCTGCCTTCCGCGCTTGTCACCGCCTGCGTCCTGACCGGCCTGCATCGCACCGATCAGTCGTTCGGCAAACGGCCGGTCTGCAAGTTTCAGAAACGTCTCGGACGTGGCCTCAAGCACTTCGGGGCCCGCCAGCATGTTGCCTGCGACCGAATGTGTCTCTTTTGCCAGATGTCCGGCCCAGTCAACGCAATCGGCACCGGTATGGAGCGCGAAGGTTCCGTCGGCCCCCATCAGATGGGCCTGTCGGATCGCGCGCCCTTCGTCGCGCGCAACCAGATCGTCCAGAACGGCCTGTGCGCCCTCGCCCGCCGCAAGCCGCGCGCGGCCTTCGGTGCCCCAGACCGGGTTGCAAAAGGCCTGGCTGGCCACGGCCACTTTGGCCCCAACATAAGGGACCACGGCCCCACAGGCGAAGAACTTGCTTGAGACGATCAGCCCAATACTTCCGTCGTCATCTCGGGCAATCAGCGACCAGGTCATCGGCCCGCCGCATAGGCTTGCATCAACCGTGGCGTTGCCGCCGCGCGCATCGAACCGTCGGTTTCGCGCAAAGCTGCCGTCAGGCGACCGATGGTCCACGGATCGGCAACAACAACGTTGTGCCCCCGCGCGCGCAAATCGGCGATGGTGTCTGCGCCCACATTGGGTTCAATCATCATCTCGCCCGACCGAACCTCGCGCGGGAAGAAGGATCCCTGGAAATGCATCGAATGGAACAGCGGCGCGTCCATGCAGGCCTGCAATTCCATTCCGAAATGCACGAACCGCAGGAACCAGATAAGCTGCCATTGATCCTGCTGATCCCCGCCCGGGGTGCCGAAAACCAGACGCACACCGTCTTTTTCAGCGAGGCTGGGCGTCAGTGTGGTACGCGGTCGTCGGCCCGGTGCAAGCGAGGTGGGCAAGCCATGTTCCAGCCAGAACATCTGGGCGCGCGAGTTCAACGGGAAGCCCAGGCCGGGGATGACCGGGTTGCTTTGCAACCACCCCCCTGACGGGGTGGCCGCGACCATGTTACCCCAGCGGTCGATCACGTCCAGATGTACCGTGTCGCCACGCTTTTCGGTCAGGTGCGACATGGTGGGTTCCTGGGCCACAACCGCGCCGATATTGAAGTCGCGGGCGCTGCGCTCAATGTAGGCATCCGCCAAATGCTCAAATCCCGGCACCCGCCCGGGGCGCTGTTCCAGCGATGCTTTTGCGGTGATCAGCTGGCGGCGCTCGGCGTTGTAGTCCTCGCTCAGCAGCACATCCATTGGAATATCGCTGTGATCGGGATCGCCGTAATAGGCTTCGCGATCTGCATAGGCGAGTTTCATGGCCTCGATCACGGTATGCACAAATTCTGCCCCGTTCGGATCCATTGCGCCCAGATCGAACCCTTTCAGAATCGCCAGCGCCTGCAACATAACGGGCCCCTGGCTCCAGGCATGGGTCTTGTTGACCGTCCACCCCTCATACTCGAATGACAGCGGTGGTTCATAGCTTGCACGCCAATTGACCATGTCTTCGCGGGCAAGCACCGCAGAATGCGGGGCATCCGAGACGTCCATGACATGTGCTTCTTTCAGATAGTCAAAGATTGCATCGGCCACGAACCCTTCCCGCCACTGCCGCCGCGCCTCATCAATCTGCGCTTCCCGGGTCTCGCCCGCGCTGTCGGCCAGACGGTCGTAGGTTGCGGCCAGATCGGGGTTACGGAACAGCGCATGAGGTTCGGGCGCTTTGCCGCCCGGTGTCCAGACCTCGGCCGAGCTGGGCCATTCCTGAGCAAAGAAATCCGCCAGCCCGGCAATCGTATTGGCAACACGCGGCAACACAGGATGCCCGTTGCGCGCATAGTTGATGGCGGGTTGCATGACCTCGCGCAGGGACAAGCTGCCATGATCGCGCAACATCAGCATCCAACCGTCAAAGGCCCCCGGCACCACGGTCGACAGCAGCCCGGACCCGGGGATCAGTGTCAGGCCTTGTTCGGTATAATGTTCAACTGTTGCACCCGCCGGGGCCACGCCTTGTGCACAGAGCACCTGCGTCTCACCGGTTTGGGCCGAATGAAAAATTGCGGGCATGTCCCCTGCCGGGCCGTTCAGATGCGGCTCGACCACTTGCAGCGTCAGAGCACAGGCCACGGCGGCGTCAAACGCATTGCCGCCTTTTTCAAGAATGGACATCCCGACCGCAGAGGCAATCCAGTGGGTTGAGGTGACAACACCGAAGGTACCTCGTATCTCGGGGCGGGTGGTGAAATCGGACATGGTGGCTCCAGTATTGATTTAGTGTTCGCGCGGGTCGAGCGCATCTCGCAGCCCGTCCCCCAATAAGTTGAAACCAAGCACAACAAGGAAGATGGATATCCCCGGCCACAGGGCCATCCAAGGGGCTTGGTTGAGGAAATTCTTGGCGGTGTTCAGCATCGATCCCCAGCTGGGTGCAGGAGGTTGCTGACCCAACCCAAGGAAAGACAATGCGGCCTCGGCGATGATGGCCGTGGCAATCGTCAGCGTGGCCTGCACCAGAATGGGCGGCAGCACGTTGGGCAGAATATACCGGCTGAGGATACGGGGCGTCGGCAACCCGATGGCGCGCGCGCTTTCCACGTAGTCTTCCGATTTGATATTGATGACCTGTCCGCGAGTCAGTCGGATAAAGATCGGCGTCGCCGAGATACCGATGGCGATCATCGCATTGGTCAGGGATGGGCCAAGAAAAGCGGCCAGTGCAATCGCAAGGATCAGGAAGGGCGCGGCCAGCAGCGCCTCGGTACAGCGCGAAATGAGGGCGTCGGTCCAACCGCCAAAAAAACCGGCGATCAGCCCCAGCGGCACCCCCAGCAGAACTGCGACCCCAACCGAAATGACACCGGCCAACAGCGAGGCCTGGGCGCCCCAGATCATACGCGACAGGATATCGCGCCCGATCTCATCCGTGCCCAGCCAATGCGAGGCACTCGGGGGTTTACGAACGGCCCCCCAATCGGTTGCGGCCGGATCGGGAATGGGCAGCAAGGGCGCAGCCAGGGCAACCAGCAGGAAGAACAATACCAGGCACCCGCCAAACATCGCGCTGCGATGCGCCCGCAGTTTCTTCCAGACCCGGTTTTCGGGCTTGGTCGCCAGAACAGAGTCAGTCCCGGTTTCGGCTGAGGTGACGTCCGTCATCTACTGCTCCCTCAGGCGTGGATTGAGAAAGAAATACATCATGTCGGCGATTAGGTTCATGACGATGAACCCCACGGCGGTGACCAATACGATCCCCTGCACGACGGCATAATCCCGGTTGAACACCGCATCCACCACCAACTTGCCAAAGCCGGGAATGGTAAAGATTTGCTCGGTCAGGACGGCACCGGCAATCAATTCGCCAAACAACAGGGCGGTGATCGTCACGATGGGTGTCAGCGCGTTTCGAAAGCTGTGTTTCAGGATCACCACACGCTCGGACAAGCCCTTGGCGCGGGCGGTGCGTACATAATCCGCACTCAGAACGCCCAACATCGACGACCGCGTGTGCCGCATCAGCGTGGCCGCCAGCCCGGTGCCCAGCACAAAGGCGGGCATCAGCATGGTGCGGATGGATTGCCAGAAATCCTCACTCAGCGGTACATAGCCCGAGGCGGGCAGCAATTGCCATTTTACCGAAACCAGCAGGATCAGCATGATGCCCAGCCAGAAATTCGGGATCGACAGGCCGGATAAGGCCACGATATTGGCAATATAGTCGGTGACGGTTCCCTTTTTGACCGCCGACAATATCCCCGCAGGAATGCCGATCAGCAGCGCAAAGAGGATCGCCATAGAGGCCAGTTGGATCGTAACGGGCAGTTTCTCTGCGATCAGTTCGGTGACCGGCTGGTTCGACCGCAAAGACGTTCCCAGATCCCCCTGCAGCGCATTGCCGATCCACGCGAGATATTGCACCGGGATCGGGTCGTTCAGTCGATATTTCTCGCGCAAAAACTCCAGCACTTCGGGGTCACGTTCTTCGCCTGCAAGCACCAGCAGGGGATCGCCCGGCAATAGTTTTTGCAGGAAGAAAACGAAGATAGAGATCAGTATGATGGTCGGCACCGCGATCAGGATGCGGCGCACCAGATAGGGGAACATGATCAGCCTCTTGCGCGAAAACACCCCGCGCGCCATCACGACGCGCGGGGTTGTGGGATCACTCTTCCCAGGTGACGTTTTCCAGACGGATCATGCCGTCAGGATAGGCGACAAAATTCTTCATCTTGTCGTTGTAGGCCCAGATCCAGGTGACGTGATACAGGAACAGACGCGGCAGATCATCCAGCATCTGAACCATCGCCTCGTCATAGAGCGCCTTACGCTCGTCCGAACTGGGCAGCACGCGGGCCTTGTTCATCATCTCGTCCATTTTCGGGTCCGAGTAGTGGCTGTCATTGATGCCGCCACCGGTGGTGACGAACTGATGGTTGTTGCCATCGGGGTCCACGCGGCCCGACCATCCGATCTGGCTGGCAGTGTAGTCGCCCGCCGACTGGTCGGCCAACAAGGTCGCAAACTCTTTCGAGGTCAGCGAGATGTTGATCCCGGCCTGCGCCGCCATCGCCTGAACCACCTGCATCACCGCCAGCGGCTCGGTCGAGTTTGGCACCTGCACCTCAAGGTCGATCCCGTCGGGATACCCCGCCTCGGCCAGCAGAGCCTTGGCCTTTTCAAGGTCCTGCCCTTCAACCGGCAGGCTGGTGTTGTACCAGGGTGAGTTCGGCGGGAAGGACTGGTTGCCCGGCGCATAGGCGCCTTCGAACACCACCTGATTCAGTGCGCCGCGGTCGATCGCATAGCTGAGCGCCTGACGCAGACGTTTGTCATTGCCCCAGGGGTTGTCGCCCTTTTCGCCATTGTCGATGTTGAACGTGATGCCCTGATAGCCGAAGGAAACGGCGCTATCCACCACCAGATCGCTGTCGTCTTTGGCCTGTGCGATATCGGTCGCGGCCAGACGTTCCAGCATGTCGATATCGCCGGATTGCAGGTTGGCCAGACGCACGGTGGTATCCGGGATCGGCAGGAAAGTGACGCTGTCGAAATGTATCGCATCGGCGTTCCAGTAGTCATCAAATTTGGTCAGAACGATCTTGTCCTGTGCCACCCGTTCCTCAAACTTGAACGCGCCGGAACACACGGGGTTCAGTCCGAAATCGGCACCTGCCGCAGCGGCGGCCGTCGGAGACACCATCATACCCGCCCGGTCAGCCAGTTGCGCAATCAGCGTGGCGTCGGGACCGGCCAAATTCAGCACAATCTCGTACTCACCCGTTACATCGGTCGAGGTGATGGATTTCAGCTCGGACTTGCGACGGGATTCATCCAGTGTCTGCGACCGTTCGATATTGGCGGCCACGGCCTCGGCGTTGAACGGGGTGCCGTCGTGGAACACCACGCCTTCGCGCAGCTGCATGGTGATCTGCTTGCCATCTGCCGAGGTCTCCCACGCGGTGGCAAGTTGCGGGACGATATCCAGCTCGGGCGTAATGTCGACCAGCTTGTCACACATCGACGCGTAAACGATCCGGCCCACAAAAGTGCGCGACTGATCGGGGTCCAGAACATCTGCATCCGATTGCAGGGCGATGCGCAGGTCTTTGGCAAACCCGGGCGTCGCGGCCAGTGCGGTCGCGCCCAGTAGGGCCGTGACCATGGCGTTTTTCACGTATCTCATCGTCTATTCCTCTGCTGTTGGTTGGTTCGTGTTATGAATGACGGTGCCGCCGGTGGTGGCGGCACGGTAAAGGGCAAATCGCGCCTCGGCTTTCTCGGACTTCTGTGCCGGCTCGGCTGGTGCGCGCGTTTCCGCGATTTCCTCCCAGAAATGGCAGGCGGTCTGATGCCCGTCTCCGTCCAGAACGGGGCTTTCGGTTTTGCACTGGGCCCGCGCATAGGCACAGCGCGTGTGAAACCGGCACCCCGACGGCGGGTTTGACGGGTTTGGCAATTCACCCAGCAATTCGGGTGCTTTTTCCCGGTTCGGCGCGTCCATCATCGGGATGGCCGCCAACAATGCCTGTGTGTAGGGATGACGTGGACGCGACAGCACATCTTCGGCCTGGCCCACTTCGACAAACCGGCCCAGATACATGACGGCAACCCGGTCGCTCATATGCCGGATGACGCCCAGATCATGAGCGATCACAACAAGGGTCAGGCCCAATTCGCGCTGCAAATCCGCCAGAAGGTTGATCACCTGCGCCTGAACCGAGACATCCAGCGCCGAGACCGGCTCATCCCCGATGATAAGACGCGGTTCCGCCGCAAGCGCGCGGGCGATCCCGATCCGCTGCCGCTGGCCACCGCTGAATTCATGCGGATACCGGTCAGCATGGGCCGCGCGCAGGCCAACTTTGCGCAATAACGCGGCGACGCGTTCACGCCGGTCCGTTGGGCTGAGTTCGGGCGCATGTACTTCAAGCGGTTCACCCACCAACTGACCCACGCTCATCCTTGGATTGAGCGACGAAAACGGGTCCTGAAAGATAAACTGCATGTCACCGCGCAGGGCTTTCAGATGTTCGCCTTGCGCATGGCTGACATCCGTGCCGTCGAATTTGACAAGGCCATCCGTGGGTTCAAGCAACCGCATCAACAGCCGGGCCAGCGTGGACTTGCCGCAACCGGATTCTCCGACGATGGCAAAGGTCTCACCCTGCCTGATCTGTACTGAAACGCCATCAACGGCCTGCACGGCGGCTTTGCGCGATAGCCATCCGCCATCGGCACCAAAGTGCTTTACCACATCGACCGCCTCAAGGATGATCTCGCCGCTCATGCGCTGACCCTCACATGCGCTTCGAGCGGGGCAAAATGGCAGGCGACCTCATGCCCTGCGCCTTGATCTTCCAGTTTCGGCCGACCGGTGCAGAGTTCCGTGGCAAAGGCACAGCGACTGCGGAACCGGCATCCGCTTGGCATATTGGCAATTGTCGGAACCGTACCCGGCACGATGGCCAGTGGTTCGCCCGGACGGTCAAAACGCGGCATCGCGCTCATCAATCCGATCGTATAAGGGTGCTGAGGGTTGTCGAACACATCCCGCACCGGCCCCTGTTCGACAACCTGCCCGGCATACATGACCGCGACCGTGTCTGCGATTTCGGCAACGACACCCAAATCATGGGTGATCATGACGGTGCCCATGCCCGTCGCATCCCTCAGATCCCGGATCAGGTCCAGGATTTGCGCCTGAATGGTGACATCCAGCGCGGTTGTCGGCTCATCTGCAATCAAAACATCAGGATCATTCGCCAGCGCCATGGCGATCATCACCCGCTGGCGCATACCACCGGACAATTGGTGCGGATATTGTCGCAACCTGCGTTCAGGGTCCGCGATCCCGACGCGCCCGAGCATATCCTTGGCGCGATCCATCGCGTCGCCGCGCCCTACATCGCTATGGCGCTGTACAACCTCGGCAATCTGATCCCCAATCCGGAACGCGGGGTTGAGCGAGGTCATAGGTTCCTGAAAAATCATCGAGATCTTGTTGCCGCGCATATTGGCTGGCAGTTGTTCTGTCGATAGATCCCAATTTTCAGCCAGGATCGACAGGTTTCCTGAGGAAATTTGCGAGAACTTCGGTGGAAGCAACCCCATCAGCGCCATCGACGTGACGCTTTTACCGCATCCGGATTCCCCTACGATACACAGAACCTCACCCTGGTGCACACGAAGGTTGACGCCCTGGACAACATCGTTCGTTTGGCCTTTGAAACTCAGCGTGAGGTTCGAAAGCTCCAGTAAAGTCCGACGGCTCTGATGGCCATTGGGGGTCTTGGCATCAGCGGTGTTCAAGCGGGTGACCTCGATTCGAAGAGTACAAACCAATTATAAATAGGTTCGCTCACTTTGCCAGTTTTTTTCACCCATCAGGCGAAAAGCCTGCGACGGGCGCCTAAAATTTCAGCTTTATCAGTTGAAAATAGGAGCGGAGTCAGCGCCCGAAATAGAAGTTCGGACCCTGAATGGGCATCAGAGAAGCAGGCAGGAAGCGGGATGCTGATCACCCCAGCTGCAATTGTGATTTATTAAATGATCTATGTGTCTTTGGCCAAACCGTTGGCCTTGGCCACAAAGTCCACCAGATGCGGGATGTAGTCTTCCGGCCCGTCTCCACCCGTGTTGACCGCCAGAGCCACCGAGTTCTTGATCGCATTGCCTACCGGGTTGGCGACACCGGCGGCGTCGGCCATCGATGCCAGATAGCGCATGTCCTTGTATGCGTTCGATAGGGTGAATTTGTGCGACTCCCGATTGCCCTCGACAGCGTACCCCATGAAGGTCTGATAGAATCCGCAATCCATGCGCGAGCCGCGGATGACGCTGTCAAATTGTTCGACTGAAATGCCCACTTTGCGGCTCAGCGACAGAGCCTCGGCATAGAGAGCACCGTATCCGAGCGACAGAAAGTTGTTCAGCAGCTTCATCTTGTGCCCCGACCCCGTGGGGCCCAGATGCACGATAACCTGAGCCCAGCAGGCCAGGATCGGACGAACCCTGGCAAACGTGTCATCGGTCGCGCCGACCATGGTGCTCAACGCGCCAGCCTCGGCCTGAACCGGAGTGCCCCCGAGCGGCGCATCCACAATCTCGCACCCTTGATCCGCGAGGCGCGCGGCCAGCTTTTCGGTTGATGTGGGGTCGGAAGTCGAGCAATCGATGACGACTGCGCCCATTTTGAGATGAGGCAACATGGCGCCCACGATGTCTTCGACCTGAGGCGATCCGGGCGCACAGATATGGATGACGTCGCACAAGGCCGCGAGCTCCTGCAAATCCCGCATCTCGGTTGCGCCATGCGCCATAAGATCCTCGACCGGCGCGCGGTTTCGGTGCGCAATGACGGCTACAGGATAGCCCTTGCTCAAGATGTTTTTAGCCATCCCGTGGCCCATAAGGCCCACGCCCACAAATCCGATTTGGGTCTTTGACATCCTGGCTTTCCTTTTTCGGTTGCTTTGTCTGCTTTCGATGGAGTGTTGGATTGAGCGCCCTAGATGGAGCCCGCCTCAACCATATAGTTCGACGCCGTGCACATGGCAGAATCGTCCGAGGCAAGGAACAACACCATCCGCGCAACATAGATCGGTTCGATCAGGTCGGGCAGGCATTGTTCCTTTTTCTGAAACTCAATCGCGTCCGGCGTGACCCAAAGGTCCTTTTGCCGTTCTGTCATGATCCAGCCCGGAACGATTGTATTAACGCGTATCCTGTGACCGCCCAGATCGCGCGCCATGGTCCGCGTCAGACCGTGGACACCGGATTTCGCCGTCGCGTAGGCCGGGAAACCGCCCTTGGTTTCCCACCACGAATTCGAGCCGATATTGATGATCGAGCCTCCGCCGGCTGCAATCATGCCCCGGGCGACGGCCTGGATGGCAAAAAACATATGGCGCAGGTTCGTTGCCATGCGCTCATCCCAATATTCCGGCGTCACGTCTTCCCAATTGTGCCTGTCATCGCGCGCGGCATTGTTTACAAGAACGTCGAATGGCCCCAGGCTAGCAATCGCCTCTTGCAGCGCAGCTATGTCACGCAGATCACATAACGCGTACCGTGCGCCTGTTCTGTCGGCCACCTGTTGCGATGCCGAAGCATCGCGATCCAGAAAGGCAATATCCGCCCCCTGTTCAGCAAAGGCTTCGACTGTCGACGCCCCAATGCCGGACGCACCGCCTGTTACCAGCACGCGCTTGCCTTTCAGGCTTGGGTAATGTGCGAACTCGGGCATTTGAGCCTCCCCGTGATGTTATGCGTCCTCGTAACTGCAAAGGACGTCTTGTTTGCAAAACTTACCAATGATGGTGGACATAAGGCGCCAGCCGCGATGCGTAGAGTTCGCGCAACGCCGCCATGGTCTCGGCTGTCAGCGGGGGAAAGCCGCTGGCCGCCGCGTTCCCTTTGGCCTGTGTCGCCGTCTTTGCCCCCGGAATGACGACGCTGACCGCATCTTCCATAAGGATCCAGCGCAAGGCGAACTGCGCCATCGTCATGTTCTGAGGCACCAGTTTCCGAATTTCATCGACAGCGTCGAGCGCTATGTCAAACGGCACACCGGCAAAGGTCTCGCCTTTGTCGAAGGCTTCGCCATTGCGGTTATAGGCCCGGTGGTCTTCCGGCGCGAATTCGGATGTTGCGCTCATCTTGCCGGTCAACAGGCCCGAAGCCAGCGGCACCCGTGCGATTACGGCAACATCGCGCGCTTTGGCTTCGCGAAAGAACAGCTGCGCGGGGCGCTGTCGGAAGATATTGTAAATGATCTGAACCGAAGCGACGCCGGGAAATTCCAACGCCTTAAGGCCTTCTTCGACTTTTTCGACCGAAACACCATAGCCCTTGATTTTCCCGTCCGCGACAAGGCCCTCCAGCGCGTCGAACACTGCGGGCTGATAAAAGACCTCGGTGGGTGGGCAATGCAATTGAACAAGATCAAGACAATCCATCTGCAGATTTTCCCGCGACCGATCGACAAATGCCGACAGGTTTTCCCGCGAGTAGCCGCTTGCCAGATGCGGAGAAAGCCTCCGCCCTGCCTTGGTCGCGACAAAAGGCCGGTTCCCACCGCGCGCCTTCAAGACATCAGCGATGATACGCTCGGACCGTCCATCGCCGTAGACATCCGCAGTGTCAATAAAACTGGTTCCAGCATCCAGCGCCGCGTTGAGTGCAATATGCGCGTCCTCTTCTGAAACAGCACCCCAATCAGCGCCGATGGCCCAGGCGCCAAACCCGATTTCGGAAACGCGGCGGTCCGTTCGACCGAATAGTCTTGTTTGCATGAAATTGCCCTCAGAGGATTGGTCAGGAAGGTCGGGCCGTACCAACAGCAGTCACCACCCGATATTAAAAATACGAAGACCCGGTTCGACGGGTGTTCTTCATTTCGCTCAGAAATGCGATCTCAGGCAGAAATAGGCCCAATGGACTTGAAGTTGAATTGCTATTAGTTGAACCTAGTTCAATCCAAAGCTGAGGGGCGTTCACTATTCAAAAAGCCAGCCAGACAAATTTCGCAGATCTACGCCTCTTTCTGACCATCATGCGCCGTCGCAGTTTCACTGCCGCGGCGATTGAGCTTGGCGTGACGCCATCAGCCGCCAGCCATGCCATACGACGGCTGGAATCCAAATTGGGCGCAAAGCTTCTGAACCGGACCAGCCGTTCCGTCATGCCGACGGATCTGGGCACCGAGTTTGCCAAAACTCTGGAGAAAGGCTTCGACACGATTGAGCAGGCGCTCCAGGACATCGACGCGCCGGGTGCTGCCAGCTTCAGCGAGTTGCGGATCAATGCATCTTCGGATGCGGCCTATCTGCTGCTTGCGCCTGCCCTGCCCCACTTTGTCGAAAGGTGCCCCGATATCCGCCTGAGCATGGCCGTTGAAGAACGCCCTATCGACATCGTGGCAGAAGGGTTTGATGCAGGCATCAGATATGGACACCACGTGCCCGAAGATATGGTTTCAGTTCCCTTGACCGGCCCCCTGCGATGGGTCGTCGTCGGCGCGCCCAGCTATTTGAACGCGAGGGGCACCCCTGAGGTTCCGTCGGACCTGAGCCATCATACCTGCCTGCAATTGCAGTTGGGCGACGGGTCAAATTACGCTTGGGAATTGCAAGAGAACGGTGTGGATCGCGCCCAAAAAGTGCCGGGCAATATCACGATCAAAGACACAGCAACCACCATTTCCGCGGCCAAGGCCGGATTGGGCCTTGCCTATGTGCTGCAGTCACGCGTCGCCAAGGAATTGAAGGAAGAAAGCTTGCGCATCGTGTTGGACGCGCATGCCTCACCGGATGAGCCCCTTCACATCTATTATGCAAGTCGGCGGCACAAACATCCCGGCCTTTCCGCGTTGACCAACATCATTCGAAAACAACATAAATTGCCGCCGATCTGACACGAAGCACCAAAGTGCAACCGGTGGTGCAGATGTCCTTTCCCAATGCGTGAGAACGACCCCATGGGCTCTTTCACCTGTGTTTTCGCAGCTTGAACTTTCATTGTTTTTTTCTTGTACACAATTTGAATACTGAATAGATATACCTAGTTGATCGTAGAAACTGCGGCGATTCCGTTTTCGCCTCGGGTTGCGTCGTTCGAAAGGAGTACACAGATGAAGGACGCCTCGCGTCGCAAGAAACAGCAGCTTTATGCGTATCTGAAAACATCCGTCATGACGCTTGCGCTGAAACCGGGTGCGGATCTGGATGAGGCGACCCTATCTGAGCAGTTTGACCTGTCTCGAACGCCCTTGCGCGAGGTATTTCGCCAGCTTGCCGGGGAAGGCTATCTTGAGCTGCGCGATAACCGCGGTGCCCGTGTGTCGGACATGTCCTACACAACACTGCGCGATTTCTTCCTGGCCGCTCCCATGATTTACGGTGGTATTCTGCAGCTCGCCGCGGTGAATGCAAAGCCTGATCAGATTGAGGCGCTGAAGCAGGCGCAAGACGCCTTCAAAGCCGCGCTGCGGTCGGGTTCCGGTGCGGACCGCGCAATGGCCAACAACCTGTTTCACGAGATCACCGGCGAAATGGCCGATAACATCTATCTGCTGCCCTCGTTCAAACGGCTGCTGATCGACCATGCCCGTGTTGGCATGACGTTCTATCGGCCGCAGGACGCGGCCATGGCCGAAAATCTCGCTGTCGCCAGTTCCCAGCATGACGCCATCATCGCCGCCATCGAGGCGGGCGATGAGGCGGCTGCTGCGCAGCTGGCCATCGATCACTGGAACTTGTCCCGCGACCAGATCGAGCTGTTCGTCACGCCTGCCGGGCTTGACCTGCCGCTGGGATCCATGGCGCGAAAAGACCCTGCATGAGGATATAGATGACCCCCCTATTCAAATTCGAAGGGATCTACACACCTGTTGTGACCCCTTTTCACGATGATTGCAGCGTCAATTGGGACGCGCTGTCGGACGTGATCGACTATCTGGTTGAAAATGGCGTGCATGGCCTGATCTCGGGCGGCTCGACCGGTGAAAACTATGCCCAACCCGTGGCCGAGCGCCTTGAGGTGGCGAAGTTCACCCATGACCGTCTGAAAGGACGCCTGCCGCTGGTTGTTGGCACGGGGGCGATGATGACGCCGGATTCGATCGCGCTGGCGGCAGGCGCGCGCGAGATCGGGGCGGATGCGATCCTGCTGGCCAGCCCGGCCTATTCGGTGCCCACCGACCGGGAAAATGCGCTGAACGCTCTGGCCATCGACAAAGCGGCTGATCTGCCGGTGATGCTCTATAACTATCCGCACCGCACCGGCACCATGATGGGCGAGGAATTCCTGGACCGTGTGGGCCGCAGCCGCAATTTCTGCGGCATCAAGGAAAGCTCGGGCGATATCAACCGGGTGCACCTGCTGGCGCGCGACTATCCGCATATCCAGCTGGGCTGCGGCATGGACGACCAGGCGCTGGAGTTCTTTGCCTGGGGGGCGCCGTTCTGGGTCTGTGGCGGGTCGAACTTTCTGCCAGCCGAACATGTGGCGCTGTACAATGCCTGCGTGGTCGAGGGCAATTTCGACAAAGGCCGCCGCATCATGAGCGCAATGCTGCCGCTGATGCACGTGCTGGAACAAGGCGGCAAGTTCATCCAGACCATCAAGCACGGTGTCACCATGAACGGCATTGATGCTGGCATCATGCGCCCGCCGCTGAAGGGCCTGAACAAGGATGACAAACGCGCGTTGGAACAGGTCACGCGCGTGCTGAAACGCAAAATCGCCTATATCGTGGCAGAAGGATAAGACACATGGCTCTGCTGACACAGGACGAATACAAATCCATCGCCGCAGGTCTGGACCTGCCAACCGGCGCCTTCATCGACAGCGGTTTCCGCCCGGCGATTTCAGGCAAGACCTTCACCACCATTAACCCGGCCACGGGTGAAACCCTGGCCGAAATTGCCGCCTGCGGGTCCGAGGATGTGGATTTTGCAGTCGAAAAGGCGCGCGACGCATTTGATGATGGTCGCTGGTCGAAACTGCACCCGTCCGAGCGCAAGGACGTGTTGATCCGGCTGTGCAAACTTATGACTCGCAATGCCCGCGAGTTGGCAGTGATGGAAAGCATCGACAGCGGCAAAACCATCTATGATTGCGAGACCGTGGATGTGCCCGAAACCATCCATTGCCTGAAATGGCACGCGGAAGCCATCGACAAGATCTATGATCAAGTCGCCCCGGCCAGTGACGATCACATCGCCATGGTGGTCCGTGAACCGATCGGCGTGGTGGGTCTGGTGCTGCCATGGAACTTCCCCTTGCTGATGCTGGCCTGGAAGATCGGCCCGGCGCTGGCGGCGGGCTGTTCGCTGGTGATCAAGCCGGCCAAGGAAACCACCCTGACCGCGCTGCGCGTGGCCGAACTGGCGATGGAAGCGGGTGTGCCTGCCGGTGTTCTCAACATCGTGCCTGGCGGTGGCGGCGATGTGGGCGAGCCCATTGGTCGCCACATGGATATCGACATGGTGTCCTTCACCGGCTCGACCGTGACGGGCAAAAAATTCCTGACCTACTCGGCAGAAAGCAACGCCAAAGAGGTGGTGCTGGAGATGGGCGGCAAGAACCCCGCCATCGTCATGGATGACGCCGAAAATCTGGACCGCGTGGCCCAGCATCTGGTCAATGGCGCGTTCTGGAACATGGGCGAGAACTGCTCGGCCTCGTCCCGGCTGATTGTGCATAAGGACGTGAAGGCGGAATTGCTGGAACGCATCGCACATCACGCCAAACAGTGGAATATCGGCGATCCGCTGGACCCGGAAACCCGCATGGGCGCGCTGGTGTCCAAGGCACATTTCGCCAAGGTCTGCAGATATCTTGAGAAGGCCGAGAATGTGCTGATCGGCGGCAAGGCAGTGAACGGCTTTGTCGAGGCCACTGTGGTCGAGGTTGCGGATAACAAGGCCCTGCTGGCCCGCGAAGAGATCTTTGGCCCGGTTCTGTCGGTGATCGAAGTGTCCAGCTTTGATCAGGCGATTCAGGTCGGCAACGACACGGAATATGGTCTGTGCGCGTCGATCTTCACCGCCAATGCCAAACGCGCCATTCGCGGGGCACGCGCGCTGCGGGCCGGGACGGTCACAGTCAACAGCTTTGGCGAAGGCGACATCAGCACGCCGTTTGGTGGCTATAAACAGTCGGGTTTTGGCGGACGAGACAACTCGGTCCATGCCCATGATCAATACACTCAGTTGAAAACGATCTGGATTGACCTGGCAGATGACGAAGACGAGGCCGTGAGTTGACGCGGTACACCGCAAAATCGCTGCCGGTTCACCGTGGACCGGCAGCCTGGAATACCATTCTGGGCCCCCAGACCCCGGCAATGGTGCTGGAGGAGCACTTGACCTCCGATTTTGTGATCATTGGCGGCGGCTTTGCCGGGCTGAGCGCCGCGCGACGTATCACGCAATTGCAGCCCAAGGCACAGGTCGTAGTGATCGAGGCCGGGCGCGTCGCCGAAGGCGCAGCGGGGCGCAACTCGGGTTTCATGATCGACCTGCCCCATGATCTGGCCTCGGACGATTATGCCGGCGGCTGTCATGACCGCAAGATGATCACTCTGAACCGGCAGGCCATCGGCTTCGCCCGCGCTGCGGTCGAGGAATACCAGATTGATCCGAACTATTTTGACCCGGTCGGCAAGGTCAACGGCGCCGTCAGCGACACCGCCGCAGCGCATAACAAAAGCTATGCGCGGCATCTGGCCTCGCTGGGCGAAAACAGCCAGGCGATGGACGCCCAACAGATGCATGAGCTGACCGGCTCGCGCCATTATATCTCGGGTCTCTACACGCCGGGCACAGTCATGCTGCAACCCGCCGGATACATTCGGGGATTGGCCGCAGGTCTGGCGGGTCAGGGTGTGCGTATTTTTGAGAACAGCCCTGTGACCCGTTTTGAGCGCAACGGGACCGGCTGGCGGGTTCAGTCTGCCAAGGGTTCGGTTACGACCTCTAAACTGGTGCTGACAGTCAACGGCCATCTGGAAAGTTTTGGCATCGAACGCGATCGGCTGATGCAGGTGTTTCTGTTCGCCGCCATGACCCCGGAACTGGACAGCAATGCGATGACCAAACTGGGCGGGCAACCCCGCTGGGGTGTTACCCCGTCCGATCCGATGGGCACGACCATGCGCCGTATCGATACCGGTCAGGGTGGCAACCGTATTGTTACCCGTACCTGCGCGGCCCTGCGCCCCGGGATGACAGCCACACAAAACGACCTGAAACGCGCAGCCCGGGTCATGCAGCGGAAATTCGATCAACGGTTCCCGCAATTGGCCGGGATGCAGATGGAACATCAATGGGCCGGGCACCTGTGCCTCAGCCGCAATGGCGTTTCCGTCACCCGCGAGGTTGATGCCGGCGTCTATACGGGCTGCGTTCAAAACGGGCTGGGCACCGCGCGCGGCACCTTGACCGGCATCGCTGCGGCTGAACTGGCCTGCGGCCATGTCTCGGAAATCTCGGCTCATTTTAGCACCGAAGCCGCACCCAAACGTCTGCCCCCCCAACCTTTTCGTCAAATTGGTGCAAACACCGTTTTGCGTTGGAAAGAGTGGAAAGCGGCAGCGGAGTAGCAAGGAATTGCAATAACGCCAACAATAACAGCCAGACAATGGCGGCAAACCACGACACGGGAGGAAACTGATGTCGATAAAAGAACCGTTTACGGATTTGGAGATAAAGACTGCGGATAGCGGTTTTTATGAAAACAACAGCGTGCCGATTGCGCTGATCAGCAAGGGTATCATGGTTGCTCTGGTGCTGTGGGCTTTGGTGTTTCCGGCCAATGCCAACGGCACATTGGGCAGCTGGAACGGCCAGCTTCTGGAGGTGTTCAACAGCTTCTACATCGTCATTGTAGGCCTGTTCTTCTTCTTTCTGGCGGTTGTGGCCATCCTGCCCGGCACCGGCAAGCGCGTCATGGGAACCCCGGGTGAAAAGCCGGAATTTTCAAACTTTTCCTGGTTCTCGATGATGTTCGGGGCCGGTCTGGGTGTCGGCCTGATGGTGTTTGCCACGGCCGAGCCTCTGGGCCTGTGGGGATCAAACCCCGTGGTCGTCGCCGGTAATGTCGAAGCCAATGCACCCGAGGCGGTGCAGTCGGCCTATCGCTACACCTACCTGCATTACGGCTTCCATGCCTGGGCGATCTATGTGGTTACTGGCCTGTCGCTGGCTTATTACGCCTATACGCGCAACATGCCACTGACCATCCGCTCGGCGCTGACGCCGCTGTTCGGCAAGCTGATGAACGGCTTTCTGGGCCATGTGGTCGACGTTCTGGGTGTGGTTGCGACCATCCTGGGTGTGTCGGTCACCATCGGCTATGGCATCAGCCAGTTCATCGACGGTGTATATGCGATCACTGGGGTTGAGTGGGTCATGGATCTGGGTGGCGACGTACCGGCACCGTCGAAGGTCGGCCTGATCTCCGGTCTGCTCGTGATCATGGGCCTGTCGATCATCTCGGCTGTGTCTGGTGTTGGCAGGGGCGTGAAATACCTGTCAAACCTGAACCTTGTTCTGTCGATCATCCTGCTGGCCACCTTTGTCGTGTTCGGATCGTTCATCTTCGCCATGACCACCTATGGTACTGCCATGGTCGACTATATCTTTCACTACATCTCGCTGAGCTTTGTGTCCTATGGCCCGCTGTCCGCAGAAGCCTTTGCCGCAGCCCTTCCCGCCGAAGCACAGGCCCATGCCGATGCCCTGATGGGTGGCGCAACCAACGCCTGGGGCAGCTTTGACGGCTTCAAGAGCGGTCTGGAAGGCGCCGCTGCCGAGCTGGACGAGGCCACGCTGGCCGCTGCCTATGCAGCCGGTGAGCAAGGCCGTCAGTTCGGTTGGCAGGCCGGTTGGACCACGTTCTACTGGGCCTGGTGGATCGCGTTCTCGCCCTTTGTGGGCCTGTTCCTGGCGCGCATCTCCAAAGGCCGTTCGGTGCGTGAGTTCATCCTGGGCTGCGTCTTCGCACCTGCCCTGGTCTGCTTTGCATGGATGACCGTACTGGGTGGCACCGCAATCGATCTGGAACTGGCCGGTGAAGCCGGTGGCGCGATCATCGGAGCATCGAACACCAACAAGCTGTTCACCACCCTGTCCTTCATGCTGGACGGCGGGCTGCTGTCGATGCTGAACGTGATGTGCGTGATCTTGATCATGACCTTCCTCGTCACCTCGGCGGACTCGGGCATTCTGGTGATGAACACGATCATGTCGGGTGGCAGCCAGGAAACGGGCATCAAGCACCGCATCATCTGGGGTCTGATCCTGACGGCGGTGATCGGCGCGCTGATCCTTGCGGCGGGTGAAAACAACCCTCTGGATGCGTTGCGCAACGCGATGATCATCGGAGCACTACCGTTTACCATGGTGATGGGCCTGATGTGCATCGCGCTCGGCAAGGCCCTGTTCCGAGACGGAATGCGTGACAAGCACGGCACCCATCAAACGCAAGCCGCCGAATAACAAGGGGCTTATCCAAAACACTCTGCGTCGCCCAAATGGGCGGCGCTTTTTTGTTTTCTGAAGGCACAGTTTCTAAGTCCGACATCCGCAGCCTGATCCGGCGCGAGGTCTGTTGCAGAAACTTCTGCCCGTGTCGTTCAAAAGACAGCGGTGTCGCAAACTGGCGCGCCCGAGGTAGAATGATCGCTCTACCCTTTTCTCCATGAATGACACACAACTTCGGATCGCCGAAAATCTTGACCGTCAGTTTTCGGAAATGGGGTTTGCCACCCAGGGCGTCGAAGCATTGCGCAATGGCGCCAATGTCTCATTGCGCACGCTCTACAAGTATTTCCCCAGCCGCGAGGCAATGGTGATCGGCGCGCTGAGACACCGGGATACGGCCTATTCCAATTGGATCGGTCAGGATGAAAAGGACGGTGCAGACCATGTTTTGCACGTTCTTGCGCGCCTGTCCGATTGGTTGTCCGAGGTGTCGAATACCGGGTGTCTGTTTCGCAATGCCCTTGCGGCCTATCCCGAAAGTGAACCGATCCGCACCACCGTTGAGGCGCATAAATCGCATGTGCGACAGATGTTTCGCACGCGGTTGTTGAAGGCCGATCCCTCTTGCGATGCGCAGGCCCTTTCCGAGGCGCTGTTGATACTCCACGAAGGGTTGACGGAAAGCGCGCGCCTGATGGGGGTCGAAAAGGCGTCTGACGCCACGCTGCGCTGCGCCCGCGCATTGCTGAACGCGGCGAATATTCACGAGCGTCGGATCAACCGGCCCAACGACGAAAAGGAATTGTTGTGAAGATCAAGGAAATCCACATCTACGCGCATGACCTGCCTGTCAAAAACGGCCCCTACACCATGGCAAATGCCGAGGTCTGGGCGCTGGACACAACTCTGGTCAAGCTGGTGGACGAAAGCGGCATGGTTGGCTGGGGCGAAACCTGCCCTGTTGGACCTACCTATGCCGAGGCCCATGCCAGCGGCGCGAGGTCCGCTTTGACCGAGATGGCCAAGGGCCTGGTCGGCGCGGATCTGTGGCCCGTGGCCCTGCACCACAAGATGAACAGCCTGTTGCACGGGCATAACTATGCCAAGGCGGCCATCGATATCGCGGCCCATGACCTGATCGGCAAGAGGCTTGGCATCAGTGTCGCCGATCTGCTGGGGGGCGCCCTGACCGACCGGATCCCGTCTTACTACGCGACCGGCGTGGGCGCGCCGGATCAAATTGCCCAGATTGCCCGGCAAAAGATGGACGAGGGCTACCCGCGCCTGCAAATCAAGGTTGGCGGACGACCGGTCGAGATTGATATCGAGACCATCCGCAAAGTCTGGGAGGTTGTCCGCGGCTCTGGCATGCGTCTTGCGGTGGACGGGAACCGGGGCTGGACCACGCGTGACGCGCTGCGTGTCAGCCGGGAATGTCCCGATATCCCCTTTATCATGGAACAGCCCTGCGACACCTATCAGGATCTGCAAAAGATCCGTCCGCAGGTCAGTCACGGGATCTACATGGACGAAAACAGCGTCGATCTGAACACGGTGATTTCGGCTGCCGGAACGGGCCTCGTCGACGGTTTTGGCATGAAGGTCACGCGGATCGGAGGGCTGCAGAACATGCGCTCTTTCCGCGACATCTGTGAGGCGCGAAACCTGCCCCATACCTGCGACGACAGTTGGGGAGGCGACATTATCGCCGCCGCCTGTACGCAAATCGCATCCACTGTGCGCCCGACCCTGATGGAAGGGGTCTGGCTGGCCGCGCCGTATATCGACGGACACTATGACCCCGAACATGGGGTCCGGATTGTTGACGGTCATATCCAGCGCCCAACAGCTCCGGGCCTTGGCATAACGCCCGATGAAAGCCTGTTTGGCGAACCCGTCGCATCGTTCTGAGGAGAACCAGATGATACCCAAGACCATGCACGCCGTTCACCTTGTCGGTCACGGCGGTATCGAGATGCTGGAATATCGCACGGATATTCCGGTGCCGCAGCCCGCAAAGGGCGAGGTTCTGATCCAGGTCGCTGCGGCGGGGGTAAACAACACCGACATCAACACGCGCATTGGCTGGTATTCGAAAAAGGTCACCGGCGACACCAACAGTGGCGGGGCGGCGGGCTTTGAAACGGTGGACGATGATGATGCCAGCTGGTCGGGTACGCCGCTGTCTTTTCCGCGCATTCAGGGCGCCGATGTCTGCGGCTATATCGCGGCGGTTGGAGAGGGCGTCAACCCTACCCGGATCGGAGAGCGTGTGATCGTCCGCAACATGCTGCGCAGCTATGTCGACTACCGTCCGTACGAATGCTGGACCATCGGCAGCGAATGTGATGGCGGCTTTGCGCAGTTCACCATCGCCCCATCGCGCGAGACCTTGGCGGTCAATTGCGACTGGGACGATGTCGAGCTTGCCGCCATTCCCTGTGCCTATTCCACCGCCGAGAATATGCTGCATCGAGCAGGTGTCGGGGCCGAAACCATTCTGATCACGGGCGCCTCGGGCGGCGTGGGCTCGGCCGCTGTGCAACTGGCCAAACGCCGGGGTGCGCAGGTGATCGCGCTGTGTTCAGCCGCCAAGACCGATGCCGTCCGCGCCCTTGGGGCGGATCACCTTTTGGACCGTGACGCCGATCTGGTGGCTGAATTGGGCGCAGGCTCTGTCGATCTGGTTGTCGATCTGGTGGCCGGGCCGCAATGGCCCAGCTTGTTGGAGGTTCTTCGGCGCGGCGGGCGCTATGCTACCGCCGGAGCGATTGCGGGTCCGATCTGCGAGATCGATGTGCGCACGCTCTATCTGAAAGACCTCACGCTGTTCGGATGCACCTTTCAGGAAGACATCGTCTTTGAAAATCTGGTGAAATACATCGAGGCTGGCGAAATTCGCCCGGTGGTCGCCGGGACCTATCCGTTGCGGGATATTGCAACAGCGCAAGAGGATTTTCTGAGCAAGTCCCATACAGGTCAGCTGGTCCTGATCCCGCCGCAGGTGAAAACATGAAAATCCGCAAGATCGAGATGTTTCAGGTGGACCTGCCTTATGCGCATGGGTCCTATGAGCTGTCTGGCGGGCGCACCTACACCAGCTTTGACGGAACGTTTGTCTGCATCACGGCAGATGACGGCACTGAAGGTTGGGGCGAGAGCACGCCCTTTGGTCCCAACTACATTGCCGCGCACGGGCTGGGAGCACGCGCGGGGATCACCGAGATTGCACCTCATCTGATCGGTCGCGACCCGCGAGAGGTCGACCGCATCAACGATGCGATGGATCAGGCGCTGACCGGGCACAACCATGCCAAGGCCGCAATCGACGCAGCCTGCTGGGATCTGTTCGGCAAATCTGTGGGCCTGCCGGTTTGTACCCTGCTGGGTGGCGCGACGGGTCGGCGCCTGCCGACCATCAGTTCAATCTATGCCGGAGCGCCCGAAGACATGCGCGCGCGCGTCGCGGAGCATCGTGCCAAGGGGTATCGCGGCCACTCGGTCAAGATCGGCGCATCCGAAGCCGAAGGCGGCCCAGCTCTGGATGCCGAACGCATTGCGGCATCACTGGCCGACCGTCAGCCCGGTGAGTATTTCATTGTCGACGCCAATGGCGGGCTGGTGCCGGAAACGGCCCTGCGCATGTTGCGCGCCTTGCCGACCGGTCTGGACTTTGTGCTGGAAGCGCCCTGTGCGACCTGGCGGGAAACCATGTCCTTGCGGGACCGCACCGACGTTCCGATCATTCTGGACGAGTTGAGTCAGATGGACGAAGATGTGGCCCTTTTGGTGGCCAACGATCTGGCCGACGGGATCGGGCTGAAGATCACCAAAGCGGGTGGATTGACCCATGCGCGCCGCCAGCGGGATATTTGCCGCGCCGCCGGTCTGACGATGAGCGTTCAGGACACGACCGGGTCGACCCTGGCCTTTGCCGCCATTGTTCATATGGGCGCGACGGTTCCCAGCAACCTGCTGCGCTGCGTTCTGGATACGCGCGACATCATCGAACACCAGATCGGCTCGTTCCATGCACCGGTTCAGGACGGGGGCGTCGCACCTCCGGATGCGCCCGGGCTGGGCGTGACCGTCAGGCGCGAGTTGCTGGGCCCTGCCGTCGCTATTTGGGAGAGCTAGATCATGTTTCAGGACAAATGCGCACTTGTGACAGGCGCCGCCGGTGGAATCGGCAAGGTGATCGCCGAAAAGCTCCGCGAGAATGGCGCGAAACTGGCTGTTGCCGACCGATCCACGGACGGGATCGAGGCCGACGTGCACCTGCCTGGCGACCTGCTGGACCCGCATTACAGCGATCATCTGGCCGCCGCAGCGCAACAGGCTTTGGGGGGTCTGGACATAGTGATCAACAACGCAGGCGTCATCACCCGCGGCCCTGTGACCGAGACCTCGGATGCCGATTGGGCGCTGTCGATGGGCGTGAATGTCGAAGCCCCGTTCCGCATCTGCCGCGCGGCCATCCCGCTGATGGCCAAGACCGGCGGAGGGGCCATCGTCAACACCTCATCCTGCTGGGGCGGCAAAGCCCCCGGCCCGAACCATGCGCTCTATTGCATGACCAAGGCGGCGATTGCGTCGCTGACCGAATGCATGGGCATGGATCACGCGCATCAGGGCATCCGCATCAACGCAGTTTGTCCGAACGAGGTGAACACCCCCATGCTGCGCTCGGGGTTTGAGAAACGTGGCTTCGACCCCGACAAAGCGGTGGCCGAACTGGGCAAAACCGTCCCACTGGGCCGCATTGCCGAGCCCGAGGACATTGCCGATGTCGTCCTGTTCCTCGCCTCGGATGCGGCACGGTACATGTGTGGCGCACTGGTCGAGGTCAACGGCGGGAAACCGGTCGCATGAAGCGGTTTGACGGCAAAGTGGCACTGGTCACCGGCGGGCGCTCGGGGATCGGGCAGGCCATCGCCGTACGCTTGACCGACGAAGGCGCGCGGGTCTTTACCGCGCAGCGGGGCGCGGATGACCGTTTCGAAGGGATCGCGGCCGATTTCACCGATCCCACCTCTCCGGCGCAGGTGGTGGCCGAGGTCGTCGCGCGGGCCGGACGTCTGGACGTGCTGGTCAACAATGCCGGAATGATGCAAGAGGCTGGTGTCGAGGGCATGAGCCTTGCTGACTGGCAGAAAACCCTGACCGTCAACCTGACAGCCCCGTTTCTTTTGATACAGGCCGCGCTGACCCATTTGCGCAAGACCCGGGGCAGCATCGTAAACACCGGTTCGATCGAAGGGCTGGGCAGCAATCCCGGTCACGCGGCCTATTGCGCCTCCAAGGCCGGGTTGCACGGGCTGACCCGCGCTGTTGCGGTGGATCACGGGCCCGAGGGCATCCGCTGCAATGCCATCGCGCCGGGGTGGATTGACACTGACCTGAACCTCGACTTTATCGAAACAATGCCCGATCCAGAAGCGTTTCGCCGTGACATCGGCAAAATCCACCCCATCGCGCGGACCGGCAAACCCGAAGAAGTGGCAGCGCTGGTGGCTTTTCTGGCCTCCGAAGAAAGCGGGTTCATCACCGGTCAGGTCTATACCGTTGACGGCGGACGAATGGCGCAGCTTAGCCTGCCCTGACACTGACCGTTTGGGCTGGGCAATAACGCGGGCTCAATACGTCTGGTTCAACTCCTCCGCCGCGGGAATTTCCCGTTCGCGGCGGGCGATGTATTCCAGCAATTCTTCGTTCCTGGCCTCGTCCAGCTTTGGTTCTTGATATTCCGCCAGCAGCTTTTTGGCGTAATTCAGCGCGCGTTCTGTGATTTCAACACCGCCTTCAGCCTGCCACTGCTCGATCGAGTTGTTGTCGAACAGGTCGGGCATGAAGAACGCTTCCTGGAAATTGTCCTGCGTGTGCGGATGACCCAGATAGTGGCCTCCCGGGCCCACATCAGGAACCGCCGCCGCAGCCTGATCAAAGTCGTGCCATTTGGGACCTTCCGCCATGCGGTACGCCATGGCGCATTGTTCTGCGTCCACGACAAACTTGGCGACCGAACAGTGCATGCCCGCTTCGTTCCAGCCCGCCGAGTGCCAGATATAATTCGCGCCCGCATGAACGACCGCGCCCAGCGTGGTGGCGGATTCGTACCCGGCCTGCGCGTCAAACGTCTTGGCCCCGCCCAACGTGTTTGAGGTCCGCCACGGCACGTCATAAAACCGCGCCATCTGGCCGATCATGAAGTTCATCAGACTGATCTCGGGCGTGCCCGCCATCGGTGCGCCGGATTTCATCGATACGGTCGACAGATAATGCCCCCAGATCGCCGGGCAACCTTTGCGGATCACCTGTGTGTAGGCCAGCGCCGACAGCGCCTCGGCCGTCAGCTGCGCCACGGTGGCGGGCACCGAAGCGGGTGTGTTCGCGCCACCCAGAACGAAGGGAGAGCACAAAACCGGCTGATTGCGGCGGCAGAAGGCGCGCATCGCGCCCAGCATGGTTTCATCCCAGACCAAGGGGCTGTTGCCGTTGCAATTACCAGTGGTAACAGGGTGATCGTCGATGAACCCTTCACCAAACAGGATGTCACACATATCCATCACATCCTCGGCGTTTTTGGGCGAGGTCGTCATACCCATAAACGTCTTGTCCGAGTATTTCATCGACGAATAGGTGATGCGCAGATGGCGCTGGCTGATCGGGTGATCGTAGGGCTCCACGATGTGGTGGGCCGAACTGTGCAGCGCGGGCAACATGTGGCTGAGCTTGTGGAACATCGCCAGATCTTCCAACAGCGGATTGCGGCGCACATCCTCCAGATCGCGCAGGAACGGTGCCCCTGTCATCGGCACGAATATCGCGTTCTTGCCGCCCAGCTTGACGTTCTTGTTCGGATCGCGCGCATGGTACGTAAATTGCGCCGGAATGGTCGAGATCAGATCGCGCACCATGTTCCGATCCAGATAAACCAGTTCACCACCGACTTTGGCCCCGGCCTTCTTCCAGTCTTCCAGTGCAATGGGGTCACGGAACTGAACACCGACATTTTCAAGAATGTCCATCGCAGCAGCGTCGATACGTTCGACCTGTTCTCGGTCCATGACCTCGCAATTTGGCAGCTTGTTCACCAGTCCGGGAAGCATATCGAATTTTGGCGCTGTACGAATGGCGCGGCGAGCAGAACGCCCGCCAGAGCGGGAACGAATGCGGGTTTCAGTGGTCATCGGGAACCTCCAGAATTTTCTGAACCATCACATTTTTTGAAAGGTTCTGCCCGCCATCTACCGAAGGATTTTTGATAGATACGACATCGGCCCGCCGCGCCCATACCGCTCAGAACACAAAGACCCGGCCGCATCGGCGTGACACGAGTTATCCCACCCAGCGTGACAACTAGCTGATTTTGTTCCGCTGCGCGTGTGGCGAGACACCGAAATGCGCGCGATAGACTTTGGAAAAATGCCCGGGGCTTTCGTATCCACAGGCCATCGCGATGTCTGTCACAGAATCCTCGGTTTGCAACAGAAGCGTTCTGGCGCGGTCAAGGCGCATTTCGACATAGTATCTCTTTGGAGTGGAATTCAGGTATTTTCCAAATAACCGTTCCAGCTGACGGGTCGAAATTCCAAGTTCGGTCGCAATTGTTGAGGGCGAAATGGGCTCGTCAATCTGGTCGCGCATGATGCGAATGGCACCGATCAGATGTTTGTTGCGCATTCCGTTTCTGGACTGCAACGACACACGCTGTTCCGCGGTGGCATTTCTGACGGCCACGTAAACCATCTGATCCGCCACGTCGAGCGCCAGATCCTCGCCATGATCCGCCTCGATCAGATGCAGCATCAGATCAGCCGTCGCGGTGCCACCGGAGGCTGTAACGTGCTTTTCATCGGGAACAAACACGCTGCGCACCAGATTTACATTGGGAAACTCTTCCATGAAGCTGTCGTGATATTCCCAATGGATGGCAGCCTTCTGCCCGTCCAGAAACCCGGCTTCGGCCAGGATCCATGCGCCCGAGCACAACGCGCCGATTTCTGTCCCTTTTGCCCTTTCTCTTCGCAAAGCCGCCAACAATGGCCGGCTGACATGGTTCCGCATGTTGATGCCCGACAGAACAAACAGCCGGTGGCATTTCCCAACCGATGCGAAATCACCATCCACGATGGTTCTGGCGCCGTTCGACGAAACAGCGGATTGACCGTCTTCCGAGTGCAAGGACCACTGATAAAGCTCTTGTCCGCTGATCAGGTTCGCTATTCGCAACGGTTCCACTGCACATGAAAACGCCAGATGAGAGAACTCATCTGTCAGAAAAAACACGAACCTTTGGGCCTGTGGCATCATGGCGTCCGTCATCGCCTAGCTTAGCGTAGCAAAAAGATATTTGCCGATATCACAGATCAAAGTTCAGAACCATCGGTTCGCTCTTCAGATTTCTGACATCTCCTTGATTTTTTGTCTGTAATGGCAATGACGCAAGGACCGCGTTGCAGTTCGTTTGAACGGGTCCTGGCGTGGTTACGCGTAATTCCGAGGATGTGTCACATTCTGATGGACACGAAGGAAACCACATTCCCGATTATTCAAAGGGTACGTGGTTTCCTGTCGGGCGCGGATGTCGTGCCAAGGTCATCAGGCTGGGCAAACCGCTTACAACGGATGGATCAGCCTTTACCTGCCGCTGATGGCAGTCCCAAGCGAGGGGAACCGCACGATGCGGTAGGTACCGATCGACGCATCCTCGCCACCGTTCAATACCGGAGACCGGTGAAGCTCATTGATCGTGGCATAGACATACCCGTCCACGCCCATCGAGAATCCATCGGGCCACGGCAGATCGTCGTCGGATTGATAGAGGACCTCATAGGTCCCATCGGGCCGGGTGACACCGATTGCGTTATCCGTCATTGCGGTGATGTATACATTGCCCTCGGCATCAATTGTCGATCCGTCCGAGATGACCTTGTCGCCATACCGTTCGACTTTGGCAGCCAGCGCATCTTCGGACAGGCTTTGATCCAGCAGATCCGCCGTCCTGACACGATACATCGACGTCGCCGTCATCGGCGCAAAATAGACCCAGTTGTTGGTCGGATCGATAGTGATCGGGTTGATGCCGATCTTGGCGGGATTTCCACCCAAGGTGATCTCACGCCCGTCGATGATCATCGGGGTGTCTTCGGGAACAGTAAACGCGCTGCCCTCAAGCACACGGCGTGCCCGCCCGGTTGCCATGTCGATCACAATCACCGCCGAATTCACGCCGTCGCCGGTGTCCGAAATGTAGATTGCGTCATGTTCGCGATCGATGGCCAGATCGTTGAGGAAAGATGTCGGCCGCGCAACAGGCTGCCCGACATAGTAGATCGCGTGCAGCTCTTCGGTATTGGTATTCCACCCAACCACACGCCCGGACTGCGTTTCGCCCTGCCCGTCCAGCATCCAAAGAATACCTTCACGATCGACCCGCAGGCCAAGAACACCCTGCAGCCCATCCCCGTCATCTTCCGGGGCACGCGCCCATGTTTCGGTTGGATAGGGTTTGGTGCTGCCGTCCGGCATGACCTCAACCACGCGCAATTCGGGTCCGTAAAATTCATGAACTGACATGAACATTCGCCCGTCCGGCCCGATCGCCAAATTGCCCGGCGGCATATCTTTGGGAAACTCCAGATAGGTCTCCAAGTCCGCAGCCATTGCCGGGCCCGCCAAAACCGCGACCGCACTGATTGCACTGAATATATGTCTCATGAGCACTCCTCCGTTGATTTGGCACTGGAGTAGTTCAATCGAATAGGTTAGATAAATACGCCCAATTCCGAAACCATCGTTAGAAATTTTCAAATGTACTCGATTGACGATCTAAAGACGTTTGTCGCCATCGCCGAGGTCAATGGGGTCACCGCAGGTGCCCGACGCGTCGGCATTTCCCCGGCCACCGCCAGCCACCGGCTCAACAAGCTTGAGCAGGCGCTGAAACTGACCTTGTTCCATCGCAACAGCCGTATGTTGAAGCTGACAGATGAAGGTCAGATATTCTTTGATCGGACTGAGGCGATCCTGTCTGACCTCGCTCAGGCCGAACGCGATGCAGGCAGCGGATCGGCAAGCCTGACCGGTCATATCCGGGTGACCATGTCGCCTTGGATCCTGACCCGCTATGTTCTGCCGGCGCTGCCTGACTTTCAACGCGCACATCCCAAGCTGACCTTTGATTTTCTTGCGGTTGACCGGTTTGTTTCGCTGTCTGCCGAAGGTCAGGATTGCGCGATACGCGTTGGCAACCTGTCCGACAGCGCACTGGTTGCGCGTAAACTGAGCGGGAACCAACGGATTATCTGCGCCTCGCCAGACTATTTTGCCCGCCACGGAATGCCACAAGACCTGCAACAAATGGTCGAACTGCCCTGGGTCTGTCTGCCCTGGCAAACACGGATTGCGTTTGCCGATTCAAAGGGAAAGCGTAAGGACGCCAGCGTGCGATCCACCGTGCTTGTTTCAAACTCGGACACTTTGACAGACGCCGTGAAGCAGGGTCTTGGTCTGGCGATCAAATCGCGGCTAGCGATCAAGGAAGAGCTTGAAAACGGCAGCCTTGTCGAACTCTGCCCCGGAGCGTTGTGGTCACCGGACGCACCAATCTGGTTTGTCTATCCACCCGAAGGCCGGTCTGCGTCCAAGACAGAATTGTTTGGTGAGTTCGTGTCTGAGTGTTTTCAGTGAAAGGGCCCGGATCTTGACGTGCTCTCTTGGACCCAGGGCACCTTTCAGCATCGCAGCATGGATCAACACCGCCTGCCCTCACGCGCCCGGCGTTTTGTGATCCACCCATACGCCACGACCACTAAAGCGCCCGAATACGGTTGTTGCGGGCGTTGTGTTCCAGTTCGGCCAAGCCCAACAGTTCCAGCACCGGGCCCACATAGTTTGCAAAACGCCCCCGATAACCTTTGCGCAGACCATAGTAACCGCCCACCGGGTTGGCCTCCGACCGCGCCCAATCTTCCAGAGTACCGGGCTTTGTTGGCTTACCTTCGTCCGCATTCCCAAGCGGCATCCAGTCGCCATGCGCCTTCAACATCGCATGCGCATCCTCAAGTGCGCGCAACTGATAGGACAACCTTGTTTTCCCAACCTGCACAACCAATGCAGGCGGGTCATTTGCCTCATCCTTCCAGACCTGAAATTCCGAGCTCAGCGGTGGAGTTTTCAGGACCCAAGGGTCGTCCTGCATACCGGATCCGTAAACGACATCATTCATCGGCTTCAGCCTTTTCTTTCAGTGTATTTGCAAATTTCTCAAAGCTCGGGGACAAGTCCGGCATCGACTTTACGATAACGCCCGAGAGCGCACCGCTGAAGACTTCCTGCATATGAAACGTGGTCGCCTGGCCAGTTGATGACAGGTGAAACGTCCGTGTGCCGGTAAACAACCCAAAAGGCATACCACCGCGCCAAACCATTTTGGTCGGAGCCTGCAATTCGGTCACTGTCAATCCAAAACTCCGTTTCGGATCGACCTCGGACCTTAGCTTGATGCGGTTTTTCTCGGTCAGAGCACCTTCGATCCGAAGAATACCAAAGGGAACTGGATCCCGGGGTAAATCTTCGGTCAACACAGACCATACCCGTTCCACCGGCGCCGAGATTTCAATCGATGTTTCATATGTTTTCATGCCCGTCCTCATCCTTGACAGACGAACGGATAATCGAAGTAACATGACATCTTATGTCATGTTAGGAACAGCACCATGCGCGCCGCCCGTCTTCTGCAAATACTGCTGCTGTTGCAAAACCGCGGCCGCCAGACCTCGGTCCAACTTGCCGAAGAACTAGAGGTCGCCCCTCGCACCATTCTGCGTGATGTGGATGCGATGACGGAAGCAGGCTTGCCGATCATCGTTCACCAGGGCAACGGCGGTGGGATCGAGTTGGGGTTCAATTACCGCACGCGCCTGACCGGTTTGGCACGGGACGAGGCAACGGCCCTGGGCCTCATTTTGCAGGCCGACAATCCAATGATTTCGGCATTAAGCCTTGAAAACGCGGCAAAGCGCGCGCAGGCCAAGCTGATCGAAAGCCTTCCCGACAAGACACGGATCGAAGCGAAGACGGCAGCAGATCGGTTCAAACTTTCCCGAACCACCATTGTCGACGATCCCCGCGTCCGCGCAATGTCACACGCCGTTCAGGCCAAAACGATTGTTCGCCTGCGCTTTGCCACGCCGACCGAACAGGCCATTCATCCCCTTAGGATGATTTTGGACGACACGAACTGGCATGTGTTGGACGGCCTGACAAACGCTACGATACCGATGGACGATTGGGGAAGATTGAACATCTCGGCCAAGCGGTTTCCTGTCAGATCCGGCTGACCTTGCCCCCTGCCCTGAATGCTCTCCCGACCTTAGACAGACCGGGGTTCACACAGCCGGTGCAAGCACAGGATTGGCCCCAAACATCTACTCTCCCAACCGTTCCATCAGGCGGGCATAAGCTGTTTGGCCGCGTCTGAAAGTCGGCAGGCGGAAGAACTCGTCCGGGGCATGCTGGTTTTCGTCTTCGTGACCAAAGGCAAACATGACCGCGTGCAACCCCAACTCGTCCAGCAACGTCGACATCACTGGGATCGAGCCACCGACGCGGGTTTTATAAGCGGGCTTTCCGTAAACTTCTTCCAGAACCTGACCCGCGATTGCGGTGGCATTGTGCCCGGCGGGGACCAGAAACGGGTCCGCACGCCCGGGGTTGCGCGACACTTCGGCGGTGACGCCCTGTGGGCAATGGGCCGAAACATGAGCAGAAATCAGATCAAAAATCTTTTCGGGGTTCTGATTGGCGACCAGCCGGCAGGTGATCTTGGCTGAGGCAATCGCGGGCAGCACGGTCTTTGTGCCGTCTCCCTGCCAGCCGCTGGTCAGCCCGTTAACCTCAAGCGTCGGGCGCGCCCACAGGTTTTCACGCGTTGTAAATCCCGGCTCGCCCAGCGTCGCCGGGGCACCGGTTTGGGCGAGATAGGCCGCCTCATCCCAGGGCACCCGCGCAATTGCCGCGCGGTCTTCATCGGTCAAAGCGACGACATCATCGTAAAAGCCGTCCACCGTGATCCGCCCATCGGTTGATTTCATGCTGGCCAGCAACTGCGCCAACGCCATTGCCGGGTTTGCAACGCCACCGCCATGCATGCCGGAATGCAGATCGGACTTGGCGCCCTGAACCGTAATTTCCAGCGAAGTAAGCCCCTTCAACCCCAGTACCAATTGCGGCGTTTCAGTATCCCACTGACTGCCATCGGCGGAAAAGATCATATCGGCCTGCAGCCTGTCGAGATTTGCTTCGATAAAAGGCGGAAGGTCGGGCGATCCGATCTCTTCCTGGCCTTCAAAGAAAAAGCGCACGTTGACCGGCAGTTTCCCGGTCTCTGCCAGTAAAGCCTCAGCCGCAAGGATCGGAATCAGCATTGCGCCCTTGTCGTCCGTCGCCCCACGCCCATAAATCCGGTCCCCGCGGATCGTCGGCTCGAACGGAGGTGACGACCAGAGCTCGAACGGTTCGGCAGGCTGAACGTCAAAGTGGCCGTAGATCAGAATGGTGGGCGCATCGGGCCCGGCATGCAGCCAATCGGCACAGACCACCGGATGGCCTGCGGTGTCCATCATTTGGACGTTTTCCATTCCCGCCGCGACCAGCCGATCAACCACCCACTGCCCGGCTTTTCGAACGTCGCCCACATTTTCGGGCTTGGCCGATACCGACGGAATGCGGATGAAGTCGCACAACTCTTCGACAAAGCGCGACTGGTGTGTGTCAAGATATTCGGCCCAACTCATTCCATGCCCTCGCAGATGTTTGCGCTTAACTTACGAAACTCAACCGGGCCTGCAAGCCTGCGGGTCAAAGTTTCGCGCGTTGGAACGCCGGTTCAAACGATGGCTTGGCATCGCTTTTGCACCCTGCTTAAAATCGCCTAACTGCAAAACGCCCTGAAAATACAGGGCACTTCATTTTCGGGCGGCGTCTCAGCATGACGAAAAACGTGAACTCGGAGACCCATACCTGGAATGTACCGGGATTTGGCGCGCATCACATCGCCAAGTTGTTGGACAACCGTGGCTTGGATATTGTTGCGCTTCTGAAATCAGCGAACCTGCCAGCGGACCTTGCCGAAACCCCACCGGACTTTGTTGATGTGCGCAATGAGCTGCGCCTATTGGAGCTTGCCATCGAAAAGACAGGTGACCCTCTTTTTGCGATCTCGGCGGGCAAGACGTTCAACCCCCGGCGGACGACCCTTCTCAGCTATGTCGTATTGAACTCTCCGACCGTGGGCGAGGCGATTGAGAAAGCTGTAAACTACGCGCGCTTGGCGCGGGGGTTCGCCAAGCTTTCATTCTATGGTGACAAACAGGGCCTGTTCCTAGAGGTGGATTCAGCCGCCCGGTTGATGCATACCGATGGCGCCCATAACGAGTTTCGGATTTCCGCTCTTTTGACCAGTTTGCAAATCGCGGCTGAGGCACCCCTGCCCGTCATTGAGGTTCGATTCCCCCACGGTTTGACCAGTGAAAGGCACGCGCAGATTGCGGATGCCCTTTCGGTGACCATCAAACCGGGCCACAGAGTTCCGGGCATCCTGTTTGACAATGCCGTGAAAGATATTCCGATCAAGGACACGGATCCGGCCCTGCTGCTGCACCTTGAAAAACATGTGCAAACCCTGATGAAGGACCTGCCGCCCATACTAGGCGAGACAAGCGCGTTGGTGCAGGGCGAGATTACTTCGCGACTGTCGTTCAACGCCCCGACACAAGATGAAATCGCGAAAACGCTTGGGATGAGTATCAGTACACTTGGACGCAAACTGACCAAAGAGGGCACGACCTATAAACAGCTGCTGAAAGACATTCGGCGACGGCTGGCAGAGCAATATTTGGATGACCCCAAGCTCAGCCTGTCCGAGATTGCGTTTGCGCTTGGGTATTCCGATCAGGCTGCGTTCACGAATGCCTACAAATCCTGGACGGGCCAATCCCCTGGCCGTGTTCGGGCCGTCTAGGATGCCTCGCGGCTGACCCGAAGTTCAATCACCCGCAATGTTCGTTTTGGTGGGTCTACGACTTGGCATCTGAGCAAGAGTCACAGTTGTCCGAGTTTGAAACCTCAGGTTTCGACGGGAGACCCGGATCGAAGATTTCGGAGGTTTCTTGGCTGATGACCTCTGACGGCGCGGCCATGGACATTCCGGCGCTTGTGACAAATGCGACCAGTGTGGCGGCTGTAAGGATTGTCTTTTTCATCGTCTCTCTCCTCAAATAAACGGGCGTTCCATACGCTGTGTGCAATCAATTTAAGGTTCGGCTTCGCAGGTTTATTGCGCTGACACGTCAAGATTTTGAGAAAAGACCGCAAATAATCGCCGGTTTACCGGAATTCTGGCCATATTCACAGCATTGAGGTGTGATCTGCCAACAAAAATGGGCGCGCCAGCTTACAGCGCGCCCCAGTCCACAGGGAGGATAGTGAAAAGATACGCTTTGGAAAAATATCAAGCGCGATCAATCAACTGTATTCAGAATTATCGGATCCGGACTATTTGTCAGTGATGCGGATCACATTTCCTTGGATTTGGGCACATTCCGGCCCTGCATCCGGGAAATCAAACGCGACAGGGCGCAACAGTTTCCCGAAATCAGTAACACGGCGAATATTTGTGGTGGTTGTCATGAGGAGGGATCTCAGAACATCTTCCGCCATTTGACCCCAGGCCCGGTTCAAATTCTCTGTTGATGGCCGCTTCGGCGTTTTCCTTGTTTACGTTCTGGCCCGCACCCTCCAGCCCGGCAACCGGCAAAACGTTACCGCGGGATGCGTCCGACTGGACATGGGACGCGCGGGAAATCTCACCTCCGCCCAATGTGCTGTGACCAGGCGATGGGTGCGCCGTTGACGCTCCGGCGCTGATGGCAAGTGCGAACATAGTGGCGGATGCAATCAAGTGGGTTTTCATCTTATGGCTCCTTTCGGTGGGCGTTCCTGAAATTCTGTCTGTGCAATCAATCTGGCAATTTGCCGGTCGAATTTATTGCGCAGACAGGTCAAGCTTTTGAGAAAAGACATCAAGTTGAAGCCCGTCGGCTTTGCCCTCGGAAACGGTGTCATCCGGTTAGGATCAGGCCCGTGCAGCGAAGGGCCAGATCAAGTTTGAATCAAATCCGCAGTTTATTCCTGTCTGCGCAGCTTGATCGCGGCTACATCCCGGAAAGCCCTGCGTTGGTATTCAGCAGAAACTGGCGAAAGATCGGGCTGCTTGCTGCCCCGATACCACGGGCGTTTTCCCCAACTGCGGCGGCCTCGACGACCGGAGGGATCAACCCCCGTTTGTCCTGATTGACGAGATAGCGGCGAACCCGGGCAACCAGTTCGTCACGCACTTCCGGCGGGAACGCACCGTCGATAAAAATCGCCTCAAAGTCGATGACCGCACATATAGACAAGGCAGCCTTGGCCAATTCCTGCGCCGTGGTTCCGATCCAGGGCTCGACATAGCGCGAAATACTGCTCCAATCTTGTGGCTTTTGCCACAGAACCCCTGGATTGACACCAGATTCGATCAACCGGTCCTCCAGCAGAAACAACGAGGCGGTATCGATCAGTTGCTGACTTTCTCCCAAAGGACCGGTCGTCCGCATCGCGCCCAAAGCCCCCGCATTGCCCTGGTTGCCCTCGAATACGGTGCCGTTCAACGCAACGCCGCCGCCGATCATCGAACCGATAAAGAAATAGAAGTAATCCCGATACTCTGCCCCACGACCATAAAGATGCTCTGCGTGGCACGCCGCCGTTGCATCGTTGACCACGAAAACCGGCAGATCGCTGAACTTGGCAACTTCGGAAAAGAAATTCACGTTTTTCCACGATCTGAATTTCTTGGCTGCCAGCCCGGTCAGATCATGCCACCTCCAAAGCTCGAAGGGGGTACCGATCCCGATACCGCAGACACGTTCGCGAAGCCTTTGAGGCTCCGAGGACAGCAGCGTTTCCAAACCGGATTCGAGAAACCCGAATACGGCCTCGGGCAGCGGATAGTCGTAGGTGGTGGAAAGCTGGCGGCGTGGATGTCCGGTGAAGTCGATCAAAAGCAGATCGGCGCTGCGTCGTCCGATCTTCATTCCGACCGACAAGATGCCCTCGGGGTTAAGCTCCATCGGGATCGAAGGCTTCCCGACTTTCCCGCGCATCGGCGTGCCGCGCTTGATGATCTCGTCTTTTTCAAGCTTGCGCAAAATGATGGAAACGGTTTGCGGGGACAGGCCGGTCAGCCGCGCAATCTCGGCCCCTGCGGCGGACCCATGCCGTTGTAATACGGTCAGAATCAGGCGTTCGTTGTGATCGCGAACTCCGCTTTGGCTCACCCCACCGGTCAGTATCTTGAGCGCCTCTTTCTCCATGAGAGTAAACATAAACACCTTATTTTCTTATGAAAAGGCGTCCCGGCAAATTAATAAATAAACTTTATTTATTTATTGACAGCAAGGCCAGAATCACAGTTTCTTGAACAGGACCTTCATTGGAGGATGAAGGCGCGCCTTGCAGGGACGTTACGCGGGGCGACAACAATTTTCTGGGAGGACAACATGAGAAATCTACTCAAGCTTGCCGCATCCGCGACTGCGCTGACACTGGCGGCAGCCTCTGCGCAAGCGGCTGGTGAAACCGTCTGCCTGATCACCAAGACCGATACCAACCCCTTCTTCGTCAAGATGAAGGAAGGCGCGACTGCCAAAGCAGAAGAGCTTGGCATGACGCTCAAGGCGTTTGCCGGCAAGGTTGATGGCGACCATGAAACTCAGGTCCAGGCGATTGAAACCTGCATCCTTGACGGTGCCAAAGGTATTTTGCTGACCGCATCTGACACCAGCTCGATCGTTCCCGCCGTTAAACAGGCGCGGGATGCGGGTGTCCTGGTCATTGCGCTGGATACGCCGCTCAGCCCGATTGACTCGGCAGATGCAACATTCGCGACGGACAACTACAAGGCCGGGTTGCTGATCGGTCAATGGGCCAAGGCCAAAATGGGCGACGCTGCTGCCGATGCCAGGATCGCGACGCTGGATCTGAACGTCAGCCAGCCAACTGTCGACGTTCTGCGCAATCAGGGCTTCCTGGACGGGTTCGGCGTAGAGCTGGCAGACCCGAATGTGATCGGCGACGAAACCGATGCGCGTCTGGTTGGTAGTGACGTGACCGACGGCAACGAAGAAGGCGGTCGCCGCGCGATGGAAAACCTTCTGGCCAAGGATTCATCGATCAACGTTGTCCACACCATCAACGAACCGGCCGCTGCGGGCGCATATGAGGCGCTGAAATCCATCGGACGTGAAAATGACGTTCTGATCGTATCGGTCGATGGTGGCTGCCCTGGCGTTCAAAACGTCGAAGCCGGTGTAATCGGCGCCACCAGCCAGCAGTATCCGTTGCTGATGGCATCTTTGGGTGTCGAAGCCGTGAAGAAATGGGCCGAAGAGGGCGTGAAGCCCGAAAACACCCCTGGCAAAGACTTCTATGACACGGGCGTTGCGCTTATTACCGATCAGCCGGTCGATGGCGTCGAGTCGCTGTCGGTTGCAGAAGGTCTTGATCTCTGCTGGGGCTAAGAACATCCCCTTTGGGTGAGGTGTATCTGCGCCTCACCAATCCCTTCACCAGAAAACCGAAACTTCCTGTAAACTGAATTCGTGGACATGATGCCAGCCACGAAAAGGGGGGAGAGATGTCTGAAGCAAACCAAAACGCCCAGAAATTCGAAACCGCCGCCAACACGTCGGAAACCGTGGCGGAGTTTGAAGACCACAGGCGTGGTATTCTGGGAAAGTTGCAGCATCTTCTGCATGTCAATCCGTCCTTTGTGCCGCTGATCGTTCTGGTCGGCGCGATCGTGATCTTCGGTTTGCTGCTGGGGTCCAAATTCTTCTCGCCCTTTGCCATGACGCTGATCCTGCAGCAGGTTCAGATCGTAGGCATCGTGGCCGCAGCACAAAGTCTTGTCATCCTGACCGCCGGCATCGACCTGAGCGTTGGGGCGATCATGGTGTTTTCATCCGTCATCATGGGTCAGTTCACCTTCCGCTATGGCATCCCCGTGCCCATTGCCGTCATGTGCGGACTGGCGATGGGAACGCTGATCGGGGCTCTCAATGGTTGGCTTGTGAGCCGCGTCAAGCTGCCCCCTTTCATCGTCACACTTGGGATGTGGCAGATCGTTCTGGCGACAAACTTCCTGTATTCCGCGAACGAGACCATTCGCAGTCAGGATATCGAGGCCAATGCGCCGTTCCTGCAATTCTTTGGCACCAAGTTCAGCATCGGCGGCGCGACGTTCACGGTTGGTGTGATCTTCATGCTCGTTCTGATTTTCGTACTGGCCTATGCGCTTAAACACACCGCCTGGGGGCGGCATGTTTATGCAGTGGGCGATGACCCCGAGGCGGCCGAGCTATCCGGCGTGAATGTGCACCGAACGCTGATGTCGGTTTACATGCTGTCGGGTCTGATCTGTGCGTTTGCGGGTTGGGCCCTGATCGGGCGCATCGGGTCGGTTTCGCCGACATCCGGTCAGTTGGCCAATATCGAAAGCATCACCGCTGTTGTGATCGGGGGTATCTCTTTGTTCGGCGGGCGCGGATCTATTCTGGGGTCCCTCTTCGGGGCGCTGATCGTTGGCGTTTTCACGCTTGGGCTCAGACTTCTGGGCGCCGACGCGCAATGGACCTTCCTGTTGATCGGACTTCTCATCATCGCAGCGGTCGCCGTTGACCAGTGGATCAGAAAGGTATCGGGCTGATGTCAGACAAAACGCCAGTCGTCCAGGGACGCGGGATCGTGAAGCGCTATGGCCACGTCACCGCCATCGACCATTCCGACTTTGAACTGCGTCAGGGGGAAATCCTGGCCGTCATCGGCGACAACGGCGCGGGTAAGTCGTCCATCGTCAAGGCGATCTGCGGTGCCACAATCCCGGATGAGGGTGAGATCCTGATCGAAGGCAAAAAGGTCAACTTCACCTCGCCAATTGACGCGCGGAACATGGGGATCGAGATCGTCTATCAGCAGCTTGCCATGTCCCCTGCCCTATCGATTGCCGACAACATGTTCATGGGGCGCGAGATACGCAAACAGGGGTTCATGGGCAAATACCTGCGCCAACTCGACCGCCCCGCGATGGAGAAGTTCGCCCGCGAAAAACTGACCGAGCTTGGGCTGATGACCGTGCAGTCGATCAATCAGGCGGTTGAGACACTTTCCGGTGGTCAGCGCCAGGGTGTAGCTGTCGCCCGCGCCGCCGCCTTTGCCACCAAGTTCATTATCATGGACGAACCGACTGCGGCCCTTGGAGTCAAGGAAAGCCGCAAAGTGCTGGAGTTGATCCAGGACGTGCGTGCGCGTGGCATTCCGATCATCCTGATCAGCCACAACATGCCGCATGTGTTCGAGGTCGCCGACCGCATTCACGTACACCGGCTGGGCAAACGACTCTGCACGATTGATCCCAAGGATTATACGATGTCCGATGCCGTCGCGTTTATGACAGGCGCCAAAGACCCTCCGAAAGATGACGCCGCCTTATCACGGTTCAACCAGAATGCAAGCTAGGCCGCCCGGGGGACGCTGTCCTTTGACAGGCAGCGCCCTGTGTAGAAGATTCTAGCCACAACGGCCCTTGTCAGCCCGGCCGCGATAGGTGCGGAAGGCAGGACCACCCATCCGGGTCGTTCAGAACGGGGTCTCTGTGCTGGCGGTGTTGTTGTCGAGACTCGATTCAAAGGCGTCGCTTGAGACGGTTGCCGTGTTACGCACGAGCCCACCGTAAACGTCGCCAAATTCCACACCGATGACCCAATAGGCCAAAAGCCCGTCTTCGCCTGGACCAATATCATCGAACTCTGCCCGCATTGTCGCCTGAGAGGTGGTGTCCGGCATCACCTGAAAATCAACGCTTTGAAAGGTCCCGCCCGGCTCTACAATGACCGGCTCAACAAGCGGGATGATCGGGATCGCAGCCAACGCACCCTCGGAAATCTCGGTCTCGATGACATCGGTGATTTCGACCTCGGTCAGTTCGAAGTCACACGAATGGGTAAATCCGATATCATAGCGCAGCGCTCGGATCCGGAGGCCTCCGATATCCAAAGGCGGAAACGGTTCGCTGACCTCCTTGGTCAGTTCAATGTCGCAGCCTTCTGCGCGGTCGCGCGCCGGAATCACCTCGACATCGATCGAGCTATGGCCCGCAACCTGCCCATTGCGATCCAAACCGGCGGTCGAATAGACCGCCGTAACATCCAGCGCCTCGGGGCTTTGCACGACAAGAAAGCCCTCGAAGAAATCTGATGGGTCGGATTCAGGAAAGAGACGCGTGCGCAGATCGACGCAATCGCTGTTCAACGCCTCGTCATAGGCCAGCGTATCGGTGCCGATCGGAAAGATGCCACCCGGCACCTGGCCGCCCGGGGGGATTGCACGGGCCAGTTTCTTGAAAAACGAAACCTCGTCCACGCCGGGATTGTGAATATTGACGGATGTGGCGTAAAACCCCGGCGCCAAGCGGGGCGCTTCGCCTGGGCGGATGACGCCGCAGACCACTTTGGTCGCGTATTCGAACCTCTGCGGTTCGGGCTCGGGCGCGAAGTCACCTGTGGCAAAGACGTCAGTGGTGCGGTTGGTATCGTTGTTGACCAGATTGGCCGCACGGGTCGTGAATGCGACAACGCTGCCGTCGCCAGAGATCGCCGGACCAACCGAAGAGAATTCTGCCGGTTCGCCGCCAAGACCATGAGAAACGAGTGTCATCGTATTTGCCGCAAGATCACGCAGGAAGACTTGCGTATGCTGATCGTTGACGATCGGTGCATCAAGCAGGTTGGTTGCCCTGCTGATCATCAGAACCCGGTCGCCATTCGGCCCGATGGCCGCAAAATAGCTGTCGTCATCGGCCTGCGTACCATCAATGGCCTCGCTGACGCGAATATTTTCACCCGTTGCGATCTCATGCCGGAAAAGGTCGACCAGCCCATTATCGTCATCATCCACAATCGCATCCGAGAAGCTGTAATATGATACGAATTCCCCATTGCGCGAGATGCGCGGGTATCCACTTGTACCGTCTGCGGGTGTTCCGTCGGGCAGGGTCGACAGCAATGAGATATCACCGCTGAGAACGTCAAAAAGGTACACGCCAAAGAACTCAGGATCATCATCCGTCAGACCGCTGCCAGCACTGGCAAAAACAACCCGGCTGCCATCTCCGCTGACATCGGGGTATGAACTGTCCTGCACAAGATCATCCGGATCGGGAAAGGTGATGCGCGTGGTTGTGCCCGCGGCACGGTCGTGCAGGTAAATCTGGTCGTCGTCCTGCGTATCGCTGCCATCGTAACTGGCCACCGATGCGAATGCGACAAGGTTACCATCATCGCTGATCGACACGACTGGGTGCACGTTGCCAGTTGCCTCTGAGCCGTCAGAGGCGACACTGACCCGTTCGGTGATGCCTGTCACTCTGTCATGAACAAACGCATCACGGCTGTTATTGGTGTCGCCGGGAACAAGGTTGCTCGCCTCCGAGGCGAAGGCCACAAAACGGCCATCCGGGGTGATATCTGGGCGGTTGACAAACATGCCTCCGACCACAAGGACCGCACCCATCCCGCCGGAACTGTCGCCGTTGCCTTCGGTTCCGTCAGAGGCGACCGAGACGCGAAAGACCTCTCCGGTCAGGCGGTCTTTTACAAAAACGTCCTCGGCATCGTTGGTATCGTTGGGCACCAGATTGGTCGCGCGAGACGAGAAAACAACAAGCCGACCGTCAGCGCTAAGCTCTGCATTCACGTTGAGTTGGTCGGCCTGAACACCGTCGATATCGACGGTGACCCGTGACAAATCATCGGCGTATAAAACAGTTGGGACGGTCAAAAAGAGGAATGAAACCTTTAAAAATGAGGGCATGGGGCAATCCTAATGCTGAAAATTAGTTGCTTAAAAATCAAATTCTTAGTCAATTCTGCGCGGCGAAAAATACCACTAGACTATCGAGCATCAACCGGCGCTTCCCGGGAAAACACTCTTAGGATTAAGGTGACTGGTATCGATGTCGATTTCAAGACAGCCCCGGCGGTACCGCGCCAACACGCTTGTTTCCGCTCATCAGCCCAGTACCACCATGGGTGGAGTGGATCGGCGGATGGATGGGTTAAATCCCGCTCAACTGCGGTAAATGCGAGACCCTTTGGGATCAAACACTTGGTAGATCAACATTGGGCTGGATTTCAGGCAAACGACTGATAACGTGCCCTCGCATCGATTATTGTTTGCAACACGTCAGTTCAGAATATCCATTGGAGCGCGCTATTGGTCATTCCATTTCACGTTCGGGAAATGCTTCAACGCATTAAAGCACGATTTGATGCCGATCAGATACCTCAGCAGATGGCGCCCAATGACGCCGAGTTTGCGGCACTGCGCCCTTCGCGCAAACCGACCAAAGAGATGGTCTTGCGTTTTTGGGACAAGTTGAAAGCCACCGCCAGCGCAGAAGATCAGGCACAGATCGCCGATCCGGCGACCATCGAAAACGCCGAAACCTATGGCTCCAATATTGAGAATTTTATCGGGACGGTAAAACTGCCAATCGGGGTTATCGGCCCCCTTCGTTTGAACGGGATGAACGCAAACGGCGATTTTCATGTCCCATTGGCCACAACCGAGGCCGCGCTGGTCGCCTCTTATGCCCGGGGCGCATATGCGGCCACCCGGTCGGGCGGTATCAGCACGGCTGTTTTGTACGAAGGTGTATTGCGGACCCCGGCATTTGTGTTCGAGAGCCTGCTGAAGGCCGGGCAATTTGTCGATTGGGTTGTGACACATGTCGACATGCTCCAATCCGTGGCCGAAGCAACAACCCGCCATGGCAAACTCGTTTCGCTGGAACCCTTTATTGACACCAACGTTGTCTTTCTGATCTGCCGCTACACCACAGGCGACGCGGCGGGTCAGAATATGGTGACCATCGCCACCGACGCGTTGTGCCACGCCATCGCGGACAACTGCCCGGTCGGGATCGAAAACTGGTATATCGAAGGGAATTTCTCGGGCGATAAGAAGGCCTCGGCACTGGGGCTGGTGACAGGGCGCGGGCGCAAGGTCAGCGCCTCGGTCACCCTGCCCGCTGAGATTGTCGAAAAGACGCTGGGAACCACGGTCGACGCGATGCTCAACTATGGGCGTGTCGCCAATCTTGGGGCGCATCTGTCAGGCCAGTTCGGCGCGCAGGCGCATTATGCCAACGGCTTGGCTGCCTTCTACATCGCGACCGGTCAGGACGCGGCTTGCGTCGCGGAAAGTGCGATGGGTGTTACCCGGATGGAACCGAACGGAGAGGACCTTTTCTGCTCGGTCACGCTTCCGAACATATTGGTCGGCTCGGTCGGTGGTGGCACCGGCCTGCCAAGTCAGTCGGCGGCGTTGAACATATTGGGTCTCAGGGGCAGCGGCTGTGGCACGGCGCTGGCCGAGGTTGCTGCAGCCACATGTCTTTGCGGTGAAATCTCGATCGTTGCGGCAATTGCCGCGGGTCATTTCACCCGGGCCCATGAAAGTCTGGCCCGCCAAAGATGAGTTATCTGAACCGGCTTTGGATTTATCAATCCGAGCGCTTTCCGCTGAAAAAAACCGTCCCCCTGCTGCTGGTGTTTTCCGCAGCCAGCATCTGCGTGTCCGCCCGTCTAGCAGACCGCCCCCTGCCCGAATGGCCCGCTTTTGCCGCTGGTTTTGTACTGGCCATGGCACTGTTCTTTCAGATGCGGGTCTGTGACGAGTTCAAGGATATCGAGGATGACCGGCGGTATCGGCCCGACAGACCGATCCCGCGCGGCCTGGTGTCACAGAGAGAAGTTCTGAACCTGGGTATGCTGACCATCCCCTTGGCGCTTGCCGCCGCCTGGCTCTGGCATCCCTCGGTGTTGTGGCTCTTGGGCGTGGTCTGGGTCTGGTTGGCGGCAATGACCATGGAATTCGGCGTTCCCGCCTGGCTGAAGGCACGACCGATCCTTTACCTGCTTAGCCATATGGCGATCATGCCGCTGATTGATCTGTTGCTGACCGGTCTGGAATGGCTACCGGCAGGCGGGGCCGCACCTTCGTTATGGTTGTTTCTGGCGCTGTCTTTCGTGAATGGCTGTGTTCTTGAGATCGGGCGCAAATTATGGGCTCCCGAAAACGAAATCGACGGGGTCGACACCTATTCGGGCCTTTGGGGGCCACGTCAGGCGGGGCGCATCTGGATGGGATGTGTCCTGCTGTCTTACACGCTTCTTGTCGGCACAGGCAGCGCCACCGGAGTGGGCTGGTCGACAGCGCTGATCGGCGCGCTTGCGTTGATCCCCTGCGGAGTTTCGATCTTTCGCTATTCTCAGGCGCCAACCGTGACAGCCCAGAACAGGATGGACACTGTGTCCGGCCTGTGGGTGTTTTTTTGCTACGCCACGGCTGGCTTCCTGCCCTTCCTGATTGGAACCGCCGCATGACATTCATCATCGCCCAAACAGATGCCAACGATGTCTCGGTTGTCGGTGGGAAAGCCGCGGCCCTGTCGCATCTGACTCAGCATGGATTTTCCCCGCCCGCGTTTTTTGTCATCACCAATGACGCGTTTCGCATGGGGCAATCCGGGCCCGTCGCGCAAAAGGGTCTGTCAGCTGCCGTCACTGCCGCGCTGAAAACACTTGGGCCCGGGCCTTATGCGGTGCGCAGTTCTGGCCGGTCCGAAGATGGCGTGGACCACAGTCATGCGGGGCAGTTTGAAACTGTTCTGAATGTACCGGGCAAAGGTGTAATCGCGGCAGCCAAGCAGGTGTGGCAATCGGGGTTCTCGGCAACGGTCGAAACCTACCGCGCTGTCAAATCCGGCGGCGAGGCCGAACCCCCAGCCATCATCGTCCAGCGTATGATCGATGCCAAAGCAGCAGGCGTCGCCTTTTCCGCCGACCCGGTCAGTGGCAGGCGCAATGTGGTGGTGATTTCTGCCATTGATGGGCTTGCAGAACAGCTTGTGTCAGGTGAAGCGGACGGAGAGGACTGGGTCATTGACGCAAAAGGCGGGTTGATAGACGCACCTGATACGCCCGCATATTTGACCGTGCCCGAGGCACACTCGATCGCGGCCCTTGCCCAAAAGGCCGAGGCGCTGTTCGGTTCCCCGCAGGACATCGAATGGGCCATTGATGCACAGGGCCTGCATATTCTGCAGGCCAGACCGATCACCACGGCCCTGCGCCCTGCACCGCTCGACGATCAGACGCTGACCATTTTCGACAATTCCAACATCGTCGAAAGCTATCCGGGCATCGTCAGCCCGCTGACTTATTCTTTTGCGCTGCATGTGTATTCTCAGGTCTATCGCGCATTCGTCAGGCTGTTGGGTGTCCCCCGGCACACGGTCGCCGGGAACCCCACCGTATTTGACAACTTGCTGGGGCGGGTGGACGGGCGCGCCTATTACAATCTGATCAACTGGTATCGCGCGCTGGCGCTGTTGCCGGGGTTCTCGCTGAACCGCGACTATATGGAAACGATGATGGGCGTTTCCGTGCCGATGCCGCGTGAGGTCACGGATGCCTTGGCTCCGCCCCCCGCCACCGGTTGGGGCAAGGTCGTGGAATACGCGAAACTGACCAAGGTTGCGGGCGGTCTGATCTGGCAGGCCATCCGCCTGCCGCGCACCCGACGAGACTTTTACCACCGGCTGAACGACATATTGCAGACGGGGCTGGATGTGGATGCCGCCAATGCCACCGAACTGGCCGCCGAATATCGTCGCATCGAAAGTACGTTGCTGGATCGATGGGATGCCCCGCTGATCAACGATTTTCTGTGCATGATTGCCTTTGGCGGCTCGCGCAATTTGCTGCAAAAGTGGCTGGGCGAGGACGGGTTGACCCTGCACAATGACCTCATGATCGGGCAAGGTGACATTGTATCGGCAGAACCCGCACAGCGCATCGCCCGGATGGGAGAGTTGGTTCGGCAGGCCGGGCTTACCGAACCTTTAAAGGCCAACGCGCATCTTTCGGTTTTGTCAGGGCACCGGCCCATCGAAGTCGAGGTTGATGCGTATCTTGAGAAATTCGGCGACCGGTGCACGGAAGAGCTCAAACTGGAAAGCGTTCCGTTGCGGGATGACCCGACCAGTCTTTTGCTGGCTATAGCCGCCAGCGCCGAACGTCCGCCCGTAGTGCGACAGGAGGGCGCTGAAACCGACTGGAAGGCGCTCTTTCCGTCAAATCCCGTCAAACGGTATTTAGCTAAATGGATTCTGAGCTGGACCAAGGCGCGGGTGCGCGACCGTGAAAACTTGCGTTTTGAGCGCACGCGCATCTTTGGTTATGCCCGTCGTGTGTTTTTGGGCATTGGCCGGGAATTTGCCGCCCGCGATCTGCTTTCGTCGCCAAGGGACATATTTTTCCTGACAACGCCCGAAGTTCTCGGCGCGGTTGAGGGCTTTAGCCTGTCACCAGACCTGAAAAGCATAGTCGCGCGGCGCAAACACGAAGATGAGGCCGCGGCCCGACGCCCCGACCCGCCGGAGCGTATCGAAATTCGTGGTCCCGCTATCGCGCCGGTCTGGTCCGACAACGCAGAAACCGAGGTGGACGCAGCGCGTGTGAAACACGGCACAGGGTGTTCCGCAGGGCAGATCAAGGCGCGCGCGCGGGTGATCCGCGACCCGCGCACCGAGGCCCTGAACCCCGGCGACATTCTGGTCGCCCGCCATACCGACCCTGGCTGGATCGCCGTGTTTTCAAACGCCTCCGCAATCGTTGTCGAGCGGGGATCGCTGTTGTCGCATTCGGCTATTGTTGCGCGCGAACTGGGTATTCCCTGCGTGGTCGGTCTGAAAGGTGCCACGCACTGGATCGAAGATGGCGAGGTGATCCGGGTCGACGGGGCAAGCGGCGCGGTGGAGCGGTGCGATGGGTAGCAGCGAGATTGAGAGCAAAGCGGATTTCGACCACATCCGCTATGCCCAATTGTGGGAGGACGCAGATGTCCTCACCTCTGCCCTGGGCGACTGCGCCGGTAAGACATTGGTCTCCATCTGCTCGGCCGGGGACAATGCGCTGGCGATGCTGACGCTCGATCCTGCGCGCGTTGTGGTTCTGGACTTATCCCCGGCCCAAATCGCCTGTCTCAACCTCAGGGTCGCCGCCTATCGGGCGCTGTCCCACCCCGAATTCATCGAGCTCACAGGCTCGCGTCCCAGCACCCGGCGGGGTGCATTGCTGAGCCGCGTCTTGAACGCCACAGATGACCAAACACGCGCCTTTTGGCAGACCCTGGAAAGGGATGTCAAAAAATACGGTATCGGCGGTGTCGGCAAGTTCGAACGCTATTTTCGCATCTTTCGAACCTGGCTGCTGCCGCTTGTGCATTCTCGCCGAACCCTTGACGCAGTGTTTGTCCCCCGCCCGCCTGCCGAGCGACAGGTTTTCTTCGACACAAGGTTCAACACGGTCCGATGGCGGATATTGCTGAACATCTTCTTCTCTCGTTTTGTCATGGGGCGTATGGGCCGCGACAGTGCGTTCTTTGACCATGTCGATGGCAGCCCCGCCCAGCATGTGGCGCGTCGCATCCGTCACGCGGGTGTGGATACAGATCCTTCGCAAAACCCCTATCTACATTGGATTCTCAAGGGCGATCACGGCGAGGCTCTGCCAATGGCGTGGCGCCCCGAGCATTATGAGACGATCCGATCCCGGCTGGATCGTCTGGATATCCGTCTTGGGTCGCTTGAGGCGTTTGTGTCGACCGGCGAAAAGGCCAGCGGCTTCAACCTGTCCGACATTTTCGAATACATGTCCCCTGAAACCTTCCCGCAGGTCTATAGCTCTATCCTGGCCGCCGCCGAGCCGAACGCCCGGCTGGTTTATTGGAACATGATGGCACCCCGGCGTGTCGCCCCGGAATTCAGCGACAGAGTCATCACTCTGACCGACATCGAAATGCAGCAGAAAGCCCGTGACATGGCTTTTTTCTATTCCGATTTCGTCGTCGAAGAGGTTCAGGCGTGACCGTAGCCGGGCAAATCCTGCTCGCAGCAGGGTCCGTGCTGGCCCTGATCGGCGTCATGATGGGCATACGCCATCTGGCCCGTACAGCAGGCCTGAGCCCCGAAGTGCAACGCAAGCTTATGCATGTCAGCACCGGCCTGTTCGCGTTGCTCCTGCCCTGGCTCTTTCCCGATCGCTGGCCGGTTTACATGCTGATCGCGGCCACAAGCCTGGTGATGCTGGTGCTGCGCCTGCCGCGTTTTTCATCGGGCCTGGGCGCGACTTTGCATGGTGTGGACCGCACCTCCTACGGTGACTTTCTGCTCGCCCTCTCGGTTGGGCTGTGCTTCCTGTTGGCAAGGGACACCACGCTGTTCTACATCCTGCCAATCGCGGTTTTGACACTGGCGGATGCTGCCGCGGCCCTTGCCGGAACCACCTATGGAACCAAACGCTATGTCGTGGAAGATGGCGACAAGAGCCTGGAAGGCTCAGTGGTGTTTTTTGTCGTAACCCTATTGGTTGCGATCATCTGCTTTTTGTTCCTGTCGACACTTCCTCCCTCAAACATCCTGATGCTGTGCCTTATGGTTGCGGCATTTGGCACATTGGTCGAGGCGCAAAGTTGGCGGGGGTTTGACAACCTGTTCCTGCCGCTTGGCCTGTTGATCTTTCTGAAAAGCCACTACTACAGCTCTTTGGCAGAGCTTGCTTTGTTGGCTGCCATGTTCTTTGCAGCCCTCGTCAGTTTCGGAGTGGTGGGCCCCAAGCTGGGCCTGACCAAACATGCAACCCGCGTCTATGTCGTCGCGGTCTTTTTGCTGTTGGCCGCCGCAAAACTGCAGAACACGGTATTGCCGATCATGGTTCTGGCCGCGCATCTCTGGGCGCGCACCGCGTCGCCCTGTGACAGCAAGTATCCCGATCTGGATATCGTGGCCGCGCTGGGGCTTTTGGGATTTGGCTGGCTTGCGGTCGGGAATGCAACCGGCTGGGATGCGGTTACCTTTTTTGGCCTCAGCGCAATGGGGTTGACCATGGGACTGACGGCCCTGGCGCTGAGGTCCGTTCCCTTTGCCATACCCCTTGCTGCGGTTGCCCTGTTTTTCATTCGAACCTGGGTTGTTTCCCAGAATTCCCAGACGTCCAACTGGGCCGAGCCGTTGACGGTTTTGACTCTGTTTTTGCTAACTTGCACTGCCACCCTGCCGTTGGCCCGACCACACTGGTTCGAAAAGGACCGGGTGCTCAGGCTGACCCTGTTGGCCCTTGTCCCACCCTTGCTCTATTACATTTGGGCTGTTGCCGGATCGCTTGGCGCGGGGTTCGTTGCCGGAGCCGTTTCATGACCAAAGAGACCATCAAAACAACAGATGCAAAGCTGACCGTATATCTGAGCGGTCCGAACTGGGATGGTACTCCCGCCGCTACATTTGGCGATTTTTCGTGCAAAACACCCGAAGCCGGAGCCGAAATCCTGCGCAAAGGGATGGAACGTGTGCAAGACGCAGGTCTGGATCGCATCATCGGGCCGATGTCAGGCGATACCTGGCACAGTTACCGGTTCGTCTCGGACAGCGATGGGTCCGCGCCATTCCTGATGGAACCCACCAACAAACCGCATGAGCCTGAGGTGTTCCGATCCGCAGGATTCACCGAGATCAGCCGCTATTTCTCGGCCCGGGTGTCGCTGCAAGCTGCAGCCGGGTCAGCACCGCCGGAAAGTGACGGTTTCGTGGTGGAAGAGTGGGACGGAACAGACCCCGAGGCGCTGTTCCGTCAGGTCTTCGACCTGTCAACCCGCGCATTTTCCGGCAACGCGTTCTACAAACCGATATCCGAGGCAGATTTCCTGACCATGTATATGCCGGTTGTGCCGATGATGAAGCGCGAGCTGATCCTTTTTGCGCGCCGCCCTGACGGGACCTTGGCCGGGTTTCTGTTTGGCATTCCCAACTATGCCGAAGGCCCCAATCCGGCCTCGGCGATCCTCAAGACCTATGCAAGCCTCGAACCGGGCGCCGGGCGCCACCTGGCCCACCGGTTTCACAGGGCCGCGTTCAGCATGGGATACGACACCGCCATTCATGCGCTGATCCATGATGACAACACCTCTGCCGACCGCAGTGCAGCCGAAGGCGCCACGATTTTCCGTCGCTATTCCCTGCTGGGATGCAAGCTGAATGGCTGACCTGCTGTCCCACTTCGCCGCTGCGGTCGATCGGGATCCGGACCGGATCGCCATCGTGGATGGCAAAGGTCGCCAAATGACCTTTCAGGCCCTTCATAGGCGCGTTCAGCACCTGGCGGGCCGGTGGCAGGACAAGGGCATCCGGCCAGGGGATCGGGTGCTGTTGGCCATGCCCGTCAATGCGGATCTATATGCAAGCCTGGCCGCCCTTTGGTCGCTTGGTGCCACGGTTGTTTTGCCCGAACCCGCAATGGGGTTGTCCGGCCTGCGCCACGCCGCCCGGACAACAAAGCCCAAAGCCTTTTGTGCCGCGGGCCTGTATTCTTTGCTAAAGGTTCTGATTCCAGACCTCTGGACACTTCCCCTGCTGACCCCCGGAGAAAGTCAGCGCAAGCCAGCGGTACACAAGGTGCAGCCGGACGATACCGCCCTGATCTCTTTTACCTCCGGGACCACCGGCCAGCCCAAAGCCATACCGCGTTCGCATGCGTTTCTGATGGCGCAGCACGATGCCATCGCCCCCCTTCTCGACAGCGACAAGGCGGAACGCGATCTGGTTGCTTTCCCGGTGTTCACCCTGATCAATCTTGCGGCCGGGCGCACAAGCGTTTTGCCCAATTGGAGGCTCAGCAAGCTGGACCGTCTGTCACCCATGCAGTTGCAAAACTGGATTCGGGCACAACACGTCACCCGCGCCCTCATACCGCCATCACTGTGTGAAAAACTGGTTCAATCCTGCGATACCGGGCCTTTGCACACTGTGTTCACCGGTGGCGGCCCGGTGTTTCCAGACCTGGTGGAGGCCCTAAGAACCCGCCACAAGCTGTCGGTTATCTGCGTCTACGGATCGACCGAGGCGGAACCGATTGCCCATCTCAACGCCACCGACATCTCGGCACAGGATCACCACGACATGGCTGCCGGAAAGGGTCTTCTTGTTGGTCACCCGGTGCCCGAGGTCATGCTTCGCATTCGCGACGCTGAGATTCAGGTCGCCGGGGCGCATGTGAATGACGGGTACCTGGATCCAGCCCACTCAGAGGTAAACAAGATCAAGGAAGGTGACATCATATGGCACCGGACCGGTGACGCTGGTACGCTGGATGATGACGGGCGCTTATGGCTATGGGGGCGGGTCGGATCCGAAATCGAAGTCAGTTCAGGCACGCTGTTTCCCTTTGCGATTGAAGTTGCAGCGCAGCAATGGCCCGGCGTCGTTCGATCCGCATTGATCAACACCAAGGCAGGCCCCGTACTTTGCGTCCAGGGGTCCGCGGATCACCTTGAAGACTGGCGGAACTCTGCCCGTGGTTTTGGCGTTCCCACTGTGATTTCGGTAGCCGCTATCCCTATGGACAAGCGCCACGCCTCGAAAGTCGATCGCGCGAAACTTGAGGACATGATCAAAGCTTAGATCAGTCCTCACACGCGATGCGAGAGCAGAGCATCGAGCGATCCGGCGAGTTACACGACACTGATCGACGCGGACGTCAGGGGCACGGTCATCCGATACGCAACGCGGGCAGGTCTTTGCGGATCATGCTGATCCAGAGCACCCTACCTTCACAGTAGGACAGGCACATGTGCTTTGGGTATGCGCGCGCCGAAATGGCGGATCACCTCGCCCGAGACCCGTTGGCCCCATGCGATTGCTGTGGCCTGCGATTGGCCAACCAGCCGCGCGGTCAGGTATCCCGCATTGAACGCGTCCCCGGCACCGGATGTGTCGCGAATACCATCGACCTCAGGCGTCTCGACCGTTGTCATCTGACCTGACGCAAACGCCCTCACAGCGTCCGAGCCGTTTTTCACCACGATCTCGGTAACGCCCGCAGACTTTAGTCGCTCAACCGTCTGGATGGGCGAAACATCTCCCCATAAGGCATGCTCATCATCGAAACTGGGCAACGCAATGTCAGTGATTTGATTGTACCTCGCCAGCGTTTCGCGGGTTTCCTCTGCCGAAGCCCAAAGCCTGGGTCGGACATTCGGATCAAAAGAAACCAATGCACCATCCGAACGCGCCTTGGCCAGCACGTCCCACAACACATCTCGCGCCTTGGGGGACAGGATGGCCAATGTAATTCCCGACAGGTGGATCAAGCCGACGCCTTGTACAACCTGACACAGCCAGTCCGGATCCTCTGCCAGAAGCCGTGCTGCCGATGCATCACGCCAGTACTGAAAACTGCGTTCGACCCCATCCAGTTCGATCATATAAAGACCCATGGTGCGGTCATCGACACGGCCGATCACGTCGGGGTTAAGCCAGTCTTCCTGCACCTGCTGGACAAACGCCGCCGAGACCGCATCAACACCTACCTTTGTTGCGAAGCCGACAGGCGCGGTATCGCCAAGCAGTTGCGCCATATGCCAGGCCGTGTTGAACGTATCGCCCGCAAAGCCACGCTTATAGGTCCCGCTGCCCAGATCAGCCATCTCGATCATCGCTTCGCCGATCGCGATCACTTTTTGGGATGAAAAACTCAGCACTTTGCGCCATCTCCACTGTCATCATCGTAGATCGCCCCGGTCAGCCAGGCGGGCCAATCGCGTTCAAAAAAGCTTTGGGCTTTTTCGTCAAACCGGCGAATGGGGCGTGTCGTAACCACGATGGTTTCGCCGTCCAGATGCACGATGAGTTGGTCGTTCTTGTCGGCCTCTCTTTCGGACCGAAACCGCGCCTCGGGTATCGGACCGTTGGCAGATTGTGGCAGAGCATCCCCGTCCAGATCGCATATCGCACGCGCGCCCCGGCTGCCGCCACCTTGCGAAACAAAGTGATCCAGAGCCGTCAGGACCGCCTCGGAGGCGAGGCCCATTTGCTGCCATTGCAACACGCGCCCGACCTCACTGTTGCGACGATAGGCGATACCGTCCTGACGGATGCTGCGGTTGAGCTGTTTTGCATCGGTCAGGGCAGATGACACCTGTTGAGGCACACACATGATACCCGCATGATCGCTCATCCGGGCCTGAACCTCATCCCGAATGGACGTTGCGGTTTGCCGGCTTTCGGGGTTGAGCGTGGCCTCAATTTCCGAAACGGCGGCGTCAAGGGCATGCCCGGTGTCGGTGGCTGACCCACCAAGGGCCACATCGCTGCCTGCGATATGTTCCGCCACGCGGGTCCCGAAAACCTGACCTGCATTCAAAGCCGACCCTCCCGGACGTGTCACACCATGGGTGCCTGCGGCCTCACCAATCGCATAGATGCCGGTGACATTTGTGCGGCCCCAAATATCCACGGCAATCCCGCCGTTCATATGTTGATTGTTAACGGCAAACTCCAAAGGATCTGCTGTGATATCAACTTTGTAACGTTTATACAGCTCAATCGCCAACGGGTTCATATGGCGCAGCCGATCAATCGGCAAGGCCTGATCCGCACCGGCGTTTTCAAGATAATTGCGCACGTCCTCATCCAGCCGCTCAAGGCTGAAGGGCTGATCTCCGGGGACAGGTAACAGGTTTCGGTTAAAGTCCAAAAAAACCCGCCGACCCATTTGGGTTTCCTTGAAAATGGCGAGATCGACCAGACTGCTTTGATGGTCCAGCATTCGGGTCGCGTGGAAAGGCCATTGGTAGCCTTTGCGGAAAATGTTCGACGCCATTTCCTGCGTGGTCCGGTAGTACCGGGGCAAGAAATGATGCTCAGCACCCGCGTCATCAACCGAATAGATATACGGTATGACCTGCACATACGTACCCGACAGGTTCCAGGGAAACCCCTCGCGGCGGGTGCCGATGCCGAACTGGCTTTCCGTGATGTTGGTCAGTTCCAGGCCCGCCTCAAGCGCCAGACCTAGGGATCCGAAACAGCCATTCGGAAAGACGCTGTCCCGGTAAAGCTCTCCGGGCCCTCCGGCAGCAAATGCGAGCGTGTTGCACCGAAATAGCGTCAGCCCATAGGGGTTCGTGTCCGAGCTGGCCTTAGGGCGAATTGCCAACAGGCCCACCACCCGTTTCCCCGCACCCTGCCCGGTTGTCAGTACCTTCACAGCGGTTGTGTGGTTGAAAAACGGGATGCCCAGGCGAATGGCCTCTTTGGCCAGAACCTGGACCATCAGTCGCGAGGTGCGCGGGCCACAACTGGTGGCGCGCCCGACCTCATCATGATCGGTTTGGTAGCGCAGCGTGCCGCCAAAGTGGTCTTGCGGCAAAGGAAGCCCGAGATATTGCAATGACGCCATGGCCCGGATTGACCCAACCGCTTCGATATAGGCCGTGTCTTCGTCCATGGCCCCACCTGCGCGGATCGAGGCCGCCATGTCCTGAAAATCATCGCCGTGATCTTTGGTGTTGGCCGTGTGCAATGTTTGCTTGTCCGAGCCGGAACAGGCCGAGGTTCCACCCCAAGCGCTCTGAGAGATGATCGTGACATCCACACCGCGGCGTTTGAGTTCAACCGCAGCACGCAGCCCCGCCGCACCGCTGCCGACAACAAGACTGCCGCAGGGCTGCACAGGTATTTCATACCCGCCCGCTATTTCGCAGGTCGATATCTCGGGCTCGGGGTTCAGGCGCGGCATCGCCACATCTGTCAGGGCATCGAGGATATGCTGGGGGACATTGACACTCACGGGTTTGTTTCCTCTGGCATATCAGTCGATATCGACCCAGTGTTTCAGCCGCGACGACTCCATGCAGGCATCTACAATCTGGCAAATATGGTGTCCCGCCTCAAAGGTCGGCCACATCGGTTGCCCGGTGGTGATCGACTTGATGACCTCGGCGGCTTCGATGATCTTGCTTTCGTTATAGCCCAGGGCGAAATTCGGCAACGGCAGGAACGCGCGGAAAGTTTCGTGTTCGGGGCCGACGTCAATCTCGCGATACCCGCGCCGCCCGGTTTTGTCATCATTGGAATAAAACCGAAGTCGGTTCACCTCGTCATAGGAATAGGCCAGGCTGCCCTTGGTGCCGTAAATTTCGTAACTCTGCTGGAACTTGCGACCGGTCGCGATGCGGCTGAAATCCACCAAACCCCGAGCCCCATTGGCAAATTTGCAGATGATATTCGTGCCGTCGGGATTGGTGATGGGTTCCCAGTTTTCATTGCCGGACAGGTTGGTAGCCTCGCCCATTCCAGAGCCATCTACAACCGGGCGTTTTTCGGTGACGATGTAATTGTCAGCGATTAGAGACTTCACGGGCCCGACCAGAAAATCCATGAAACTGAATACATGCGATCCGGTGTCACCGACAATCCCGGTGGGTGCAAGATCACCATTGGCGCGCCACATGTAAGGGGCCAACGGATCGCCAAAAACGTCGACATGCTGACAGCCTTTGAACAGGGTGATTTCTCCGATTTCACCACCCTCGATGATCTCTTTCGCCAGATCATGCACCGGGTTTCTGGGAAAAGCGTGGCCGACCCGGGTGATCAGCCCTTTTTGCGCAGCGATATCGGCAAGTTCGCGCGCCTGTTGAGCCGTGTCCGCCAGGGGTTTTTCGCAAAAGACGTGTTTACCGGCCAAAAGTGCTGCTTTGGCAACCTCATAGTGCATATTGTCCGGCAGGCAGATATCGACCAGATCGACCTCGGGGTCGGCTACGGCCTCCTGCCATTTCTGCAGAATCTTCGCCTCCGGCGCGCGATGGCGCAGATCGGGGTCGGCATCGGGGGTATTGACGACCACAGCCACCACTTTGGCAGTCCCGTTGCTGGTACCGAAGAAATGCGGAAAGGTCTGATACGCCATCGTATGGACCTTGCCCATCCAACCCGAGGCACCCAAAACCGCAACCTTGACTTCGTTCATTGCTGTTCCTTCCTTCTATGGTGCTGTTTGGCGATTGCTTGACGCACGTTCGACAAGCCGGACGCTACTGCGGGCGTGTTCGGCAGGCCTATCACCCGCCTTGACCCAATTCAGAACCTGCTCAGCGGTCGAGCGGGCAAATTCGGGGATGTTGCAGCACACAGACGACAGCGGTGGGGTACTGTCCTGGCAATCCTCGATATCGTCAAAGCCCACGACACGCAGACGCGTGCCCACCTCGACACCCAATTCGGCAGCACCTGACAAAACACCCAGCGCAACCATGTCGTTGAAGCAGATGGCCGCGTCGACATCGGGGTAGTCCGACAAAAGCCTCGACGCCATAGACTTGCCAAATGCCCGCGTGGATTCACCGGTCAGCACAAGAGGTGTCATACCGTTTTCCTTCAGCAGCGAAAGATAGCCGCTCATGCGTTCCTGTGTGACGGGCCGGCCCTCAAGCCCTCCCAGAAACGCGATGCGTTTGCAGCCGGATCGCATCAGATGCTCGGTCGCCAGCCGACTTCCGCGTTGATAGTCCGGTGCAAAGAACGGCAATACCGGGCTCTCGCCATCCAGGCTTCGGAAAACCTGAAAGCTCGGGATCCCCGATGCCTCCAACAGCGCCAGCGTTTCCGTTTCATTGCCATAAGCCGGAGAGATCACCAGCCCGGAAACGCCGTGTTCGGCCAGGGTCGAGATCATTTGCAACTGCAACTGCGGGTCTTCGTCGGTATTGGCCAGAACAGTGGCGAACCCATTCTGCGCCAGCTCCATCTGAAACAGTGCAGCGAATTCGGTAAAGAACGGGTTGCGCAGGTCGTTGATCACCAGCCCGATTAATCCGGATGAAGCAGAGCGCAAGGTTGCGGCCGACCGGTTGTAGACATAGCCGATGTCTGCAATCGCCTGCCGGACGGCATCGCGGGTTTCGGCCTTGACCGCATCGCTGCGTTGCAACACCAAACTGACGGTCGATTTCGAAACGCCCGCCTTTTTGGCGACATCCAGAATGGTTGGTCTGTGTCCCATGCTACCTGTTGCGCCTTTCGGTTTTCCGGCCTTCCCGGTTCACGGGTTTACGTCCAAATCCAACACCAGAATACCGTCAATTCCGCCTACCGCGTTTTCGACAAGCTGACCGCCGAAGCCCTTGTGTTCGTCGTTGTTCTGATAGGTTTCCAGCGCCGCCCAATCGTCAAAGTCGATGACGAAGCCGTGCATATACCCACGCTCGATCTGTTCGGGGCTTTCCGACCGACCGCCGACAAAATTGCGCGCACCCGGCAGTTTGTGGGTCAATGCGGACAGACCGTTGTAAATTCCGGTGATAGTTTCTTCTGGTGTCTCGGATTTGAACTTGGTCAAGACGATATGTCTGATCATGACAGGACCCCCTGGTCTTCCTTGATCATGTCGGCGGCTTTCTCGCCGATCATGATTGAAGGCGCATTTGTGTTAGATGAGTTGACTGTCGGCATCACCGACGCGTCGGCCACGCGCAACCCGTCGATCCCGTTGAAACGCAGGCGCGGGTCCAAAACAGCCTCGGCGTCGTTGCCCATGCGGCAGGTTCCCGCGCAATGGTGCGACGTCTTTGAATGGACGCAGATGAAATCGAAATATTCCTGATCTGTCTTCACGTCCGGCCCCGGTAAACGTTCGGCCAGAACATAGGGTTTCAGGGCGTCCTGCGCCAAAATCTCCTGCACCAGTTTCAGACCGCGGATCGACATCTCGCGATCATAAGGATCAGACAGGTAGTTCGGGTCAATCAGGGGCATGTCCGCGGGGTTGCTGCTTTGCAACCTGACCGTCCCCCGAGAGCGGGGCCTGAGGTGACACGCATTCAGCGTGACGCCGCCGTTGGGCATCGCCTCGACCCCCGCTTCGATCCCCGTGCCCAGGCCAAGATGCATCTGAATATCCGGCGAGCGGGCATTTTCATCCGCATACCAGAACCCCCCGGTCTCGAACAGGCTTGAGGCCACGGGCCCTTTGCGGGTGAACAGGTATTGAAGCCCGGCCAATGCGGACAGGTGCAGCTTGGCAAACCGGTCATAGGTATGGGGTCCGGTCACCTCGCAGATCGCGTAGAGATCAAGGTGATCCTGCAGGTTCGCGCCGACGCCGGGCTGATCAAGAACCGGGGCGATCCCCAGGGCCTTCAGCTGGTCGGCAGGGCCAATGCCCGAAAGCTGCAACAGACGCGGTGAGCCGATCGCGCCGGATGACAGGATCACCTCGCGATCTGCGGTGATCACGGTGCCGTCGATCATCTCGACACCGGTGGCGCGCCCGGCCTTGACGGTGATGCGTCGCACCTGAGCGTTCATCTGGATGGTCAGATTGGGCCGCGATCTGGCGGGTGCAAGGAAAGCCATTGCAGCCGATGACCGGCGCGCGTTGCGTTGGGTCAGTTGATAATACCCCGCTCCGTCCTGCTTTTCGCCATTCACATCCATGGTCTTGGGAATGCCAAGCTGGCCGGCTGCTTCGATGAAGGCATCACAAATCGGCAAAGGCGCGGCAGGCATCGACACACCAAGCGGCCCGCCGGTGCCGTGATACCTGCCGCTATAACTGTCGTTGTCCTCGGACTTCTTGAAATAGGGCAGGACCTCTTCATAGCTCCAGCCCTCACACCCGGCCTGACGCCATTCGTCATAATCCTGGGCGGCACCTCGAGTGTAGATCTGCGCATTGATCGCGGAACCGCCGCCAATGACCTTGGCCTGCGTATAGTTGAAAACCTTGTTCTGCATCGACCGCTGGGGCACCGTGCTCCACCCCCAGGATCCGATGCCCTTGGTCATCTTTGCAAACCCGGCGGGCAGGTGGAAAAACGGATGACGGTCACTGCCACCAGCTTCAAGCAGCAAAACCCGTATGTCGGGGTTTTCCGTCAGGCGCGCGGCAATAACGGACCCTGCGGACCCACCACCAATCACAATGAAATCATATCCTGCCGTCATGCTGCCCATTCTCTTTTCTGGATGTGGCGCCCCGTTCGCAGGGCCAGCGCTGCAATCGTCAGTGCGGGGTTCACCGCTGCGGACGTTGGCAAGACCGACGCGTCCACGATGAATAAATTCGGGTGATCATGGCTTCGACAATAGGGATCGACCACGCTTGTGCCCGGGTCCGATCCCATCCGCGCCGTGCCACATTGATGAGACGGCGTGCGACGGTCAAAAGGTTGGGACACAACAACCGGAAAGCCAGCCTTGCGCAGCTTGCGCTTGAGCGACCGGACCAGTTCCAGATGCGCCTTCCAGTTGGATCGCTGCCAATCCAGCCGTATCTGCCCATCTTTCAGGGTCACGCGGCTTTCTGGGTTGGGCAGGTCTTCGGACATCGCATAAAAATCAAAGCTGCGCGCGGTGACCCACGAGGCCAGCCATCCGGGCAAGGATGAGGTCGCGGCCAGAATGGGGCCGGTGATCTTGCCCAGCATCTGAATATTGCCCAACGGGGGACCACCCTTCCCATCCTGCAAATAGTAATCATTGACCATCAGGGTTTTCTGATAAACGCACCGGTTGCGCCGAAAGGGGTGCAGCGCCAGCACCGCAGAGCAATTGTGGTTCATGAAATTGCGCCCGACCTGATCAGATCCATTGGCAAGGCCGGTTGGGTGGTTCTCATTGGCCGAGGCCAACAGCAAAGCGGCGGACTGAACCGCGCCTGCGGCGAGCACGATGATCGGCGCGGTCAGCGTGTGGTTTTCCCCGTCTCCTTCGACCTCAACGCCGGTGATCTGACCACCCGATCCGGCGACAAGCCGCGTTACACATGCGCCGGTCTTCAGCTCGACATTCCTATGCTTCAACGCCTGTTTCAGACCGCCTGTCTCGGCATCCATTTTCCCGGCACAGGTGTTGGGAAACGCGTCCCAGGTTGTTTGCCCAGCCGCAAGCCATGTCTCCAGATCAAGCCCGAGGGGAATGGTCGACGGCGTCAGCCCCGCGGTTTCTAGCCGGGTTTTGAGGGCCTGAATATCCGGCTCATGCGGTACGCAAGAAAAAGGATAATCGCCGGAATGATGCGGCTCGGTCGGGTCCTCGCCCACTCTACCGCGCACGCCGTAAAGTACCTCGGCGGCTTGGTAATCTTGCTCCAGCTCATCATATGTGATCGGCCAGCCCGGGGTTGATCCGTCGCGGTGCTGGATGGGTTCGAAATCTTCCGCCCGATAGCGTATCAGTGCTGCGCCATAGAATTTCGAGTTGCCACCAACATAGTAGTAATTGCCGGGATTGAACGGCTGATCCCGACCATCCAGCCAGGTTTCCTTTGGTCGAAAAACGCCTTCGCCAAAGATCGCCTGTGCATCCCGGTCCTGGTCCGACGGTGTCAGATGCGCGCCCCGTTCAAGGATCAAGATCCGGCGCCCCGACGGCGCCAGCGCGGCGGCCAGCGTTGCCCCTCCCATACCCGACCCGATGATTATGACGTCGGCATGGGTCACGGAACAATCCGCATCTCGCTTTCCGGATCAAAGGCCACGGCCTTTTCCATGTTCACCGCAAAGGCGAAATCCTGACCCGGCACCACCTCGGCGTCCGAGCGCATCCGGGCGATCACATCGCGCCCGCCCAACTGCATCGACACAAACGTGTCCGAGCCGGCAGGTTCCGTCACCACGATCCGGTTGGTCATCTGCGCGATGTTTGTCGACTTGCGGTCGGCGCCGTCCATATCCGTGATCGTCTCGGGCCGGATACCCAACAGGATATCGCGCCCGTCCCAGGCGGCCAGATTGTCCTGGCTGAACGGCAGCTGCGCCATCGACCCGTCATGCAGCGCAACCTCGGCATGAGGGCGACCGTTCAGAACGGTGACTTTGGCAGGCACCACGTTCATCGCGGGCGAGCCCATGAAGGTTGCCACGAAGATATTGGCCGGCGTGTCGTAGATTTCCTGCGGTGAGCCCAGTTGTTGCACGTAGCCGCCATTCATCACCGCGATGCGGCTAGAGAGCGTCATCGCCTCGATCTGGTCATGGGTGACGTAGACAATCGTGGTGCCCAAGTTCTGGTGCAGCTTTTTGATTTCGGTCCGCATATCGACCCGCAGTTTGGCGTCGAGGTTAGACAGCGGCTCATCGAACAGGAACACATCCGGGTTGCGCACCAGCGCGCGGCCCATGGCAACGCGCTGACGCTGACCGCCTGACAGCTGACCGGGCTTACGGTCAAGCAATTGCTCGATCTGCAGCAATTTGGCGACCTCTTGCATCGCCTTTTCGCGTTCTGGCTTGGGCACCCCGTGCATCTCAAGCCCGAAAGTGATGTTCTGCCCAACCGTCATGTTCGGGTAGAGCGCATAGCTTTGGAACACCATGGCGATGTTGCGGTTCGACGGGTGCACCCCGTTCATCACCTGATCCTTGATGCGGATCTCGCCGCTGGTGATCTCTTCCAGCCCTGCGATCATGTTCAGCAAGGTCGACTTGCCACAGCCAGACGGGCCGACAAGCACCAGAAACTCACCCTCCTGCACCGAGATATCGACCTTGTGCAGCACCTCGACCGACCCGTAGGATTTGGTCGCGTTGTCTATGTCCAGAAATCCCATGAGACCTTATCCTTTCACGGAACCCGCCATCAGGCCGCGGACGAAATATCGTCCGGCCACGATGTAAACGAGCAGAGTTGGCATGGCGGCCAGAATGGCGCCTGCGAAATGAACATTGTATTCCTTTACCCCCGTTGACGACTGCACCAGATTGTTCAGCGCCACTGTCATCGGCTGGCTGTTGGCATCGGCGAAAGACGCACCAAACAGGAAGTCATTCCAGATGTTGGTGAACTGCCAGATGATCGAAACCACGGCGATCGGCCCGGAACTGGGCAGAAGGATGCGCCAGAAGATCTGGAAGAATCCTGCCCCGTCAATCTGGGCGGCCCGGATCAGCTCGGTCGGGAAAACCGCATAGTAGTTGCGGAAATAAAGCGTGGTAAACCCGATCCCGTAGACCACATGGACCAAGGCGAGACCCCATGTCGTGCCCGCCAGCCCGATGATACCCAGCATCCGCGCCATCGGGATCAGCACGATCTGGAACGGGATGAAGCAGGCAAACAGCATCAGACCGAACAGGATGGTGTCATACTTGAAGCGCCATTTGGTCAGCACATAGCCGTTCAGCGCGCCAAGGATGGTCGAGACGATCACGGCGGGAACCACCATCTTGATCGAGTTCCAGAAATAGGGCTTCAACCCCGTCGGATCGACACCGATCTGCGCCGAGGACCACGCCTTGAACCAGGGCTCAAGCGTGAAAACTTCGGGCAGGTTCATCATGCCACCGCCGGTAATCTCTTCCAGCGGTTTGACCGAGTTCACCAGCATCACGTAAAGCGGCAGCAGGTAGAACAGCGCGAACAGCAGCAGTACCAGATAGATCAGCGTGCGGGTGACGCGACCGGTGCGAATTGCGGTATCCTGAGTGGCCTGGGACATCAGCGTTTCTCCCGCAGTTCAGCATACAGGTACGGGATCATGATCGCCGCGATGGTCATCAGCATGATCGTGGCCGAGGCCGCGCCGATCCCCATCTGGTTGCGCGTGAAGGTGTAGGAATACATGAAGGTCGCGGGCAGTTCGGTGGCCCGGCCCGGCCCCCCGCCGGTCAGCGCGATCACAAGGTCAAAGGTCTTGATCGCAAGGTGGCTGAGGATCACGAAGGCCGACAGGAACGCGGGCCGCAGCTGCGGGATGATGATCCGGCGATAGAGGTTCCAGTTCGAGGCCCCGTCCATCTGCGCCGCCCGCAGAATCTCGTTGTCGATGCCACGCAGGCCAGCCAGGAACATCGCCATCACAAAGCCGCTGGTCTGCCAGACAGCCGCCAGCACGACGGTATAGATCGCGTAGTCGCGGTTCTTGATCCAGTCGAATTCGAAACTGGTCCAGCCCCAGGTGTGCATCACGTTTTCCAGCCCGATGCCCGGATCCAGAAACCATTTCCACGCGGTGCCCGTTACGATGAAACTCAGCGCCATGGGATAGAGGTAAATCGGGCGCAGCAGCCCCTCGCCGCGGATTTTCTGATCAAGAAAGATCGCAAGCCCAAGCCCGATGCAGGTGCAGATCACAATGTAGAGCCCTGCGAAAATCCCCATATTGATCAGCGAGGTTTCCCAATGGCTCAACCGCCAGAGCTTGTCGTAATTCTCCCATCCGACCCAGCCGAAGGTTGGCAGGATGCGGCTGTCTGTGAATGACAGATAGACCGAAAACAGAATGAAGCCGTAGACAAAGACCAGCATCATCGCCAGCGATGGCGACAGGACCAGCTTGGGAATCCAGTTCTGAAGGCGTGTCTTGAAATCCGCGTTGGCTGAAGCAGCCATGGCGCGCCCTCCTTCGAGTTGGGATTGGGTTGAGGCGTGGGATGGACCCGCAGGTGACAGGGCGGCAATTCCGCCGCCCCATCGGGAGGATCACATCACGATCACTTGGCGATTGAGACGGCGTCGACCAGTTCGACAACAGCCGTTTCGCTGTCATATTCGCCGTTGAAATGCGCCGTCACGACGTCATAGACCGCGTTCTTGACCGAGGCAGGCGCCGCATGGCCATGCGCCATCGACCCGAACAGGTTGCCCGAGGATGCAGCCGCCGCCAGATCCTTCATACCCTGCTTGCCGCAGTCGTCGAAATCGGCATCGCTCACGTCGGTCCGTGCCGGAACCGATCCTTTGACCACGTTGAAGGCCGACTGGAACGAGGGCGACAGGATCGCGCTGGCAAGGGCTGCTTGTTCAGCCGAAACCGAACCGCCCTGATCGAACATCATGAACTGGTCGGCGTTGAAGGTGACTTGATCCTGAGTACCGGGGAAGCGGAAGCACAGGAAATCCTGGCCGGGCACTTTGCCTGCATTCAGAAACTCACCCTTGGCCCAGTCGCCCATCATCTGGAAACCGGCTTCGCCATTGATGACCATCGCGGTCGCGAGGTTCCAGTCACGGCCCGAGAAGTTCTCGTCCACATTGTCGCGGATAAAGGCCATGCGGTCGAACGCCTCTTTCATGGCGTCACCACCCAGTGCACCTTCATCCAGATCGATAAAGGCCGCCTTGTAGCCGTCGGGGCCCAGGGTCGACATGGCCACCGCGTCAAAAATTGTCGCATCCTGCCAGGCCTGACCGCCATGGGCAATCGGTGTCACGCCCGCTGCCTTAAGGGCTTCGACCGCAGCGACGAACTCATCCCAGCTGGTGGGCTGTGCGATGCCGTTTGCATCCAGAACCGCCTTGTTGGCCCAGACCCAGTTGGTGGAATGCACGTTCACCGGGGCCGACACCCATTTGCCGTCATGCTTGGCAAATGCCTTCAGCGCGTCCGGTACAACATCGTCCCAGCCTTCCTGCGCGGCCACGTCGTTCAGATCGGCCAATGCGCCCTGCGCGGCCCAGTCCTGAATGTCAAAGCCCAGACCCTGAACGGCGGTTGGCGCGTTGCCGGCGGTGACGCGGGCGCGCAGAACGGTCATCGCCTGCTCACCACCGCCGCCTGCAACCGGCATATCGGTCCAGCCGACACCCTGTCCCGACAGATCATCCTTGAGAACGTTCAGCGCCGCGGCCTCACCGCCTGAGGTCCACCAGTGCAGAACCTCAACCTCTTCCGCATGGGCCAGGCTGGTCGTGCACAGCAGGCCTGCCACAATCAGAGATTTGGTCTTCAGAAGATTACGCATTTTGTTTCCTCCCTTAATGCGATCTTTTCTCCGGTGCTTCGAGTCGCACCGGTCACTCTTGCGGCACCCACGGCGCCCGGCTGTTGCCGATGCGCATGACCACCGATTTCACCTCAAAAAATTCCTCAAACCCGTAGCGTCCGATCTCCCGCCCCTGCCCGGATTGTTTGACGCCCCCAAAGGCGACCTCGGGGAATCCGTCCATCCAGGTGTTGGTCCAAACCGTACCCGCTTCTGCGCGTCGGGCGAATTCCAGGCAGGTGTGAACGTCGTCACTCCAGACCCCGGCAGACAGACCGTAAGCGCTATCATTGGTCAGTGCGATGGCTTCGTCCAGTGTTTTGAACGTCAACACCGACAGAACCGGGCCAAACACTTCATCCCGCGCAATCGGCATGTCCGGCTGGACATCTGTGACGATGGTAGGTTGGTAAAACTGATCGCCAAGCCCCGCGACGCTCAGGCGGTCCCCGCCCAGAGCAATGGTCGCGCCAGCGGCTTGAGCCTGTTTGACGTATCCGTCGATCTTGGCGTTGTGTTCCGGCGTGACAATCGCCCCGACCTGAGTGCTCGGGTCCAAAGGATCGCCGAATTTCACCTTGCGGGACAGGTCTACAATTCTGGCCGAGAACGCCTCGGCGATGTCCTCATGAACAATGATGCGGCTGCTGGAGTTGCAGCACTGGCCGACGTTGAAATAGACACCAAAAACTACCGCATCTGCAGCCGCATCAAGATCGGCATCGGGAAAGATCACCTGCGGGTTCTTGCCGCCGAGCTCCAGCGCGACTTTCTTGAGCGTATCCGACGCCGTCTTGCTGATCGTCTTGCCGACGGCGGTCGAGCCGGTGAAGCTGATCATATCAACCGCATCATGGCTGGAAAGCACGGATCCAACTGGCACACCATAGCCAAGAACCATGTTGCAGACGCCCGCGGGCAATCCGGCCTCGATCAACAACTCGCCCAGCATCAGCGTGGTCGAGGGCGTCATTTCGGACGGTTTCACAACAACCGCGCAGCCTGCGGCCAGCGCAAAAGGAAGTTTCTGGCTGAGGATCCAGAACGGAAAATTCCAGGGCGTGATGATCGACACAACGCCGATGGGTTCTTTCAGAACGACCCCCATCATATCCGCGCCCAGCGTGTTGTGGCTGTCGCCATGGGTGCTGCGCGCCAGTGAGGCGGCATAGCGCCAAAGGTCCGCCGCACCGCCAACCTCACCCTTCGACTGGCTGATCGGCTTGCCGCTTTCCAGTGTTTCGATCAGAGCGATCCGGTCGACATTCTGCTCGATCAGGTCGGCCACTTTCAGCAACACGGCTGCGCGGTCCTTGCCCGAGGCGCGGCTCCAGACGCCGCTGTCGAACGCCGTGCGCGCGGCAGCGATTGCGGCATTGGCCTCGGTCTCACTGCCCAGGGCTGACCGGCTGACGATATGCCCGTGCGAGGGCGAGCGGCGCTCGAATACCTCGCCCGAGGCACTGGCCTGCCACGTTCCATCAATCAGATGACGGCCTTCGAACATTTCAGGCAGCGCGAACGGGATCGCAGGGTTGATCGTGAGGTCTTTCATATGCGTCAAAGCCCTGAAAACTGAGGGTTACGTTTTTCCAAAAACGCCGCGACGCCTTCGTCCCGATCGGCTGAGGCCGCCGCGGCAGCGCTGCCAAGCGCCTCGATGGCGGCTGCTGAATCTTCGCCAGTCGCCGCATGGATCATGTTCTTGGCAATCTCGGTGGCGCGGGGGGACAGTGTCTGCGCCTCGGTGGCGATCTCAAGCGCGCGGGTCAAAACATCGTCGGCCACTTCGGCGGCATAGCCCAAGGCAACCGCGCGGTCTGCGCCAATACGGTGACCGAACAGGGCCATTTCCTTGACCGCGGCTTCGGGGATCAGCCGTATTAGGCGTTGCGTCCCGGACCAACCGGGCACGATCCCAACGCGGGCTTCGGGCAATGCCAACGTGGCGCGCGGTGTCATCAAGCGCAGGTCACAGCAGCTTGCCAGCTCCAACCCGCCGCCAAAGGCATGGCCGTTGATCGCCGCGACCGAGGGTTTGCCGATCCGCGACAGGCGGTCAAAGATGCGATGCCCTTCGCGCACCCAATGACGCGCGAATTCGGCGGGGCTGAGTGCGCCCCAGGCGCTGATATCCGCACCGCAGCAAAAGGCCTTTTCCCCTGCCCCGGTCAACACCAGCGCCCGGATCGTGTCGTCCCGTTCAACCTGTTTCACATGCGCCTCAAGCGCGTCCAGCATGTCGACGGTCAGCGCATTCAGCTTGGACGGTTTGTCCAGCGTCAGGATCGCTGTTGCCCCGGCGATGTGAAAGCCAACCCCGCTCATACCGTCAGTCCCATCGGACCGTCGGTGAACAGGGACTTGGGCATCAGGGTCGCGTTCTCGGCCACGGTGACCCGCCCGTTTGACGCCGCCACGATATCCTGCTGCGCGCTGATGCCGGGCATGATCTCGGTCGCAACAAGCCCCTGATCAGTCAGGCGAATGACGCAGCGTTCGGTCACATAGATCACGTCCTGCCCCAGCTCGCGCGCGCGTCGGCCCGAGAAGGTGACATGTTCGACCTGATCCACCATCTTGGTGAACTTGCCGGGCGCGGCGACGCTGATCCCGTCCGAGCCAAGGTCGATCTTGGCACCGGCCTCGAACCAGCCCGAAAAGACGATCTTTCTTGCGCTTGCCGTGATGTCGACGAAGCCGCCGCACCCGGCTGTCAGATACGGCTTCTTACCCAGTTTCGAAACGTTCACGTTGCCCTCGACATCGACCTCAAGGAACGAAAGGAACGACATATCGAACCCGCCGCCCTGAAAATAGATGAATTGCTGGGGTGAGGGCACATATGCATGCGCGTTCGAAGCACACCCAAAGGCAAATCCGGTCAGAGGAACGCCGCCAACGGCGCCCTGTTCAATCGCCCATGTTACGGCCTTGGGGTGTCCTTCCTCCAACAAGATTCGCGGAACCATGGCGCTGATGCCAAAGCCCAGATTGGCGCTCATGCCCGCGCGCAATTCCATCGCGGCGCGGCGGGCGATCACCTTCTCGACCCCGTGTTCGGCCAGTGAGAAACTGTCCCAAGGACGCATAATCTGACCCGAAATGGCCGGATCATAGGCTGTTTCGGTGGTTTGCTTCTGATCCGGGTCCTCGACTACCACGTCGACCAGATGCCCCGGTACACGCACGTCATGGGGCCGCAGGCTGCCCTCGGCGGTGACGCGTTGCACCTGCGCAATCACCAGCCCGCCATGGTTGCGCACGCAAATCGCCTGTTCCAGCCCGCCCAGATAGGCCCCTTCATGTTCGTAAGTCAGGTTGCCGAATTCATCCGCCGTAGTGGCCCGCAAGATACAAACGTTCGGGATGATGTTGGGAAAGTGCAGCCACGTCTGACCGTCAAACTCTTTCCTGGCGACGATGGGCGCGGCGGACCCGCGCGCGTTCATCGCACACCCCTCGCGGATCGGATCAACAAACGTATCCAGACCCACCTGCGTCAAAACCCCCGGACGCCGCGCCGCAGCCTCGCGGTGCATGTCGAACAGGATGCCCGAGGGAACATTGTAGGCCGCAACGCGATCCTCGACGATCATCTTCCAGATCTCGGGCATCTCCAGGCTGGAGGGCCCTGAAGGATACGACCCGGCCAATACCCGCGAAAGCAAGCCCTCCTGTGCCAGATACTCCATCCCTTTCACGCCATACATGTCGCCGGCGGCGATCGGATGCAGGGTCGAGATATTGCGCGGATGCCCTTCGGACCGGAACCGATCGCCCAAAGCGCGCAACACCAGATCGGGGCAGCCAAGCGCCGAGGATGAAGACACCGTCACAACCGCATCATCCGGGATCCGGGACACAGCGTTTTCGGCGGATACCAGTTTGGACATCAATCTACTCCGTCCTGACGGGATGCTTCTTTTGGAACGTTCCAAATCAATTAGTGGAACGTTCCAAAAGAAGCAACAAAAAAATCTGAACTCAGCAAGAGCCCGGTGTTTTCTGCAAAGTAATCAGCGATTCTGGGAAGACCATGTGCCACCGCAAGCCGCGCCGCGGTGTGGCAGTTGGCGCAGATGTGCACCAGAGCTTTGCTGTGACCCCGGCCTAGCACCGGGATCACAGCGGCATGCAAAAAGCTTACTCAGCTGGCATTGACGAGGTTTCCGGATCAATGGTCGTGGCGACACCCGCAGCTTCGCGACGGCCATCGTTCCAGATCGCCTTGATCAATGCGATGCACATCAATGCCATGACGATCGAGAACGGGAGGGCCCCGATCACCATCGCGGTCTGAATGGCCCCGGTCCCGCCCGAGATCAGCAGCCCGCCGACCACCAGCGCCAATGCGGCACCCCAGAACATGATGTGCGGACGCGCCTTGGGCCCTTCGTCACCTGCCGCGTTGATCGTGTTCACGATCAGAACGGCAGAGTCTGCCGAGGTGACAAGGAACGTCATCAGCAAGATCACGATCACAACCGCCATAGCCCAGGCCAGGAACTCTGCAATGGGTGCAAGCATGTAGGTCGTCATGGCAAAGATCTTGTCGCCATTCGCCGCATCGAGGATCACACCATTTGCATCGCCGTTCAACTCAAGATCGATGGCCGTGCCACCGGCCCATGCGAACCAGACAAAACACATCAGCGACGGCACGATCATCGCGCCCAGCACGAATTCGCGGATCGAACGCCCGCGCGAGATGCGCGCCAGGAACAGGCCGACGAAAGGTGCAAACGCGATCCACCACGCCCAGTAGAACACCGGCCACCAGCCCTGCCATTGTGCCAGCAGGAATGCCTGAGACCCTTCAACGCCATCCGATGTGTAGACGTTGAAGCTGAGCCAGGGCAGTGCGATCAGATAATCCCAGATCCCGACAAAGAACGCCTTGGCCCCAAAGAATGTCGCCCCGAAAAGGATGAAGAAACCCAGCAGGAAAATCGACAGCCCCATGTTGATGTTCGACAGCCATTTGATGCCTTTGCCCACCCCGGACAAAGCCGAAAGCGTCGAGGCCCCCATGATGACCAGCAGAGCGACGATGATACCGAGCGTTGTGGCCGAACCGTCCGTATTTGCCAGCCCACCGATGCCGATACGCGTCAAACCTGCCACAAATTGCTCGACCCCAAATCCAAGGGTCTGCGCCACGCCCAGGATCGTGGCCACAACAGCGACGATATCGATCACGTGGCCAAGATTGCCCGAAAGCGCCTTGCCGAACAGCGGTGTCAGAGAGGAACGGATCGTCAGCGGCAGCCCTCGGCGATAGCTGAAGAAGGCCAAGGCTAACCCGGCAATCGCATAGCACGCCCAGGCACCCAAACCCCAATGCAGGAAGGACCAGACATAAGCCGTGCGCACATTGTCCTCACCCAAAGCGGTGGTGACACCCTGAATGACCGATGGATTATTTCCAAAATGTGCGACAGGTTCCGCAACGGCCCAGGTCAGCATGCCCACGCCGATACCGGCACCGAACATCATCGAAAACCATGAAAAGTTCGAGAATTCCGGCTTTTCACCATCGACGCCCAGATTCAGCCGCCCGGCTGCCGGCCAGATGGCCAAACCGATGCAGACAAGTACGAACCCGGTCACAACCCAGATATACCAAGCGGCAAACTGGGACAGAATGGCGGCGTTCCAATCGCCCAATACCCTGCCGGCCTGTGTCGGCCATACGATACACCAGACAACCAGAAGACTGATAATGATCTTACTGATCACCGTCACATTGACACTGAACCCCCGATAAAAACCGTTGTCGGCGGTCTTAATCGGAAGTTCTGAAAGGGGTGGTTTTATTGACATTATCAAAGTCTCCCTGTTGTTGATCTTTTGTTCAAATACCCTGATTTCTACTTTCTGATGCCCCACTCTTGCGCGCAAAGCTTATGAAATCAACGATGCAAGCAAAGTGCTTTGTCAGATCATGTGCTCCTGTTGGCCCCCGAACTCTTCAGGTTTCAAAGGCGGGCATTGCAGCAGCTGAATGAATGGCCTCGCGGCGGTTGTGCATGGTCATCATCGTCTCCCGCGTTTTGCTTCACAGGGCTGAATTCACACCCTTTGCCACAACTTTTGGTACAAAAATCTTCGGTTTTGCAGTAGCTGAGTCGTTATGGATGACATTAACAGAATTAATACCAGCCTAAGCCGCAATCTTGTGGGGCTTTATGCGTTCGATATGGTTGCCAGACATGGGAACTTTACCAGCGCCGGGGATGCGCTGGGGCTGACTCAATCCTCGATCTCGCAACGGATCAAGGGTTTGGAAGTCGATCTGGGTGTGGTTCTTTTCAAACGCGAACACCGGGGCGTGTCCCTGACCTATGAAGGGTTAAGGCTTTTGAACGTGGTCAGGCCCGCAATGACCCAGATGGGGTATGCGGTCAGTGCATTGCATGAACGTAAGACCAAACCCCGGGTTCGGATTTCCGCCGATTTCGCATTTTCAACCTTTTGGCTGCTGCCGCGCCTGGGGTATTTACGGGAAGAAATCGGCGATGAGATCGAAATTCAGATCCTCGCCTCGACCGAACCACCCGGGCTGGATGACGCCGATTGCGACATTCAGATCCACATCGCTCCCAAGGACCAGATCAAACCCGGCGAAGTGCTTTTGCTGGAAGAAATTGTCGCCGCCGTCTGCAGCCCGCAGCTATTAGAAAAGATTGGGCCAATCCGGTCATCCGCAGAGCTGCTGGATGTGCAGCTGCTAAGCCTGTCAAAGCCTGCAAACGCGGCCTGGCAAACCTGGCAAGGGTGGTTTGACAGCCTTGTGATCACCGGCGAAAGAAAGAAGAATTACATCAGCTTCAACAACTATGACATGGTCACGCAGGCAGCGCTGTCCGGCGAGGGAGTTGCCTTGGGCTGGATCGGGCTGATTGATGATCTGCTGGCAAAAGGATCGCTGGTCACGGTGACCGACGATCTGGTCGCCAGCGATGCGGGCTATGTCATGTCCCGCAATATCACCAGTACGGGCCGCGGCCCCAGATTGGTTTTCGACTGGATTGCCGAGCAAGGTTTCCCGACCGCTGGGATATAGAACTGTCAGATGTGCCGGGCCTAGGTCATCGTCAACACCTGTTGGTGCACCTCGATCACATTGCCTTCGGGGTCGTGAAAGAACACCTGGTGCCATTCTTTCGAAAAGGCCGTTCCATAATCCGAATAGGGAATATCTCGCGACTCCAGCATGCGCAGGAAACCCGCTAGGTCATCGGTGCGAAATGCGATATGCCCGCGTTCAACCGGATTAATGACCCGCTTGTTTTTGAAGGCGACGTCAAAATCGCGCTCTGCCAGGTGCATTTGCATTTTGCCTTCCGTCGCAAAACGGATTTTGCCGTCATAGCCCGCATTTTCATTGGCCTCGGTGCGCGGGAAGTTCTGTTGCGGTACATCAGCCAGGCCCAGCACGTTGGTATAAAAGTCATGCATGCGGTCCACATCGTCCGCCACGAAGTTTATATGGTGAAATTCAAGTTTCATCGCCGGTCTTCTTTAATAGTGTTCGGTTTCGGTCTTAGTATCTGGGATCGCGATTTGGGACCAAAGAAAACGAGCAGTTGGCTGCTCACCTGGCCCGCCTAGACAAGGCCGACAATCGCCTGACCTCATGCGGCAGCAAACAGGTTTTGTTTCATCTCCCGGTCCAGCTGCACATCGTTTTCAATCAAACCCGCGATGGTCGGGCGCGCCAGAACACGCCGGCGGTACGCTTCGAGGTTGGGATATCTGGAATGATCTACCTGAGCGTAACCTGAAAGTACAAAGAACCACGTCAGATAGGCATCCGCCGCAGAGAACCTGCGCCCCAACAAATAGTCGCGCCCGGACAGATGGTTTTCAAGAACCTCAAATCGCAAAGGGGCAAGGGCGCGTACACGGTCCTTAACCTCATCTGTGGCTTCCTGATAGAACACGACGCGGAACAGTCCTTTGTGAAGTTCAGTCGCGCAAAAGGTCAGCCAGCGCAGCATCTGGAAGTAATCGGGATCGGAAGGGTCGATCCGAAAGTCCTCGTTGGTCGAGTGCGACTGAATCCAATGGATCACTGTCAGAGTTTCGGTCAGTTTCGTCCCATCCGCCAGCTTTAGCACCGCGACCTGCCCCAATGGGTTGATATCGTAAAACGAATCCCCGGAGTCGAGCTTTTTGGTTTTCAGGTTCAGCAGAGCCAGATCCAGCGGAACCTCTCCTTCCCCCGCCGCGAAACGCGCGGCCAGAGAACACGTGAGTGGAGCATGGTAGAGCGTGGTCATATGCGCCTCCTTGAAGTTGAAACCTTATACCGCGACCAGATGGGTGTACGTGGTCACAACCTTGGCACAGGCAAAGGATAAGGCGCCATACACAACCGTCTTAATATTGAAACGGATGCCTGCCTGCAGCTTTCCTTATATTGCAAAAAAACGCGTCTCGCCTTAGCCGGGAATCGCGCTAAGCTATGGCATCCGAAGGGAGAGCCAGATGAAACCCCACAAATTAGCTGCGACAGGTGTCGCGTTTGCTCTGCTCGCCATGCCCGGGCATGCGGAGAACCGGATTGATGCCATTCGCCCCGACGCGCCCACCCTGGCGGCTTATGGCGAGTATCCCGTCGGGGTGCGTGAAATGACCTTTACCAATCCCGATCAGGTGGATGTGGTCAACACCGGCCCGGACGGAGAGATTGCGCGCTATGACCGGCCGCTGACAGTTGAAATCTGGTATCCCGCAGCCCAGGGAACCACGCCGGGCGGCAGTTACGATACCGTGCTGCGCGACGGCGAAACGGCGGTGCAACTGCAGGGTCGCGCGGTGCGCGATGCGAATACCGCAGAGGGCCTGTTTCCATTGGTTATCGTAAGCCATGGATATCCGGGCAATCGTTGGCTGATGTCGCCACTTGCCGAAAACATCGCCAGCAAAGGCTATGTGGTGGCCAGCATTGACCATACCGACAGCACCTATTCCGATCAGGCCGCGTTCGGGTCAACCCTGGTGAACCGGCCATGGGACCAGCGTTTCGTGATCGACCAGATGGCGGCGCTGGACGATGATGTTGGCACGATCACGGATGCACAGAATACGGCGGTCGTGGGCTATTCGATGGGCGGCTATGGTGCTTTGATCTATTCCGGCGCTGGTGTCACTCAGGCCAGCACGAAATTCGAATGGGGCGCACCACAGGGTCTGCTTGAACGCAACATGATGGGCACGCAAAGCCACGCCAGCCTCTCGGATGATCGGGTCAAAGCCTTCGTGGCCTTCGGACCCTGGGGCAACAATGCCGGGTTCTGGGATGAGACCGGTCTGGCCGGCGTCGGCGCGCCGCTGATGCTGATTGCAGGCGGCGTCGATGATGTCAGCATTTATGACGCGATCCGCGGTATCTTTGACGGAACGGTCAACACGACCCGTCACCTGCTGACCTTCGAGAACGCAAACCACAATGCAGGTGCACCCATGCCCTCACCGGCCGAAGGGTATGCGGTGTCGGAAACCCTGGGCTGGGCCCCATTCGAACATTACGCGGATGCGGTTTGGGACAATGTTCGGATGAACAATATCAGCCAGCACTTTGTGACCGCGTTTCTGGATCAGCACCTGAAAGGCGAGGATCGAACCGCCTATTTTGATCTGATGCCAATCGCCGCCGATGGCATCTGGGACGTTGACGACACCGGCAACCCGACCGCGACCCATACCTATTGGGAAGGATTCCCCAACCGCAGCGCACATGGCCTGCGGTTCGAAACCAAGTCTGCCGGAGAATGATGGGCCGGGAATGTTAAACCGAAAAGACGACCTGCGGCTCGGAGAAACCTTTTAACGGCAAGTTGTCAAAACGCTCGACGTCGTGCCTGCGCTCCAGCGCATTCAGCGTGGTTTCGCAGATCAGCGCCGGGCGGCCCAGCACCTTGGTCTGTGCTTCCAGCCGCGCCGCAAGGTTTACGGTCGCCCCGATACACGTATAGGTGGCCCGCGCCTCGGTACCGGCATAGCCAGCCACAACATCGCCGGTTGCAATGCCGATGCCAAGCCGCAGCGCCGGTTCGTTTGTCGCGTTGCGATCATAGTTCAGCAATTCGATCATGCTCAGCATCTCATGTGCTGAATCGACCGCGCTTTGGGCCGGGTTCTGCAATTCCTGCGGCACGCCGAACAAGGCCATCAACCCGTCGCCCAGCATCAGGCTGACGATACCCCCATGGCTGGTGACCGCCTCGAACATGAGCGTGTAATATGTGTTCAGCAGATCAATCGTGGCCTCTGGCGGCAGGTTCTCGGACATCGCGGTGAAATCCCGAATATCGCAGAACAGAACTGTCGCACGCGTTCGCGCGCCACCGATTTCAAACCCCGAGGTCTGCAGGTCGCGTGCAACTTCGCTGGTGGCGAAGCGTTCCAGCAGTCTTTTCTGCTCATCCCTTAGTCGTTTCTTTTCAAGCGATGTCTCAACACGCGCGCGCAACAGAACCTTGTTGACGGGCTTGGGCAGATAGTCCTCGGCACCCAGTTCAATGCAGCGCACGATGTTGTCGAGCCCTTCAACCGATGAGGTGACGATAACGGGCAAATCTCGCAATTCAGGGTTGGCTTTCAGGGCTTCAAGCACCTGAAAGCCATCCATCTCGGGCATCTCGATATCAAGAAGCAGCAGATCGAACGTCTCATTGGCCAGCTTTTCCATCGCAACCCGCCCGTTTTCGGCAAGCACACAATGATGCCCCAGCATCTCGACATTGCGTGACAGCAAAAGCCGGTTGACCTTGTTGTCGTCAACGATCAGCAATCGGCCCTCTTGCTCAATCATCAAGCTGGTTCCGCAAAGCTTGGGCCGTTTGTGCAAAGGCAGCTTCCAGTGCAGGCAGATCGGCAGCCTGTGTGCCTTCCAGCTCCATCTTGCGCGCAATCTCGGCAAGACCCATGGCCCCGAACACATTTGCGTTCGATTTGATCGAATGGGCCGCACGACGGAACGCGTCGGCATCGTCATCGGCCAAGGCGGATCGCAATTCCGCGATCATAGCGGGCGCTTCGTCCAAAAAGGTCTCCACCAATTCCACCACAAAATCGGCTCCGGTCGCATCCCGCAATTCATCGAATATCGTCTGGTCCAGTGGGCTGTCGTTCACTGTGCTTCCCTTCTTTTGCGCGCGGCGCTTTTCAGCGCGTCGATCAAATGCGGCACCCGAATGGGTTTGGCGATATAGTCATCCATGCCGGCGTTCAGACACATTTCCCGGTCTCCCTGCATGGCATTTGCGGTCATGGCGATGATCTGGGGCCGGTCGGCACCGCTAAAGTCCGCGTTGATCCGACGGGACGCTTCCAACCCATCCATTTCGGGCATTTGCACATCCATGAGGATGACGTCATAGCGCTGCCGCGCCACGCTTTGCACCGCCTCGGCCCCGTTGCTGGCAACATCCGCGCGGTATCCCATTTGCTGCAACAGCCGCAATGCAAGCTTCTGGTTCACAAGATTGTCTTCGGCCAGAAGGATGCGCAAAGGATACGTCTTGGCCAAGTCCGTATCGGTTGATGGCTTGGCTTTGCGCTCCGACCTGGGCTCGGGCTTTGGAGCAAAAAGTGTGACCAGCGTGTCGAACAGATGCGATTGACGCAGGGGTTTCGCAAGGAAGGCCTGAAACACTCCGGGTTCACTATCAACTTCACGCGCGCCCAGCGAGCTGAACAGCACCAGCGGCAGCGCAGCCCATTGCGCGCGAATACGCTTGGCCAGCGTGATGCCGTCCATTCCCGGCATATGCATATCGAGAATGACCAGATCAAAATCCTGGTCCTTTGCAAGAAGATCCAGCGCTTCGGTTGCCGTTTCGACGGCTGTTGTCGACGTCCCCCATTTTTCGGTTTGTAAGGTCAGAATTTTGCGGTTGGTCGCGTTGTCATCAACCATCAGAATCCGCTTGCCCAGCAGCTCGGATTGTTCCCCCAAAAGGCTGCGCAGATGAACCTTTGGCAGCTCTGCAGCATTTGCCCGGATCGTGAAATGAAAGGTCGAGCCCTGACCCGCACCCGCGCTGGTGGCCCACATCGTGCCCCCCATCAACTCGGCCAGGCGTTTGGAGATCGCAAGGCCCAGCCCGGTCCCCCCGTATTTTCGCGTGGTCGAGCTGTCGGCCTGACTAAAGGACTGAAAAAGCCGATCCATACCAGCCGGGGTCAGGCCGATCCCTGTATCGCGCACACGAAAGGCAAGGTCCGACACGCCGGATCTCGACACCGTCAGCACAACCTCGCCCGCATCGGTGAATTTCACCGCATTTGACAGCAGGTTCAACAGGATCTGGCGCAGACGCGTCAGGTCGGCATTGATTGCCAACGGAACGTCATCGTCATAAACATACGCCAGATCGAGTTGTTTTTCGGCAGCTTTGGCGCTGACCAGGTCAAGCGCCGATTCAATGCACTCTCGCAGGTCGAACGGATGCCGTTCGATATCCATCTGACCCGCTTCGATCTTCGAAAAATCAAGGATCTCGTTGATGATCGCCAGCAGGGCATCTCCGCTGTCGCGGATCGTGCTGGCATAATCATTTTGTTCGCTGTCCAGATCGGTATCCATCAACAGCCCGCTCATCCCGATCACCGCATTCATCGGGGTGCGGATCTCGTGGCTCATAGTAGCAAGGAACGCGCTTTTGGCCTCGTTGGCTTTCTCAGCGGTCTTGCGCGCGTCTTCTGCCTCTTTGAACAAGCGTACATTTTCGATGGCGATAACCGCCTGATCGCAGAACATTTGCGCCAGCTCGATTTCATCGGCGCTGAATTCCTGTGCCCGGTCCGAGCGTGAGAAGATCAGCACCCCAACGCAGTCATCTTCACGAATGAGCGGCAAGTACAGCGCCGATTTGATATTGAATTTCCGAACTGTCGCGATCTCATGTTCCGGCAAATCCTCGGACGCGAAGTCGGGAATATGGATCGGTTCTTTGTTCACGATGGCTTGCGACGGATAGTTCTTCTCGGGCTCAATGCGTACCGGATCAGGGTTCAGACTTTGCAACGATCTGCCATTGCGGATACCTGCACCGGGCGAAAAATAATCTCCTTCGCGAATGGCAATGACCCCACCGTCACACCCCATCAGGTTGCATCCCGCCTCGGCGATGGCCTCGAATACCGGGGTCGCATCCATATGCGCGCCGCTGATGACCCGCAACACATCCGCACTTGCGGTCTGTCGGGCCAGTGACGTTTGTGTCTCGTTGAACAGACGCGCATTCTCGATTGCGATGCTTGCCTGATTGGCGAAACTCTGGACCAATTCCTCATCTTTCAGGACGGGTGGTCCGGCCTTGGTCCAGCCTACGATAACCACACCCCAAATGCAGTTATCCGTCCAAACCGGAACACCCATCAGACGCCGAAACCCGACGGCGCGGGCCAAATCAGGATTGAAATAGTTCGGCCCAAGAGCGTCATCGAGATGCTGAATCTTCGCGCTTTCAACAACGCGTGGGGCCATGTGCCCTTTGGACGGGAGCAACGGGTAGTCGGCCAGCAAGATCCCGATGGTTTCGGCCGGAAAGCCAAATTGCGCGCAGAAATGAAAATGACGACCATCAAAACGTTCCAGCACACAAAACTGCGCATCGCACAGCTCGGCCGATTTTTGCACAACCAGATCGAATACAGGCTGCAGGTCCGAAGATGCCTCATTGATCACCTGCAATATCTCAGCGCTGGCTTTTTCTCGAACCAAAGCCTCTTCGACCTCGGCGGTGCGATCCTGCACTTCCTTGAAAAGACCGGTATTGTTGATCGCAATCACCGCTTGCGAGGCGAAGGTTTCAAGCAGACCGATCTGTTTTTTGGAAAACGCCGCCGCTTGCCGGTGGGCCATGACAACCACGCCAACAGTCAGCCCGTCGCTTATAAGAGGCACGCCCAGCGTCGTCAGGTAATCGCCGATTTCCGCAGCTTTCTTCCACGTATAGGTCGGGTCGTTGCGCGTATCCTTGATGTAGACCGTCTTACCATGCAGCGCCGATCGCCCGATGCATGAGCCTTCTTCCGGTTGGATGGGGTTGTCGGTGAGGTAATGCAGAAATGTGTCGCTGACATTGAACGACATCTCTACCCGGTATAGCCCATCGACCGGGTCGCGCAGCGCAAAGAACGCATATTCCGGGCGGCAAATGCGCGAAGCCACTTTGAGAATTGCATCCAGCACCGGTGGCAACTCATTGGGTGACCGAGAGATAACGTCCAGCACCTCGGATGTTGCCGTCTGATATTCCAGCGCTTCGGTCGCCTCGGCGGTGCGGTTCTGCAACTCGCGAAAATGGCGCACATTTTCCATGGCGATAACAGCCTGCGCGGCAAAGGTTCTGACCAGGCTTACATCGTCATCGGAAAACGGCCGCACCTCGTTTCGGTACAACACGATGACGCCTAGGCCCCGGCTGTCTTTCATCAGTGGCACCGCCAGAACCGACCGCGCGCCCGCAATCTCAACCAGTTGCACGCGTTTTGGGTCGCGATCGCGATAATAGAGCGGATCATCCGCCACATCGTCCTGGCGTATAATCTGACCATCATGAATGGGCCTGATCGCAATCAATTCGGTACGCGACAGAGGTTCGTCAAACGTCCCCAGCGACTCGTTGAACTCGGCATTGACACCGATATTGGCGGGGATCGTCGCCCGACCGCTGTTGTGATCTGCAACGCACAGAAACGCCAAATGCGCGTTGCACAGCCTACTGGCGTTTTCCAAAATGCTGTTGAATACCGGCTGATCATCGTCGCGCGTCTGGCTGATCACCTCCAGGATCTCGCGAGAGGCCGCTTCGCGATCAAACCGCGCCTGCACTTCGCGAAACTGCCGGACATTCTCGATCGCGATCACGGCCTGCGCGGCAAAAGTTTCGACCAGCGCGATTTCGGCATCGCTGAACGGGTCGATGTCGTACCTGATCAGGGTGATTGTACCGATCGCCGTATCGCCGCTGATCAGGGGCGCAAAAAGAACGCTTCGGATATGCGAGTCATCCACCATCGAGCGCACAACCGGACTGCCAGCGGCATAAAGATCGCTGTCTGCCATGTCGGCAAATTGAATGAGCCGACCTTCGACAATGGCCCGGGCATTGTACGAAATATCCCCGTCCATGGGCATCTGACCGGTTTCATACAATTCAACCGTGGCGTCGGGCACGTTTCGATAGGCCGCCAGTTGCTGCGCCTTGTCTCCGGGCTCGGCCAGAACCAGGGCGGACATCGGCGCATTGCACAGCGCCTGCGCGTTTTCCAGAATGGCATCAAAAACCGGGGATTCATCGTCGCGGGACCGGCTGATAATATCCAGAATTTCGGCAGACGCCTTTTCGCGTTCCAACCGTTCCTGCAGGTCACGCTGCTCACGCACCTTGTCGATGGCAATTGCCGCCTGATCGGCGAATGTTTCGACAAGCTGGATATGCGAGGTCTGGCGCGGCGTGTCATCTGGCCAGGCCATGGTCAGAAACCCCCACAACCCTGCGCAAGTGTTGATGGGCACGCATATCATCTGGGTAAACCCCAGCATCCGCGCCATTTCATGGTCGCTGTAGCTGTCGGATTTCGCGTCATCCATCAAAGCGGTTGTTCCGGTTTCCAGAACACGCTCGATCAGGCCATTTTGGGGTGGGGGCTTTGGAAAATCTTCAAAGTAGGACGCAATGTATTCGTCTTCGAACCCCTGACTGGCACCATAGTCCAGCAGGCCGTTCTCGAACCTGAAAAAGATTGCAAAGCGGGCATCGCAAAGTTCGCACGCCGCGCTGACAATCATCTCAAGAATGGGTTGCGCATCCGCGCCTGACGTCTTGATCGCCTGCAAAATCCGCGCCAAAGCGTCAAACCGTCGTTGGCTGTTCACGCCACGATCCGGGTCCTGACCGTCGTAATGCGCCTCAGGGGCTATCTTGTTCTGATCGTTTAGGCCCTCACCCAAAACCCCTGCTTCCCACGCAATCACTCATCTACAATGCGATTACCGTAAGAAATTGAGCCCAAAAGTCACGAAATTTTGCCGATTGCATCAGAAACGGGCAGATTGACGGGCCAAACCAGGGCGTCTGAAACCGGCTATGTGCCGCAGACCAGCTCCCTGCGACACATCTGTTTGAACGGGTGCTTAGATGGCCCCGGCCCGGACCTTTAAGCCGCGGGCATCCGCTGTTCGACGATTTCGGCCCACCAGCTGCAACCGGCGGGGATCGCTTCGTCGTTGAAGTTGTATTCAGGGTGGTGAACCATTGCGGTGTCACCGTTTCCGACAAGGATATACGCCCCGGGGCGTTCTTCGAGCATGAAGGCAAAGTCTTCACCGCCCATGACCAGCGGTGCCTCTTCGCAATCGCCCGAGACGGACCGCGCCACATCGGCGGCAAAATCGGTCTGTTCATCGCTGTTCACCATCACCGGGTAGCCCCGGATATAGGTGACGTCAGCCGTACCGCCAAAGGTCGCCGCCACGCCATTGCAAATCTCATTGATCCGCTTTTCCGCCAGATCCCGCATCTCTTTGCTCATGGTGCGAACAGTGCCTTTGATCTGCACGGTTTGGGGGATCACGTTGAAGGCTTTGGACGAAGTTTCGAACGACGTAACTGACACCACCACCTGATCGATCGGATCAGCATTGCGCGAGGCGATGGTCTGCAACGCCAGCACCGCCTGCGCCGTCATCACAGTCGTATCCACTGTCTCCTGCGGTTTCGCCGCGTGCCCGCCCCGCCCTTCGAACGTGATGTCGAACTGATCGGTGGCCGCAAAGAACGAGCCCGGACGGATCGAGAAGCTGCCAACCGGTTTGCCCGGCCAGTTGTGCATTCCATAGACCTCCTGGATGTTCCAGCGGTCCATCATACCGTCTTCGCACATCTCACGACCGCCGCCGCCGCCTTCTTCTGCGGGTTGGAAGATCACCACAACAGTGCCGTCGAAATTGCGCGTCTCGGACAGGTATTTCGCCGCGCCCAGCAGCATCGCGGTGTGACCGTCATGGCCGCAGGCATGCATCGCCCCATCGGTTTTCGAGGCATAGTCCAACCCGGTCGCCTCGTGGATCGGCAAAGCGTCCATATCCGCACGCAGGCCGATGACCTTGCCCTTGCTGTCCGACTTGCCCTTGATCACGCCGACAACGCCGGTGCGGCCAATTCCGGTGACAACCTCGTCGCAGCCGAATTCTTTCAGTTTTTCCGCGACAAGAGCACTTGTGCGGTGGGTTTCAAACAAAATCTCGGGATTTTCGTGAATATCCCGTCGCCATTCGGTGATTTCGGCCTGCAATTCGGCAAAACGGTTCTTAACTGGCATATCTTCTCTCTCCTATCTCAAGCCGCCGGCATCCGGCGCTCGACCATTTCGGCAAACCACGAGCATCCCATCGGTATGATCTCGTCGTTGAAGTTGTATTCGGGGTGGTGCAGCCCGGCGCTGTCGCCGTTGCCCAGAATGATGAAGGCACCGGGGCGTTCCTCGAGCATGAACGAGAAATCCTCGCCGCCCATGACCATCGGCGCCTCGCCGCAGCTGCCCCCAACAGACACGGCGGCCTCGGCGGCATAGCCTGTCTGTTCCTCGGCGTTGATCGTAACCGGAACGCCGCGGGTATAGGTGACCCGCGCCGTTCCGCCAAAGGTTTGCGCGATGCCCTGAACGACCTCGTTCAACCGCTGTTCGATCAGGTCTCGCATGTCGTTTGAATGAGTCCTCACAGTGCCACGCACCCGTGCGGATTGCGGGATGACATTGAAGGCCTTTGACGACGTCTCGACCGAGGTGACCGACAGCACGGCCTGCAGGATCGGGTCCGCATTGCGCGAGACAATAGTCTGCAACGCGACGATCAGTTGCGACAGCATGACCGTTGTATCCACGGTCTCTTGCGGCTTGGCCGCATGGCCGCCATGCCCCTCGAGATGGATGTCAAACTCGTCCGCCGCTGCCAGCAGTGGCCCCGAGCGGATGGCAAACTGACCCGTGGGCAAGCCGGGCACGTTGTGCATGGCATAGACTTCCTGAATGCCGAAACGGTCCATCAGCCCGTCTTTGCACATCGCCTCGGCCCCGTTGCCGCCTTCTTCGGCGGGCTGGAAAATCACAACCGCCGTGCCGTCGAAATTGCGCGTCTCTGACAGGTATTTCGCCGCACCCAGCACCATTGCGGTATGTCCGTCATGGCCACAGGCATGCATCGCGCCATCGGTTTTCGACGCATAGTTCAACCCTGTCTGTTCCTGCATCGGCAGCGCATCCATATCGGCACGCAATCCGATCACCCGGCCCTGCGTGTCCGTTTTGCCCTTGATCACTCCAACTACGCCAGTGCGGCCAATTCCAGTCACCACCTCGTCACAGCCGAACGCTTTCAGCTTTTCGGCGACAAGGGCGCTGGTGCGGTGCGTGTCATATAGAATTTCGGGATGCTGATGGATGTCACGCCGCCAACCTGTGATCTCTTCGTGCATTTCCGCTAAACGGTTTTTGATCGGCATGGCATCCTCCTGACTATTAAGCGACCGGCAATCGTCGTTCCACCAGCTCAGCAAACCAGCTGCATCCGGCAGGAATGGCGTCATCGTCGAAATTGTATTCCGGGTGATGGCACATGGCCGTGTCCCCGTTTCCGATAAAGATGTAGGCTCCGGGCCGTTCTTCAAGCATGTAGGCGAAATCTTCGGACGGCATGATCGGATCGGTGCTGTCGTTGACCTTGCCCGCCACAGCTTGCGCCGCCTCGGCAGCATATCCGGTTTCAGCCTCTGAGTTGACGGTGACCGGATAGCCCGGCGTCCATGTCATAACCGCCTTCGCGTCAAAGGCCGAGGCCGTGTCTTCCGCGATCCGCCGCACGCGGTCTTCGGCGATCTTGCGGTATTCGGGGTCCAGCGTTCGTACCGTGCCCCGCAACCGCACCGTGTGTGCAATCACGTTCGAGGCGACGCTGTCGGTTTCAAAAGTTCCAACGGTCAGCACCAACCGTTTGATCGGATCGACAGTGCGGGCCACAACCGATTGCACCGCCACAACAATATGCGACGCGACCAGAGTGGTATCCACCGCCTCATGCGGAGCGGCAGCATGGCCGCCCTTGCCCGTCACCACGATCTCGAACTCATCAGATGAGGCGAGCAGCGCACCGGGCCGGATGGCGAACTCACCCACCGGCATTCCGGGCATGTTGTGCATGCCATAGACTTCCTGAATGCCCCAACGCTCCATCATCCCGTCCTGACACATGGCCAGACCACCCGCGCCGCCTTCTTCCGCAGGTTGAAAAATCAACACCACAGTGCCGTCGAAGTTCCGCGTCTCGGCCAGATATTGCGCCGCGCCCAACAGCATCGAGGTATGCCCGTCATGCCCGCAAGCATGCATCTTGCCCGAAACGGTCGAGGCATAGTCCAGCCCCGTCGCCTCTTCAATCGGCAGCGCATCCATATCCGCGCGCAGGCCGATCACCCGGCCCTGCGAGTCCTGCCGGCCTTTGATCACCGCAACCACGCCGGTTTTACCAATCCCCGGCGTGATCTCATCGACACCGAACTCTTTCAGCCGGTCGACAACAAACCCTGCCGTTTTCTCAACATCATACATCAGTTCAGGATGCATATGCAGGTGACGGCGCCATTGGGTGATCTCGCCATGCATCTCGGCGAGGCGGTTCTTGACGGGCATGTTCGACCTCTCCTCTGAGGTTATTCGCAGAGCCGTTCTACCAGACGTTCCATGAATTTTTGGCCTGCGTTGAATTGAGCAATCGTAATGAACTCATTCGGCTGATGGGCCTGTGCAATATTGCCGGGGCCGCAGATCACGGCGGAATACCCGGCCTCCTGAAACTGTCCGGCCTCGGTGCCATAGCTGACCACATGGCTGGCATTGTCGCCGGTCAACGCACGCACCAGCATCTCGGCCTCGCCATCCTGTTCAGGGACAAGACCGGGGATCGAGAAGTGCTCGGACAACTCAATCCGCGCATCCGGGTGGACCGCCTGCATTTGCGCCTCAACCGCTCGCACCTTGTCAAAATAGGCCTGTTGCCAGACCGCCTTATCCTCGTCCGGGACGGTGCGGAAATCCATCATGAAGTGGCAATCCTTGGCGGTGATATTATGGGCGGTGCCGCCTTCGATCATCCCCACATGGCAGGTGGTCCAGGGCGGGTCGAACACCGCCGCGATATCCGAAGGCTGTGCCGCCATGCTCTCGGCATTGCGCTGATTGGCCCAGTCGATCAGCGGCGCGGCCGCCATGATCGCGTTGACACCGGTATGCATGATCGAGCTATGCACTTCGAACCCGACAATATGCGTGTCAAAGCCGAACCCGCCCTTGTGGCCGGTGACGGCCTGCATCATCGACGGCTCGCCCACGATCACCGCAGACCCTTTGGGCAGAACGCCCTGCATGGCCTCGATCATTGGCGGCGCACCGGTGCAGCCAACCTCTTCGTCAAAGCTCAGCGCCAGTTGCAAGGGGTGTTTGACACCGGCGTGATGTGCCTCGACCAGCGCCCAGATGGCCAGCGCATCAAAGCCTTTCATGTCGCAGGTGCCGCGGCCAAAATACTTGCCGTCCTTCTCGGTCACGGTAAAGGGATCGGTATCCCAGGGCTGACCGTCAACCGGCACCACATCCGTGTGGCCCGAAAGAACAATTGCGCCCTCCTGGTCCGGCCCCACCTGAGCGTAAAGCGCCGCCTTATGTGGTTGATCGGGGTCGGGCCAGCGATGGGCGGTGATTCCGTGGCTGTTCAGATACTCTTCAACCCAGTCCACCAGCGGCAGGTTGGTATCGCGACTCACCGTTGGGAAAGAGATCAGCTTGGTCATGATCTCCAGCGGGGACAGACGTTGCGTCATCGATATCAGTACCCGCTATCGGTGGTCAGAATGAAATGGCCGGGCTCAACCTCGCGATAGTTCGAAGGCTCAGGCGTATATCCGATGGGGTGAATAGGCGAGGGAATCGGTTTGAAGTTCAGATCTTTTTCCGATTTCCGCTGATTGGGATCGGCGATCGGAACCGCCTTCATCAGCGCCTGCGTATAGGCGTGTTGCGGGTTCTCGAACACCCGCGCGCGGGGGCCAAGCTCGACAATGCGGCCCAGATACATGACGCCAACATGATGGCTGACCCGTTCAACAACGGCCATATCATGGCTGATGAACAGATAGCTGAGGCCCAGTTCGGACTGCAGCTCCATCATCAGGTTCAAAACCTGAGCTTGCACGGACACGTCCAGCGCCGAAACCGCCTCATCCGCGATGATCAGTTTCGGGTTCAGCGCCAAAGCCCGCGCAATTGCGATCCGCTGACGCTGACCGCCCGACATTTCATGCGGAAAGCGGCGCATGAAACTGCGCGGCAATTGCACCTTGTCAAACAGCTGGGCAACCCGGTCCTGCAATTCAGACCCCGTGGCAACGCCGTAATTGCGCATGGGTTCGGCAACCTGATCGATCAGCTGCATCTGCGGGTTCAGCGAGGCGAAGGGATCCTGAAAGATCATCTGCATATCCAGCCGCGCCTTGCGCAGCCCGCTTTGATCCAGTTTCATGATGTCGACGCCGTCCAGATCAACCTCGCCCATCATCGGCTCAACCAATCGCAGGATCGACCGCCCCGCTGACGACTTGCCGCAACCGGATTCTCCAACAAGGCTGAGGGTCTGCCCTTTGTTCAGCGTGAAAGACACATCCTCGACCGCGTGCACGTTCGAAATCGTGCGGCGCAGCAATCCGCCTTTGACCGGAAAGCGCGTGGTCAGGTTCTTGACGGTCAGCAAGACCTCTTCCGTGCCGGGGATGGGCGCAATGTTCTGACCTTCGACACCCAGCAGTTTCATCGGCTCGGGCGCGGCTTTGCCCCGCATCTCGCCCAGCTTCGGAACCGCCGCCAGCAGAGCTTTGGTATAGTCATGCTGCGGGTTTTCGAAAATCTCGTTAACCGTGCCCTCTTCGACCTTGTTGCCGCGGAACATGACCACAACGCGGTCGGCCATTTGCGCCACCACGGCCATGTCATGGGTGATGAACATCACCGCCGTGCCGGTTTCGCGCTTGAGACGATCCATCAGCGCCAGAATCTCGGCCTGAATGGTCACATCCAGCGCCGTTGTCGGCTCATCCGCGATCAGCAGACGCGGCTCGCAGGCCATGGCCATTGCGATCACGACCCGCTGGCGCATCCCCCCGGACAGCTCATGCGGATATTGTTTCAGCCGCCGTTCCGGCTCGGGGATGCGCACTTGCCGCAGCAGTTCCAGCGCGCGCTCCTCGGCCTCAGCCTTCGACATGTTCTTGTGGATGCGCAGCCCTTCGGTCAGCTGCCGACCAACCGTAAACACGGGGTTCAGGGCTGTCATCGGCTCCTGAAAGATCATTCCGATCTCATTGCCGCGAATCTGTTTCATCAGATCCTGATCGGCGTCGGCCAGGTTCATCTCGTCGCCATCCCGGCGGTCAAACAGCAATTGACCACCCGCAATCTCGCCCCCGCCGAACTCGACCAGCCGCATCAGAGACAGCGAAGACACCGACTTGCCGGACCCCGATTCGCCAACGATACAAACGGTTTCACCGGGGTTTACCTCGAACGAGACATCCTCGACGCCCACCACCGGGCCATCCTTGGTTTGAAACTCGACCCGCAGTTTTTTGATCTGGGCAATTGGCTGATCCAGCACGCGCGCGCTCCTCTTGGCGGCTCAATTCGGTTGAGTGCCAAACGCTAAGGCGGCAGGACATGAAAAGTCAAACCCAATGCAGTTGATCGTTACGGCAAGGCTTGCAATTTTCGAAAACTCTGTTTCGATACCCGTCGTAACCGCCTTGGGGAGATGGCGCACACCACGTCGCGCAAATTGCGTTCTTGTTTCGAATCAGCAGTTTACTCCTCCGGCGGCAACGCCAAGTCCGCAGGCATTGCGGAAATAATCGAGACACACAGGTGTCCAACATGGAGTGTATTATGAAGATCAAAACCCTTTTGCTCGGTGCGATTGCAAGCACGGCAATGGCCCCGATGGCCTTTGCCGAGCGCGGATCGGACGGCAATGTCAGCATTATTTATTGGCAGGCTCCGTCAATCATGAACCCGTTCCTGTCGGGTGGTACAAAAGACGTAGAAGCTGCCTCGCTGGTGATTGAACCGCTCGCCCGCTACGACCAGGATGGCAACATGGTGCCCTTCCTGGCCTCCGAGATCCCGACCGTTGAAAACGGCGGCGTCAGCGAAGATCTGACAACGATCACCTGGAAAATCGCGCCGGGAATCACCTGGTCCGACGGCACGCCCTTCACCTCGGCAGATGTTGTGTTCACCGCAAACTACTGCATGGATCCCGAAGGCGGCTGCGCGCAGGTCACCAAATATGAAGGCGTCACAAATGTCGAAGCGCTGGACGACCTGACCGTCAAAGTCACGTTTGATGCACCGACCCCCTTCCCCTACGGCCCCTTTGTAGGTGGCGAAAGCCCGATCCTTCAGGCCGCTCAGTTTGCTGACTGCATGGGCGCCAAAGCCCCCGAATGCACCGAGCAGAACTTTAACCCGATCGGCACAGGCCCGTTTGTCGTCACCGAATTCAAGCCGAATGACGTGATCACCTTTGCGGCCAATGACAATTACCGCGATGCGTCGAAACCGGCCTTTGCGACTGTCACCTTCAAAGGTGGCGGGGACGCGACCGCCGCTGGCCGCGCCGTCATGGAAACAGGCGAATTCGACTATGCCTGGAACCTGCAGCTGGCGCCCGAGGTGATCGCGCAGATGGAAGCAGGCGGCAAAGGCACCCCTGTTGCCGGTTTCGGTCCGCTGGTTGAACGCATCATGCTGAACCAGACCAACCCGTCGCCCGACCTGCCTGAAGGCGAGCGTTCGACGGCAAAGCATCCGCACCCGTTCCTGCAGGACCCTGCCGTTTACAAGGCAATGTCCATGGCCATCGACCGACCGCTGCTGGTGGAAATCGGCTATGGCCAGGCGGGCAAAGTGACCTGCAACTGGGTTCCGGCACCTGCTGCCGTCAACTCGACCTCAATGACCTGCGACACGCAGGATATCGATGGTGCAAACAAACTGCTGGATGATGCTGGCATCGTGGATACCGATGGCGACGGCATTCGTGAAAAAGACGGTGTTCCGCTGAAAATCGTCTACCAGACCTCGACCAACGCCGTCCGTCAGGACTTCCAGGCGCTGATCAAGGAATGGTGGAGCCAGATCGGCATCGAATCCGAGCTGCGCAACATCAACGCATCGGTCTTCTTCGGTGGTGACCCGGGTTCGCCTGACACCTTCCAGAAGTTCTATGCTGACGTTGAAATGTACGCCAACACCTTCAACGGCACTGACCCGCAGTCCTATCTGGGCAACGGTCTGTGCGACAAGGCACCGCGCCCGGACACACAGTGGCAAGGTGAAAACATCAGCCGTTTCTGCAACGAAGAATTCGACAAGCTGCATGGCCAGCTGGCCGAAACCGCAGGCGCCGAGGCGCGGGCTGAGATCGCGAAACAGCTGAACGACATCATCGTTCAGAATGGCGGCATGATCCCGCTGGTGCACCGCGGTCGTCTGTCGGCGCATTCGAACACCCTGGGTGGCGTTGTCCTGAACGTTTGGGACAGCGAGCTGTGGAACATTGCGGACTGGTACCGCAAGACCGGTTCCTAAGCCCTGACGTTGCAAAGCTGCGCCCCGACCAAGATCGGGGCGCAGCCCTTTGCACACCACCCCAACAAGAAGACGCACATAAAGGCGCCTCTTAATGCTCAATTTTACAATCAGACGACTGGTGTTGGCTGTTCCAACCCTGCTGTTCATCAGCCTCGTCATCTTCCTGCTCCTCGAACTCGCACCCGGCGATCCGATGGCGCAGGTTCCGCTCACCGTTCCACCCGAAGTCAAAGAGAAGATGCGCGAGGCGCTCGGCCTCGGTCAGCCGATGCATATCCGCTTCTGGAAATGGATCGTGCAGTTCTTCTGGATCGAGCCTCAGGTTCTGATCGACCACATGTTTGGCACCACCTTCTCCGAAGGTGACCTGCGTGTGATTTCGTGGCAGACCCGCTCGCCCGTCATGGACATCGTGGTTCAGCGTATCCCGCAGACCTTGTGGGTTGTCGGCACCGCCTATGTGGTCGCCATCCTGATCGCGCTGCCCATCGGCATCTATTCCGCCTATCGCCAGTATTCCTGGTTCGACCAGATGGGCACGTTCGTGTCGATGGTCGGCTTTTCGGTTCCGCCGTTTTTCTCCGGCGTGCTGGTGATCGTGATCTTCTCGGTCCAATTGGGTTGGTTCCCGTCGATCTATGACACCACCCATGTGGTCAACAGTTGGGACAGCTTTGTCGTGCAGCTCAAGCAGATGATTATGCCTGTCATGGTCCTTGCGCTGCAGATCACGGCGCAGCTTTCCCGCTTCATGCGCGCCTCGATGCTGGACAACCTCAATCAGGATTACGTCCGCACCGCCCGCGCCAAGGGCCTCAGCGAGTACACGGTTGTCATGGTCCACGTCCTGCGCAACTCGATGATCCCGGTTGTGACCGTGATTGCGCTGGGTATTCCGGCCATTTTCGGCGGAGCCATTATCACTGAGCAGGTGTTTAAGGTGAACGGCATCGGCCAGCTGCTGATCGGGGCCATTCAGGCCAACGACCTGCCGATGGTACAAACCCTGACCTTCATCTTTGCCGTACTGATCGTGCTGTTCAACCTGATCGCAGACGTCCTGTATGGCATTCTGGACCCGAGGATTCGCTATGACTGATCAAAATCAATCAGACACGCTGATCCCAGACGAAGGGCTGGCACCTGCATCTACTGCATTGCCAACATCGGGCGTGATGGACGACCTCGCCACCCCGCCACGCAGCCAGTGGCGGGACGTGTGGGACCAGTTCAAAACCCACAAAGGCGCGATGATCGGGGCGATCCTGTTCATCTTCATCGTGGCGGCGGTTTATCTCGGCCCGTTCCTGTGGACCATCGACCCGACCCAGATCGACATCCGCTCGCGCAATCAGGGGCCCAGCCTCGCGCACCCGTTTGGAACCGATCAGTTGGGCCGTGATATCCTGGCACGGATGATGTCCGGGGGTCAGACCTCGGTGTCCGTTGGCATCACCGCTATGCTGCTGGCGCTGTTCCTGGGGTCCTTCATCGGTGTGGTCGCCGGGTTCTTCAAACGGCTCGATGGGCCGTTGATGCGCCTGACCGATCTGTTCCTGGCGCTGCCGCTGCTGCCCTTGCTGCTGGTCATGATGCTGCTGTTCCGCGAGCCTTTGTCGGCTGCCTTCGGGTTGGAGCGCGGGATTTTCATCCTGATCGTCTGCGCCATCGGCATCACGTCGTGGATGCCTACCGCGCGGATCGTGCGGGGGGACGTGCTGGCCATCAAGGAACGCGAGTTCGTTCTGGCCGCCCGGTCAATCGGCACCAGCAACAGCCAGATCATCACGCGGCATATCCTGCCCAATGTGCTGTCGCCGATCATGGTGTCGGCCACGCTGGGCATCGCCACGGCGATCATCACTGAAAGCGCCTTGTCCTTTCTGGGCCTCGGCTTCCCGCCGGATTTCCCGACATGGGGACGGTTGCTGTTTGACGGTGTCGATTACCTGCAGCAATACCCCGAGCGTGTGTTCTGGCCGGGGCTGGCGATTTCGTTGACCGTGCTCAGCGTCAACTATCTCGGTGACGGGCTACGCGACGCGCTGGATCCGCGCATTCGCGGTCGCTGAACAAGCTTTGCCGGTGCGCCAACGCGCGCCGGCTGTTTTGCTCGCCGGTGCCTATGTCCCTACCGCATGACAAACGGATCCGGTATCGGATCGTCGCTTGTGCGCAACCAGACCGATTTGATTTTGGTGTAATCCAGCGCCGCTTGCAGGCCGCCTTCGCGCCCGTGACCTGACAGTCCATGCCCGCCGAACGGGGCGATGGGGCTGACGGCGCGATAGGTGTTGATCCAAACGATCCCCGCGCGGATTTGGCGGGTCATGCGGTGGGCGCGGGTCAGGTTCTGAGTGAATAGCCCCGCGGCCAACCCAAACTGCGTGTTGTTGGCTGTGGCAACGGCCTCGGCTTCGGTGTCGAATGCAACAACTGACAGAACCGGACCGAAAAACTCATGCGTCAGGCTATCCGCATTCGGGGCGTCGGAACAATCCAGAATGGTCGGAGGAAAATAGAACCCCGCGCCGTCAATCGGCTCCCCTCCGGTGACCAGCCTCGCCCCTTGCGCGACAGAGCGTTGGATCAGATCCACAGCGTGATCTCGCTGGGCCAGCGTGCACAGCGGACCGATCTCGGTGGCCATGTCATCGGGCGCGCCGATGACAACCGCTTCTGCTTTCTCTTTCAGCCGCGCAAGGAATTCAACCTTGATCGAACGCTGCACCACCAGCCGCGACCCTGCCACACAGCTTTGCCCCGTTGCCGCAAAAATCCCCGAAACCTGCGCATTGACCGCGCTGTCGATATCAGCGTCGTCAAACACGATGAACGGAGATTTCCCGCCCAGTTCCAAAGAGGTCGAAGCCAGGTTTTCGGCCGAGTTTCGCACGATATGCCGCGCGGTCTCGGGCCCACCAGTAAACGCGACATGGGCCACTTTTGGATGGCTGGTCAACGTCGCGCCGACCACCGGCCCGCCAGTGATGACGTTCAGCACGCCTTTCGGGAAACCGGCCTGATCGAAGATGCGCGCGAACTCCAGCATCGGGGCCGGACCTGCTTCCGAGGCTTTCAGCACAACGGTACACCCCGCAGCAAGCGCCGGGCCGATTTTGACAGCCGATAGAAATAGTTGTGAATTCCACGGCACAATCGCGGCCACAACACCGATGGGTTCGCGGCGTAGCCACACCTCCATATCGGGCTTGTCGATCGGCAGATGGGCCCCTTCGATCTTGTCCGCCAGCCCGGCGTAATAGCGGTAATACTCGGCTACATAAGCGATCTGGGCCGAGGTTTCGCGAATGATCTTGCCGGTATCCCGCGTCTCCAACTCGGCCAGACGCGGGGCGTTTTCGGCGATCAGATCGGCCAAACGATACAGCAGTTTGCCCCGCGCTGACGCGGTCATTCCTGCCCATTCCGGTAAAAAAAACGCCTGCTCAGCCGCATCAACGGCCTGATCGACGTCCTGGGCATCCGCGTCGGGCATCCGGGCCCAAACCTGCCCGGTCGCCGGGTCCAGACTGTCAAACTGTGCCGCGCCGTCCCGGAATGTGCCGCCGATATAGTGCTGAAACTGCTCCATCTACGCCATTCCCTTACTGAAACGCCGGCATGACGTCTTTGATGAACCGCTCAAGCGAGGCTTTCTTGCGCTCGAACGGCATGCTGGAATCGATCCAGAACGAATACTCGTCATATCCGAGCGCCTCACATGTTTTGAGGCGATCAATGACGGTGTTGGCGGTTCCAATCACCAGATCGCGTTCCATGTTCTCTGGCGTGTAGAACGGATGCGCGGCAATATCCTCATCGCTCAGCGGATCGATCAGCCCTTGGGTGATCTCGCGTTTGTTCATGAACCAGGCGCCGAAATAGCAGTAAAACCGGTTCAGCTCGACCGCAGCCTGTTTCACATCCGCCTCATCCTCGGCCACATAGGTGTGGCGCAACAGCATGATTTTCGGACGCTCAATATCCGGATGCTTCTCACAAGCGGCCTTGAACTTGACCATCAGGTCCTCGACCTCATCATCGCCGTTCCACAGCGGTGTCACCTGCACATTGCAGCCGTTCGCAACCGCAAACTCATGGCTGTTGGGATCGCGCGCCGCCACCCAGATCGGAGGGCCGCCCGGCTGCATCGGTTTCGGCGACGAGGTGGTTTTGGGGAACGAGTGAAATTCACCATCCTGCGCATAATCACCAGCCCACAGGTTTTGCACCGCGGGCACAAGCTCTCGCATGCGCTGGCCCGCTTCCCACGCGTCCATGCCCGGCACAAGGCGTTCATATTCGAAACTGTAAGCACCGCGCGCGATGCCCAGATCAAGACGACCGTCGGTGATCATGTCGGTCATCGCCGCCTCACCGGCCAGACGGATCGGATGCCAAAACGGCGCGACGATCGTTCCGGTGCCGAGACGCACGTTTTTGGTATGGCGAGCCACGTCGATCAGGTTCAGAAACGGATTCGGCGCGATGGTGAAGTTCATCCCATGATGCTCACCCGTCCAAACCGCGTGCATACCGCCATCATCCGCGATTTTGCACAATTGGATGAACTCATCATACAACTGCTTCTGGTCCTGATCCTCAGAGATCCGTTCCATATGCGCAAAGAGTGAGAACTTCATGCCCTGTTAACTCCCCATGGTAAGCGGCTTAACCTCGCCACTCAACTCATTGCCGTAATATACCCCAAAGTTCCCGATCTGGCTTTCGGCTGCGAACCGTTCCAGCATCGTGCAGATCGCCGGGTCTGATACGTCCATCAAGGTGGACGGGGCGATTTCGGTGAAAACACCCTTTTCCGGGTCGCCGCTATCCGCCTGACACAGGAATGAGATATGCTGGTGCTTGCGCGCTTCGTCCTGGAAAACGGAATAGATAAACCCGGGCTCGGCATGGATGCCGCTGTCGCTGATCAACCGGGCCAAAGCCGCATTTGCACCGCCGGCGACGTCATCCGTGTTTGGAATTGTAAGATGACCGTTGCCGTCATCCTGTAGCAGGATCTTGCCGTCGCGCTCGATCAGGGCGGATACCACCATATCCGTGCGCTTGCTCAGCGCCTCGGCCTCGGCCGCCGGGGTTACATAAGCCCCACGGGCATAGCCCAAACCCGGCGCGATACCCTGATCAAAGGCTTTGACCTCGCCAATCAGGATCAGGTGATCGCCCGCCTCAACGGTCTTGTGCATGGCGCAGTCGAACCAGGCGGTCACACCCTCCAGAATGGGTGAGCCATGGGGGCCCGTCTGCCAGTCAACGGTGGCGAACCGATCCTCAACCGGACGGGCAAAGGTGTTTGAGACCTCGACCTGCGCCTCGGACAGGATATTGACCGCGAATTTCGGCGTGTTGGCAAAGATTTCAAAATTGCTGGACGTGTTGGCGAGGCAGACCAGTACCAAAGGCGGGTCCAACGAAACGGAGGAGAAGGAATTTGCCGTAAAGCCCAGCGGCTGGCCCACCTCATCGTGGGACGTCACAACCGTCACACCGGTCATGAAAGTTCCAAACGCATTGCGCAGGGCGCGCGGGTTCTTGAGGGTATCGGGATCAAAATCGGTCATGTCAGTTCACCCTGTTCAGACGGCATACTCAGCCATTCTGCCAAAGCAGCGTTCACCTGCGTTGGCGCAGTGAGGTTCACCATATGCCTGTGATCGTCGACGATGACAGCCCGACCCAGCGGTGCAGCCTCGGCCATGGCCTGCGACATCTGCGGGGTCGAATTCGGATCATCCCGCCCGGTCAGCGCCAAGAGCGGGCATGTGATCTTGGTAAACCCATCCGCATACACCGCATCACCGTGCGCAAACGCGCGGTACGCGGTTGCGTAGCCATCGATATCCACCTGCGACAACCAACCGGCCACGTTATCCTGGGCCGCTTTGTCACTTGGGCTGTCTCCGAACCAGCGGCGCAGGGGTGTGTCCAGATCGAAAGAACCGGTTCCGATAAGCGCGGACCGTTCGATCACCGACGCCCTGGCCGCCTTGTCCCGACGGAACACGCCATTCAACAAGGCCACACGTGCGACGCGGTTCGGGTGGCACACCGCGAACCCCCCGGCGATCAATGCCCCCATGGAATGACCCACAAGGCTGACGCGCGCCAGCCCACGCGCAGCCAGTACCGCCAGTAGCCAGTCCAGAAAAACGGGCAGGTCCGAGCCGGAAGGGATCGGGTCACTGTTTCCATGCCCGGGCATATCCAACGCGATGACATGGCGCGTTTTCGACAGCTCCTCGATCTGCGGTTTCCAGGCCGCGGACTGCATGCCGACCCCATGGATCAGCACCACAGGCACGGATTTCCCGGCATGGGAAACTCCGGCTTCGCGGAACGAGACCTGCCCGAAAGGGTCAGACAGCTGCAGGGTTGTCAACGTCATGACCCAGTTCCTTGAGGTCCTGATACCGGTCGCCAATACGGTGATGCGGACGCCCCCCGATCGATGCCCCCAACGCGATCATGATCTCATCCGGTGCTGGCGCGTCCGCCACCTGCAATTGAATGGTCAGATAGTGGCTGCGACGACCCCCATCGTTCTTGTCCATCAGCGGGATCTGCATGGACGCGTTCGCCGGGCCGCGCGTGTTGGTAAAGGCCAGATAGGATTTCGCGCCCACGGCCTCGCGGTAGAAATTGCCAAAGCGCAGCGTGTGGATCAGGGCCGAGCCGTGCTCAACCTCTCCATTCACGCCCACAATGGCCGCTTTGCCATAGCCTTCGACCTTGTCGCCACCGCCCGCAGCGTCAAGGATCATGTCGGTCAGCATTGATCCCAGTCCCGGAGCGCAATCTTGGATGGCGGGCTTCAGGTCTTCGACAAACCCCTGCCCGGCCCACGGGTTTCGGATCACCGCTACCGCTGCAATCATCCTCAACGGAACCTCGGCGGCTTTGCCCCCTTCGATCAGGGTATTTTCAACGTGCAGCAGGGTTTTGCGGATTTCGGCAGGCATGATCTTGTCCTTACGATTCGACACTTGGTAATTTGGTATACCATCATACGAGCTGTCAATCATACCTTGTGAGAATTTACGCAAGCGGGTAAGTTCGCTCTCATGAGCGCTCCAAAACTCACAAAGATAGATCACCCCCCCTCGACGCTTCGGGATATCGTTCAGGATCGCATGCGCGACGCGATCATCGAGGGTGTATTTGAGCCCGGCCAACGGCTGGTCGAACGCCCGCTTTGTGATCAGCTGGGCGTCAGCAGAACCGTGATCCGCGAGACGATCCGTTATCTTGAGGCCGAAGGTCTGGTTGAAATCCTTCCCGGTCGCGGCCCGATCGTGGCGGTCATGAGCTGGGAAGACGCGCGCCAGATCTACGATATCCGCCGCATGTTAGAAACCGCCGCTGCCGAAAATTGCGCCCGCAAAATCACCCCGGAACGCGCGCGGTCCCTCAAAAAAGCGTTGAAGCGGCTGAAAAAAGGGTTCTCAGACCAGACACCCGGATCGCTGTTCCGCGCCACCGCAGATTTTTATTCCGAGATTTTTGACGGGGCGGGTCATCACATCGCCTGGGAAATCGTCCAGCGCCTAAATGGCAGAATCAGCCGTTTGCGGATGATGACACTTTCAACCACAGACCGCATCCGCCCCGGCATCGCGCATATGGAACAGATTTGCGAAGCCATCGTCTCAGGAAAACCCGGCGCCGCCCGGGCAGCTGTCGAAGCCCACTTGGACGACACCACCGCCATAGCAGACCGGCTTCTGGCAGCTGAAGAAAGCTGACGCCTGGATCCTTCGGGCTGCTTTTTTTCACCCACACATCCTTCGCGATCAAGATAAAGCTTGACCTTCTTCATGTATTACCTGATATTTCTGTCATGACAGAAACTATTGACATAACGAAATCCGACGCCGCAAGCCAATTCATTCTCTATTGGGGCGACATGGGCAACCAATGGGGCGTCAATCGCTCGGTGGCACAGATACATGCGCTTCTCTACCTCAGTTCGGCGCCGCTCAATGCTGAACAGATCGCGGAATCGCTGGGTATTGCGCGGTCCAATGTGTCCAATTCGCTCAAAGAGCTGGTAAGCTGGCGGCTCATTCGCCGCATACCGGTCCCGGGGGACCGTCGTGAACATTACGAGGCCGAAGTGGATGTCTGGGAAATGGGGATCCGCATTGCCCAGGGGCGCAAAGAGCGTGAGATTGATCCGGCGACACAAGCGCTGCGGGCTTGTGTGACGCAGGCTGAAACCGAAAGCGGGCTGGACCCCATCGCTCTGCAACGCATGCAGGACATGCAGGAGTTCCTGGCAACAGCCGACACCTGGTTTCGCGACATGCTGACGGTGCCCCGCCCCAAGCTGGTGATGTTGATGAAGATGGGGACCAAGGTCGTTTCACTGCTCAATTTCGCAGGGGGCAAAAAGAGCAGCTAAAAAATTTGCCTCACTATTTCTCTCTTAACGGAAAAAACAGAATGCTCGTAAATCATAGAAAATCCTTCCCGCCCGGGATCAAACCCGATCACAGCCGGGCTGATCCGGCCAGTGGCCATGACAACCGGTTCAGGAAACTGCTGGGTGCCACCGCCTGGGCCAGATTGCCTAAGGCTATACAACGCCGTTTCAGCAAGAGATTGCTGGGCGGGGCCAGTCTTGCCTATCAGGGGCGCGTGACAGAGATGCGGATGAACCCGGTCGGGCGTGCGCTGGCCTTTGCATTGCGTGTCGTCGGGGCACCCCTGCCTTTTGACCTGACCTCGGTGGGTCGGTCCGCTGTTGTCACGGTCACCGAAGATGCGGCAACGGACGGGCAGTTCTGGATTCGGCAATATGGCCGGGCCGCAGGATTTCCGCAGATGGTCGGCAGCTCCAAGCGGTTTGCAGGACCCACCGGATTGGAAGAATATATCGGGTTCGGCATCGGCATTTCGCTCAGGCTCAAAGGAACTGCGAGTGGCCTTTATTTTGTCAGCGACCGTTATTTCCTGAAATTCGGCCGACGCCGCCTGCCTTTGCCCGCGTGGGCCAGCCCCGGCGACCTTATCGCGGGTCACGAGGAACTTGGCGACGGAACGTTCCGGTTCACCCTGGAATTGGCGCATCCTCTGTTTGGAGAACTGATCTGGCAGAATGCAACCTTCCACGACGCCGAAATCATCGGGAACACGCCGTCATGAACATCGTGATAATTGGCGGATATGGCGTTTTCGGTTCGCTGACAGCCCGCTTGCTGGCGCGGGACGGGCACAGGCTTTGGCTGGCAGGACGTCACCCTGAAAAGGGCCGCACTCTGGCACGGAACCTCGGGGCGCAAACACTGAAACTCGACATCCACGCAACGCCAGAGGTGCTGTTCGACGTCAAACCGGACGTTGTGATCGATGCGGCTGGCCCGTTCCAGCAGTATGGCGACGATCCTTACAGGATCCCAAATCTCTGCATTGCCCATGGCTGCCACTATCTCGACCTGTCGGACAGCGCCGCTTTCACCAAAGGTATCGCGGCCTTGAATGCCAAGGCGAAAGCCGCAGGTGTTTACGTTTTGTCCGGGGCGTCCAGCGTGCCTGGCCTGTCCTCTTGCATCGTTGAGGACCTGATCCAAACTTTGGACGCGGTCGACCTGATCGATATCGCGATCCTGCCGGGTAATCGGGCCCCCAGGGGTATGTCGGTGATCAAAAGCATCGTAAGCGGGGTCGGGAAACCCTATCAGGTGTGGCGCAACGGCGCGTGGCAGGCCATGACCGGTTGGTCGGATCGGAAAATCTATGAGCTTGAACCGGGGCTGGTTCGTACCGCCTACAGCGTCGATGTGCCCGACATCGCGTTGCTGCCCGCAAAAACAGGCGCAAAAAGCGTCATGTTTCGCGCGGGGCTTGAACTTTCCTTGATGAATTGGGCACTTAGTCAATTGGCGCGGCTCAGGCAGTACGGGCGCTTTGAAGTGCCACCTGTCGGGTATTCTGCGCTCCACCTCCTCTCGAACGCCCTTTATCCCTTTGGGACGGATCGCGGCGGCATGCAGGTCAGCGTCGCAGGGCAGCAAGACGGGCGCGGTGTAACCCGGACATGGAAACTGATCGCTGAAAAGGGTGACGGTCCCTTTGTGCCGGGCGTGATTTGCCGGTCGATCCTTCGCGACCACAATACGATAGATCCGGGCGCGCGACCCTGCCTGGCGGTTTTGCCCAGGGCATCGGTCGAACGCGCAATGGCGGATCTGGAAATCCGCACCAATTGCACCGAACGGGTTGATCAGAGGGCTTTTGCCCCGGATTCCTATTCCAACAAAGCCGCCTGAGATAGCCGCATACGCTCCTCCCCCTGGATCGCGTCCACAAGCTCAAGGTCGTTCAAATCGACAATCCGGTGCTGCCAGCAACAGTATGAGGATAGGTCGGTGACAACAAAAGCGGCCTCGAATTTGTCGCGCCCCGAAAACGCCGCGCTGGACAGGAGCAATGAGAAAAGCAGCAGCCCCCTGTCCACGTCGTCCCCGGTCTGGAAAACGATCACCTCATCGGGCAGCGCGATCCTGTCTCTGTCGCCCAAAACAGCCCCGGTGCCCGCGATGTTCGCGACGACGTCCAGTGCATCGTCCAGCGACGCGACATCTGCCGCCGCTTCACGCAGCTTCGGGCCGTGCAGTGCCGCCGCAAGATAGCCGCCAGGAAAGGCAACCTGCAAATCTCTCATGCAATAGAACGCCTGATCGAAAACCGACAGCCCGCGACCTGCGGCCAGGTTCGACAAAACCGCGCGGGCCTCAGCCGCGCTTGTCAGCTGATCCAAACACCTCAAATCGTCGGGGCCCACGCGGTCGGGCAGATAGGAAATCCCGGCCTCAATCGCGTTTTGCAGCGGCTCAAGAATGCAACCGAAAAAGGCACGGCTTTCGGTCAGAAACCCTTGGAATGCCGCCTTGGGTATCGACCATTCGCGGTTGACCAGAAACAGGGTTCCCAACGGCGAGACAACCCGGTCCAGAAACGGCAAGCGACGCGAAAACTCAGCGTCCGGGGTGGTGACCGCGGGATCGGCACATAGTCTTTGCCAGGCCGCGTGGTCGAAATATTCAGGTTTGCCGTTACACCAGAACCGAGCGCCATCCTTGCGCAGGAAGGTCGTGTAATGTGCAGGTGTTCCCAGCAGGAAGATGTCCCCGAAAGAAACCCCATGCAGGATATTGGCCAATGTCGCCACAAGTGTCGCTTCGTCGGCGCAGATGGTGACACCCATGGGCTTGTGTTTCTTTTGACCCAAAAGCCGCCGCATCGCCCGCAACCCATCGATGGTCGAGTAGTTGAAGATCGGAAATCTGTCCTGCTCCAGTACCGGAAAGATATCCAGATCCGGCGTCAGCAATCCCTGCTCGCCCCGCCGTTTGAAATGCCGTGTGATCACATCCAGCGCATAATCCACGCCCTCTGCACCCAGCCTTTGGCGTATAGATGGCAGATCGGTCACGCCGACCTTCTTTGCCGTGCTCATCGGGTAATCATGGGTGAAGTGGTGATTCACATAAGCCAGCATTTCCAATGTGATATGCGCTTGCTGCAGTTCCACTTCGTCGGGATATCTGGCCCGCGCCCGCGCAAGTACCTTGTCCTTTAGCTGCCAGAGCGTCGGGCTCATCAGATTGGCCAGCATCAGGACGGTCAGCAGTTGTGGATCGATGGCGGCCTCGAACAGCGCCGGGTTGGCCGCGCGCGACAATGTCTCGATCCGGGGCGACGGGGTCAGGGGGGTGTCACGCACGCCGGTCATTCCTGGGCCGGGTCAGATTGGAACAAACGATTCACAACAAAGATCGGTATCCCGGCAAGCAACAGCAGAAAACTCCACATAACGGCCTCGGCCCCGGCGCCATAGATGGTCAGCAGGGAATACAGAAACGCCGTGCCCGCCACAGGCAGATAGGTCCAGGGGTTGAGAAATCCGATCCGTCGGCCCAGTGACACAAGGATCAGCCCCTCGACGCAGCAGCAGAACAGATAACTGACCATGTCGGTCACAATCGAAAGGTCGATCAGATATTCGTACACCCCCAGCAACGAGCTGGACGCCAAAGATTTGAACAACAACAGCGCCACCGACAGGCCCATCGAAATCACGATACCTTTTGCGGGCACGCCCCTGCGATTAAGGACACAGAACCAACGCGGGAACAGCCCGTGACGCGCAGCGGCAAGCGGAACCTGCGCCATCAGCAGGGTCCAACCGTTCAACGCCGCGATTGAGGACAAGACCGCCGCCACCGCGATCACATATCCAGCCCAGTCGCCCCACATCACGCTCGCCGCTTGTGAAAACGGCGCGTTTGACTGCGCCAGCGCATCCCGGTCAATCACGCCCATGACGGTCAGGGTGCCAAAGGTGTAGATGACCGCCGCCAACAGCGTTCCGGTCACGGTTGCAAACGCAATCGTACGGCGTGGGTCTTTGACATCTCCTGCCGGAACGGTTGCGGATTCGACGCCGGTGAAGGCGAACATGATGAACGGCGCGGTGCCCGCCAACGCCATGAAAAATGACATCGGTGTCGGATTCAGCGGCGTGAAATGCCCCCAATCCACCCAAAACAGGCCCACAAGGGAAACGGCCAGAAAGGGGATCAGCTTGACCGCGACGATGACCAGCTGAAACACGCCCACGGTTTCCGCCCCGCGTAAATTCAGCAGGCCCACGCCGATCATCATGGCCAGTGCAACACTGGTCGTGCCGCCGGGTATGTTGCTGAGATCAGGAAAGAAATAGAGGATATAGTCCGTTGCCCCCAGCGCGATAGCCGGCATGGCAACCCAAACTGCAATCCAGTACCCCCAGGCTACTAGGAAACCGGCGAAATCTCCGAACCCTAGGCGAGTATAAGCATAAGGGCCGCCGGTTTCCGGCGCCACACGGCTGAGGCGAGCAAAAACCAGCCCAAGGCACAGCGCGCCCACCGACATCACGATCCAGCCCACGATCGCCACGCCCCCGAACGAGGCCAGGGCGGTCGGAGCCAGGAAAAAGCCGGACCCGATGATGTTTCCCACCACCAGCGCGGTGCATGTCCACGGGCCCAGAACGCCGCCTGTCTTTGACGGCGCCGCTGCTTCGGCACGATCGGCTGACGCTGAACCTTGTGACACGCAATCCTCTTGCATAAGGGCCACCGCCGAAGGCGCCGTGGGAATGGCGCTGACGACACTCGACCCGAGACCGGTTTTGCTGTCACGCTACCCAGTTCCGGAGATGCCGCAAAGTGCGAATTCTCGTTTTCCGCTAAACGCTCATTTCAATCTATCCTGTGCAGGTTCAGCCCTTGTCCAAAAGCGTCCAAAGCTCTTGCTGCCCGAACCCTCGGATGGGTTTTGCGCCAATTTCCTGCACGTCGAATTGATCGCGCAGGACAAGCGCAACCTCATCCTGCACGGTGATCTGCATCGGCTCGGAAAACTCCTGCAGGCGTGAGGCCAGATTTACCGCCGGGCCGAAGATGTCATAGACATATTTCTGGATCCCGACGACCGACCCGACAACCGACCCGGAGGCCAGCCCGATCCGGCACCGCCACTGATGCGGATGGCTCAGGTTGCGCCGGTTCAGGTACCGCACGAACCGAATAGCTGTGTTGGCAATCGCCTTGGCATGATCCGGGGTCGGGTCCGGCAGACCGGCTACGGTGATATAGGCATCGCCGATGGTCTTGATCCGCTCGCATCCGAATTGTTCGCCGATCCGGTCAAAAGCGCTGTAGATGTCGTTCAGCTCGGTCACTGTGACGCTTGGGTCCTGCGAGGCGACCATCTCGGTGAACCCGACAAAATCCAGCATCAAGACGGATACCGGATCATAAAGCTGCGGCGTGACCACCCCGAAGGTCTTGTATTCCTCGTAAACGGAACGCGGCATCAGATTGAGAAGCAGTTTTTCCACCTGCTCTTTTTCGCGCTTCAGCTCGCGCGTGTTGCGTTCGACCATCATCGAATAGGAATCGATCATCGATTCCAGTTCTTTCATGCGGGTGATGTTTTGGCAGACCAGAACAAGCACATCGTCATGCGCAACCGTGCAATCCAGAGCGATCACCAGGGTTCGGCGCTTTTTCTTGAAACTGATCTCGGACGTGAAACGGCCCTTGTCCGCCAGGCTTTGCTGGACCGCGGGCATATCGAGATCAGGAAACAGATGCTGCAAGTGATCAGAGGGATCGGTCCCGCTGAACCAGTCATCAAACGTGTCATTGCGGAACCCAAACTGAAGGGTCTCTCGATCCAAAAGGGCCACCCCGACACCAATGGCGCGGAGCAGCTGTTCGTTGATGGCTTCGATGGTCATGGTTTACCTAACAATCAGGGGACGGCGTTTTCCAAATTCTGCCACAACAATGGCGATGTCCTCTTGTGCCACGTTGTGATGTTCCAGCGCATCCTGCAGCACCATCTCCAACTCGTCAAAATGGGCGTTCGAAATGTCCAGATGCGCATGCAGCCGGCGCAGTTGTTCATCGGTGTAAGAGGCCGGACCACCCAGCAGCGACGCAACAAATTTGGTCTGGTGATCGACCATCTTGGTCATGTCCACATCGTCAAAGAAGGGCCCGACCTCATCATTGTCCAAAAGGTTATTGTAGAAGGAAATCACGATCTTGCTGACCTGCGAAAACCCGCCATATTTTTCAAAAAGTGTACGCCCGGCCATTGGAAAACCCCTTTTCTCACCCAAAAATCAATAAAACGCGCCGAAAACACCGGCATTTGGCCTCTCACCGCACCAAAATCCAAGCACGGTGAGAGGGTCGTCATATGTCAGCGTCGCTGAACGATCACTTCGGCATATTCGGACGAGATGCACAGCGACTCGTTGGTCGAAATGTCGAACTTAGCGATCAGTGCCATGATATCGCTCTGCAGCGCGGCCTGACCGTCGGTATCCAGCGCGTCAAAGGCCTTTTGCATGGGGCCATAGAAAGTGCGGAAGTACTCCAGGAAATGCTCAGCCGATCTGTAGCGGAACATGAAGTTCTTGCGCCGGAACGACACCATCTCGCACTTGCCGCCAAAGGTCTCGGCCAGCCAGTTCTGATTGCCCCACAGAGCGGGTGAATTCACACCGGCCGGTGGCGGCACATGTTTTCCGATGGTCTTGAACAGCAGACCGATAAAGCTTTCGGGCGTCCAGTTCGCCATGCCGATCTTACCGCCGGATCGCACAACACGCTGAAGCTCGGACGCGGATTGCTGCTGGTTGGGCGTGAACATCACCCCAAAGGTCGAAACCACCGCATCAAACGACTGATCCGCAAACGGCAGGTTTTCCGCATCCGCCACCTTGTAGGTGACAAATAGCCCCTCGGCCTCGGCGCGCTGACTGCTGGCCTGCAACAGCGCCTCGACATAGTCCGTCGAGGTCACGTCGCAGAACCGCCGCGCGAAGGCCAGCGTGGCATTGCCGTTTCCGGCGGCAACATCCAGCACCTTGGCGCTTGGCGTCATGTCCATGGCTTCAGCCAGTTCTTCGCCGGTGATTTGCAGGGTCACGCCAACCTTGCTGTAGTCGCCTGATCCCCAGGCCACGTTCTGCTTGGCTTTGATCGCCGTGAAATCTGGTGACGTATCGATAGAAGTTTGAAGTCCCATGATCTGATCCTCTTGGTTTTGCCCGGCACCGCCGGTGGTTTCTAGGTTTGTCGCATCGCCGAAGCGCGCGGATTAAGCAGCTTGCCGCACCGGCCAGCTGATATTCATGACGGGCCGCTCAACGTTGGCAACGTGCTCAAGAATTCTCGAATTCACCCATTCCGGCTGAAAGACAGGCGCCATATGGCCAAGCTCCGGCAACAGGGCGATGCGCGCATTGGGCAAAGCCTTGGCAATCGCCACCGACACGTGCTGGGCGATCTCAGGGGATTCCAGCCCGGTCATCACCAGCGATGGCATCTGCAAGGCGGACAGCGCTGCCAGATCCCAGGTCTCCGCGAACCCGTTGGCAAAATCGCTCATGATCGAACCGATCTGCTGGGCAAAGCGCAGTTGAGCCGAAACCGGAAGTGCGTCCCAAAACCCGTCATCGTTCCAGAAGTCCAGAAAATGGTGAAACCCCGACGCGGCATCGCCATCCGCCGCCGCAGCCGTCACCTGGCCCGACAAAAGCTGGATCTGCCGAAACAGCCGCTGGCCTGCCTCGGACCCGTGCTTCAGGAAATGGAAGGTCGCGGGTTCATACAGCGTCAGGCTCTTGACCAGATCAGGCCGCATCAGCGCGATCTTGATGGCGACGCCACCGCCCATGGAATGCCCAACAAGATGCACGGGGCGTCCAAGCGCCTCGATTTCCCGGATCACGGGAACCGCGGCAATCGCGGCACCGGCCTGTGATGTATCGCCCGCCAGCGGGGCCTTGCCGTAACCAGGCAGATCAAAGGCGTGGACGTCAAAACGGCCCTCCAGATCAGCGGCCAGCCGGGCCCATTGCCCGCCGTTTGAAGCAGAAGAATGCAACGCGACAATCGGTGCGTTGGTGGTTTCAGAAGAACTCAGTGAAATGGTCATCGTACTTACCCAATAACAATTGCGATGACCCTTAACTGGGGTTCCAATGTTTCAATGTGATTTCGAAATGCGCTGCGAAATGTTTCAGTTGTAGCTCTGTGAACCGGATCACACAGCGCGGTATCCTGTTTGAAACGCGGCTCTTTTTGGGCAGAGTTATTTTAAAAGCTGCACCTTCTGAAACAATTGAAACACAAGATGCTGGATTTGAAATGGCACTGAAACATTGGTAACTTAAAAGATCAGGATGACGATTGGCATGGCAAACGATCTTGAAGAAATCGAGAAGGCGCGCGACCTTCTGCGAGACGCCATTGAATCGCTTAAAGAAGGGTTTGCACTCTACGACGATGATCGCCGTCTGGTCATGTTCAACCAACGCTATGCCGAGATGAACAAGGGCGTCGCGGACCTGCTGGCGCCGGGGCTGGATTGGGAAATTCTGATGCGCGAGACCGCGCGGCGGGGCATTTACGCGGACGCGATCGGAAACGAACAGCAATGGGTGTCCGACCGGCTGGCCAACGGGATCGAGTTCATCCAGGATTATGAACTGACGGAAACGGATGGCCGCACCTATCTGGTGTCGGTTCACCCCACGAAATACGGCGGTTTTGTTGTCACCCGCGAAGACATTACCGCGCGAAAACAGGCCGAGGTCGAAGAACGCGACGGCGACCTGTTGATCCGCAAGGTTCTGGATGCCAGCTCTGCCGTTGTGACCATGGCCCGGATCGGTGACGGCCAGATTCTCTATCGCACGCCCGCCGCCCTGCAAATGTTCGGGCCTGCGCGATCGGCGAAAGAGCATTATCTCAATCCCGATGAACGCGCGGATTTTATCACTCTGCTTCTGGCCGATGGACAGGTCAAAGATTACAAACTTGATCTGGTGAATGCCGAAGGAAGGGTCTTTCCGGCCTCGATCTCTTCGCAATTGATCGACTACAAGGGCGAAGAGGTCATCGTCACCAGCATCATCGACCTCACCGTCCAGAAAGAGGCCGACGCCATCATCCGCCAGGTCGTCGAGGCCTATCCAGCCGCCATCAACATGACCCACGCAGACACCGGCAAAGTGCTGTTCGCCACCCCGGAAATCCGCGCCCTGTTTGGCGACAGCGAAAGCTCCATGTCATATTATGCCGACCCCGAGGAACGCGTGCGCTATTTGAAGGACCTGCGGCAGGCCGGGTTCCTCAAAGACCGGCGGATGGAATTCGTCGACATCAATGGGCGCAAGTTCTGGGGCGCGGATTCTTCACGCCTGATCGAGTTTAACGGCGAGCAGGTCATTGTCTCAAACACGCGCGACCTGACCGACGAACTGGCCATCGAGGCCGAACTTGAAAAGCAGCGCGAGCTGGTGTTCCAGAACGAAAAGATGTCAGCCCTGGGCGAATTGCTGGCCGGCGTCGCGCATGAGCTGAACAACCCGCTTTCGGTGGTGGTCGGCCATTCGCTGATGCTGAAGGAAGAAATAACCGACCCCGATCTGACGGTGCGGATCGAAAAGATCGGCAATGCCGCGGAACGCTGCGCCAAGATTGTAAAGACCTTTCTTGCCATGGCGCGTCAGCAACCCAGCAAGATCGAACCGGTCGACGTGCCGGGCCTCGTTGAAACCGCCGCCGACGTCGCAGGATATGGCAGCACGTCCGGCGAGGTGCAGATCGTGCGGAACCTGCCCGCGGACCTGCCCCAGATCGCAGGCGATGCGGATCAGCTGACGCAGGTTATCCTGAACCTGATCATCAATGCCGAACAGGCCATGACCTCAAGCGGTGCGGGTGACCAGATCACGCTATCCGCCGAACTCAAGCCCGCCGCCGACATGGTCGAGATCACCGTCAGCGACAACGGGCCTGGCATACCCAAAGCCATCCGCGCCCGAATTTTCGAGCCGTTCTTTACAACCAAAGGCGTCGGTGACGGAACCGGTATAGGGCTGGCGTTCTGCCACCGGATCGTGCTGTCGCATGGTGGTCAGATCAGGCTGGACCAAACCGACAGCACCGGAACCTGTTTCCGGATCACGCTACCTGTTGCCAAATCGGAAGAAGACAAGCTGGATGAGCCCACCGAAACCCCATCGCCGCAATCCCAACAGCGCGTGCTGATCGTAGATGATGAAATCGAAGTGGGTGAGCTGCACGCAGAAATCCTCAGACGTGAGGGGTTTCACGTCGATTTCGCCTCATCCGGGGAAGAGGCGCTGAAACGGCTGCAATCCGGCAGCTACGATGTCTTCCTCAGCGATCTGAACATGCCGGGTGTGGATGGCCGCAAGATCTATGAAGCCCTGGTGGCACGCTTCCCCCACATGCTGGCACGCACGGCCTATATTACCGGAGACACGATGGGCGAAAGCTCTTTGGGATTATTGCAGGAATCCGGCCTTCCCTATCTGGAAAAACCCGTCTCGCCCTCTGAGCTCCGGGCACTGATCGGACAGCTTCTCGCGGATCAAGAGGATCATCCAAATGGATAATCAGAACACCCATATCCTGGTTTGCGATGACGAGGTCGACGTTCGCGAAATGCTGCAGGAATACCTGAGCAAACGCGGCTACCGGGTGTCGGCGGCCTCGGGCGGGGATGAGCTCAGGTCGATCATTCAGGCCGAAACCGTGGATGTCATGATCATGGACATCAATATGCCCAAAGAGGATGGGCTTTCCATCCTGCGCTCCCTGCGCCCGGATGTCACCACGCCGGTGATCATGCTTACGGCAGCGGGGGATGTTGTCGACCGGATCATCGGACTTGAGATGGGGGCCGATGATTATCTGGGCAAACCCGTCGACCTGCGCGAACTTGAGGCCCGGATCAAGGCCATCCTGCGGCGCGGGGCCATCACCGAAACCGCGTCCGCCACCGGCGACGGCAGCAGCAGCACGGTTTTCGGTGAATACACGCTCGACAAGGATGCCGCAAAACTGTTCTCGGCGGACGGATCCGAAGTTCAGTTGACCGCGATGGAATATCGCCTGCTCAAGGTGTTTGCAGAAAACAAGGGGCGGGTTCTGAACCGCGACCAGCTGTTGGAACAAGCCCATGACCGATCCTGGGACCCGTTCGATCGCAGCATCGATATCCGAATTTCAAGGCTGCGCCGGAAGATTGAAACCAATCCCGAAAAACCGGAAATCATCAGAACCGTCCGGGGGATCGGGTATCTCTACGACCCGCAATAGTTGGAAGGGTTGCGCTTGCGTTTCACAAACCCGGCCAATCCCTAAAGTCCCGATCAGAACCTGAGCGGCACAAACTCGATCCGGCGGTTCTTCCAGCGCCCGCGGCGGGTGGCGTTATCCGCGATGGGGCGGTCTTCGCCAAAACCGGTGGCATTCAAACGCGTTGGATCAACCCCTTTGTTGGCCAGATAGATCACCACCTCTGCCGCGCGCCCAACCGAAAGCCGCCGGTTCAGCTGCGCCGGGCCGCGATCATCCGTGTGGCCTTCGATCCGCAAATTGATCGCCGGGCAGGATTGCATCGTTTCGGCCATCGCGTCCAGCAAAGAATAGGATTTCGTCTCAAGCTGCACCGAGCCGCTGGTGAAATAGACCTGATCGCTTTCGCCGATTGTCTTGATCTGTTGCGCACAGACGTTGAACCGCTCCGGGTCCAGAGCGACCGGCTGGCCGCTGACAGGATTAGCCTTGAACACAAGCTCAAAACTCACCTCGGCCTTCGGCAGAATGTCGACCCTAGCCACGCGCTCAAGGGTTTCAAGATTGCTCAGGTAATCGAACGCGGCAAGGTCCAGCACGATGGGGGCCTGCGATGCCAGCAGAATGACATCCTGCGCGATCACGATCAGGTCCAGCGTGGTGTCGATCTCTTGTGATATGTCGTTCAGCGTCAGCGTCACCGGTTGCGCCACCTGCACACGGTCTCCGGTCCGCAGCCCGCTCACAAGCTGCGGATCGATCGTGGCGGTCACGGTCGCCTGGGGCCGGCGAAAACTTTCAAGCAGCAGGTACCGGACCCGTGCATCCCGCAGCGCGTCGCCCGAGTTGATCGCATCCAGAGAAACGGCAATCTCGACCACCCCGTCGCTGGCAATTGCGCCCTGCATCTCGGTGGCGAAACGCACCGGATCCGCTTTGCCCGCCTGGGCCGAAAAACTCAGAGAGGATGCAGTCGCTTCCAGTTCCCAACCCTCGCCAAAAGGCGCGGCAGCAAGCGATGCGCTGAATGCGGTCAGAACAGTGGCACATAGGCCCAGGAAGCGCAGCATGCTTTAATTACCTTTCTGTTTGAATAAAGTTTATGAGTCGGTTGTTTCCATCACAAGGCCGCGAGGTGCCTGTCTGAAAGGACAACAAATGAAAGCTGTTATTTATTCAAATGTATTTCTTCGGTGGCTGCTGGCGCCGCTCGTTGCATTGATGACCGTGATGAGCTTTTCGTCCATGGCAGACACCGACGGCCCGCGCGTCGCGCTGGTGGTGGGCAACGCCGATTACACGCATATTGGCGCGCTCGATAATCCGGAAAATGATGCACACCTGATCGGGGGGGTGCTCGAGGATGCGGGCTTCGAAGTCACCTATCTGCTGAATGCAACGCAGCAAGAACTGGAAACCGCCATTGTCGAGCTTGGGCGCACCATTCGGGCGCGCGGGCCCGAAACGACCGGGCTGTTCTACTTTGCGGGCCACGGCGTGCAATCGCGGGGCAAGAATTTTCTGATGCCGGTGGATGCCGCACTGAGTGATGAGGCCGAGCTGGATCTTGTCGGCACTCAGGCCGATGTGGTGCTGCGCCAGATGGGCACCGCCAAGAACCGCACAAATATCGTGATCCTCGACGCCTGTCGGAACAACCCTTTCGCTGCCGTGCAGGGCATGGAGGCCAACGGGCTGGCCAAGATGAACCCATCCCCCGGAACATTCCTGTCTTATGCCACCGGACCCGGGGATGTCGCCCTGGACGGTCTGGGCCAGAACAGCCCGTTCAGCGCGGCGTTGGCGGCAGAAATGCAAAAGCCCGATCAGGCCATCGAGCAGGTTTTCAAAGAGGTGCGCATTCGCGTTGTCGAAGAAACACACGGCATTCAGACGCCGTGGGACACTTCGCTGCTGACCTCGGATTTCGTATTCTCACGGCCGGGCGTCACACCCGATGCCGAATCCCTGCTTTGGGCCGAAGTGCGTGACACGGGGAATGTGCGCGACATCGTTCGCTTTCTGCGCACGTATCCCAGCGGACGCTTCGCCCCGGATGCCCGCGCGCGGCTTGATCAGTCTATCCGGCTGTCCTCGGCCGACACGACCCGCGCACTTCGCCTGGTCACCGCCACGCCACAGGATCAGGACCTTGATCTGTTCCAACAGGCGCTGCAATCGGGCGACGCTGTGGATTACAAGGCGTACCTGACCGCCTTTCCAAACGGTGTCTATGCCGAGCTGGCCCGCCTGGAACTTGAGGCGCTGCAACCTTCCGATTGATCCCAAAGGATCGGACCGCCAGTTCAGCCAAGCCATCTTTTCCCCGTTAGGCCAAAGCCTGCTGGCCGAGGGCAGAGACCGCTTAGCGACCCTGCCCTCGGGTTCCGGTCAAAAGGGAAACCGGTGCCGTTCAGGGGGCGGCCGCACAACCTCGGGCGGCAGGCCCACGTCTTTTCTCAGATAATCCGGCAATTCAGGCTGTTTGCGGATGACCGGATGTTCCCGGTCCGGCCGCAGCGCCAGAATGGCCACCAGCCGCAGCAAAAGACCGTGCGACCGACTGAAGGGGATAAAAAGGGATATGCTTGGCATTTTCACTCTCCATGGATGATGGAAAGCCGCCACATGAGGAAAACACTAAAAAAGGCCGCTCATGAGGCGGCCTTCAGATTGGAAACCTGTCAGACCGCTTTAACGGACAACTGCGCCTGGCACGCAAAGTATGAAAGTCTGACGATTCAACATGTCTGATCCTTCCTGAATCAGGGTTTCCGGAGCCACTGAGTATCAGATGGATACTTCTCGCTCAACAACCAATGCGCGTATTGGTCGAATTTTTGCTGGATCGTGATCTAGGGCTTCTTGTCCGTGTGCTGAACTGCGTCCCAACCTTCGGGCGGTGGGTTGTCCATAAGCGACCGCGTGCGGGCCATCATGGCCGATGAGACGGGATCGCCACCGCGGGACTCATCCGCAGATCGAAAGGCGGCAATCGCCTGTTCGAATTGCCCTGCCCGATACTGCGCCAAGCCCTGTTCATAAAGCGCAATCCATGACGGTGTGCCGTCCATTTCGTCGGCCATTGCGATTAGCTCATAGACCACCAGCTCTTCGCTGCGACCGAACACGGCCAAAGTGTCCAGCTCGCGCACCACAATGGCCTCTGCCGCCTGGCGTCGCGTTTCCGGGCCGATCAGGATCAGGGATCCGTAATCCTTGTTGGCCCCCTCCAACCGGCTGGCTACGTTCACCACATCGCCAATGGCTGTGTAGTTCAAACGCTGCTCGGATCCGATATTGCCAACCAGCGCCTCGCCGCTGTTCAATCCGATCCGAACGCGCAGAGGATTGCCGGCGTCATCCTCGATCCCGGCCTCATCCACGGCGGCCACAAGATCCAGCGCGGCACGGCAGGCATGTTCGGCGTGTTTGGCATCCCGAAGCGGCGCCCCCCAGAACGCCATCACCCCGTCCCCGATGAATTTGTCGATTGTCCCGCCGTTGCGCGCAATAGCGGCGGAAACCGCGCTAAAGAACGGCTCCATCAACTGGGCGACTTTGGGGCCCAGCTTTTCGGCCAGACCTGTGAAGCCCGCAACATCGCAAAACAGGACTGAGATCTGTTTCAAATCCCCGCCCGGCTGCGTGTTGATCCCTTCGGCCACCAGCATACGCACCAGATCGGTCGGGACATATTTGCGAAAGGCCGATAGGCCCGCCGCCATGCTTGCGGTCGCGGCCGAAAGGTTCTCAAGTTCAGACAGTTTCGAGGGCCTGCGCGAAATGCGTTCGACGTCAAAGCGTTCGATCTTGCTGAGGTCTTCGGCAATGTCTGACAGCGGGTTGGCGACCACACGTCTGACCAGCCAGATGGCCAGACCGGTCGCAATCACAACCGCGCCGATCAGGATATAGATCAGGTTGATCAGCGTCTGGTCGATATCCGACAGAAACGCAGCCTCGGGTATGACCGTGGCCACGCGCCAGCCATAGAACCCCAGCGGTGTCAGAGCCACAGCATAAGGCACGTCGTCGATGACAATACGCTTTGTAGACGTGCCCACCGCATTTCCTTCGGGCCCACCCAGCAATGTATGACCGGCCATTTTGGCGACCTCATACAACTCTCCCTCGCCCATGCGCGCGGGTGTAACCTCATCCGCCTGCGCATCCGGTACCGCAATGACCTTGCCATCGGCATCCAGAATGAACGCGGCACCGAATTCGCCCGGCGCAAGGGTTGCCAAAAAGCGCGACAGCCGGTCCGTTTCGATGGCGACGGCCAGAACGCCCTGTCGCTGGCGATTGACATCTATCGGTCCGGCATAGGCGTAAATCGTCCGGTCGCTGCCCGGAAGATCCCGCGCCTCGATCCAACCCGAAGACCCAAGGCCCATGAAGTTTTCAAACCACGCGTGGTCGCGCGGGTCATAGTCTGTTTCGGTAAAGGTGCGCTCTTCAAACTGAATGTCGCCGGGGATGAAGATATAACGGTCGCGGCGCAGCATCCGGTCGCGGATATCACTGTCGATCTCGATCATCTCAAGCCCGCCGTCGCCCAACCGGTGCGAGGCAAAGAAGTTCCCGTCCGGCCAGCCAAAGAACATCCACGAGATATTCGGCTGCGCCTGCAATTGCGACAGAAACACGAATTCTCGTTTGTCCGCCTGCCGCGTAGCGATGACGTTTTGAACAAAGATCGTGCGCACAGCGGCCCAGGCCGCCTCAGCCGAGCGGAGCGTGACCCCGACCTCGATCCGGACCGTGTTTGCAATCTGGCCGTTGATTTCGGCGGCCAGCATACGGCTGTTGTCGCGCGCCGTTGTCCACCACAGCGAATGAACAATAAACGTCGATACGCCAATCGAGAAGGCGACCAGAATTGAGACGGCAATGCCAACGCTGATGCGCATGCTTGCTCCGCGAATGGTGACAGGTGATCCAGTTTTGAATTGAGACAACCCGGAGCGCAAAGCTTAGTTTGCAATTGCGCAGGAAAATCACGCAAGTGTTAGGAATTGGCATATGTAATATGGGCGCCAGACGCCTCTGGTTCTGGCAGCGCCCGGTTAACCGACCCGCGACAACAGCTGAAATACTGGCATCAGCTTGGCGAACTCCGCAGCTGTGCGCTCCACCAACTTGGGTTCCAGTGCGAACGCGGGCAACGGCATATCCGTCCAGACCGCAAACCCCTTGCGCCGCAGCGCCTCTGCGTGCGGGTGGACCTTGTCGAACCCGGACGGCACGCGTTTCAATTCAGGCTCGGCGATTCTGTACCCCTGCGCGCGCATCTTTGTCGTGATCTGGACTAGCTCGGCCCCCATCGGGCTCGCCATCGCATCGCGAAACCCATCCAGCGCAGCTTTCTCATACTGGAACACGCCGCAACCCAGCGACAGCTTGTCGGGTGCCAGCCCAAAGAACCACATCGGCGGCTGACCCCCCTGCCCCACCGGCATGAACGCAATATGCAGATGTGCGTTATAGGGGGTCTTGTCCTTGGAGAACCGGACGTCGCGGTGGATGCGAAAGATCTTGCTGCCATGATCCTGCCCCGTCAGGTCCTGTAGGGCCGAGGCCATATCTTCGGCAAACAATTTGCCGGGCACCTTCAGGTGGGTTTCGTAAATCGGCTTATGCGCCGCGAACCAATCCTTAGTATTGTTGGCCTTCAGCTCTGACAAAAACCCAAGCGCCTCGGCAGAAAAACAGTCAAATTGGGCCATGGTGTCCTCCGTTCACTCTTTTGCGGGCAGCGCCGCTGCGTGTTCAAGGCACAGATGCAACCATCGCCCCAGCGCGGCGTCATCACAATCCGACGCATCCACACGGACAAAACCGCCCAGCTTGCGGGTTCCGTGGATCACGGCATGGGCGGTGGGGTCCTGCAACGCGGCGGCCTCATTCTTCTTGCCCACGCGGAACATGAACCGGCCCACGCCGTCGGTGTGACGCCGCGCACCACACAGCATGTTGCCGTTCAAAAAGAAGCACTGACCCCCCATCATCCGCTTTTCGGAAATGCCCACATGCGCGGCCAAAGCGTCTCGCATGCGGGTGTTGAGGGTTTCATCCACGGGCATCAGGTGCCGACCCACAGGTGCCACAGGATCGCCACCGCAAGCACCAGCATGGTCAGTGTCGTCAGCGCCGCGCCAACCGCGCGCCCCATACCGTTGATCGAGGCGCTGAGGCTGAAATAGTGCACAAGCCGGGCCAACAGCAGGACAGCACCGCAAGCCGCAACCAGCCAGGTTGGGGTTCCCGCGATCTCGGCCCCGGCCAGCGCCAAAAGGGCAAGCGGCACATATTCGATGAAATTGCCATGTGCCCGCATCAGCCGCAGCAGGCTTTCATCCTCGCCGTGCAGCAAAGGGATCCCGGTTCTGGTACGCCGCACGCCAACAGCGATGGCCATCGGGATGCTCATCAGGACAAAAATGGCTGTGACGGCCAGCGCGATCTGGGGAACCTGTTCCATGTGATGCCTCCTTTCCAGTCGAGGTTACGACGCCATGCTTTCATAGGTGATCAGCGCAAATCGCGCGCCTTGCGGATCGGTCAACGTGGCCATACGGCCAACCCCCGGCATGTCCATCGCGGGCTGAATGATCGCAGCGCCTTTGGCCTCAGCCTTTGCGACGCTGGCATCCACATCGGCCACCGTGAAAAAAATCGTCCAGCTTCCCTGATCCTCGGGCATGGGGGAAAAGCCACCAATGGCGGTTTCTCCCACAACGGCGGCGGAATAGCTGGATCCGTCCTGCATCGGCATGTCGTTGATCGTCCAGCCCAGCACATCCTGATAGAACGCTTTGGCTTTGCCCTGATCCGGGCCGGAATGTCCGATCCAGCCGGAATTTCCGACGATGGTCATTTCAAGAATACTCATTTCAGATCTCCCTTGGTTACGCCCGCCACAGACGGGTCTGATCCAAGGACGCGTGACGTACCGCGATCCCTACACGCGGCTCAGCTTTTTCTGGCTGAGGGAAATTTTTTCAAGGATCGCAACACGTTCAAGGCTTGTCGGGCTCAGTGTCAGAACGGTTTCAAACGCCGCAATCGCCGCGCGGTGATCGCCTGCATCCTGCAACAGCCCGCCCCGCATCGCGTGAAACCAACGGTACGAGGACAGCTCAGACGCCAAAGGCTCCATCTCTTTCAGCGCGTGATGGGGCCCATGCAGCTTGGCCTGCGCCGCAATCTGATTGAGACGAACCACTGGCGTCGGCTGCAAAGCATATAAGGCCGCGTAATGGCTTTCGATCGATGCCCAATCCGTATCCCGGTCCGAAGCCGCCCTTGCATGTGTCGCCGCAATCGCCGCCTGGATGATGTAGGCACCGTGATGGCCCGTCCGATGCGCCTTTTGCAAAAGGCCTGTCGCCTCAGCGATTTCCGCGCGGTTCCACAGCCTACGGTCCTGATCGTCCAGTGCGACAAGCTTGCCTTGGGGATCAATGCGCGCATCGCGCCGGGCATGTTGAAACAGCAAAAGCGCCAGCAAAGCGGCCTGTTCGCCCATGGCCGGAAACAACGCGGCCAGCAGACGCGCCAACCGGATCGCTTCCTCGCACAAGGTCAGCCTGATCTGCGTGGTCCCGGCTGAGGTCGACCACCCTTCGCTGAACATCAGGTAGACCATCAGCGATACTTCACCCAGCCGCGCGCCCCGCTCCGCTGGGCTTGGCGTTTCAAAGGCAACCGGGCTCAGCGCGATTTTCTTTTTCGCCCGGGTGATCCGCTGTTCCATGGTTTTGGGTTTGATCAGAAACCCGCGTGCAATCTCATCCACGTTCAATCCCAGAACCACCCGCAGGGCCAGGGCAATCTGGTCGCGCCGGTCAAGCTCTTGGTGACAGCAGATAAACAGCAGCCGCAACACATCATCGCGCATCTCATCGGGGTCCGGTGTCTCGGCGGGCATCGGCTGAAATTCCTCGGTATGGCGTGACAGAATGGCCGCGCGGCGCTGTGAAGTGCGCACACGGTCCAGACCCGCATTGCGCGCGGTTGTCAGCAGCCACGCCAACGGATCACGGGGAGCGCCATCCTTGGGCCAAACCGTCAGCGCCTTTAGGCACGCATCGGCAAATGCTTCTTCCGCCATGTCGATTTCGCGAAAATACCGGGTCAGCGCGGCGATCGCGCGCGGGCGGTGCAAGGTGAATGTGGCCTCCAGCCAGTCCGACATGCCCTAGTCCGAAGACATCACACCACCGGCCCATGCCACCGGTCGCACCTCAAGCCGGGCAACGGGGGAAGAGATCATCTTGGCATATCCCAGCGCCTCATCCAGGTCCTTGAACTCGGCGGCATAAAACCCAAGGAAGTTCTCTTTGGTTTCGGCAAACGGGCCATCGGTGATCAGCGGAGCCGCGCCTTCGGTCGGGGCGGGTTCGACCATCACAGCCGAGGTCGGAGGCATCAGCTTCATCGTCACGAACTCTCCGCGCTCGCGCAGCGCCTCCTGCAGGACACCATGACCTGCCATCACTTCTTGCTGGCGGTCCTCGGGCAGCGCTTCAAACGCGCCTGCCTCACCAAAAATCGTGATCGTGTAAATCATCTCACCCTCCGTCGATTGGTCACATGCTGCAAGGACGCGCGACAAGTTGCAAATCCGACAGGCCCGAACCCCTGAGACACAGATTATTTGCAGGCTGTGGTCACTTTGGGTGACAACGCTGTTTCTGCTTTTCTGCCAAAGCTTCGACCAAAGCGACGGTTGATCGGAGTGCAGAAGATGGACCCCTTGCATATGAAAGCCGCCAGTGATGTCCTTTCGACGCGGCAAAGCGAAGATCAGTTCTACGCCATGCACAGCTGCAATTGGCTGCATATCTTCCGCAATATACTGCGGTGTTTCACCCGACGCGACCCGGCCCTAAGGTATGATCCAAGGCGGATGAAGCAAATGGCGGGCAAACACCACCCATGACGGTACCCAATGAAGTGTCGGATCAAAACGCGGCCATTATGGACGTGATCCAGCGCGAGACCCGGGCGTTTCTGCAGCAGGATTTCGACACCTGGGCTGCGTGTTGGGTTCATGACGATCGCACGCGCGAGGTCTGCGTTTCGTCCTCTTTCGGCGCCACGGTGCATGAAGGGTGGGATAAGCTCAGCACCTATATGCGGCAAGTGATGGATAGCGGCGCAGTCTGCAAAATCTCAGATGTTCAGCGTGCCAATATCTCGATCACCATGTCCGGGGGCATGGCGCATGTCGTCTTTGATGAAACCTCACGCAACATCGATGGCCGGATCGAAAACACATTCGAAACCCGCGTTCTGCTGCGTTCCGAAGGCATGTGGCGCATCCTCTATGCCTCGTTCATTCTGCGAGGACACCAATATGTGGACACGACCAGACTGGTTGTTGACGCCAAAGGCGATGTTCTGAGCCTCCCGGCTGAGGCCCGCGCCCATCTGGACCGCCACGCAGCGCTTCGGATTTCAAACAACCGGCTGCGCGGCTCCAAACCCGCATGGGATAAAATCCTGCAAGACGGGCTGAAACTTGCCGCCGAACAACACGGATATTTCCAGCATTACAAATACATGACCGAAAGTGGCCGGAATTTCAGGCTGCCCATCGTGTTCGGAGAAACCGATGATGGCGGTGTCGCCCTTTGCGTTTTGTTTGTCCGGGATGGTATGACCTTTGTCGAAACCCGCACAGATGGGGATATCGACGAACGCCTGAGTGTCGCAAAATCCATCTTCGGGCTGTCTGACGGACAAATGCTTCTTGCGCATCGGATCGTGGCCGGAGACAGCCTCAGGGCAGCGTCCGAATTACTGGGGATCAGTTTCAACACCGCCAGAACACACCTGTCACGTATCTACGTCAAAACCGGCGTGAACTCTCAAACCGCCCTGGTTCGAACGCTTCTCAGCGTGGGCTGAGCAGACACCGATAATGTCCATCTTTGTCCTGTCATCCCGGATTCAGCCAATGACGGGTTCACCGGCGGGCGGCAGGATACGCAGCTCAGCCGGTGCAGCGTCGCATTGAAATTCAGGTTGACCGGATATTGGTTACTTCCAAGCCACAATGCGCAAGAACGATATACATTGATCAAATAATATCCATTTTTCATTAGTAATGATCATCACATCCGCTCAGCCCACGGCTCGTCCAGCGCGGTTACTTGGCGGATTCAATACGAAGGTCCCGAATTTCGGGATTAATCCGGCTGTAGATGCCCAACAGTTTCTCTGACCAATTGCGTGAGATGTATTCCGCTTCAAACCGTGACGGTGCAATCAGCGTCACGGTGCCCCCTGCCCTGTCGGCTTGGCTGAGATGCCGGAACCAGCTGGTCCACAGTTCGGGGTCACGGCTGTGAAGGATGCTTTGAACCTGTATCCAGACGTCATCCTCGGTTTCTTCGGGTTCAAAGGGTTTGGCCTTGAACGGCACAACGTTTGTCTCTGTCTCGGGCTCTTCCGTCATGCGCGCCACAAAATCGCGCCCAATCGTAGGCCAAACCTCGGAGGTGTCGCGCATCATCTGTGCCAGATCCAGCTGATACACGGCCACCCGTCCGCGCGCAGCTGGGCGTTTGACTGAGATCCATCCCAACGCGCGCAGCTTGGCCATTTCACGCTTTACCGTGCGTTCATTCACGAACCAGAGCCGCGCAATCTCCTCACGTCCGATCGACAGCTCATTGCTGCGCCAGTTATAGCGGGTGGTGATCAGTACAAGGATGCGCAGAATGAGACGCTGGCGGTGTTTGTCGCCCGACAAGGCATGTACGGTCAGCGCGGACAGAATATCATATTTTATGGCAGGCGCATTTCGCCCGACCGGTTTCGCAACCTGCATTCTCGTTCTCACAGCTCTGTCTGCCTCTGACGGGTAATACCGCCCTATTCGCGCCGTTTGCCAACGCTTTTCATCATGTTGACCTGATTAGCGTCCAAAGCTTCGATTCTGTCAAGAGAAGAGTGTTTCGACGCAGACTTGGTCCTAAAATCAGAACCCTAATTTTAAAGAAATAGGTGAAGCAATGGTGATGGGGGACAGTCTGAATGTCCCCTTATTGAATCTTTGTGTCCCCCTATATCAACGGTTGAGCTAGATTGTGACCCCCTAAATCTGGGAGGATCTACCATATCGGGCTAGATGGCCGGCTCTTGGCCTGTCCGAATCGCTTTGGGCTCTTGGTCGCCTTGTTTTCTTACCCATGGGTAAGTTCGCATTCTTATAATAATTTCTTTTGCGTAATGTGCAAATAGGGCGTAAATGAGGAAGAAGCAGAAAATAACGTCCCAAACGATGAGACAACAGGCATGTACACGCACGAAGACCTGAACGCATTGCGCAACCAATCCCTCAAATTGCAGGGTTGGATTCGCCAGCAGACATTCAGCCCCGAGATGGAAAAGACGCTTCGCCGCTTTTCGAGCTGGGAAGTGTCCGAGCTGATTTTTCGCGTCAACCAATCGACCTTTCGCGGCAAGCTGGCCGCTGACCCGACCTTGCCCGGGGGTGAGGTCGAACCGGATGGGCGACAGCGCTGGTTCAGCCTGGAGGAAGTGAATGAGCTGCGCCGCAGACTGAAAGTGAACCGCAAATCGCTGATGCCGCCTCGCCCTGTTGGCAAGCGCGCGATCCGCGCAGCGGTGGCTAACTTTAAGGGCGGCGCTGGCAAGTCGACCGTCGCCCTGCATCTGGCCCACGCAGCGGCGCTGGATGGCTACCGGGTGCTGGTGGTCGACTTTGACCCGCAGGCCACGCTGAGCCATTCGATGGGCCTGACCGACGTGGCCGAAGACTTCACCGTCTGGGGTATCATGGCCCGCGATCTCATCCGTGAGACAGAGCGCATGAACAGCCGCCCTGCCGCTGCGGAATCCGGAACCGCCCTGCCCCGCCGCGAATTGCCGCCATCGATCACTGATATGGGTCTGGGTGATTTGCGGATCAGCGACTTCATCAAGCAAAGTTCGTGGTCAACCATCGACGTTATCCCCTCCTGCGCCAATGCAGCTTTTGTCGAGTTTGCCTCGGCGCAGTATCGGCATCTGAATCCGGAATGGTCGTTCTTTGCCGCTGTGTCGCGCTATCTCGATCAGATCCCCGATGACGCCTACGATCTGATCCTGTTCGACTGCCCTCCTGCAATTGGCTATCAGTCGATGAACGCGGTGTTTGCCGCGGACATGCTTTATGTTCCTTCCGGCCCCGGGTATTGGGAATATGACTCGACCACGTCTTTTATCGGTCAGCTGGCCGAAGCGCTCGAAGACCTGGCTTATGGGTTCGACAAGACCTTACCCACGGGTAAGATCGGCCTGCCGAAAACCTTTTGCGAGTTGCGATTTGTGCTGACCCGTTATGAGCCCGGGAATGCCCTGCACATCGCAATGTTCGAAGCGTTCAAGAAGGTGTTCGGTGACCACGTGGCTGAGCATCCGGTCGAGATGACGCGGGCTGTCGAACAATCCGGACGCTTTCTAAGTTCGGTCTATGAGATGGATTATCGCGAGATGACGCGCGAAACCTGGCGCCGCGCGCGCTCGACCTTTGACAATGTCTATGAAGAATTCCGGGGCGTAATGTTATCGGCCTGGGACAAGCTGGAGGATGACGCATGAGCCGCAAACGCAGAATGTTCGACATCGATATGCCGGCGATGGACGACATCCCGGTTGGCAAGGTTCCCGACAAAGTGCTTGAGAAACGCCGCGGTCCCATGGCCGCCGCAATCTCGGAAAACGCGGATGCGCTGCGGGATCAGAAGTCGACCGAGCAGAGCATCCGGGACGAAAACGATCGCCTCGCGCATGAATTGGTGCGCCTGCGGTCTGAGGGTTTGGTGACGGAACATGTTAACCTGGCGGATGTGGTCACCGAGAAACTGACCCGGGACCGCAAGCCAGGTCCGGACCCGGATCTGGAAGAACTGAAAGACTCCATTCGCGATATCGGTCTGTCGAACCCGATCCGGTTGGAACGTCGGTCAGACGGTCGGTTTGAATTGATCCAAGGCATGCGCCGGTTGTCTGCCTACAGGGCGCTGCATGAGGAAACCGGTGATGACTTTTACGCGCGCATTCCGGCCGGTATCTCAGAAGGCGCTGACCTGACCGACAACTACCGTCGGATGGTGGATGAAAACCTGATCCGCAAAGATATCTCATTTGCGGAAATGGGCGCTCTGGCGCGTGCCTATGCGGAGGACCCGACCAATGACTGCGCGGATGTGGACAAGGCGGTGGCGCTTTTGTTCAAATCCGCGAGCTATACCAAGCGGAGCTATATCCGGTCGTTTGCCAGCCTTCTGTTGATGCTGGACAAGGTCCTGATGCACCCAAACGACATTCCGCGCAACGTCGGGGTAGAGCTGAAGCGCAAACTGGATGCCGACCCTGGTCTGATCCGACAAGTCAGCACCGCGGTGATGAGCGAGCCGGATCGGGACGGTGCCCGCGAAGTTTCAATCCTTCGGTCATTCCTTGAGCCCAAAGCGGATGCGCCCAAGAAACCCGTAGCGGTGAGCGAAGGAAAAACCCGGCGCGCTAAAACGACTTTCCAGGTTTCCGGGCGGGCAGGGGTTGCGAAATGCTCTGCCTCGAACGGACGGATCGACCTGCGCTACGACCTGGATTTTACACGTCTGGACCGGGCCAGGTTGGAACGGGCGATAGCAGCTTTGCTGGAAGATCTTCAGGACGAAGACGATCTTACCCGCGGGTAAGATTTATGAGCAACGAAGCCAGAATGAAAGCGCCGGGCCAAGATCCCGGCGCTTGTTTTTTGGTCGATGCAGCACCGACCGACCCCAGGATTTCTGATGGTCGACGCCACCATAGTGCGTCAAGGCTATTGCACGATTGAGGGCAGGGGGGTGCAAAAAGAGCGCTGGGACATTCTTGAAGCCTACTCAAAGTGTGGCTCAGTCGGAAGGTCGTCAATTCTATGAAGGGTGTATGCATGTGGTGTAACAGCGATAAATTCTACTTGGTTTTATAATGATCAAAATACACAACATATGACCATTAAAAAATGAAAGCCTAGCTTTCTAACGTAGTTCGCTGTTCTTCAAAGAAGGCAGTTGGAAATCGAAATCATCATTGTATTGCACTTAGGAAATCTATGAATCGTTTTTGAAACTGCTTCGCGTTATGAGGGCAAGATCCAGATGGTTTCGGGCTCGGATGATATTGCGCTGGACTTCATGTTCTGGGGCGCGGAAAGCTGGATTTGCGGGCCATCGAATTGCAGGGGCAGGAGGTTGGCGAATTTTGTGCGCCGCTGGGGCTACTGAACGAGGCCAGCGACCCAATAGGGCAATGTAAACACGACCTACACCCTGTTCAGGGCAAAGGCAGCTCTAGGCCCTTACCTGCCATTTCAAGGGACCATCTGGTGCAACAGGATCAGTCCAAACACAGCGATGACGTCGGGGCCGGTGTCATTGGTTCTGCCATCGCAAATGATCCGCAAAACCGTGGCTCACGGTTCGCGCCGATTGCCGCAGACCCGCGAAATCACAGCGCGTCATACGGCAACATGGGGACGATCGCCGTGACTGAGTTCATGCCGGTCGCGCACGCATCAGTCTGGCAGCAGACTCCGTCCTGGCTTCTGGCGTCCGATGGTCCGATCCGAATCTCTCCGATCTATGCCCCGCGCCTGATCCCGTGGTTTGAGCGGCTTTTCTGGGTGTAACAAAAGTGCTAGCGTTCGAAGCGATAAGGAATCGCGTGTCAGGGCAGAGTTGGATCTATGCACTCTCACAGATTGGCCTGGACCCCACCGACCCGTTTCCAAGCGGTTTCCGGCTGTCGGATACTTGGGGCGGTTAGGGTCGCAAGAAGGCAAATCCCGGTGGGTATGCGACGGGCTCTGTGATGTTTGGTCGCCAGTGCGAACATATGCGATCGCTCATGATCCTTTCAGATCAGCGCGAGAAAGCGTTCCGAGTGCCTTCAGAACAGCTGCACCGGTCTTGATGCCATCGAGAAACCTCACCACTTCCAAGTTTTCGTTTGGTGCGTGGTTTGCCTCATCCGCATTTGCGTAGGGAATGACGAAGGCGTCTTTGCCCAGGATTTTGGTAAAGACATAGTCGGGAAGCGACCCGCCGACGGTGGGGTAGATCAGCGGTTCCATGTCGCGCGCCGCGATGATTGCGTCTCGCAGGGGTTTCGCATACGGGCTGTCCAGAGGTGTTTTTGAGGGCAACATGCCATTGTGCCGAATGACCTCGACGCCCGGTGCATGCTGCGCCACATGGGCTTCGATGCGTTCGAATACGTAATCGGGGGTCAGCGGTTCAACCAGTCGCACATCGCATTTCGCTATCGCCTCATTGGGTAGCACGGTTTTGCTGCCCGGCCCGCCATAACCGCCATGCAGCCCGTTGATCGTCAACGTCGGGTGGAACATCAGTCGGTCCCAATAGGGCCGGTCGCGGGGGCCGTCCATCTGGTCGAGCTTCAGGTCCTCCATCACCGCCTGCTCATCATCCGGCAAACGTGCCACCGCATCGCGTTCGAGGTTGGTGGGCGGGATCACCGGTTCGGTCAGACCTTCGACGGTGATATTGCCCTCGGCGTCTTTCATCGTGGCCAGTAGTTGCACCAGCGTCCAGATCGGGTTGGGCACCACGCCGCCGTAATTGCCCGAATGCACGTCGCGGGCGGCCCCTTTGGCAACCAGATCGAACGAGGCGACGCCGCGCACGCCGAAGGTGATCACCGGTGCGCCGCTTTCGTGCAGGGGGCCGTCTGATGTCACCACCAGATCGGCCTGCAGGCGATCGGCATTTTCACGCACGAAATCGGCGATCTGGGGGGAGCCGATTTCCTCCTCGCCTTCCAGCAGGAAGATGATGTTGCAGGGCAGGGTGCCGTTGACGGCAAGGTGGGTTTCAATCGCCAGCAACTGTGCGAAATGCTGGCCTTTGTTGTCTCCGATCCCGCGGGCCCAGATGCGGCCGTCTCTGAGGGTCGGTTCGAAGGGCGGGCTGATCCATTGGTCCAGCGGATCGGGCGGCTGCACGTCATAGTGGCCATAGAGCAGCACGGTGGGCTTTTCGGGATCAACCGTGGCATGGCCCAGAACAAAGGGGTGGCCCGGTGTTTCGACCAGCCCGGCGTCAAAGCCAAGTTCGGTCAGATGCCCGACGAGCATGTCCGCAACTTCGCGTATGCCGATGTCATGGGCCGAAATGGAAGGGTGGCGTACATAGTCCATGACCCGCGCGACAAAGCTGTCGGCATGGGTGTCGATGTGATCGAACAGAGCTTGCATCAGGCAGGATCCTTGGTCAGCAGCAACGCGCCCGAAGCGTGGACCGAAGCCGTCCAGCCGGGTGCGATCAGGGCGGTTGTATCCAGTTGCGTCAGGATGGCCGGACCGTGGATCGTGGTTTCCGCCCCAAGCGCGGCGCGGTCATAGACCGGCGTCTCAGCGATGCCGCCGGGCCAGTGCACTTTTTGCGTTTGCAGCGCGTCCGGCAGATCGGCTTTGGCAAGCGCGGGGCTGTTGATCGGTTCGGTTCGGCCGACGGCTTCGATCCGCAATGTGACCAGCTCAATCGGGGCGTCCAGAACAAATCCGTACAACGACGTGTGCGCGTCGCGGAAACGTTTTTCAGTCTCATCCGGGCTGTTGGCCCAATCGACCGCGATCTCGCCGCCTTGCCCGTGGAACCGCAACAGCGCGCGGGCGTTCAGGGCGCGCTGATCGGGGGCGATGCCCTCATGATCCATCCAGGCAGTGGCGTCCTGGATCAGGTCTGCCACGATACCGTCGCCTTGGGACTGGTTGATCGCACCGGGCGTTGGCAGGGCGCGGGTGAATTCGGCCTTCATATCGGCGGCCAGCAATCCGGCAGCACACAGAAGGCCGGGTGCTGCGGGGATCATCACCTGACGGATGCCGAGCAGTTCGGCCAGCGCGCAGCCATGCAGGGGACCCGCGCCGCCAAATGGGACCAGAGTGAAATCGCGCGGATCGTGTCCCCGCTCGACCGAGACGGTGCGCACCGCTCCGACCATGTTGTTGTTCATGATGGCCAGAATGCCCTGCGCTGCCGCCTCGGGCGTCAGGCCTAGCGGGCGCGCGACATTGTTGGTTACGGCAGCTTGGGCTGCATCGAGATCCAGCGACATGGCCCCGCCCAGCAGGGCCTGCGGCAGGTTGCCCAGGGCGACATGGGCGTCGGTCACGGTCGCCTCAGTCCCGCCATGCCCATACGCGGCGGGTCCGGGTCGCGCGCCCGCCGAATTGGGCCCGACCGACAGCGTGTTGTTCGCCACGGCCGCAATCGACCCGCCGCCCGCGCCGATTGTCACCATGTCCACCATCGGCAGCGACAGGGGCCATTCGCCCACCTTGCCTTGCTGCGTCAGGTTGATCTCTCCATCCCGGATCAGGCAGATGTCAGCGGATGTGCCGCCGATATCCACGGTGATGATGTCCTTGATCCCACACGCTGCCGCCGCATCGACAGCGCCCACCACACCAGCGGCAGGTCCGGACAGTGCTGTCAAAGCCGGCGCGGTGCGGATCGCGCCGGTCCCAGCGACACCGCCATTGGATTGCATCAGCAACAGGGGCGAGCTGGCTTCGGCCTCAGTCAGCCGGTTTTCCAGACGTGAGATATAGGTCGACACCCCAGGCATCACATTTGCATTCAGTACCGTCGCCAGCGAGCGTTCGAATTCGCGCACCACGGGCAGGACATCCGTGGAACAGGTGATGGCAACATCCGGCAGCGCCGCGCGCAACAGCTCGGCCACGCGTTTTTCGTGGGCGGGATTGGCATAGGCGTGCAACAGGCAGACGGCGACGGCCTCGACCTGCTGTCTGTGCAAACGGTCCGCCAGTGCGGTCACTCTGGCTTCGTCCAGCGGTTCGATCACATGTCCGCCTGTGCCGATCCGCTCATCAACCTCATGAATACGGTCTGCCGGAACGGGCCGTGCCGGTTTGACCCAGGTGAACAGGTTGGCGTGGCGCGGAATGTCCTGGCGCCCGATCTCAAGCACGTGGCGGAACCCGCGGGTTGTCACAAGGGCGGTGCGTGCGCCCTTGCCTTCGAGGATCATGTTGGTCGCAACCGTCGTACCGTGCAAAACGCGCGACAGGTCGGCTGCGCTAATGCCCGCATCCTTCAACACCATGTTCACGCCGGTCATGAAAGCCTGCGACGGGTCGCTGGGAACCGAGGCGGTCTTGGCCCGCCACACCGCGCCCGAACTGCGGTCGAGCAGAGAGATATCCGTGAAGGTTCCGCCGATATCGACGGCCACGGCAAAGGACGGGTCAAAGGACATATCAGACGAGGGCATCAACATACTCCTGTCGGTAAAAGCGGCGGGTTTCCGGGCGGTTGGCGCGCAGGGTCTGCGTGGCCTGCACGTCGAGCGCGTCGCCCGCGACCACCACGCCATATTCCGCTTGGGCGGCTTGCGTGGTGACAAACCCGCTCAGCACGTCCTGCAGTACGGTTTCTGCGGGTCGGTCGAACGGGTGACCATAGCCCCCGCCGCCGCCGGTTTCGATCCGCAAAATGTCGCCGCGCTTGAGCATGTTGCCGTCCGATAGCGGATCAAGCCGCACCTCCTGCGGTGTGCCCGGGTTCACGATGGCGATGCCATGACGGCCGGACTTGCCGCCGTGAATGCCCCAAGGCGGGTTCTGAACGCTGTCGATACGGATCGCGACCATGGTTTCTTCGGCCAGAATTTCGTATTCACGCACGATGCCGCACCCGCCGCGATACCGACCAGCGCCGCCGGAATCCGCGACAATCCCATAGCTGCGCATGGTCACGGGATAGCCCGCTTCCAGAAACTCGACCGGATAGTTTTCCTGCGCCACGAAATAGACCGCATCAATCCCGTCCGCTGTTGAGCGCGCGCCATAGCCAACGCCGATCCCATCCGCCAACAAGTAGGGTTCCAGCGTGCCATCCTTGGTGCGGTACTTCCCGCGCATGATGTTGACCACATAGGCCGAATTCGCCGCGGGAGCCTCGCCGCCCCCTGCGTTCAGCAGGCCGCACATGGCCGAGATCATCCGCATCGCGGTCAGGCCGCGCAGGCCCAGCGGGGCGGGGTATTCCGGTTGCAGAAAACTGCCTTTGCGAAACAGCACCTCGTCCAGCGCGTTGGGCCCGCCCGCATTGCAGACCTGACTGGGATCGCCCCCCAGATAGAACAGGCCCAGTGCCATGCCAGGCACGCCCTTGTTCATCAGATAATTGATCGGGCCGGGGGCCTGATCGTCTGTATCGCGGGCATCGAAAGTAAAATGATCTGCACCGTCCGCGCCCTTGGCACGCGTCAGCGAGAACCGCATATGAAACGGGCCGTTTCCGTGCCCATCGGTGTCAATCGCATCGGTGAAGGAATAGGTGCCGTAATCGAAGGTCTCGGCCATCTTGTCCCGCACCAGGTTTCGGGTGCGTTCCAGCAATTGCGCCAAGGCGTCCTCGGTCACGTCCGGCCCGAACCGGTCGAGGATTTCGCCCACCCGGCGCACGCCAAGCTCGACACTGGCCATCAGCGCGCGCATGTCGCCTTCGCTTTGTTCGGGATAGCGCGAATTGCGGTGAAAGATGTCGAGCACGGCCTGATTGACCTGACCGGCCTCGATCATCTTGGTGACGGGGATCATCACACCTTCCTGAAAGATGTCGGTGGCATCCGGGCTGATCGACCCGGGACGTAGCCCGCCGATATCGGCGAAATGCGCCCAGCTCATGACAAAGGCGCAGACGCGGCCTTCGCGGAAGACCGGCGCCAGCAGGACCTGATCGTTGGAATGGGAAATCGCGCCGTATGAGCCGTAGCAGTCATTGTACCAATAGACATCACCGTCCTGCATCGTCTCGATCGGAAACTTTTCCAGCACGGGACGGGTCATGTCGCCAAAGATCGGCACCATCGACCCCACGGCCATCGTGCCGTTGCCGTCGAACAGCGCCGTATAGAAGTCTTTCTTTTCGCGGATGAAGGCCGAGATGGCCGTGCGCTCGATCAGCGCCTCCATCTCGGATTGCGCAGCTGCAATGGCCCCGCGGATGATTTCGAGCGAGACCGGATCGCACAGGGCGGATTGGCTGAGCCGTGATGGCTTGTTCATGGTCGTCTCCCTTCTGATAAGCTGAGGGTGAGCACCGTCCGACCGGACGTGCCTGAATATGGGGCGAACCGCGTCATTCTTCGGCGAAATGGCACGCGACGCGGCGTGATCCTATGGGGCGGGGCATCGGCACTTCTTCGGCGCATCGGGTCTGCGCGCGCGGGCACCGGTCGCGGAACACGCAGCCCGAGGGCGGATTGCGTGGGTCCGGCGCACCGCCGCCAATTGGCAGGGGATCGTGACTTTGATCTACATGCGGCGTGGGTACCGCCGCGACCAGCGCCTGACTGTAGGGGTGCAGCGGGGCATGCACGATGTCTTCGGTCGGGCCATCCTCCATGATCCGGCCCAGATACATGACGATGGTGCGGTCGCAGACATAGCGCACCAGTGCCAGATCGTGACTGATATAGATCGCCGTCAGCCCCAGCCGGTCGCGCACGTCGCGAAAGACATTCAGCACGCCCGCGCGCACCGACACATCCAGCATCGAGACGGGTTCATCCGCGACAACGAATTCCGGTTCCAGGATCAACGCGCGTGCCATGACGACGCGCTGTAGCTGCCCGCCCGAGAGTTGGTGCGGATACCGTTCGAGGAACTGTTCCGGATCGCCCAGCCCGACAAGCTCCAGCGCGTCGATGACGCGGCTGGGCCACTCATCACGCGGAATGCGGGCGTTGGCCAGCGGTTCTTCCAACGTCTTTCGGATGGAATAGCGAGGGTTCACCGCGTCGAACGGGTTTTGGAATATCATCTGCGACCGGCTGCGAAAGGCGCGCAGCTCATCACCCGACAGGTCTTTGATCTCTTGACCATCAAATCGGGCCGAACCGCCCGTGACCTCCTCCAACCGCACAAGAATGCGACCCATTGAGGTCTTGCCACAGCCGGATTCACCCAGCAGCCCGACGCTTTCGCCTTTCTTCAGGGTCAGCGTCACGCCATCCACCGCCTTCACGGTCGACGGAAGACCCATCATCGATGATATCGCGTTGCCGATCTTGTAGTGAAGCTGCGCGTTCTCCATTTCGATCATCGTCTCGGTCATGCGGCGGTTCCCCAGGTTGCGGGGTTGCGGGCCGTTTCTCGCAGAGCGGCGGCCTCATCCGCGCGGTGGCAGGCGACGTGATGGTCAGGCGCGGCCTCGGTCAGGGGCGGTTCGGTCGTGCGGCACAGATCGGTGGCAAAGGGACAGCGCGGGGCAAAGCGGCAGCCTTTGGGTGGGTCGATCAGGTCTGGCGGGCTGCCGGCGATGGGGGTCAGAACACCGGTTCCGGCGGATTGCAGATCGGGAAACGCGTTTTTCAACCCCATCGTGTAGGGGTGCAGCGGTTCATTCAGCAGGGTCGCGGTATCGCAGTTTTCAACAACCTTGCCCGCATACATCACCACTGTGCGGTCGCAGATATAGGCCACGACCGAGATATCATGCGTTACCATGATGACGGACAGGCCAAGGTCGCGCTGCAGGCTGCGTAACTGATCCAGAATCTGGCGTTGGTTGATGACGTCCAGCGCCGTCACCGGTTCATCCGCCACAACCAGCTTCGGGTTCAGAGCCAGTGCCAGCGCAATTGCTGCGCGTTGCCGCATCCCGCCCGAGAATTGATGCGGGAAGTCGCGCAGGCGGCCCGGGTCGATGCCCACCATCTCGAACAGCTCAACGGCCCGCGCGCGGGCCTGTGATTTGCTCATGCCGCCCCGGTCGCGCAGCACTTCCATGATCTGATATTCCACGCGGTAGACCGGATCGAGCGAGTTCATCGCCGATTGCGGAATGAACGAGATATCGCGCCAGCGCAGGGCATTCATCTCACGCTCGGAAATCGCGGCGAGGTCTTGGCCGTCGAACTGCATCGCGCCGCCCGCGATGCGCGCGTTGTCGGCAATCACGCGGGTCAAGGCACGGGCCATGGTGGTCTTGCCGCAACCGGATTCCCCGACCAGACCGACGATGGCGCCTTGCGGAACGTCGAAAGACGCCTCACTGACTGCGACCACATCCAGCGCGCCCACCTGATAGGCAATCGACAGGTCTTGGATGGAAAGAAGCGTGTCTGCCATGGTCAGCGCCCCAGCTTCGGAAACAGCAGGTTTTCATACCCGCGCGAGATGAAGAAACCGGCGCTGACCACAAGGATGATCGCCAACCCCGGCGGGATGAACCAGTGATAGGCCTGCCGCGCCAGCGCCTGACTGGCGAAGGCGTCCTGCAGCATGAAGCCCCAGCTGATCGCATCCGGGTCGCCGAAGCCCAGAAAGCTGATCGATGCCTCGGTCAGGATGGCCCAACCGATGGCGATGGAGCCGTAAAGGAAGCTGAGCGGCAGGATATTGGGGGTGATGTGGCGCAGGATGATCTTCAGGTCCGAGGACCCGACGACACGTGCCGCCTCAACATACCCGCGCGAGCGCAGCGACAGGACTTGCGAACGGATCACCCGGCCCGTGTCGCGCCACAGCACCAGCGCCATGGCGATGACCGTGTTCCAGATCGAGGGCTCGGAAAAGGCCGAGATCACGATGACGAAGGGCAGGAACGGGATGCCGAAGGCCACATCGGCCAGCCGCATCAGAAAGGCGTCGACGCGGCCGCCGAAATAGCCCGCCAGCAAGCCCACGACCGAGCCGATGAACGCCACCATGAATGCCGCAGTGAACCCGACCAGCAGTGCCGATCTGGCCCCCCAGACGATCTGGGAAAAGATATCGCGCCCCAGCGATGTGGTGCCCAGAATATGCCCCTCTTCCCCCGGCAAAAGGTCCGAGGCGAGGTCGAAATCTTCGGTATAAAGGATCTCGGTCGGGTCATAGGGTGCGATAACCGGCGCGGCCAAGGCGGTGATGATGAACAGCGCATAGATCAACAGCCCGGCCAGGGCAAAGGGATCGCCCACCGGCAGCTTGATCGCCTCGAATATCCGCGCGATGCCCGAGGGGGCCGCCTTGATCGTCGCATCAGGCATGAGAAATCCTCGGGTCCAGGAAGGTATAGAGCAGATCGGCAATCAGGTTCATAATGATGACCACGATCGCGATCATCAGGAACGCCCCCTGCGCCAGCGGATAGTCCGAGGCCGCAACCGCATTCACCAGCTCTCGCCCAAGCCCGGGCCAGGAAAACACGCTTTCGACCACGACATTGCCTTGCAACTGATAACCCACCGCGATGGCGAATGAGGTCATGACCGGCAGCAAAGCGTTTCGCGCGCCATGCCGGATCACCACGGCAGAGGGCGACAGCCCCTTGATCTTGGCCATGGTGACGAAATCTTCTTTCATCACGTCCAACATGTTCGACCGCATCAGCAACAGCGGCAGGCCTTGCGAATAGATCGCCAGCGTCATCATCGGCAGGAACAGGTGCGACAGGAAATTGGCCGAGGTATAAAGCTGCCACAGGCTGTCATAGCTGGTGCCTGCGGACCGCGTGCCACCTGCGGGGAACCAGCCCAGCGAAAAGGAAAAGATCGCCAGCAGCACCATGCCCAACCAGAACTCGGGCATCGCGCGGGTGGCGAGAACGGCGGGCAGGGCCGCCGCCTCGAACCGCGAATTGCGCTTCCACGCCAACCATGCGCCCGCAAGGATGCCGAAGGTATAGGCAACGATCAGCGAGGAAAAGGTCAGGATCAGGGTGTTCGGCAACAACAGCATGATCCGCTCTGAGACGGGGCTGCGATAGCGGAAGGAATAGCCAAGCTCACCCTGCAAGAGATTACCCAGATATGTGAAATACTGCTGCCACAAAGGCTTATCCAAACCGAACTGCCGGATCAGCACTTCTTGCTGTTCGGCGGTAAAGGTCGGGTCGATATAGGCCGCCAGCGGGTTGCCGGGCATCAGGCGGAACATCAGGAACAGGATCGTCACCACCGCCCAGAGGACCAGCATCAGTTGCAGCGTGCGTATGAGGAAAGGCTTGAGAGTGTTCATCTCTGTCCTGAAAGGACCCCGGAGGGTTGGTTGCGGTGGTGAGAAATTGTGGCGCGGCGATTGCCCGCCGCGCCAGCCCGACGGGCGTTAGTCCGCGAGTGTTTCCTTGACACCATCGGGATAGGTCAGCCGATCCCCGACGCCGCCATAACCGGCCTCTTCCAGGATCGATTTGGCCACATCACTGCCTGCCTTGAACCCGTTCACGACGTCCTCGGCGTGCCAGTATTCCAGCGCCGGCGAGACGACCGAGTTCGACGGCACGGCAAACTTTTTGAAGGCCGCGTTCACGATCAGGCGGCGGTCAACAGCCGCAGACAGCGCGCGCCGGAAGGCCGGATCGTTGAACGGTGGGCGGCGCAGGTTGAAGGCGACATAGCGGAAACCGATATCGACGGTCGAGACAACTTCAAGATCGCCATCCTGTTCAGCCGCATCCAGCAGGACCTGCGGATCGCCCTGGAAATCGGTCAGGAAGTTCAGCTCACCCGAGCGCAGCATACCCAGCGCGGCCTCGGCGTTTGGTACCAGACGCAGGATAAAGCGCTCGGCCTTTGGGGCATTGAAGTGGTCGGCATTGGCCTCGAGCACGATTTCTTCGTTGGGCAGCCAGCGCACGAACTTATAGGCCCCGGACCCGATCGGAACATCTTCCTGATAGCTTTCCGCGTTCTCGTCCTTGGTGGCCAGATCCGCTAGAATGGGCTCCCACACATGTTTCGGGATGATGTTGATCTTGGCCAAGCTGGAGGTCAGGAAAGAGGCTGACGGCGTATTGAGCGAGAAGACAATCGTGTTGTCGCCTTCGACAGAGACACTGGCGACATTGCTGCCGAACGGGGCGTACATCGGGGCCTCGCCGCCTGTGGTCGCCTCATAAGAAAAGACCACATCATCGACAGTGACCGGTTGGCCATCATGGAAAGTCAGCCCGTCGCGCAGCGTGACCGCGATGGTGGTGTCATCGCGCCATTCAAAGCTTTCCGCCGCCCAGGGCTGTGGCAAACCATCGGGGCCCACGCGGAACAGACGGTCATAGATCAGTTCCGTCAGCCAGTTGTCGGTCACGCCCGAGATATAAAGCGGGTTCACCGCAATCACATTGTCCGAGCTGTTGACGATGATGTCCTTCTGATCGCCGGTCGGCGTCAGGCCCAGCCACGTCCAATAGCTGCGGATGCCGATGCCCGACTGATCCACAACCGAGGCCGGGTCGAAGACGGTCTTGTCAAAGGCAAAGGCCTGCTGCGGATGCACCAGCATCATGTTGGGTTGGTCCGCATCCAGAATTTCCTGCGCCTTCAGCACCAGTTTCTGGCGCGCCTCGGGGTCGACGGTCACCCGCTGTTCTTCGACCAGCGCGTCATATTCGGGATTCTTGTAGCCGATGAAATTGTATCCGTTCTCGGCGGTGGAGGAATGGAACAGGTTATAGATGATTTCATCGGGGTCGGAGCGTTCGGGCCGTCCGGTCATCTGCCATGCGGTCACATCCCAATCGTCACGGTTGTACCAGACGGCATCGGCCATTTGTGACCAGGGCATCACGTTGACATTCACGTCCAGCCCCAGCTTGCGCCATTCCTGGGCGATCAGCTGGATGGCCTGAAACTCGGCCGGTTGTGCCGCCTGCGGGCGGGTCAATAGTTCGATGGTTCGGATTTGATCCTGTGCGCTGGCACTTGCCGCCCAAAGCGATGCTGAGACAGCAAGTCCGGCAGCAGCTGTAACAAGAGTCTTCAAGGTCATTCTCCCGTTGGTTGGCCCACGGGGCACGCGGGCTGTTTCAATCCTGGCGGTCGTTTCTTTGCCGCCGAAGGCGCAGCAACCTTTCCCATGGTCGCCCGGCAAAGTCGTTGCCCCGGGCGCGGTATTATTGTTTTACTCACTGAAACGAGTTTGCTATCGTTCGGTCAGTAAAACACAGATTCGCTTAAAAGCAAGAGTGTCGAGAACGCCGATGTCACAAGAAACCGCCCAAACAGGACCAGAGCGAAAGTCGTATCGCATTGACGCGGTAGCCCGCGCCTTGCGGGTGATGGAGGCGTTGGCCGAAACCCCCGGGATCGGCGCAACCGCCCTGGCAGAGCAGCTTGGACTGACCAAGTCGATCGTCTTTCGCCTTTTGCAAACGCTGGAAGAGGACGGCTATGTCCAGCGCGATGAAGAGCGCGCGATTTACTCGTTGGGATACCGCGTGGCACTGCTGGGTGAACGCGTCGGGCGCGAGGGCGCCTTGTTGCAGGTTGCCCGCCCGGTGATGGACGCGCTGCGGGATGATACGGGCGAAAATGTCAATCTGGTGATCCGCGAGGCGACCTCCTCTGTAGCCATTGCAACGCGCGAGGGATTGCACAGTATAAGGCTTTTTGCGCAATTAGGGCAGCGTGGGCCGCTGCATGCCGGGGGCGGCTCGATGCTGTTGCTGGCCTATGCCGAACCCAGCATCCGCGACAGCGTTCTGGCCAGCGAGCTTGAACGGTTCAGCCCGCACACGATCACCGACCCCGAGCGGTTGCGTGAGGTTTTGCTGCTGATCCGGGCCAATGGCTACAACGTCGCGATCAATGATCTGGACGACGGGGCGTTTTCGGTTGCCGCCCCGATCCGCAACAGCGCTGGTGAGATCATCGCCGGTATTTCCGTAGCCGGTGCGTCTGTCCGGCTGGATGAGGTCCGCCGCGCAGCCTATATCGAAAAAGCTTTGGCCGCGGCCAATGAGATTTCCGAGAAACTGACTTTGGGCTGATCCGACGCCTGACAGAATGTCCGGGCCACGGCCGATTTCTGCTGTCGCAGTGGTCGAGGCACGAGCCTTGCGTGGAATCATTTTGTCGGTTTATGTTTTAATCATTGCTACAGCGTTTCACTGAATAAAACACCGGAGAGTTCCATGACCCCCCAAGAAGCCGCATTGCTGGATCAAGTCACAACCGATGAACCCTGGGCTTTGGTCGAAAGCTTCGCAACGTTCAAGCGCGAGCATCCCGACGACGTCAATCGCGGTATGGATGAGGTTGTGGACCGGCTGACCAAACACGGGGTCGAAGTGAAGGTGCATGAACCGGATCTGTTCCTGAGCCTTCCGGGCGAAGCGCGGGTTGAGGCTGCGGGCGTCACCTATCGCGCCAAGCCGCCCGCCTTCAGCGCCAATGCGCCAGACGGGTTCAGCGGCCCGCTGGTCTATATCCACGGCACCACGAATATGGACGAGGAAGACGCCTTTGAAAGTCAGCTTGAGGCCGGACCCGAGATGGATGCCCGCGTTCGCGGCAAGATCGTTCTGACCGAAGGCTTTGCCAGCCCCGCCATCATCTCGCTTATGGAGGGATGCGGCGCAGTGGGGGTCATCGCGATCAACCCCGGCGTCGACATCCACTGGGGGATCTGTACGACGATCTGGGGCATTCCGGGTGCCAGCGATTTGCACCGCAAACCGACGATCCCTGCGGCAGCGGTGAACATGGAAAGTGGCAATGCGCTGATCGAAATTGCCAAAGCGGGGGGCGAGGCCACGATCTTTACCGAGATGGAAGAGGGGTGGTTCCGTTCAAAACTGCCCGAGGTCACCATTCCGGGGACCGAAGAGCCCGAGAAATACGTTCTGCTGCACGGCCATCTGGACAGTTGGGATGTCGGCGTCGGCGACAACGCCACAGGCGATGCCACGATGCTGGAGGTCGCGCGCGTGCTTTGGGCCAATCGCGACAAGCTGCGGCGCACGGTCAAAATCTGCTGGTGGCCAGGGCATTCGACGGGTCGCTATGCGGGATCCACATGGTATTCGGATAGTTTCGCGCTGGATCTTGATGAGAACTGTGTGGCGCAAGTGAATTGCGACAGCCCGGGATGTCGGTGGGCGACCGAATTCATCAACGTCTCGGTCATGTCCGAGGCGCATGATTTTCTGGCCGAGGTCATTCAGGATGTGGCGGGCAAAACGCTACATTCCGAACGACCACATCGGGCGGGGGATTATTCCTTCAACGATATCGGTATTTCCAGCTATCTGATGCTGTCTTCCGCCATGACAGACGCCCACCGAGAAGAGCTTGGCTATTATGCGGTCGGCGGCTGCGGCATGAACATCGCATGGCATACGGAAAACGACACGCTGGAGATCGCGGACAAAGATATTCTTTTGCGCGACATCAAGGTCTATCTGCTTGCCGTTTTCCGCAATGCTAACGCGGGCATTCTGCCAATGGACTGGCGCGCCACGGCAAGGGAGTTTCAGGCGACACTCGCCGACTATCAAACGCAGGCCGGCGCGTGTTTTGACCTGTCAGCTTCTGTGGCTGCTGTGAATGGCCTGCTGACAGACCTTGAAACGCTATATGAAGGCGCCAAAACCGGACGTATCCCGGAAGCCGCAGCCAATGCAGCCATCCAGGATCTGGCACGCATTCTGGTGCCGCTCAATTTCAATCGTTCGGACCGGTTCCGTCATGACCCGGCTCTGACCATTCCGCCGCTGCCTGCGCTTGAAGAGGCCACAAAGATCGCGGCACGGCCCGAGGCACTGCAAGGCTTTTCCAGAACGGAATTGGTGCGCGGTCAGAACCATGTCATTGCTGGTATTCGGCGAGCCAGAAAACGGATCGCGGCCGCTGTCTAGGTCTGGGGCCGGGTCCCATTGGATTTCGTCTGGCGGTATGATCCACCGGTGAAATACAATCGCACCGACAGAGGCGGGCCCGCGTAACCGCGCGGGTCCAACGCAAGAAGAGGAACTTCAAAAATGAACAAGTTTGATGGCGACGAAGCCGCCCGCGTGCATCGCCACCTTCATAGCCATATGCCCTCGGATCCTGCGTTGCGTGTCAAAGCCCTGGAAAGTCTTGTTGTTGAACGGGGCATGGTCGCGCCCGAGACGCTGGATGCCTGGGTCGAGGCATACTCGGAGCATATTGGACCCAAACGCGGCGCCCATGTCGTGGCACGTTCCTGGATCGATCCCGAGTTCCGTGCCCGGTTGTTGGACAACGCGTCCGAGGCGATCAAGGAATTTGGCTTTGAAGGTCACGCAACAGGTGACCTGATTGCGGTGGCCAATGGCCCGCAGGATCATAACATCGTGGTTTGCACGCTGTGCTCGTGCTATCCGTTTTCAATTCTTGGCATGTCGCCCGCGTGGTACAAATCCTCGGAATACAGAGCGCGCACCGTGCGTGAGCCGCGCAAGGTTCTGCAAGAGTTCGGTGTTGAGTTGACCGCGGAGGTCGCGGTTCATGTCTGGGACAGCACCGCGCTTCAGCGTTACATCGTGATACCCGAGCGCCCCGACGGCACGGACGGCTGGGACGAAGATGCGCTGGCTGCCATCGTCACCCGCAACTCGATGATTGGTACGCAGCGCAAGCTGAGTCTGGAGGCTGTTTGATGGATGGCATTCATGATCTTGGAGGCAAGCAGGGATATGGTCCGATCGCGGTCGATCATGAGGAACATGTGCAGCTTGAACCCTGGGAAGCGCGCATGTGGGCCGTTGCGCAAACCTGCAAGGCCAGCGATTGGACCACTGACTGGTGGCGCCACATTACGGAACGCATTGATCCGGCGGTCTATTTGAACATTCCGTATTTCGAAAAGTGGATGCTGACATATAGCACCGGCCTGATCACTTCGGATGTGGTTAGCGCGGAAGAGGTGATCGCGGGACACGCGGAGATACAGGGGTCGCCGCCAAGCGCCCAATCGGTTGCTGACGTGATGGAAGCCGTAAGAACCGGTGGGCGCGCTGCTGGATGGGCAGCGCCATCCGATCCTAAGTTCAATGTCGGTCAGGACATATGCACCAAGATGGATATTCAGGCCGATCACACAAGGCTGCCGGCCTATGCGCGTGGTCGAAAAGGGCGCGTCATTGCGCATCACGGAGCTGTGCCGCTGCCTGACCTGAACGCGAAGGGCGTTCTGCAACCGGAGCATCTCTATACCGTTGTCTTCACGGCACAAGAGCTTTGGGGACCGTCGAGCCCGGAAAACGATACGGTCCGTCTGGACCTTTGGGAAAGCTACTTTCATGCCGTTTGAAGCGAACCTGACCCCGCCGCCAAAGGGGTTTTCCGAAATCTGGCATGCTCAGGTCCTGGCAATGGCTGATACATTGACCAAAGCGGGCGTCTTTGAAGCAGAAGATTGGGCGCAGTATCTGGGGGCGGCGTTGAAAGCGGCAGAGGCACGCGGTGATCCGGATACCGAAGACACCTATTACCACTGCGCCCTGACCGCGCTTGAAAACCTGTGTCAGGACAAGGGCGGGCTGTCTGCGGGCAGTCTGTTGAAACGCAAAGACGCCTGGGTGCGTGCGTATACGACAACGCCGCATGGTGCCCCGGTCGTATTGGCCGATAGCGAAGACCCTGTGAAGAAAGACAGTCATGACCATTAACACGGCGATCATTGGCTTGGGCATCATGGGTCAGCGCATGCTTGAAAACATGATGAAACACCCGGCCTTCAACGTTTGCGCCATCTGGGACCCTGATCCCAAGGCCTGCGAGACGGCATTGGGCATGGCGCCCTCTGCCACACACGCCACCAGTGCCCTGGCCGCAATCGACGCCGCTGATCTGGTCTATTTGGCCTGTCCTCCGGCACCGCGCAAAGCCTATGCGCAAACCGCGGCGGCGTTGGGTAAAGCCGTGTTTTTGGAAAAACCGCTTGGCGTCGACGTATCTGAAAGCCGAGCTCTGGTCGAAGCCCTGACCAAAGCCAAAGTACCGTCTGCCGTGAATTTCGTTCAGGCCACGGGCGCTGCGTTGGGTGACACATGCGAGGCTGCCAAAACCGGCGCTATGGGCGAGCTTTTGGGGGTCGATATCATTGTGACGTATTCCCAGTGGCCCCGCGTATTGCAAAAAGCAGCGGATTGGCTGCGCTTCCGAGAGGAAGGCGGCATGACACGCGAAGTCATCTCGCATTTCCTGTTTTTCAGCGAGCGTATCCTTGGCCCGTTGGAACTGGTTTGGGCGCAGGCAGATTATCCGGCGCAGGAAGATTTATGTGAAACGCATGTAGCTGCACGATTGGTGAATGCCGACGGTTTGGTCGTGACACTTTTGGGCAGTGTTGGCGGCGCGCAACCGGACCGGCAGGAAGTGACGGTCAAAGGGGCAAAGTCCAGCCGTCGGATTTCTAATTTCTCGGAACTTTCGGCCTCTTCCGGTGAGGCGTTCGTACCGATTGGCGCGCAATCAAGCGATCCGCGGACGACCGCGCTTCAGGCGCAGCTTGATGATCTCGTCTTGTGCGTGCAGGGCAAGCCAAACCGGTTGGCCACCGTTGACGAGGCATTGCGGGTGCAGATGCTTGTGGAACATATCCTGGGCGCGCCCGTGAACTAGCAAAGAGGGATTTATGGCACATCCAATTCTGAAGGCTTCGCCCGATACCTGCCACTGGGGGTATTTCGACGCGGCGCTGCCGCCTGTCGTTACGATTTCCAGCGGCGATGAGATCACGATCGACACGATCTCGGGCAGTCCTCAAAACCTGCCCGGAGACGGGTTTCATGTTCCGCCCGAGCTGCTGGATTTACACGCCGCAGGGGTACCGGCCATGCCCGGGCATATTCTGACGGGTCCGGTCGCGGTGTCGGGCGCGATGCCGGGTGATGTGTTGCAGATCGACATACTGGACATCACATTGCGGCAGGATTGGGGGTTCAATTACCTGGGCCCTTTGAAGGGCACGCTACCGGATGATTTTCCGAACCCTCATCACACAATTATTCCCCTTGATGCAGAGCGCGGAGTTGCTGCGCTGCCTTGGGGGTTGGAGTTGGACCTTGCGCCTTTCTTTGGCGTGCTGGGTGTTGCACCACCACCGACATGGGGGCGCATTTCCACAATCGAACCGCGGGTGCATGGCGGCAATATCGACAACAAAGAACTTGTTGCCGGCACAACCCTCTACCTGCCGGTTCACACCGAAGGAGCGCTGTTTTCCTGTGGCGACGGTCACGGCGCGCAAGGGGACGGTGAGGTGTGTGTCACAGCGATTGAGACGGCATTGACAGGGCGTTTTCGACTGACCGTATTGAAGAATAGCGATCTGACCTATCCGCAGGCCGAGACCCCAACCCATTACATCACAATGGGCATGGATTCCGACCTTGATCGCTGCGCTGAGATGGCGTTGCGCGATATGATTGCGCTTGTCTCAAAACGGTCCGGGATCAGCCGAGAGAACGCATATATGCTGTGCAGCCTCGCCGGGGACTTGCGCATCACGCAAACGGTAAACCGCGAAAAAGGCGTGCATATGATGATGGCGAAACATCACGTTCAGCCATGATTTCTTCCAGGTCGCGATAAGAAACACCGTAACAAAAGGTAGACGGCGTGCGGTGTAATCTTCTTTGGAAAGTGTGCGTCTTGCTTGCGCATCGGTCGGACCTTGGGCTGGGGAAATCGCAGACGATTCCGTTCGGTCGATGCATCCCCAAACCTTGCGATGGAACCTGTTCAAACACTTGGATTACGCCGTCGCGGCGGGCTTTCTCACCGTGCTGCCGGGAATGAGCCGGAATCCGACATCCATGGTGGACTTGGCCGGTTCGCCGTTGATTTGAGCAAGCACCATTTCAGCGGCGATCTGGCCGATTTTCAGATGGGGCACAGCGATAGAGGTCAGCCGATAGGGTTGTATCGCCGCAATCGGCAGGTCGCCCCATCCTGCAATTCCGATATCGTTTGGCACGCTCAATCCGATTTTCTGGGCATATTGCAACCCGCCGATCGCCATATTGTCGTTTTGATAGAAGATGACTTCGACATCTCGGTGGGCCGCCAGAAGCTGTTCGGTGCCATAAAATCCAGTATAGAAACCTGGGGTGTCCTTGAGCAGTAATTGCTTTTCAAGGCGCCCGTTCGCGTCCTCGATCGCCTTGGCGTACCCGTTCAGCCGGGCAGTTGCGGCGTTGGCCACATCATGTGATGTGCCGACATAGCCAAATTTGCGATAGCCCATCCCGGTCAAATAGCGGCCCATGCTATAGCCGCTGTCAAAATGGTTCAGGCCTACGCACATATCCAGCGGGCTTGAGTTGAAGTCCCAGATCTCGACAAGCGGTATGCCCGCGCCGCGCAGCATCTGGATGGCTTTGGGGCTGTGCGACCGACCGGTGATGATCAGCCCGGCGGGTTGCCAGGACAGAACGGTTTCAACCCATTTTTCTTCGTGGTCGATCTCATGTTCGGTCAGACCCAGCACCGTTTGGTGGCCAAAGGCCCCCAGCTTGCGGTCGATCCCTTCCAGCACCTGGGCAAAGATTTCATTCCCCAGTTCAGGGATGCTGACACCCACAAAAGTGGATTTCTTATCCCCGGCAAATACGGTCGCCAAACGATTCGGCAGATAGCCCAGACGGTCGACTTCGGCCATGACCTTGGCGCGGGTTTTTTCGGAAAACCCTCCCTCGTCCCGCAAGACTCGGCTGGCCGTCATCTTTGAAACGCCCGCAGCCTTAGCAACCTCAGCAAGACTTACTTTGTTGTTTTTACTTATTTTATCAGGGTCACTGCTCATTTACGTTACGGGTAACTCTTTTTTATTGACATCCGCGTTGCCTGTGCGAATGCTAGCGCAACGTTACGGGTAACTCAATACGGTGTTGAGGAGCATCAGAGTCATCCAATCATAGGAGGAGGCCGCTGTGCCCGGCACTGCGCAAAACAATTTGTTCTTCGACGGGATAAAGAAGCATTTTGGAGGCACCTATGCCTTGCGCGATGTTTCTTTGAACATCGAGCGCGGCGAAATCGTTGCCTTGCTGGGCGAAAACGGGGCAGGCAAATCTACGCTGATCAAAATTCTGGGTGGTATCCACAAAGCGGATGAAGGGCGCGTTCTGATCGACGGTCACCCCTATGAACATCGCCCCGGCGGGTTTGGCGAGCGTCAGTCGGTGGCGTTCATCCACCAGGACCTTGGCATGATCGAATGGATGACGGTTGCCGAAAACATCGCTCTGGCCCTTGGGTACTCGCGCAAAAGCGGGCTGATCAACTGGAAGTCGGTCGAAAGCTTTGCGCAGGATGCGTTGGATAAGGTCGGGTGTGAATTCGACCCCACGACACGGGTTCAGGATTTGTCGCGTACCGAGAAATCGCTGGTGGCCATCGCGCGGGCTTTGGCCGTGGATTGCGATTTTCTGGTTCTCGATGAACCGACCGCGTCTCTGCCTGCCGATGAGGTGGAGCGGTTGTTCGAAGCGTTGCGCCCGCTCAAGGAACAGGGCGTGGGTATGATTTACGTCTCGCATCGGCTGGATGAGATTTTCCAGATTGCCGACCGCGTCGCGGTGCTGCGCGATGGCGAGATGGTGGGCCTGCGCAGCATCGATCACACAACGCCCGAGGAACTGGTCTATATGATTGTTGGCCGCAAGACGCGGCAGGTCACCAAGCCGGAAACGCCACCGGGTGACATCATCGTGGATGTGTCTGGCCTGAACATGGAGGCTGCGAATAGCGTCAGCTTTCAACTGCGAGCGAATGAAATCGTGGGCCTTGTGGGCTTGCGCGGGGCCGGGCACGAGAATGTCTCGCGCGCGCTGTTTGGGGCCGAGCCTTTCTCGGGTCAGGTCAAACTGCATGGCGAACAGCCGGATTTGAGCTCGCCGCAGACGGCGATGACCTCGGGTATTGGCCTGGTCGCGCGCGACCGGACCGAGGAATCGGTGGCGATGTCGCTGAGCATTCGGGAAAACACCTTTCTGAATCCCGCCGCAATCGGACGGTCGCTGTTGTCCTTCATGAGCCACCGCACCGAGACCGAGCAAGCCGCCCGGATCGGCGAGGATGTCGCGCTGTCGCCCAATGATCAAAGCATGGCCATCGAAAGCCTGTCGGGCGGCAATCAGCAGAAGGTCGTCATCGGGCGCTGGCTGGAAACAAGCCGGAAACTGTTGATCTGCGAAGACCCAACCGCGGGTGTGGATGTGGGTGCCAAGGCCGAGATCTACGCGCTTTTGAATCGAGCGATGGAAGAGGGCGTCGGGATCATCGTTGTGTCGACCGATTTCGAAGAGGTCGCCGCCATCTGCCACCGCGCCATTGTCTTCAGTCAGGGTCAGATTGTCCGGGAACTGACCGGCACGGAACTGACCACGGAAAACCTCATACAGGCCGCTTCGGCCTCGAACGCCGTTGCGAGCTAGGGAATACGAACATGCAATCGCTTGAATCCAATGCGCTGGAACCCACCAAGGCCGAACTTAAGGGCGCCCCGCTGAGAACACGTATCCTGCGGTTTCTGCCAGTCTATGGGCTGGTGTTGCTGACTGCGTTTCTGATCATTCTGTTTTCGATCCTGTTGCCCAATACCTTTCCGACGATGCTGAATCTGCGGGCCATCATCTCGGACAAGGCGATCATTGCCCTGCTGTCGCTGGGTGCGATGATCCCGATGGCAGCGGGCCGCATCGACCTGACGGTGGGCTATGGGATCGTGCTGTGGCACATTCTGGCGATCTCTTTGCAGACGCTTTACGGCATCCCATGGCCGATTGCCGTTGCGATTGTCCTTTCGCTGGGTCTGTTGACCGGGTTCCTGAACGGGTTGCTGGTTGAGGTCGCCAAGATTGACAGCTTCATTGCCACGTTGGGGACAGGAACCGTGCTTTATGCGCTGGCGTTGTGGCACACGGGTGGCCGTCAGATGGTTGGGGCACTGCCCGACAGTTTCTACGCCATCAACGGCACCTTTGTCTTTGGTCTGCCAATCACCGGGTTTTATGTGCTGGGGATCACGGTCGCGATGTGGCTGATCCTGGAATACACGCCTGTTGGTCGGTACCTCTATGCGATTGGCGCCAACCAGCGCGCGGCGCAGCTGAACGGTATTCCAACGCGTAAATTCGTCATCGGCGCATTTATGTCATCGGGGCTGATCACCGCCTTTGCCGGGGTTCTGCTGGCGTCGAAACTGCGGATCGGCCAGGCGTCGGTCGGTCTTGAATTCCTGTTGCCTGCTTTGGTCGGGGCCTTTTTGGGGTCCACCACAATCAAGCCGGGACGCGTGAATGTTTGGGGAACAGTCGTGGGTGTCGCGATCCTGGCTGTTGGTATCTCGGGCATTCAGCAATTCGGTGGATCCTTCTGGGTCGAGCCGATGTTCAACGGTGTCACGCTTCTGATCGCAATCGGTATTGCCGGTTACGCGCAGCGGCGCAAAGGCGCCAACAAGTAAAAGCATAAGGGAGGAGATTATGCTGAAACGGACGTTCATGGCGGTATCCGCCGCTGCCCTTCTGACCGGTCTGGGTGTGCCAGTGATGGCCGAGACCGCCTTTGATGGGCCAACCACTGGTCCCAAAGCCGCCGAGGGCAAATCCATCGTGGTCGTGGCCGCCGACCTGAAAAACGGCGGCATTCTGGGTGTGACCAACGGCGTGGAAGAGGCCGTGGATACCATCGGCTGGGAAGTGCGCGTGCTGGACGGCGCGGGCTCGATCCAGGGTCGGACCGGGGCGATTGGTCAGGCGCTGGCCTTGCAGCCCGACGGGGTCATCATCAACGGCTTTGACGCGGTGGAACAGCAGGCCGCGCTGGAGGGCATCGTGGCTGCGGGTATTCCGATTGTTGCGTGGCATTCCGGCCCCAAGATCGGCTGCGATGCGCCGGGCGGCATATTCGCCAATGTCTCGACCGATGCGATGACCGTGTCCGAGGTGGCCGCCGAATGGGCGATGGAGGATGGCGGTGATGGCGTGGGTGCGATCATTTTTACCGACTCGACCTATCAGATCGCCATCGACAAAGCCGACCGGATCAAGGAAACCATCGAGGCCGCGGGTGGCACCGTGCTGGAATATGTCGACACGCCCATCGCCGATACTTCGGCCCGGATGGGGCCGCTGACCACCAGCCTGTTGCAGAAATATGGCGATCAGTGGACCCATGCTTTGGCGATCAACGATCTCTATTTCGACTTCATGGGCCCTGCACTGGCCGCCGCTGGTATCTCGTCCGATGATGGGCCGCAGGCGGGTTCGGCTGGGGACGGGTCCGAGGCCGCGTTCCAGCGTATTCGCAGTGGCAACTATCAGACCATCACCGTGGCCGAACCGCTGAACCTGCAAGGCTGGCAACTGGTGGATGAGCTGAACCGCGCCATCCAAGGCGAGGCCTGCTCGGGCTATATCACCTCGCCGGCGCTGGTGACCGAGGCCGGGCTGGCCAAGCTGGGCGACAGCAACCAGTTCGACCCCGATAGCCCATATCGCGCGGCTTATTCAAAAATCTGGGGCAAGTAACCCCACGGGCGGCCCCGGTTTCGGGGTCGCCACCAACCGGGACGACACAGCGCAAATGCAGCAAGCGGTCTTTTGACCGCCATGGCGGAGCTTTGCGCAGAGGAGGAAACCATGAGCGACACGCCATTGGTTGAAATGCAAGGAATAACAAAGCGCTTCGGCGGTGTGACCGCGCTGCAGGATGTGGATCTGACCGCCTATGCCGGCGAAGTTCTGGCCATTGTCGGGGACAACGGCGCTGGAAAATCGACGCTGATCAAGATCCTGACCGGGGTCTATCAGCCCACCGAAGGTCGGATCCTGATGGACGGGCAACCGTTGGAAATGGCCAGCCATTCGGATGCAATCGCCAACGGGATTGATGCGGTCTATCAGACGCTGGCGCTGGCCGATCACCTGTCACCGGCTGCGAATATGTTTTTGGGAAATGAGCTGACCAAAAGCTTTATGGGCATGCCGTTTCTGGACAACAAACGCATGAAGAACGAGGCCGCACGCGTGCTGGAAGAACGTCTTGGTGTGCGCCTGCGGTCGATGGATGTGATGACCGAAAGCCTGTCTGGCGGTCAGCGGCAGGCGGTGGCAATCTCGCGCGCTGTTTATCACGATGATTTGCGTCTGCTGGTGATGGATGAGCCCACTGCGGCGCTTGGTCCGCAGGAAACCGCTCGGACGCTGAAACTGATCAAGGCGCTGCGCGAACAGGGGTTGGCGGTGATCCTGATCTCGCACTCGCTGGATGATGTGTTCGAAGTGTCGGACCGCATCCATGTGCAACGCCGTGGTCGTGCCGTGGGTGTTGTGAAAACTGCGGAAAGTTCCGTTCAAGACGTTCTGGGCCTCATCGTGGGTGCCCAGGATGCGGCTGCGTGAGGAGAGAACAGATGTCTGCAACAACCGCGCACCCCGAAAGAACCATCATGGACCGGCTGGAGCCTTATCTGGCCTTTATCGGCCCCATGGTGATGATCCTTGCGATCCTGATCTTCATGGGCATCGCCGAACCAACGCGGTATTTCCGCCTGACCAACCTGAACCTGATCCTGCTGGATGCTGCGCTTTACATGCCGATGGCCATGGCGATGACCTTTGTCATCACCCAGCGGGGGATTGACCTGTCGATTGGCTCGGTCGCGGCGCTGTCGGCTATTCTGATGGCCTTTCTGGTCAAGCAATACGGTTTTCCGGCCTGGATCGCCGTACCGCTGGCCATTCTGATGGGCGCGATCATGGGTCTGATCAACGGTCTGGTCATCACCCGGTTCAAGGTGCCGGACCTGATCGGAACGCTGGCCATGGACCTTGTCTATCGCGGTCTTGCGCTGGTGATCGCTAAGGGTCTGGTGCTGGCACGTTTCCCCGATCTGATCACCGAGATCGGGCGCGGCCAGATTCCCGGCTTCATCCCGGTGCCGGTTGTGCTGGGCCTGCTTACCATGGCCATAGGCTATGTCGTGCTGACCCGCACTTATTTCGGGCGCTACACCATCGCCATAGGTTCAAACCCCGAGGCCAGTGAGATGACCGGTGTCGCGGTCGACCGTCACAAGATCTATGCCTATGTGTTGATGGGCGCTGCGGCGGCGATGGCCGGTGTCATGTTGACTGGCAAGCTGAACGCCATTCAGGCGACCTCGGCCCCTTACTTCAACCTGCATGTCATTGCGGCGGTGGTTGTGGGCGGTACGTCGCTGTTTGGTGGCCGCGCCTCGATGCTGGGGTCGCTGGCTGGTGTGCTGCTGCTGTCGATGATGATCAACGCGTTGGTGACCTTGCGGATCGAGTTCTTCTGGCAATCCGTCGCCTCGGGCGTGGTGATCGTCAGTTCGGTCGCTTTGTACACATGGATGCAAAAGAAGGACCGGGACGGTGCGCATGGCCTGCTGTCTGCGCTGCGCAGCAAAGAAGCCCAAAAGCTGATCCGGTTTTCAGCCGCGCTGATCGGCGCCCTGATCCTGTTGCTGGCCCTTGGGGCGGGACTGGCAACCGAGCCTGCGCCGAGTGGCTAAGGCAATAAAGATGGTGCGCCGGGGGGTAGGAGCCCCGGCACACCTGCAAGACCCCACTTATTCGCGAAAGGGAGGACTTACCGTGAAACAATTGAACAAAGCACTACTGACAACAAGCGCGTTTTGCCTGTGTGCCGCAGCGGCTTTTGCAGACGGCCATGGAAAATTGCCGCTGAAAGAACTGCCGGGCATAGCAGATCGCGACTATTGGGTGCCGGGCGAGGTAAATGCCGATGGCAAGCTTGAGGCGCTGCAAGCCACAACCGGGGCTGCGGCCGTCAAGTATGAGGGTACGCAGGACGGACCCTTGCAGATCGCGCTGATTTATCCGTCGGCAGATACCTCGGATTTCTGGGCACGCAACTATCTGGCGATGACCAAACGTCTGGACGAGCTTGGGATCGAATATGAAACCACCGAGTTCGCCAGCCGTCAGATCGAACACAGCCTGCAATCGACCTATGCCAATCAGGTGGTTCAGGATGCGGACCTGTATGATTTCGTGATCTTCGGGCCGTCCGAGCTGGCGATTCAGGCCGACAATATCGACAAGATGGCAGGCAATGACGGCTTTGCCACCTTTGTCTGGGCTTTCCACACGCCGCCCAAGGACCTGGCCAACCAACCCGATGCGTGGTTCGATTTCAGCTCGGCCGCCGGTGCGCTGACCATGTGCGACTACATGCTGGAACGGCTGGGCAATGATGTGACCATGGCGATGAACCGCGGCATTCCGGGCATCACCGACGATCAACGCTCGGGCGATTTCAAAGCCTGCGTCGAAGAGAAGGGCAACTGGACCACCGTTTACGAGCATTATGGTGAGTATCAGCGCGAAGGCGGGTTTGAAGGCACCAGCCTGATCCTGCAGGCGTACCCCGAGGCCACCATCATCCACAACGCCAACACCGCGATGGCCATGGGCTCGGTCGAGGCGCAGGTCGCGGTCGGCAAGGAAAAAGACGTGTTCTCAACCGGTTGGGGTGGAACCGGTCTGGAACTGGACGCCATTCGCCGGGGTGAGTTGGACGCAACCCCTATGCGCATGGGTGACGACGTGGGTGCGGCCACGGCCGAAGCGATCAAGGCACATCTTGAGGGCCGTCAGGACGAATTGCCCTTTGTCTTCCTGGGCCGGATCACGGTTGCCCATGATCAGATGAGCGCGGATGAACTGAATGCTCTGGAACAGGAAGCCTTCCGTTTCTCGGGCGTTGGCGCATTGGAACGCTAAGAAAATGATCTGTGGCCGGTTGGTGGGCAACCGGCCACAGATGAACGAACAGACCAAAGAAGGAGGGAGATTGCATGGCGCAATCCATGATGTTGATAGAAAAGTGCAGCCATTGCGTAAGCTGGTATGACATCGAGACAGGCGCCTTGCAGGGGCGTCTGGATTTGCCGCACTTCCCCCATGAATTCGTGGTCGATGATGAGTTTCACTATGCCTATGTCGGCCATTACGGCGTGCAGAACTCAGGCATCGACGGTACCGATGGCCGGTCGGTCATCGTGATCGATATCCGCAAGCAGAAGATAGTGCATACCTATGATCTGGGCGAACATGCGCGCCCGCATGGCATCGGGTTGGACGGGCAGGGGCGCCTATATGTGCTGTCGGAATGGACCGGGCATCTGGTGGTCAAGGAAAACCCTCGCGCCTTTGATCAGGGCTGGGATCACATCACACCCACCGGCGGCACCAAGTGTCATCTGTTTGCGCTGACCAAAGACGGGCACACGGCCTATTCGATGAACCTGACCTCGGGCGATGTGACGGTGTTCAACCCATATGACGCGTCGGTTGCGCCGATCTCGATCAAGACCGGGCAAAAGCCCGAGGGGCGGTGCCTGCGCGAAGATGTTCGCACTCTTTATACCTCGCAGCGCATTTCGAACACGGTGGCGGTGATCAACACTGACACGCTTGAGATTGAGCGCACCTTTCCAACGCCGAACGATCCCTGCCGCATCTATTATGACGAAAAACGCAACCGGCTGGTGACGATGAACCATCTCGGCGGCTCATTCTCGGTCTTCGATGAGGCAACGGGTGAGATGCTGCACGAACAGATAACCCCGGCAAACCCGCTGGCGCTGTGTATCGATGATGAGGCTGCTTTCGCCTATATCGCCATCGATTGTGAGCAGGTGCAGCGCTTCAATCTGGATACGTTCGAGGTGGTGCAAACCTTTGATACAGGCAAGGAACCGGACGTGATGGTCATCCTGCCCGACGGATTTTCCAAACACTGGGAGAATGTTGCATGACCAAACCCCGTATTGCCATCGTCTCCGGCGACCCGTCGGGGATCGGGCCGGAACTGATCGCCAAACTGCTCAATCAGGAGGGCGTGCAGGACGCAGCCGATATTGTGCTGGTGGGCGACAGCCACCTGTGGCAGCGCGGCGCGGAACAGGCCGAACTGAAGGTACCGCTAAACACTGTGTCCGAGGTGGCGGACCAACCCGGCCTAAGCCATCTGAACCTTGACACTATCGCGCCCGAAGATGTGCAGATCGCTGAGGTCACGGTCGAAGGCGGCACCACATCGCTGCGCTGTCTGGACAAGGCGATGGATCTGGCCATGGCGGGGCAGGTGGACGGCATCCTGTTTGGTCCGTTCAACAAGGCCGCCATGACCGCCGCGGGCCTGAATGCTGAAGACGAACACCGCTATATGGCGCGGTATATGGGGCATACCGGATATCACTCGGAACTGAATGTTCTGGATGAGCTGATGACAACCCGCGTGACCTCTCATATCGGGCTGAAAGATGTGGCGGCCAATATCACCGAAGAGGGGATATTGAAGGCGGTCAATTTGGCGAATGACACCTTGCGCAAGGCTGGCAATACGCGCCCGAACATCGCGGTGGCAGCGCTGAACCCCCATGCCGGAGACAATGGCAAGTTTGGCCGGGAAGAGATCGACATTCTGGAACCCGCCGTGCGCAAGGCGCAGCAGAAACAGATGAATGTGACCGGCCCGTGGCCCTCGGACACTGTGTTTCTTAAGGCGCAGCGGGGCGAGGTCGATGCGGTTGTGACCATGTATCACGATCAGGGCCAGATCGCGATCAAGCTGATGGGGTTTGAACGCGGCGTGACCGTTGCAGGTGGCCTGCCCATCCCGGTCGCAACCCCTGCCCATGGCACCGCCTTTGATATTGCCGGACAGAACAAGGCCAATCCGGGCGCAACGCGGCAGGCGTTTGACCTGCTGGTGCGCATGGCCAAAACACATCGCGCTGATCGCGGCGCGGATTGAGAGGATAAAGATGACCAAGATTAAATCCGTGCGCACCCGCGTCTGGAACTGGACCGGGCCGACCGTACCGCCCACCGGCAATTTCTGTACCAACGCGTCGGACGCGCTGTATGAGAAAGGCGACGCCATGTCGTCCTTTCGGTTCCATCAATGGCTGACCTGCGAGATCGAAACGGAAGACGGCACTGTGGGCATCGGCAACGCGGCCCTTGCACCGTCGGTTGTCAAAGCCGCCATTGACGAATGGTTTGCCCCGCTGGTGATCGGCGAGGACCCGTTCGACTATGCCTATCTGTGGGAAAAGATGTACCGCCGCAGCCATGCGTGGGGCCGCAAAGGGATCGGGATGATCGCGATCTCGGCCGTTGATCTGGCGATCTGGGATCTGATGGGCAAACTGGCGGGTAAGCCGGTGTTCAAACTGCTGGGCGGTCGCACCAAGGAGAAGATACCGGTTTATTACTCCAAACTCTATTCCGGCCCCATCGACATGATGCAGGCCGAGGCGGCTGAGGCGCAAAAGAATGGCTATTCCGCCTATAAGATGCGGTTCGGTTGGGGGCCAAAGGACGGCATGGCGGGCATGCGCGAAAACCTCAAACGGGTCGAGGCGGTGCGTGAGGTCATCGGCTATGACGTTGATCTTATGGTCGAATGCTACATGGGCTGGAATTTGGACTACACCAAGCGGATGCTGCCCAAGCTGGTCAAATACGAACCCCGATGGCTGGAAGAACCAGTGATCGCCGACGATGTGGAAGGGTATTGTGAACTCAACGCGATGAATATCATCCCGATCTCGGGTGGTGAGCATGAATTCTCGATCATCGGCTGCAAGGATCTGATTGAGAAAAAGGCCGTCAGCGTCCTGCAATATGACACCAACCGGGTGGGCGGCATCACTGCGGCGCAAAAGATCAACGCCATTGCCGAGGCGCATCAGATCCCCGTCATCCCGCATGCCGGGCAGATGCACAATTATCATCTGACCATGGCCAACGCGAACTGCATGATCAGCGAATACTTCCCGGTCTTCGATGTCGAGGTCGGCAATGAGCTGTTCTATTACATCTTCGAAGGTGATCCCGAAGCGGTGGACGGATTCCTTGATCTGGATGACCATAAGCCCGGTCTGGGGATTGAGATCACAGACAAATACCTGAAACACTTTGAGATTATGGAGTAGCCCATGAGCTATACCGGTATCTGGCCTGTTGCACCGACGCCGTTCCACGATGACGGGACGCTTGATCTGGAGGGGATGAAACGTGTTCTGGATTGCCTGATCGATCAGGGCGCGGACGGTATTTGCGTGCTCGCCAATTTCTCGGAACAGTTCCTGATCTCGGATGAGGAACGCGCAATTTTGACCCGGCTTAGTTTGGAGCATGTGGCCGGACGTGTTCCGATGATCGTGACGATCAGCCATTTCGCCACCCAAATCGCAGTGGAGCGCGCGCAGTTCGCTAAGGATCTGGGCGCCGATATCGTGATGATGATGCCGCCCTATCACGGGGCATTGCTGAAGGGGAACGCGCAGCAGACCTATGATCAGTTCGCCGCCGTGGGCAAGGTCGGCATCCCCATCATGGTGCAGGACGCGCCCTTGTCTGGTGTCGATCTGCCGGTTCCGCTGCTGGTGCGCATGGCGCAAGAGATCGAGATGGTGAAACTGTTCAAGATCGAATGCCCTCGCGCTGCCAACAAGCTGCGGACGCTGATTGCCGAAGGGGGCGATGCCATTGAAGCCCCGTTCGATGGTGAGGAGGCGATTACCTTGCTGGCCGATCTGGATGCTGGCTGTACCGGGTCAATGACCTCGGGCATGATTGTCGATCAGATCAAGCCGGTGATCACCCACCACCATGCCGGGCGCATGGACGAGGCGACCGCCGCCTATGGGCGGGTTGCGATGGTGATCAATCACGAAAACCGCCAATGCGGCTGGCAATCCTGCAAGGCTGCGATGGTCGAAGGGGGGGTGATCGGATCCGAGTTCTGCCGTCATCCAATTGATCCGCTGCAACCGGCCATTCGCGACCGTTTGATAGACCTTTTGAAACCGCTGGACCCGATGGTCCTGAATTGGGGAAAATAACATGATCCTTGGACAAAACCTGATCGATGGCCGCTGGGTCGGATCAGACAGCCTGCGTGCATCAGACGATCTTGAGGGGCAGAGCTTTGCCCAGGCAACGGCTGCTCAGGTGGATGAAGCCTGCCGCGCCGCGCGCCGCGACTTTCGCGCCTATTCGGGCAAATCGCGGGCCGATCGCGCCGCGTTTCTGCGCACGATTGCGGACCAGATCGATGTGCTGGGTGATGAGATCACAACGACAGGCATGGCCGAGTCCGGCCTACCCGAAGCGAGACTGGTGGGCGAGCGTGGACGCACCACCGGGCAGCTGCGTATGTTCGCCGATCTGATCGAAGAGGCCGGATATCTGGATATCCGCAAAGATGGCGCGCTTCCTGACAGGACGCCACTCCCCCGTCCTGATCTGCGCCTGACGCACAAAGCCATCGGCCCTGTGGCCGTCTTTGGTGCGTCGAACTTCCCGCTCGCCTTTTCCACGGCGGGCGGGGATACCGCGTCGGCTTTGGCTGCCGGGTGCCCGGTGATCGTCAAGGGCCATAGTGCCCACGCAGGCACCGCCGAACTGGTCGCGCAGGCCATCGCCCGGGCCATCGAGATCTGTGGCATGCCCATGGGCACCTTCCAGATGGTGCAGGGATCCGGGCGTGAGGTTGGTTCGGCTCTGGTGCAGCACCCGGAAATCTCAGCTGTTGGTTTTACCGGATCGCTTGCGGGGGGCAGGGCGCTCTATGATCTGTGCCATGCGCGCCCGCAACCGATCCCGTTCTATGGCGAGTTGGGTTCGGTCAATCCAATGTTTTGCCTGCCCGAGGCAATGACTGCACGCGCATCTGAGATCGGCGCAGGCTGGGCCGCGTCGCTGACCATGGGGGCCGGGCAGTTCTGCACCAATCCCGGCGTTGCGGTCATGCTGAAAGGTCCCGAGGCGGACGCGCTGGAAGCCGCCTGTGTCGGCGCACTGAACCAAACCGCCGAGCAGAAGATGCTAACCGATGGCATCCACGAGGCTTATGAGCAGGGTGTGCGCGATTTCCGCGAATTGATGACCGAGGTCACATCCTGCAGCGCGGCCACCGGCAAACGCGCGGCCATGCCCGCACTGTTCAAGGTCAGCGCGTCCGAGTGGATGGAAACCCCCAAGCTGCAGCATGAGGTTTTTGGCGCGGCAGGCATAATCGTTCTGTGCGAAGACACCGATCAGATGGCCGCCCTTGCCGAAGGGTTGGAAGGCCAATTGACCCTGACCCTGCATATGGATGACAGCGATACCCCATTGGCGCAGGGCCTGATGCCGATCTTGGAAGAAAAAGCCGGTCGTTTGCTGGTCAACGGCTTCCCGACGGGGGTCGAGGTCTGTTCGGCCATGATGCATGGCGGGCCATACCCGGCCAGCACCGATGTCCGCGCGACGTCTGTCGGCACTCTGGGCATCGCGCGCTGGCTGCGTCCGGTCAGTTATCAGAACATACCCCCAGCGCTGCTGCCGGACGAATTGAAAGACTGATGCCCATCTGCGGCGTCCTGCCCTCGAACCATGTCAGGCCATCTGTGGCCTGACCCCAAACCATCGCAAATCCGTAGATATTTTGCGGTGGTTATAAGACTGACAAAGGAGCAAATGCATGTATGGCGTTCTGGACGGCACCGGCTTTGAAGTCATAGAAAAAGAGTTTGAGGCCTGCTTCATCGGCCACGCGCGGATCGAGCGATTGTGGACTGGTGCGCGTTGGTCTGAGGGCCCCGCCTGGTTTGCATCGGGGCGCTATCTGGTTTGGTCCGACATTCCCAACAACCGTCTGATGCGCTGGGATGACACTGACGGTTCCGTCTCGGTGTTTCGCCAGCCATCGAACAATGCCAATGGTAACACAGTGGACCGGCAGGGGCGTTTGGTATCGTGCGAGCATCTGACACGGCGTGTCACCCGGACCGAGCATGATGGATCCATCACCGTTCTGGCCGACGCATGGCAGGGAAAGCGCCTAAATTCCCCCAATGACGTCGTGGTCAAATCGGACGGTTCGATCTGGTTCACCGACCCAGCTTACGGGATCATGATGGACTACGAAGGTGAGCGTGCCGAAAGCGAGATCGGCGCCTGCCATGTATATCGCGTGGACCCTGCATCGGGCGAGGTAACAGCGGTTGCAACCGATTTTGTCAAACCCAACGGTCTGGCCTTTTCCCCCGATGAGAGCACTCTTTATGTCTCTGATACCGGTGTCACCCATGATCCCGACGGCCCGGCGCATATTCGCAGGTTTACCGTGTCAAGCGACGGAAAAACCCTGACAAGGGGCGAGGTCTTTGCGACCTGCTCTGCCGGATTGTTTGACGGTTTCCGACCGGACCTGGAGGGCCGTATCTGGAGCTCGGCTGCCGATGGTATTCATTGCCTTAACCCGCAAGGCGTGCTGATCGGCAAGGTGCATATCCCCGAGATGGTCGGAAATGTGTGTTTTGGAGGGGCCAAATTGAACCGACTGTTTGCTGCGGGAACCAGTAGCCTTTACGCGATCTATCTGAATGTTAACGGTGTCTCTCCCGTTCAATAACGGGTTCTCATCCAATGATCGCGATCAGGATTGGCAATGTGAGTGCAGAAAATGCGGTGCCAAAAAACACGGCCCGTGCGGCGAGCTGCACGCTGATGTTTTCGGCCCGGGCCATCACATAAACATTGGCTGCGGGGGGCAGGCTGCCCATGATGATCGCTGTAGCAATCCAGATGGGATCAAACCCGCCAAAGATCATGAACATCCCGGCCACGAGCAATGGGTGCAGGATAAGTTTGCCGATGAGACAAAGGCTCAGCGGAAGCTCAAGATGATTTGCCTTGCGCCGCGACAGGGTCAAACCCAGCGAAAACAGCGCTGCGGGGGCGGCTGCGTGACGAAAACCGTCAAGTGGCGCATTGATAAATTCAGGCATGGTCAACCCGCTGACTGCAAACGCAAGACCGGCCAGGGTTGCCAGAATAAACGGGTGCTGGATCACCTTCTGCAATGACACGAGGACCTCTCGAAGCGAGAACCCCTCGGACCGGATTGCGGCGGGCCAGATGGTGAAGATCAGTAAAACGTCTGCGCAGAAGATAAACGCTGCCGGGGCACCTGCGGTTGGACCAAGAACAGCAACGGTCAATGTCGGGCCCATGTACCCGATGTTGGAGTAACTGGCGGACAGGCCGTAAACGGCGGGGTGCTCACCAGCCTTGGTAAATCGTGCGACGCCCCAGCCGAACAGGAACATGAGCCCTGTCGCTGCTGTGGTGAGCGTCAGGAATCCGAGAATGTTGGACGTGTCGGACGGAAGCATACGGACTGATTGAAACAGCAAGGCCGGAAGCGCGATGTAGAACACAAAGGCATCCAACCACTTCTGTCCCTCGGCCGAATGCCTGAGCAGTTTCTCGGCGACAAAGCCTGCGAGAATATAGATGAAAAAGGGCGCGACGAGCCCGAGGCCAACAATCATTGACAGCATTGGTTACAAGAAAACCGGCTGACTGCAAGCGTTGTCAGAAGGCGGGCTTGGGTGACAGGAAAGAAGACGTGAAATAGTCGCGTAACACCCGGGTCGCATCAGACAAATGCGCCTGTTTGCGAAATGCCATCCCGACATCCATGGTCGGGATGGTGACGCTGGTCTGCACGGTTTCGATCCGTCGACCTTCCAGCGACCAGGGGCGGTAAACCATGTCAGACAGGATTGTCACGCCGTGGCCATTGGCAACCATGGACCGCGCGGCTTCGACCGACGAGGTTCGCAGTTTCACATCAGGGGTGCAGTCATTGGCATTCCAGTATTTCATACTGGTATGGGCCGCTTCGTCGACGGTCAGCATGATGTAGGGTTCACGTGCGATATCCTGCAACGCCACCCTGTCCTGATCGCCCAGCGGGTGGCCTGCGGGGACCCATAGCCTGCGTTGTGATTTGAGCAGTGTCACCGTCTCGACCATCGCGTTTTGAATATTCGAGGTCAGCGCCACAGCCATATCGATCTGACCGGATTGCAACTGCTGTTCGATGCTTTGTCGGTTCAGCTCGACAATCTGTATGTCGAGCCCGGGGTAAAGCTGGTTCAGGCGACCCAGATGATAGGGCAGGAAATACCCGATCACCGTGTATGTCGCGGCCATTCTGATCACACCAGAGATGTTCGAATCCCGTTGATCAAGAACATGCGCCGCATCCAACCTTTCCAGTATGTCCCGTGCTGATTGCAGGAATTGCTGCCCGGCCTCTGTCATCTCCATCCCTTGTGCGCGACGGACGAACAAGGTTGCGCCAAGAATAGCCTCAAGTTCGCGTATTGCGCTGGTGACGGCGGATTGAGAGATCGACAAAAGCTTGGCCGCGCGACTGACCTGCCCCGTTTCAGCCGTGGCGACGAAATACTTCAAGTGCTTGAAATTCATCGCAAGACCATCCTTCAGGTATCATCTGTTTTTTTAATAATACATGAACAGAAAAAAGAAATATCAATTTTACCATAAATGCCAATGATGGCCCTGCGGTCTGACACGGAGGGCTGAACGCATGCGGACGATGGTCGATCTGAACTGCGATATGGGCGAGGGCTTTGGCCATTGGGTGCTGGGTGATGCGCCCGAAGACCAGATCATGGAGATCATCAGCTCGGCCAATATCGCCGCCGGATTTCACGCGGGCGATCCGAATTCGATCGACCGGATGGCCAGGCTGGCGCAGACCTATGGCGTGGGTTTGGGGGCGCATCCCGGGTATCTGGACCTCAGGGGGTTTGGACGCCGTTATATCAACATGGATGCAGCCGAACTGATCAATGACATCGTGTATCAGGTTGGCGCCGTGCGTGAATTCGGTCGTCGCCACGGTGTGCCGCTGCAGCACGTGAAACCGCATGGTGCGCTTTATATGGAGGCGGCTGTGAACGAGGACCTGTCGCAAGCGCTGGTCGATACATTGCAGGCAATAAGTCCCGATGCGCTGTTGTATTGCATGGGGATTTCCAAAACCTATACCGCCGCAAAACGCGCCGGGCAGCCGGTGATCCGCGAGTTTTTTGCCGACCGGGACTATGACAACAGCGGCTCGATTGTATTTGCGCGCCAGGTTGGCCGCCCCGATCCCGAGCAGGTCGCCGAGAAATGCGTCAAAGCCTGCAAGACCGGCACCGTCACGACGGTCGAAGGCGATGAGCTTGAGATCGCATTTGAATCGATCTGCTTTCATTCGGACACCCCCGGCGCGCTTGAGATGGGCCGCGCCATTCGCAAGGGCCTGACGGATAACGGAATTCAGATCGCGACCGCAGGTGAAATCGCGGCAACGCTGTAATCGACACCCATAGGAGATAACGGATGGCAGAGATTAAATCGCCCGTGCCGGGAACGTTCTATACGCAAGCAACGCCGGACGCGCCGGTCTATAAGGTCAAAGGCGACGCCGTGGCCGTCGGGGATGTGATCGGGCTCGTAGAGGTCATGAAGACCTTTATCGAGATCAAATCCGATGTTGCCGGAACCTTTGCCGGGTATTCGGTGGAAAACGAAGCTGCTGTGACAGCGGGTCAGGCGCTGGCGCAACTGGACGGTTGATGCCATGCCTATCAAACGTTTGTTCATTGCCAACCGGGGCGAGATTGCCGTTCGGATCATCCGAGCGGCGCAGGGGATGGGCATCCACACGATCCAGGCTTACTCCGAAGCTGACGCTGATATGCTGGCGGTGCGGATGGCGGATGAGGCGGTCTGCGTCGGACCCGCGCAGGCCGCACAATCCTATCTGAATACCGAGGCAATGGTTCAAGCGGCGCTCAGCCGCGATGCCGACGCTGTTCATCCCGGATATGGATTTCTGGCCGAGAATGCCGATTTCGTCCGCGCGATCCAAGCCGCGGGTATGCGTTTCGTTGGTCCCTCTGCCGACACGATTGACCGGATGGGTGACAAGGTTTCGGCTCGACAGGCAGCTCAGGCGGCGGGGGTTCCCGTGGTGCCGGGTTCGAAAGGGCGTGTTGAAACGCCTGAGGATGCGTTGAAGATTGCGGCTGAGATTGGATACCCGGTGATGATCAAGGCCTCAGCCGGGGGTGGCGGCAAGGGCATCCGCGTCGCCCAGTCTGCCGATGATCTGGCGCAGATGGCCCCGCAGGCACAGGCCGAGGCGCAGGCGGCGTTTGGCGATGGGGGCCTCTATCTGGAGCGTGCCATTACCGCGCCGCGCCATATCGAAGTGCAGATTCTGGGCGATGGGACGGACGCGGTCCATTGTTTTGAACGTGAATGTTCCATGCAACGCCGTCGGCAGAAAGTGTGGGAAGAGGCCGGAGCGGTTTGTCTGGATGACGCCACACGCGAACGTTTGTGTTCGTCCGCTGTCGCCCTGGCGAAATCGGTCAACTATGTGGGCGCAGGCACTCTGGAATACCTCTATGACAGCGCCACGAATGAGTTCTTTTTCATCGAAATGAACACGCGCATTCAGGTCGAACACCCGGTGACCGAAATGATCACCGGTCTGGATCTGGTACAGGAAATGATACGGGTTTCGGGTGGCGAGGCGCTGTCGGTGACACAGGATCAGATCACACGCAGCGGCCACGCGATCGAAGTGCGTATCAATGCCGAAGACCCGGCGCTGCAATTCATGCCGTTCCCCGGTCAGGTCGGTCAGATGCAACTGCCCGGGGGCGATGGTATCCGGTTCGATCACTTCCTGTACGAAGGCTATCAGATCCCGCCCTTTTACGACTCGTTGCTGGGCAAGCTGATTGTCCATGCCCCGACACGGGACGCGGCGATTACAAAACTGGCTGCTGCGTTAAACGATCTGTCCCTGGAAGGACTGAAAACAACCATCCCCCTGCATCAGGCGCTGGCAGCGGATGCCAGCGTTCTGGCCGATGGCGTCCACACGCAATGGCTGGAGCCATGGCTGGATGCGGGAAACCTCAGCGCGACACCGTAACCAAGGAGACGCAGCATGAAGACACGCTATACCTATGGTGGCGACGAACACATCTATGTCGAGATGGATGATGAAATGTCGCTGGACGCTTTTTTCAAATCCCTGTCCATGAGCAACGCGGTGCGCGACGCTGAAATTGAAGGCGTGACCGAAATCTGTCCGGCCAACGCATCGTTTCAGGTCAAGTTCGATCCCGATGTGATCAGCCCCGATCAGATGATGGAGCAGATCAAGGCTCTGGAGCACAAGGCCGAAGATGCCGACAAACGGCTGAAGACGCGGATCATCGAAATCCCCGTCTATTATCAGGACCCTTGGACCCATGAGACGCTGATGCGGTTCCGCGAGCGTCATCAGGACCCGGATGGTACCGATCTGGACTATGCTGCGCGCATCAATGGCTATGACAGCGCCGAGGCGTTTATCGAGGCGCACCATTCGCAGCCCTGGTTCGTGTCGATGGTGGGGTTCGTGGCCGGTCTGCCGTTCCTGTATCAACTGGTCGCGCGGGACAAGCAGTTGCAGGTGCCCAAATATCTGCGCCCACGTACCGATACGCCCAAACAGACGGTGGGCTATGGCGGGTGCTTTTCGTGCATCTATTCGGTGCGCGGGGCGGGCGGCTATCAGATGTTCGGGATCACCCCGATGACCATTTTCGACCCCACCCAGCAGGTCAGCTATCTGCGCGATTTCATGGTGTTCTTCAAACCCGGCGACATTGTGAAGTGGAAACCCATCGACCGCGCTGAATATGATCGCATCCTGGCGCAGCTCGAAGCAGGCACCTATGCGCCGCGCATCGCCGAGGTCGATTTCGATCTGGACGCGTTCAACGCCGACATGACCGGCACCAATGCCAAGCTGATGGAGGCCCTCAATGACGCTTAAGATACTCTCTCCCGGCCTGTCGACATCGATTCAGGATCTGGGGCGCCCCGGTTATTTCCATCTGGGTATCCCCGTCGGCGGCGCGATGGATCGTTTTGCGCTGCGCTGCGCCAATATGCTGGTGGGCAATCCCGAAGGCGCGGCAGGGCTTGAAGTCGTATTCATGGGCCCCGAGATCGAATTCACGCAAGATGCTCTGGTCGCGGTGACAGGGGCCGAATTGCCGCCCAAGGTCGATGGCGAGCCGCAGCCCACCTGGACGGGTTTTGCCGTCAAGAAAGGCCAGACGCTCAGCTTTGATTTCCTCAAATCAGGCGCGCGTGCCTATATCGCGATCAGCGGCGGGATTGATACGCCACCCGCGCTTGGTAGCCGGTCGACCTATCCCATTGGCGCTTTGGGCGGCATTGAAGGGCGCGCCATTCAGGCCGGTGACATGATCCCCGTCGGCGAGGCCGACCCAATCGAACCGGGTTTCAGCATTCCCGAAAACCTGCGCCGGGGGCCGGGAACGCCCGCCGAACTGCGTGTGCTGCCCGGGCTTTACTGGCATCGCCTGACCGAGGCCGCACAGCAGGGGTTCTTTGCCGATGACTGGTCGGTCGCGCCCGAGGCGGACCGGATGGGTTATCGCTTCAAAGGGGGGCAACCGTTGGAATTTGTCGACCGCGAACAGCCTTTTGGGGCCGGGGCAGATCCGTCGAATATCGTGGACGGCTGCTATTCCTACGGCTCGATTCAGGTGCCGGGCGGGTTGGAGCCGATTGTCCTTCATCGCGATGCGGTATCGGGTGGCGGTTACTTTACGCTGGGCGCGATCATATCGGCGGATATGGACCTGATCGGTCAGTTACAGCCGCACACGCCAGTGAAATTCCGACAGGTTGATATGGAGCAGGCGCTGGCCGCCCGCGCTGACCGAAAAAACATGCTGCGCGATATTCGAACGCATTTGGGTTAACAGAGTGGCGGCGTGGTCACCCGCCGCTGAGTGAAAAATAGCTGAGCGACTTTTCAAGGTCGTCTTTTGCGAAGTTGCGGCCAATGAAGACAATTTCATTGGCCCGCTGCGTCGAGGATGGTGGCAGGATTTCCGGGGCCTGAACCGAATTGCGCACGCCCTGTAACAGCAGAAATCCTGCCGAAGTGTCAAACACACCCTTCACCCGGACGATGTCATGCCCACGGGCATGTAGCAGCGCCGACAACCAGACGGAGAACGCCGCCCAGTCGACGGATGTGTCGATCTTCAGCCGTGTGGGCTCGATCGCGGTCAAACTGGACAAATCGGCCAGCGCAGGGATGTCGATCGGGGCCGCGTTGGAGTCAAGCTTGGGCTCGACCTCTTCGCCCAGAACAGCAGCCGAAATGGCCGCGCCGGGGTTCAGTCTTTTCAACGTTGCGTGCACGGCGCTGAACGCGTCTGGCACTTGGGCATCGATCTTGGTCAGTATGATCCGGTCCGCTGCTTCGATCTGAGCCCGCCCCAAACGCTCGGTCCCCAATTGCTGGATGATGTTGACCGCATCCGCCAGCACGATGATTTCATCCAGCAGGATATGATGCACCAGCATCGGATCGCTTTGAATTGCCGTCGCGATGGCGGCCGGATCGGCCAATCCGCTGGTCTCAAGCACGATGTGTTCAAGCCGGGTTTTGGTGGAAACGGTCTGGCTACGGTCATCGCAGATCTGACGTAGAGCGCTCAGAAGATCGCTTTGGCCTTCGCAACAGGCGCACCCTCCGGCCAGAAGGGTCATCCCAGTGGCATGTTGTTGCAACAGCGTGTCATCCACCGGGGTTTCCGCCGCTTCGTTGACCAGAATATGCGCGCGGCCGAACCGTCCATTGAACAAGTGGTGACGCAGCCAGGTTGTTTTGCCCGACCCCAGATAGCCGCCCAGAATGGTCAGCCGCAATCTGGTCTCTGTGGAGGCATTCGGATCTGGCATTCAGGCTGCCGCGCCCAGGAACCGCGGGTCCAGCGGATCAAGTGCGGCCCCGGTCTGGATCTCGGTCTCGGACCAGACCGCTTCGAGGTCGGGTACGATCACCGTGCGTCCGGTGAAAGACCGCAGCTGGATGCCAGGTGTCCGCCCGTCATCATGGACCGCAAGCCCATAACTATTCAGGATCTTGTTCAGAATGCGGGCGCGGCGGAATTTCAGTTGTAACCTGTCGCCGGTGGCATCGGCCCCGGCATCTGTCCAATGGCCCGGTCTGGTGGGGAAACCACAGGCACTGCACATTGCGTGTTCTCCTAGGGAATGTGCCAGAGGGGGGTAACCCTCTGGCAAACAAGATCAGATGACCTCGGGGCGCTTGTCGCTGTCAAAGGGGAAGCGCGCGCGGAAATCGTCGGCGATGGTGTTGAAATCAACCCATTCGACGCCGGAATGACCGTTGATGTATTCAATCAGACGTTCCAGCATCAGCAACACCTGCGGACGGCCTGCAACATCGGGGTGGATGGTGATCGGGAAGACGCCATACTCCATCTCGCGATACACCCAGTCGAACTGGTCTTTCCAAAGCTGTTCGATATCGCGCGGGCTGACAAAGCCGTGGCTGTTGGGGGCGTTCTTGATGAACATCATCGGCGGCAGGTCGTCGACATACCAGTTGGCCCCGATATCCACGAGGTCAATCTCCTTGCCGTGTTTCAGCGGATGCATCCATTCGCCAGCGGTCTTGGAATAGTCGATCACTGTCCATTCGTCGCCTACGCGGGCATAGAACGGCTGGAAATCGCGATAGCTTTGGCTGTGGTCATAGGAAAAGCCATATTTGCCCAGCAGCGCGGCGGTGACATTCGACATCTCCCACCAGGGTGCGACGTAGCCTTTGGGCGCCTCACCGGTCAGGCCCTTGATCAGTTCGATGGACTTGACCAGCACGTCCTCTTCCTGTGTCGGCGTCATCGCCACGGGGTTTTCATGGGTGTAGCCATGGGCACCAACCTCGTGCCCGGCCTCTACGATCATGTCCATTTCCTTGGGGAAGGATTCAAGCGAGTGCCCGGGGATGAAGAACGACGTGCGCATCTCGTATTTTTTGAACAGGCGCAAAAGGCGGGGGATGCCGACCTCGGTCGCGAAAACCCCGCGCTGAATATCGTTGGGAGAATCTCCACCGCCATACGAGCCGATCTGGCCCGCGACGGAGTCGATATCCGTCCCGAAGGCGCATAGAATTTTCTTAGTCATGGTTGTTCTCCTCTGTGCATTCAAAGTTTCCGATTAATTCAAGTAAATCAGCTGCGTATGATGTCTTCGGTCGCCAGCGCCGCGGCCAGTACGGTGCGGTCGCAGCCATGCGGTGCCGACAAAAGGAAGCCGGTTGGCATGTTGTTGCGGTCCGTGCCGTTGGGGATCGACACACCGGGCCAGTCCAGGAAATTGCCCAACGATGTGTTGCGCAGGGTCAGGCCATTGTGTTGAAAGAACACCTCCTGATCGGCCTCAAGCGGGGCGATTTCCATCGCGGTGGTCGCAGTGGTCGGGCAGATCAGAATGCGGTTCCCGATAAGGGCGGCCGTTTCCGCCATCAGCCGTTTTCGCGCCTGTTGCAGCACCACAAGATCCACGGCTTTCATCGGGCTGGCCTGCAAGACCCGCCGGACCACACGCGCATCCATCTGCGCGGCGTCGGGGCCGTTCACACGGTCACGGTGAATGGCCAGCGCTTCGGCCCCGGCCAGAAAGCCGTGGCGCGCCATCAGGTCCAGTATCTCTTGCAACTGGGGCAGGGCGATGCGCGAGACCCGCGCTCCGGCTTGCTCCAGCCGTGTGACGGTTGCGTCGAAATTCGCAATGACATCAGGGGCCGCATCGTCGAACATGACCTGATCAGGGATCACAAAGGACAGGTCGGACAGATCTGAGGTTTCGATGTCCGGTGCGGACCTCCCGCGCAGCACGGCGTCGACCAGCACGCAATCGGCAACCGACTGCGCCAGCGGGCCGATTGTGTCCAGCGATTGCGCCAGCGGAAACACACCCTGCATCGGATAACTTCCCATCGAAGGTTTGTAGCCGACCACCCCGTTGAACGAGGCCGGAATGCGCACCGATCCGCCGGTATCCGATCCCATCGACATGGGCACGATCCCCGCAGCCACCACCGCGCCCGAGCCAGAGGACGATCCCCCGGGGCTGCGCGGTGCATCCTTCGCGGCGTGGATGTTGCGCGGTGTGCCGTAATGGGGGTTCAGGCCGATGCCGGAATAGGCGAACTCGGTCATGTTGACTGTCCCGACCGAGGTCATCCCGGCCCGTGCCGCCCGTGCAACGATGGGGGCATCGGTTTCGGCGGGTGGGTCCGATTTCAGCACAACCGATCCGGCCGTGGTCACGCGGCCCCTGAGGTCAAACAGATCTTTCCATGCGGTGGGCACCCCGTCGACCGGGCTGGCCGGGATGCCCGCGCGCCAACGCAGGCGAGAGGCCTCGGCCTCGGCCATGGCGCGGTCTTTCAGCAGGTCGATGAACAGCGCCGGGTCGTCATGGGCGGCGATCCGGTCAAAGACCCCTTCGACCAGTGTTACCGGGTCGGTGCGGCCTGCGTGCAAATCCGCGGCCATTTGGGTGAGGGTCTGTGTCATCGCATCCGTCCCCGTCTCACGCAATCATCGTTGCGCCGCTGGGCTGCCAGGCAACATAGGCCGGTGCGCCAACCGCCAGACGGCCTCGGTACTTATCCACATGGCCTTCGGTATTCAGGGTCTCGCCGTTTTCCAGGCGCACCAGCATCTGCATGATATGGCCGATGACCTGCAATCGCTCGATGGTGCAGGGGATGATGTTGGATCCGAACGTGCCGCGCAGCTCGGATTCGTCGGTTTCGCCGGGGATCAACTCGACCGCTTCGGCGGGCAGAACGATGCTCATCTGTTCGCCCTTGGAATGCGCAACATTGATCCGGTTTGTGCCAGAGATGGCACCAAACGGCGTGTCCAGGGTGATTGTGTCGTCGCGCGTGTCGATGACGCTGCCGGGTATGATAGTGTTTGATCCGATAAAGCGGGCAACAAATTCGCTGGTGGGACGGGTATAGAGCTCGTGCGGAGGGCTGACCTGTTCAACACGACCGGCGTTCATTACGATGATACGGTCGGACAGCGCCAACGCCTCGGACTGGGCATGCGTCACGAAGACGAAGGTGATCCCCAGATCGCGTTGCAGCAGCTTCAGCTCGTTCTGGATGCTCTTGCGCAGGTTGGCATCCAACGCGCCAAGCGGTTCATCCAGAAGTAGAATATCGGGTTCAACCACCAGCGACCGCGCCAGCGCAATCCTTTGGCGTTGCCCGCCTGACAAGCGGCTGGTTGCCATTTCCGAGATGTCCAGCAGGCCCAGCTTGTCCAGAATACCATCCACTTTACGGTCGGCTTCGGCGCGGGGCAGGCCCTTGACCTCAAGCCCGAAGCGCACGTTCTGGCGCACGTTCATATGGGGAAACAGCGCATAGTTCTGAAAGATCATCGAGGTGGGCCGCTTTTCCGGCGGCTGGTCATTGACCCGTTGCCCCCGGATCAGCAGATCGCCCGAGGTGACGCTTTCAAACCCCGAGATCATGCGCAATGTCGTCGACTTGCCACAGCCCGACGGGCCGAGAAAGGCGATGAACTCACCCTTTTCAACGTCGAGGTTAAAGTCGATCACGGCGGGCGTGCCGTTGTCATAGACTTTGCCAACATTTTTGAGCTGCAGATCGTAAGCCAAGGATGTCGCGCCCTTTTGATGAGAATTCTTGAAAATCGGGGGAAGGGTTCAGCCAGCGCGAACCGGCTGAACCTGTGGTGTTTTAGGCGGACAGGAACTCGTCCCATTTCTGGATCAGCAGGTCATACTCATCCGGCCACTGGTGCCAGTAGGCGACGTTGGCCGCGCGGGTTTCCAGCGAGCCGCCATCGCGCAGGTCGCCTTCCTTGATGCCGCGTTCGGTGGCACCGACCCAGGGCTTGCCTTCGTACCAGAAGGCATATTTGTCGGGGTCCATGACCTCTTTGACGTTGGTGGTGGGCGAGTAGTATCCCTGTTCCGACACAGCAATCGCCGGCGGGCCGGACAGCCAGTAATCGGCATAGGCCGTAACCGCTTCGAGGTTGGGCGAGGTCTTGAGCGGGGATACACCGATCGACCAGCCGCGATAGCCTTCTTTCATCGTCGCATAGGAACACTCGACCCCCTGCGCCTTGACCGCCATCACCGCAGGCTGCCACGCATCGGCGATCACCATCTCGCCCGAGGCCAACAGGTTCACAAGCTCACCAAAGTCGCCCCACAGGGCGCGGAACTGGCCGTCTTTCTTCTTGGCGATCAAGAATTTCGAGGCTTCCTCAATCGACGCCGCATCCGGGTTGCCGGGGTTTTCGACCTCAAGCAAACCCAGCGCGTTCATCGCCAGAATGGCCTGACCAAATGCGATCAGTGGGTCAACGTTCAACCCGGTCTTGCCCTTGAACTTGGGATCGAACAACGCCGCCCAGGTCGAGGCCTCTTCGGCGTCCACCAGATCGGGGCGGTATCCGATAGAGTCATAATTATAGACCGTTGGCACCATGTTCAGGCGCGTCTGGCTGTCATCCTCCCAGATCTGGCCGACAATCTGACGATTGCGATCCCAGCGGTCCGAGGCGGTGGTGAACGTGTCGCGGATGCCCGACCAGTTTTGCAGGTCGGATGCCGCCACCGGGGCCAGTTTGTCGGTGGCTACCATCGCCGCCAGACGCTCGCCGATGATTTCCCAGCAGTCATAGGCATCGGTGCCCGACAGGATCTCGGTCTGGGTGTTGGGGAAAATATCAGCCTTGCCGTTGACCGAGCCCACACCGGATTTCTGCTGGAAATCGTTCAGGATGCGTTCCTGAACCGTCACCGACAGGCCGACAGTGCGCAGTTCCTGATTGCCCAGGTTGGCGGCAAAGGCCTGTTGCGCGCCCAGAAAGGGCATCCCGCTTGCAGCCAGCGCCGCGCTGCCCGCGGTTGTCTGAAGGAATTTCCGACGTGAATATGTACTCATTTCAGTTTACTCCGTGTTGCGGTCGAGTGTCTTTTTCTTCGGTTTGGGGCCTCGGGCCCCGGCTGCATTCAGTACCGTCCGACCAACAGGCCACCATCTACAGCAATCACTTGTCCCGTCAGGTAACGCGCCCCGTTTGAGGCAAGGAAAACAACGACATCCGCGATGTCGTCCGGTTCCCCGATCCGTCCCATGGGAATGTTCTCACCCGCCGTTTCTGCCCCTGCCGGGCCCAGCGAGTGTTCCTCGGACAGAAGTTGTGCGGTGCGGATGTATCCAGGTGCGACGCCGTTCACACGGATGCCGTCGCGGGCCAGTTCCACGGCCAGCCCGCGCACAAGGCCCACCGCCCCAGCCTTGGCCGAGGAATAGTGGACATGTTCATCCCAGCCATAGGCGACACCCATGATCGAGGACAGGCAGATGATACTGCCTGAGCCGCGCGCCTTCATGCCCGCAAGTGCAGGGCGGATCACCCGGAACATGCCCTTGAGGTCGATGTCGAATGTGTGATCCCATTTCTCGTCGCTCAGCTGGTCCAGTGGCACCCGGTGCGCGATGCCCGCATTGGCGACAATCGTGTCGATGGCCCCGTGGCGGGCTTGAATATCAGCGATCACCGCGTCTGCGCGGGCGGTGTCGCGCACGTCCAGCGCGTGGAACTCGGCGGTGCCGCCTGCGGTCTCGATCTCGACTGCAACGGCTTTGCCTTCTGTTTCAATCACATCGGTGACGATTACGGTGTCACCCTGTGCCGCAAAAGCCAGCGCGCAGGCGCGACCTATGCCGATGCCACCACCGGTTATGACGACAACATTGCTCATAGCATCACGTCTCCTGAATTGGGGCAAAGGGTCTGGCCGACATAGAGCCGCGCCGCGTCGGAACACAGAAACGCAACGGTATCGGCGACATCTTCCGGCTCGCCAAAATGGCCCAGCGGCAGCTCCGCCGCCTTGGCTGCCTGCCAGTCAGGCGACAGCGCCCGCACCAACGGTGTGTTGATCGGGCCGGGCGCGACGGCGTTGACGCGTATGCCATTTGTCGACACTTCGCGGGCCAGTGCCTTGGTCATGCCGATGATGCCCGCCTTGGCTGCGGAATAATGCACCAGCTCAACCCCGCCGATTTGTCCCAGTTGCGAGGCGACATTGACCACGCAGCCTTTTCCCGCGCTTAACATTTCGTGAAGAACGGCCTTTGTGCACAGGAAGGTGCCGCGCAGATGCACGGCAATCATGCGGTCGAACTCTTCAATCGACAGATCTGCAAACGATGATTGATGCACGTGACCCGCATTGTTGATCAGATGGGTCGGCGCGCCGAAGGCCTGTTTGCAATGCGCGATCATATTCGCCACATCCGCAGGGTCAGAGACATCGCCATGATGGGCGACCGCCGCAGCGCCGATCCGCGCCACTGTTGTCTGCGCGGCGCTGGCATCAAAGTCGTTGGCCAGCACCTTATAGCCATCGGTTGCCAGCTTTTCGGCAATGGCCTGCCCGATACCGGATCCTGCGCCAGTGACAATCGCGACGCTCACGAGATCTCCTCCTGCATCGCGATCTTCTTGGCACGGCGCACGCTGAGGCCCATCAGGATGCCGTAGACCGCCAGCAGCGAGAAAGAAAACAGCGTCGTCATCACCCCAAAGGCAAAGATGTTAGGATGGATCTCGACCGAGAATGTCCCGTAGATCGCCAGCGGCAGTGTCTGATCCCGGCCCGATGCAAACAGAGTGCGGGGAAACTCATCAAAGCTGAGCGTGAAGGCAAACAGCATGGCCGACAGAACGCCCGGGAAGATCAGCGGAAAGGTCACTTTGCGGAAGGTGCGCGCCGGGGGCACGCCCAGTGACCACGCGGCCTCTTCGACCGAGCCGTCAAACCGGTTCAGGATCGCCAGCATCACCAGGAAGGCAAAGGGGAAAGTGTAGACCACATGGGCGACAAAGGCGGTAGTCCACCAGTGACGCTCGACTCCGACGACATTGTTGGCCAGCAGCGATGTGCCAAGTCCGGTCAGAACGCCGGGCACCATCATGCCCAGCACGATCAGGTAAAAGACAATGCCCGCACCCCGGAACCGGCGGCGAAAGGCCTGCGCGGCCATGACGCCCAGAACCGTGGATGTCACCATCGTCATAAAGGCCAGCGTCAGCGATCGCAGCAGCGCCTCACCCACTGGCAAGGGCGCAATGCGCGAGGGCGGTGTCAGACCGAACAGGTGCCGATACCAATAGGTCGACCATTCGATGATCGGAAATTGCGGCCCGCCCTCAGGCCCCTGCTGGAAAGACAGGATGCCCAGCACGATGAACGGCCCATAAAGGAACAGGATGAACGCTGCGACGTAAACGGCGAGGATGGGTTTGAGAAGTTTGGACTCCATGCTCACAACTCACTTTTCAGATCGACGATGCGCAGGAAACCGGCCACGACGATGCCCAGCAGGATGGTCAGGATCACCCCTACGACCGAGGCCATCGCCCATTTCAATGAGCCCACCTGCGTCACGATGATATTGCCCAGCAAGTTCACCTTGCGCCCTGACAGCGCGCCGGATGTGGCGAACTCACCCAACACCATGACGCTGACGAAGATTGCGCCGACGACGACACCGGGCAGGCTGAGCGGGAAGATGATCTTCCAGAAGATGCGCCCGAAACCGGCGCCCAGATCGCGCGCGGCTTCGATGATGTTGCGGTCGATGCGGCCCAGCATGAAGGCAATCGGGCCGACCATGAACACCACATAGATCTGTGTCATGCCGATGATCACCGACAGTTCCGAGAACAGCAGAACCTCGATCGGGCTGTCGATCAGACCCAGCCTTTGCAGGATGATATTGATCGCGCCTTCCTTGCCCAGCATCGGCCGCCAGGCCAGCACACGGATCAGGAATGAGGTCCAGAACGGGATCACGCACAGCACCAGCAGCACGGTCGAAACGGTCTTGCTTTTGACCAGCAATCCCACGAACAGCGCCGCCGGATAGCCGATGATGAAGGTCAGCGCCAGAACGATCAGCCACAGCCGCAGCGTGGTCCAGAGCGCGCCGACATAGGCCTCGGAGCTGAAGAAGTTCTTCCAGCTGTCCAGTGTCAGGGTCGAATTGATGGCAAAGGTGGTCTGGGTCCAGAACGAGACATAGACGATCATCATGATCGGCGCGACCAGGAACAGGATCATCCAAAACACGCCGGGGGCCAGCAGCCAATTGGTGTATCCGTTGCGTTCGCTCGAAGGGGCGCTGGTGCTCATGCCGCGGCCTCCTTGCCAAAGACGATGGCGTGTTCGGGATTCCACGACAGAACATAATCCTGGCCGACCTCGTATGTGTCAGGCTCACCAAAGCTGAGGTGATGATCCACCTCGACCTGCTTGCGGTCGGCGGTTTCAAAGAAGGAAATCACCGATGACCCGAGATATTCGCTGGCAAGATAGCGCGCGGGAAGGGCGGGGCCGGGCAGGACGTCGCCTTTTCTGAAGGCCTTGGTGCGGTCATATCGCACAGCATAGACATCCGTGGCGTTGGACTGCGCGTGCTGTACCGGCACGGCACCGAAAGGGCCGTTAAACGTGTTGTCCGAAAGGGTACCGTCAAATAGGTTGAACCGATTCAGGAACAGCGCCACATCCGAGCTGGCCGGAGTATCGTGAACCTGTTCGGGTGAGCCTGTCTGGATGATGCGCCCCTGGTCCAGAACCGCAACTGTGTCGCCCATGGCCAGCGCCTCGGTCTCGCTGCCGGTCACATGCAGAAAGGTGACATCCAGACGTTCGCGGATCTGCCGCAGTTCAGTCTGCATACGGCCACGCAGGTTGGCGTCGAGCGCGCCCAAGGGTTCATCCAGCAGCACCAGTTTGGGCTGCATCACCAATGTGCGTGCCAGCGCCACACGTTGCTTCTGGCCGCCAGAGATCTGGTCTGGAACGCGATCTTCCAACCCCTCCAGTCCCACTAGGCCGATCATGTCCAGGACGCGGGTGTCGATATTGGCGTCCGCCACATCCTCGACGCCATTGCGCAGCCCGAAGGCGACGTTCTCAAATACCGTCAGATGCGGAAACAGCGCGAAGTTCTGGAACACGAATCCGATCCCGCGTTTATGGGCGGGCAGATCAGTGATGTCCTGACCCAGAAAATGAATACGGCCTTTGTCGGGTTTCTCGAATCCGGCCATCACGCGCAGCAAAGTCGTTTTGCCTGACCCCGATGGCCCCAGCAGAGAGATGTATTCGTTCTGTGTCGCTTCAAACGAAATGTCGTTGAGTGCGACCAGATCGCCAAACTGCCGCGTGACATGTTCCAGCCTGAAGATGGAATCCTTATGACCCATTCATTTCCCCACTTGGTCTTCAGGCCGCAGACAGTTTGATGTCTTTTCCAAACAGCGGCCGGACCGTAGGGACCGCACTGAAGGGCACGCCTGTTTAAAACGTATGTCGTATGAAAGTTTGCATTTATTTATGCGTCAACATTCATCTTGAAGGAAAAAACGACCGAAAAATGAGCAAAATATCCTAAAAATCTCGATATTGTCGTTTTTAAAAATGAATATCGGATACCAGATACAATTATATCGGAGAAAGGTATCCCGGAATCGCTTCGGCTTCAGGCACCAGCGCGACGATCTTCAGCCGAGCCACATTCTTGTCTGCCAGCAAGCGCAAATGCTCTTTGAGGTACTCGGCTGCCGCGTTGATCTGGCGAGAGCCGATAAGGTCAAACAACACGCGATACTGGTCGACTGCGACGTGATCGGCTGGCAAGCCCAACCGGTTCAGCGCCTCGTTGACGGAGGACAGCAACAGCCGGTTGTTAAGGATCATCTCGACCAGGGCTGTGTTGGGTGCCCGTTCGAGACAGTGTTTCTGGAACGCTGCCTCATAGGCATCGGATTCACGCGTCAGCCCCTGACGGATCTGATCGCGCAGTTTGTTAATCTCTAAAGGATCGATGAAATCGGCGGCCAGGATCAGCGCCGCGGGTTCGACAATCGCGCTAAGTTGGTATTTCTCGCGCAGCACATGTGCGGTAAGCGGGCCTGCCAGCCAGTGAGAGGACGCGCCTTTGCGGATTAGGCCGCGCTCGTTCAGGCGGCTGAGCACGTCACGGGCAACCGTACGGCTGACGCCGAGGTAATCGGCCAGCTCGGTTTCGATCAGCCGAAATTCCCCAAAAACCTGACAGGCGGCGACATCGGCTTCGACCTGATCATAGACCCGCATCCATGTCCCGCGGATTGCCAAGGCTGATCTGGCGCGGTCGGGTATATCCAGTTGAAACTCGCTGATCGGGCGCCGGATCGGGTCCAGATCCGCCTGACCCACCAGATACCCACGTCCGCGAAACCGGTGGATCAACCCTTCTTCATGCAGTTTGCGAAGGGCGGCCTGAACAGGTGCACGACTGGTTAGCATAAGCCGGGCGATTGGTCCTTCGATCAGAACCAGACCCCGGGGCAGGCGCCCGGATTCGATATTGCGCTTCAGAATCTGGCTGATGACCTCATATAGCGGTTCCTGACCGCGTATCCCTGATGTTCGGTTCATTGCCTGCCCCCTCGGACTGCCGAGATAAAGCGGTTCCAGGCCCGGGCGGCGTAATTGTATTCGTCCATGACCGTATTCCACAGGGCGATGCGGCTGACCCTTTGATGATAGGCGCCACCCGCGCGCCGCCGTCCCTTGCGGACGACGGTTTGACCGTTGGTGCCGACAAGGTCAGACCGGGCGATCTGACCGTCATACCAATAATCCCATTCATCCTCGGTCAGGTGTTGCCGGGTGTTTTGGGGCACCGTCATGTAATATCCCTGCCGCGCCATTACGGCCCCGGCCTTACCGGTCAGCCACCAGTTCAGATATTCATAAGCCATGCCGAGCTTGGTTCCGGTGAGGTGCCGCGCAAGCGACGCGCCTCCGTGCCACGCGCGATAGCCTTCGCGCGGTACGCTTTCGACAAAATGATCCTCCATTGGGCCAAGATTGCCATACGAGGGCGACCACATGCTCTGCGCCGCGACTTTCCCGGCGTGCAGCAGCGCCTCGGCATCCTGGGCAGATTTCCAGCTGTCACAGAAAAAGCCCTGTTGCCGGAGCGTTTCAAGAAGCGCCATCAGATTGTCGATCTCGTCCACCGACATGTTGCAGATGTCGACAAAGCTGAGATCACCGCTGGCCTCGGCTGCCAGAGCTGCATCAAAAAAACCGATCGCGGGTTCGTCCACGATCGCAACGCGCCCTTTGGCTCGTTTGTCCAGCAGCCAGGCCCAACTTGATCCTTCGGGGCCTTCATCGCCAAAGACGCGGCGATCAAACCCGAATGAATCGACGTTATGGGCCGTTGGCAACATCGAAATGTACTGCATGGGCTGCTGCCCGATCACGCCATCGGGTTGAACGTACAGCTTGCGCACCGGGGCGTCGCCATACCCCTGCCGCATGTATTTGCTGACACCACCCAGTTTGGACAGGTCGCCGATATTGCCCCATTCGGCGATCCGCTGGGTGTCAATCGGCTGAAGTGCGCCCCAATACCAGACGATGTCCAGGTTGTGAAAACACTGTTCGTAGATGTCATAGTGTTCAGGATGTGTGGCGGCGCGGCGTTGGCAGGTCAGAAAATCCAGAGACTCATATTCTATGTCAAACTGCAAATCCTCTATCGCCATCTTGCGAACGCTTTCCAACAGCGTGACGTCGGTTCCGATAACACGCAAGGTACGTCGTTTGACCCGCGGAGGCGCGGCCAGTTTGTGCTCGACAGACAGGTCGATGGGCATTGAGGATCCAGATCGCAGTTCGTCTCAAACACGAGACGAGGTTGAAATTAGCCTCCACGCGTGCAGTCGTAAATGTCGAGTTTCCGCTGAAATCGAAATCGGGTACGGTCGGATGCGCCGATGTGATCGATCGAAGCAGCCGCACTGAAGATATCTTTGCGCGGCTGGTTTCAGGAAAGCGCAAAGCGAACAGCTTTTCTCGGGGCCTAAGTTGAAAGCAACTCAGCGATGTTCTGATCGAGTTGACGTTCGAAACCTGCGTCGTTGCCCGGGTTGGCGGCGCAATGTCCAAAGTCGGATGTTACAGGACGACAGAGTGCACCGGGGATCAGGTTGGCTTCGATGATGTTGTCTTCCGGTGGAAAGTAGAGATCCTGATTGCAAGGCATCAATATGGTGCGCGCCCGAATTGAACCGAGCGCGGCGGGGAGATCTTTCTCAAACGTTGAGCTGGCGCTGACGTCGCCGTTCTGCCAGGTGGCCAGTTTACAAAGAAGGTTGTTGGCATCCCAATTTGTGGCATGGTCTTCGGCCCAGTCGTTCAACAGATCCGCCACGCTTGCATAGCCAAGTTCGCGATAGAGACCGTTCCGGTAGAAAGCCTGTGAAAACGCCCAGCCCGCGTAGACGCGGCCAAAAGCCCTGAGGCCTTCCATCGGTTGGGCGTCATAATCACCTTTGTTCCAGGCTGGATCGGCACAAAGTGCGGCTTTCACGCCTTCAAGAAACACGAAGTTATGCGGTGACGTTCTGGCCGAGGCGCAAAATGGCAGGATGGCGCTGACCATATCAGGGTATTGCACCGCCCAGTGATAGGCCTGACAGCCCGCCATCGACCACCCCAGGACAAGTGCAATCCGGTTGACGCCAAGGCCCTTGGTCAAAAGCAGGTGCTGGGCCCGGATATTGTCCTGAAACGAAACCGACGGGAAAGCTGCGCCGGGCTGCACAGTGGAGTTGCTGGGCGAAGTGGATTTGCCGCCGCCCAGCAAGTTGATCGAAATGATGAAGTGTCGGGCCGGATCAAGGGCGCGACCGCGGCCAAAGTAACCTTCGTTGCGTTCGTGCGAACCGGTGTAGAAGGTTGGCATGACGATGGCATTGTCACCCTTTGGTCCAAGCATGCCATAGGTCTGATAGACCAGTTTTGCGTCTTTCAGCACCTCGCCGCTGGTCAGTGGCAGATCGCCAAGGGCAAACTCTCTTTGGTCCATATCAGTACAGGCGCAGGTATTCCTGCACTTCCCAATCGGTGACCGCCTGATGATACCTTTCCCATTCGTCGTTTTTGTATGCGAGATAGGATCGGCGCATCACCTCACCCATGACTTTGCCAGCCAGATCGTCCACCCTCAGCGCCTCTATCGCGTTGAAGAGCGTGCGCGGCAGACGGCGAATGCCAAGCTCGGCCAATTCGGCCTCTGACTTTTCATAGAGGTCAAAATCAGTCGGCGGGCCGGGATCGATTTTGTTTTTGATCCCGTCGATGGCGCAGGTCAGAGTCATGGCCATTGCCAGATAGACGTTCATGGTCATGTCGGCGGCACGGTTTTCGATGCAGTGTCGGCTTTGGGGCAGGCGAAACTGGGCGGACCGGTTATTGTGCCCATATGTGATGTTGGTCGGCGCCCAGGTTACGGTCCCGCCCTCAAAACCACCGACGCGCGGCACAAGACCATTGTAGGAATTGACCGTCGGACAGGTGAGCGCGGTCAGAGCTTCGGCATGGGCCATCAACCCGCCAACCGCCCAGCGACTTTCATCCGCCCAATCGCCTTCGGGCGTTTCAAAGATGTTTTCGCCCGGCCGGCTTTCATGCTGCAGCGACATGTTGATATGCGCGCCCGACCGCCAGTCGCCGATCGTCGGTTTTGGCATGAAGGTCACGAACATGCCGTGGTTTTTGGCGACCTCTTTCAGGATAATCCGAAGGAAAGCCAGCCGATCCGACATTTCAAGCATGTTGGTATAGTGAAAATCGAACTCGAACTGGGAATAGGCCCCTTCGGCGACCACGTCGTGAAGGTTCCAGCCCAGACCTTCGATAATGTCGATCATGTCCTTGAGAAAAGGCATTGAATCGATCGAGTATTCCACATCGTACCCAAAGGCCTGACGTCGGGGTCTCAGGCCGTCGGTGGGATCGTCATCAAAGGCTTTGACCGGCTTGCCATCGTCGTCATAGGTCATCACGATGACCTCGGGTTCGACCCCGGCCATTCCGGTATAGCCCGCGTCGGCAGCGGCCTGCATTGCGCGTTTCAGCGCTTGTCTGGGGCAGACATTGTAAGGCCCGTCTTCCCAGTAGAGATCCGAGAAGATCATGGCCATGGTGGTATCCCAGGGGCAGATATAGACCGCGTCCAGATCGGGCACGACGACCTGATCGCTGTCTGCCGGAGACAGCTCTGGCACATAGGAAATCGAATGCACCGCGAATTGCGGACCTTTGCCCAGACATAACGGTTCAAAGTCACTCATCGGGACGGGTTTGGTTTTTGGAATACCGTGCAGGTCGATCCAGGCGGCCATGACGTATTTGACGCCTGCGTCTTCAAGCCGTTTACGCACCTCCGGTATGCGAGGGCGGTTGCGGTCCACCGCGTCTGCAAAACTGTCATAGTAGATCTTGTCGACCATTTCTGCCTCCGTGAAAATTGGTTGACCGGGTTCAGCCCGGAACGAAGTCGTCAGGGTCGATGCCCGGAACGTGCGTCAGACCCGCCAGTTGTTTCCAATTGTGCGGATAGGCGGCATAAAAAATCACGCAGCGATCATCGGCCTCATAGGTGATATGATTGTCCTTGGGGATATAAAGGACGTCGCCGCGGTTGCAGATATAGGTTTCGCCGTCGCAGGTCAGGCGGAACGTGCCTTCCAGAACATAGATGATTTCATCACAGGTCAGGTCCCAGGGCACCACGATGTTTTTCAGCACGTTGATGCCGCCGCACATGGTGTCGGAGATCGCGCTCGTCACCATCGGTTTGATATAGGTGTCACTGTCCTTTTCGCCGATCGCGTTATAGCGGTCCTCGACCATTTCCCATTTCATCAGCTGTGGTTTATTGCCCATTCAATTCGCCTTCCCGGCCAAGTGTTTCAGAATGCTTTCGTTGAGTTCGACCTTGTAGCCATCGGGGTCTTCGCAAAACGCAATGACCCGCGTGCCGTTCTTCATCGGCCCGGCCGGTCGCGTGATGTTCACACCGGCGGCGGCAAGGTCTTCGCAGGCTTTGTAGACATCCGGCGTTTCGATGCAGATGTGACCCCAGCCATTGCCTTTGTCGTAGGGGTCCTGCTGATCCCAGTTGCAGGTCAGTTCCAAGCAGGGAAACTCGGCCTCTGGGCCGTAGCCGATGAAGGTATTGGTGAATTTCCCCTCGGGGTAGTCGGTGCGCCGCTGGACTGTCATCCCCAGAATACCGCAGTAGAAGTTCAGGGATTTGTCGGTGTCCATGACCCGCAACATTGTGTGGGCCAGGCGAAAGCCATTTGCCAATTCGCTCATCTCTTCAGCTTTCCTTTGTCAGATCTGCTACGATTTTTTCCTGAAAGGCGCGGACGCTGTCTTCCCAGGTTGGAGAAAGCAGTCCGCCATCGGCTGCCACTTGTGACGCGCGGCCCTTCATCATCCGTTCCACCATTTCATGGTCTTCCTTGTGAACATCCCACCACAGGCTTTTCAGGCCCTCGATCTGTTCATCGGTCAGGCTTTGACCTTCGGTCGTGTAAAGCACCCGTTTCTGCGCCATTTGGCGGGGGCCCACGGGAATGTTCAGATACACGCCCAGTTGATCCGGGAAGTACCGGCCAAGGATAAAGTTGGGGTAGAGCGTCAGGTAACGTGAACTGACCCCAAGCGACCCGGACGTGCCGATTTCCTCGTTCAAATCTACCGCACTACCCATGCAGTTGCCGTCGATGATGGTGTAGTGATCCCGGAGCGGTTGATCAGTGGTAGAGGCATGTACAAACTGCACATGGTAAGGTTCGATGAAGTTCTCCATGATCAGTTTCCAATTGGTTTCGATCACGCCGAAATCCAACACGCCAATCGGATGCAGTTTTGAAAAATCAATGCCTTGAAGCCGTTCAATCAGCGGGGCGGCATAATCTTCGAACTCTGCCGCGTCACCGCTGATATTCACGAAAATCCAGTCCTGCCAGACATGGCAGCGCACCGGCACGAGCCCTTTTTCTGTTCGGTCGAAACCTTCGGTTTCCTGCTGTCCGGTTCCTCCGAAATGGGGCGAGGCTTTCAGATGGCCCTGAAGGTCATAAGCCCACGCGTGATAGGGACAGCGGATCAGCTTGCCGACATTGGCCGGTTCCTCGACCAGTGTCATGCAGCGATGCCGGCAGACATTGTGAAAGGCTGCAATCTCGCCGGCGGTGTTGCGCACCAGAAGGATGGGCTGACCGGCTACCGTGACAGGAACAACATCGCCGGGTTCTTTCAACTCATGTGCGATACCTGCACAGACCCAGTTGTTGCGTAGAACCGTCTGGCATTCGACCTGCCAGAAATCTTCATCCAAGTAAGCCTGCGGGGGCAGGCCATGGGCAGGTTTCGTCGCCGCGTGAAACTCTGTCAGACGCTCATTCAGTTTTCCCATTCTCACGCCTCCAGTCCCGTTTGAGCAAGAATTGGTTTTTGAAGTTCTTCATCCCCAACATCACTTCGGTGTGGGCGATGTCGGTGGCCGCATGGATTTCTTCCTCAAGAAAGCGTTGCAGCGCATCGTCGTCGTCGCTGACTATTTCGAGGATCAGATCAAAGCCGCCCGCCACCCAAAGCGCGAAGACCACGCGCGGGTCATCCTGAAACCGGCTGGCAACCTGGGCAGGTGCCACACCAGGCGCGACTTTTATCCCAAGGATCGCATCCGTCTTGTATTCGCGGGCCACGGGATCCGTGATGGCAACGATCCGCAGCATGTTGGCATCGCGCAAAGCGCTGACGCGGTTTCGGATTGTGCCTTCGGAGACGCCCAGCGTTTGAGCGATCTCGGAAAACGGGGTGCGCCCGTCCACTTCAAGGATCGCGATGATCTGGCTGTTAAGTTCGTCTGAGGGCGAGCGAATGCCCGATTTATCTGCAATACGATCAATCTGCGCTACCGGCATGAGATACTCCGAATCGAACACTTTGGCTCATTAGAATACGAAATTCGTACAAATTCAAAAGAAATGCGGTTCTAGTTTTGAAATTCGAAGATAAGTCAGTTGAATTTCGTAATCTCCAATCGATCTATTCGAAGGCTTGCTATCGAACAATCCGTGCTGGCCCGCTGGGATGGGCTCATCGATCCAAAGAGGTTGCCGACCAGGTGACACGTTTCTCAACCCGGCCGCATGGATTGAGGCTGAGGATCGGGTTGAAATCCCCCAACCTGGCCAACCAACTGGTTCTACTTGAGCGTAGGACAATCCCGGATTGCATGTTGGCTTTGTTGGTGCCTATTCGCCCGACTTGAGAGAGGCTGATGTCGAGCTGATGTCAGAAGTCTCGGTATTTTTTGACAGCCGGGAGACAACCGATAAAATGTCGGTTCGAGATGTAGCAGATTATTTTATCGCAGAGGCTGAGACAACAGAATGCGTCTTGGCGTAAGCAAGCGGCAGTTTTTCATGGTCAAACAACACATCGAGGAAACGGAGCCGCTCCAATAGAAGCCCAAAACACCCGTCAAAAAAAGTTGCTTCATGACAGGCGCAATATTGCTGTACGCTCATATCGAATTCCATCCTGCAATTTCTCTGACGGTCAAAAGACGTTCAATCTTATTTTTTGAAGCCTTGTCGCCTTGCCCCAGATAGGGGCTGGATTGGAGGGTCCGGGCGCCGCATACCATGTAAACAAGAGACTACTGTATTCTTCGACGTTCGCGAGTTCTGCCCCGTAGGGCGGTGATTTCAGGGTCGCAGAAGATTTGGTCCAACCACTCGTGATCATTTGCGTATTGTCCGCTAATAGTCATGTCCCGCAGTTGCCGTATTTCTCTGCTAAAGCCATCACCACTTTCGAAAACTCTCAGCCGTGCTCGTCGAGTCGACATTGTCATTGGATTTTTTCGCAGACCTCACGCAGGCATCGGCTGGAGATGATTGGCCTTGAACTTATTGCTGTGCTGTGCCGGGCTGGGTTTTAACGAAACAAATGTGTCATCAATATCTGCCTGAGGGTGTTTTCTGACGCCCTGGACGATTTCGGGCTTGGCTTAGGGTTCGCGGATGGACAGGGTGATTATACGCGATCGCGGGCTGGACTGCAGAGAATATGAGCGTTCAGGGGCTGGATGTTCCCTGCCCACACACGGTCAGTTCATGTTCATGCGCTGGATGCGGCTGTGGCAGCGTCACACAGGCTCGGATATCCGCAAGTTCCTGTTCAGTTTTTCAAAGCCGCCTGCGGGTCGCGATCCTAGCGCGACTACCTGATGTTCATCCTTTCGTTGGACAGAACAGCGTGGATTGCGAAGATGGAGTTTTTCGACATTGCCGCTTGTGTGGGCGTCGAATGGGGGGCTGACCTCCTAGGGCGCAACGCACCGGCATACGACGGAGCGCACCAGGTTCTCATACAGCGTCATACACAAGCAATTCACAAAACCGACCAAAGACAAGTTAATTGAGGGTCAGGACGGGAAATACGTCATGACACGGTCTGGGCGGCAGTACAGTTTTTTCCAATTCATTTGCTCATGCCGTGTCGTGACGATAGAGGAATGGCGAGTTGGGTCAAAAATGATGACGTTCCAGGTGTAGAATTCCACGATCCCACATGTTCGCGGCTGATGCGGGCCGTTCTGCGCTGCTAATCACGAATAGGCGCGCCACAGCAGTGGTTTTTGGTATCCTCTTTACAAGTTCGAGTGCTTGGTGCGCCACATGAATGATGGCTCGGTGTCTATGAAGGCGCCGATAGGAAAAAAGAAACGAAAAGTTATCCCAAAAAGTTAAGTGCTTTTGCGTCCTGCGGAATGGGTCAGAGGTTTGGCGAAACAGCGCTCAGTTTGAACTCGCAGTCACGCGACAAACCCAAGCAGCGTAATGGGTTAATCCATGCCAATTGTAAGTTACTATGAAATGGGGAGTTTTATGCTAAAGTAGCAAAAAATAGGAGTATTGTGAGGTTCTTGGCGCTCTGGCACCATGGTTTTTGGCCAACGCCATGCACCAGCAACACTTATACACGAAATGTTTGAAGATTGACACATGGTTATCAGGTTAGACGAAGCAAATCGTTCTCTCATTGAAAAGCACCTACTAAGTAATGAGGGCGACCAACTTGTTGAATATATGTATCGCAAAAGCAAGGAGCTCGATTGTAGTGATATACCTGAAAATGCTAGATTTGCAGCTCGAACCCTAGGATGGGTTTCGGATGATAAGAGGTCGCTTACGACATTGGGTTGGTTCGTAGCTGATTCCTGTCGAGAGTTCAAATTCTGGAATGATCGCGATCGCCATCTACCATTTGAAGAAAATGAAGGATTAATAAATCGGCAATATTTCTCTGGGAAGACCGTTGTTGAAGTAGGGTGTGGTATGGGGGCTAACTTGATGTCGCTCCAAGGTTTCGCCGATAATGTCATTGGGATTGAACCTATAGAATTATATGTTCAGATGGGGGTGATGCTGCGTGAAAAAGAAAAACTGCAACAGTTGGATATCCGTATCGGAGAAGTTGAAAAAATCCCTTTAGAATCGAATGCGTGTGACGTGGTGCTTTGTGTAACGGCACTTCAATATTTTGACATTGCGCCCGCACTCAAAGAGATTTCCCGCATTTTGCGCCCAAAGGGAGAGCTAATTATCATTGGAAGAAACTTTAGAAGTTATCTGAAAAAGGCTGTATTTAGTAGTTCGATTTCCCGTAGTTCGTTAAAGCCAATGATTATGGCGGTTTTGAACAGCCTAAGCTACATGGCATTTCAAAAGCGTGTTCTGCCAGCGCGCACTGAAGCCTCCACAACACGACCGATTTACCCAACCCGAAGGGCGATGCGTCGGTGGTTGTCAGATGCAGATCTAAACTTAATTCCAAATTACCCTGGAATAGGCCGAGATACCGGGTTCTGTGCGAAGAAGCTATCTCCTTGAGCAGTCTCATCTGACGGTGCCGTTGCGAGCGAGCACTCGGAGCTTGGAATAGAATCTGTGTAATTGAGCCGCAGTTCTCTCGGCAAATGCGTGATAGCACAGGAGAAATGACGGGCGAGCAAAACTGAGCAGCGTTTTTTCGGATTAGACGTATGAAAAACGACGATGCCTGTTAGCATTTGCTTTGAATATGGATAAACAACGGAGGTGGTGAGAAGAGTGCCAAACTCCGGAACAGTTTGTAAGGCGCTGCACATGCATCGCGGGACACTACAATGCATTGTCCGCAATATTGGCCGAATAGCTAACTGATTTTATACTGAGTTTTCGGATCGAGGCCCACTAATGATACTGACTTGTTGGCCGAGTTTGCGCGAGGACATGTATAGAAAAGTTGAAGTCAAGAGCTTTGTCGCATCGGAGCGAAGAGCCTTGTTGAAAGCCTTTCAAAATCCAGATTTGTCGAGACGTAATTCGGATTGTCGGGTTGACGAATACCACGCTTTCGACGTGAAACCGCCGTGGCTTTCGGGAAGAACACAGCGGGTATTAGCCTTGGCAACAACGTGGCTTTGGCGGCGAGAACGACGCTCTTTGGTGAAATCACTGGCTAAACGGATTAGGCAGAAACTCAGACGATTATGCGTTTGGCGGCAACATAGGATCTGGGCTCTGTTTCTGAAAATCCTTACTGCAAATTTCGATTGCCAAATTGTCGTCCAGTAATGGTCGTTCCCTAAACTTGAGACACATGCTGAAAACTAGCTCGCTCGATTATCCTCGCCGGTGTGATTGAACAACCCCGGTTTTCACCCATTCGTCGAATTGAGCTAGAACGGCGTCGCAAAAGGCCGTGTCGTTGATGTGGGCGTCTAGTTCGGTCATTGGCACCCGACCGTCCATGACCTTGCGGGCTTCGTCGACCATGTCTGCAAGGGCCGCCGGATCGTGGGCTTCTTCGCCTTCCTTGTCCCAGGCCTCCACCCCCTGCACCGGCAGGAAGAATTGGACGGGTCCGGTGGCGGCCTCAAGACGGTTAGCCAGTTCCCGGATCCAGGCGCGGCGCTCATCTCCGCTGAAAACCGAGCTTTTGATCAGGCGGTTGTGTTCGTGAAAGGGGCGATCCGCGTATTGGTCAGGGATCTCTTGCCAGCCGGCAAAATCCAGCAGGTCCAGCGCGCCGGGGGCCACCATCTGGGGCGTGCCGACACGCCCGGCATTGGTCAGACGGTCGACGCCGCTTGAGACAACGGAACCTGCCAGCATGTTGCCGAACTCTTGCATGCAGAAATCCATCACGCAGACAAAGGCACCTTCGGCGGCTAGTTTCTCGAACGCCATGCCGCCCATTCCGGTTGAATGGAACACGGCGACCTCAAAACCGCGTTCTTCCAGCGCAGGTTTCAGTGTTTTCATATAGCGCAGACAGGACGAGCCAAGGCTGGTCATACCGATCAGGGATTTGTCGCGATCCGGTGCGATGGCCGCCTTGGCGGCACCGACGACGGCGCCTGCGGCCTGCGCCAGCGAGGAACGGCAGATGGAGTTCATACCGTACAGACCGCCGGCCCACAGGATCATCTGCACATCAGGCGCCAGCCGGTGTGGCGGGATCAGTGGCGAAAAGCTGACCGTCGAGACAATGTATTTCGGCACACCCATCGGCAGAGCCTGTGCACAGTCCAGCGCAAGATCGGTGCCCATGGTACCGCCAGTGGCCAGCATTCCGTCAAAGCGCCCCTCGGCATAGGCTTTTGCCACCACTTTGGCGGCTCCGGCGGACATGACGCGGAACGCCTTGTTTTCATCCCCCAGCGCGATCACCTGATCGATGGTCATGCCTTCGGCGGCGGCGACATCGTGTTTCGAGATGTCTGTGGGCACTTTGGGATCACCCAGAACCGAGACATCCATGGTCAGAACATCGGCACCTTGTGCCCGCACGGCCTGTTCGATGTAACGCATCTCGGGGTCTTTGGTGTCGTATGTCCCGATCAGCAGGATCGTTTTGGTGGTCATGGTTTCCTCCTGTGCGTTTTATCCCAGGTAGCGCCAAAGCAATTCCCGGGCGGTATCCTTGAACCGTGTATTGCGTGCCTCTGATCCGTCTTCGCCCATCCGGGACGATATCCAGCCGACATAAGTGGCTGCACGCAGAGCCAAAAACAGGTTGAGATGTTCAATGTTGAGCGCGCGTTCTGAACGGTATCCTTCCAGCAGCGCCGCTTGCAGGGCGTCATAATCCGGTTCGTTCAGGTTTTTCAGCAGCGTTGTGGCGATGTCAAACAGGCGGAAGCCAAAACCAGCATCATCGAAATCAATCAACCAGACCTTGTCGCCTTGAACCATGACGTTTTCGCGCACCAGATCGGCATGGATCAGGCCGTAATCCAGCTGGGCTTCGACCTGTTGCAGGTCACGGGTTGCTGTTTCGCGGAATGCTGTGAACAGGGTCCGATCTTCGTCCGAAAGGGTGGGGTTCTCCCAAAACTGATCCCACAGGGGGGTTTCGCCCACCAAACCGACGCGGTCCCAGGACCAACGGGTAAACCCATCGGGTCGGGCCCAGCCATCGCTGACCTTGTGCAGGCGGGCCATTTCGCGCCCGATGGTCCTGAAAATCCCAATTCGGTCGGCGTGATCTATCCCGGCCTCGGTCGATCCCAGCGGACGACCGGGCAGCCAGTTCAGCATATCGACCTGGATACCATCCAACAGATGCAGATAAGTTCCATCTTTTGCAGGGACGGGTGTAGGCACACCGACGCCCTTAGCTCCAAGCTCGGCGATCCATTGCAGTTCGGACCGCAGGGCGGCATCAGTGTGCAACCCTTGCCGATGCAGGCGCAGGGCAAAGCTATTGCCGCCGGTCTGAACCCGATAGACATGGTTTTCGCGGGCCGCGACCAGAGACCATTCGGCATCTTCCATGCCCCAAAGGGTCAGGGCCTTTTCGACTGTGGGGGTCATAGGGTCAGCGGGGTTTCGGCCAAAACCGCGTCCAAGGTATCAAACAACAGATCGGCGTTTTCTTTCGAGAACGGCATCGGCGGCCGGATTTTCAGCGTGTTCTTGTGACTACCCAATTTCGAATGGATGATCCCCCGGTGCCGCATCGCGTTGATCACCCGATCGGTGAATTCGCTGGCAGGTTGCTTGCTTTGGCGATCCAGCACCATCTCGGCCCCGAAGATCAGGCCCGAGCCGCGCACGTCGCCGATGAACTCGTATTTCTGCTGCAATGCGGTCATGCGTGCGCGGGCGTGATCACCGACCGTTTTGGCGTTGGCGACAAGGTTCTTGTCATCGATCTCTTGCAGAACGGCCATGGCCGCGGCGCAGGAGACCGGGTTGCCGCCGAACGTGTTGAAATAGCGATAGCCCTTGCGGAACGTGGCCAGGATTTCGCTGCGCGTCACCACGCCCCCCACCGGATGGCCGTTGGCCATCGGTTTGCCAAGTGTCATGATATCCGGCACCACGCCCATTTTCTGATGCGCCCACATATGGGTGCCGGTGCGACCAAAGCCTGATTGCACTTCGTCACAGATCAGCAGGCCACCGGCCTTGCGCACCACTTCGGCCACAGGTTTCAGCCATCCATCGGGGTGGTCCGGGAAGCCTTCGTTCAGGAAATAGGGGCAGACAACCAAAGCGGCAAAGCCGATGCCGGATTTCTTATGCTCGGCGATCTGTTCGGCAACTGCGTCGGCGAATTTAGTACCGTCAGGGTCAGGGTTGCGATAGCTGTCGGGTGCTTCCACAAACCGGAGATACTGGTTCAGACCAAAGCCTACCGTCGGCACGTTCGACTTGCTCAGTTGGCTGACCAGCGAGGTGTTGCCGTGATAGGTCGCGTCCGTGGCGACTATCCCACGTTTTCCGGTCATGCCTTCGGCCATGCGCAGGGCGATATCGTTCGCCTCGGACCCGGTGCAGGTCAGGATGGCGGTGTCCAGCGTGGCATCCATCGTGCCTGTCAGCTTTTCGACATAGTCCAGAATGCCGTCATGCAGATAACGGGTATGGGTATTCAGTGTCGAGGCCTGACGGCAGATCGCGTCGACGACGCGCGGGTTGCAATGGCCTACATGGGGCACATTGTTATAACAATCCAGATATTTGCGCCCGTCAGCATCCCACAGCCAGACGCCTTCACCCTTAACGATATGAAGCGGCTCATCATAGAAGGTTGAAACATTCGGGCCCAGCAGCCTGGCGCGACGTTCAACAAGCTCAGCGGATTTTGAGGGAAGCGTCATACAGTCGGCCTTTGGTCAGAGTTTTATCCAGGCGGTTTTCAGGTCGGTATATTTTTCAAGCGCGTGCAGGGATTTGTCATGCCCGTTGCCCGACTGGCGCACCCCGCCCAGCGGCACGGTCAGATCAGACCCACCATAGGTGTTCACATGTACAACGCCCGCGCGGATACCTGCGATCATCCGGTGCGCACGGCCAAGGTTCGACGTCCACACGCCCGAAGCCAGACCATAAACCGAGTCATTGGCCAGCCGGATCGCCTCCTCCTCGTCCTTGAAGGGCGTCACCGCCAGAACCGGGCCAAACACCTCGTTCTGGAACAGGGTGTCAGTGGGTTTCACGCCAGTCATCACGGTTGGGGCCATGTAATAGCCGCCGGTCTCGGTCAGAATTCGGTCGCCACCTGTTCGACGCTCGGCACCTTCGGCCTCGGCCTTGGTGACGAAGTCCAGATTGCTTTCCAACTCGGGCAGCGAATGAACCGCGCCGATTTGCGTGTCCAGATCCAGCGGGTTGCCGACGCGCATCGCTTGGGCCTGGTCGACCAATTCGGCCACGAAATCGTCGTGGATATCCTGTTGCACAAGCAGGCGCGACCCGGCGACGCAAATCTGGCCCGCGTTGCGGAAGATGCCACCGGCAGACACCTTGGCGGCCTCGCTCAGGTCCGAAGCGTCGTTGAAGACGATATTGGGGGATTTGCCGCCCAATTCCAGATAACAGCGTTTCAGGTTCGAGCGAGCCGAATACTCCAGCAACCGTCGCCCCGTGGCTCCCGAGCCGGTAAAGACCATGATGTCCACATCCATCGACAGCGCCAGCGTCTCACCCACCACCCGGCCCGAACCGGTGACGACGTTCAGCACCCCGTCGGGCAATCCGGCCTCAGCCGCCAGCTCGGCCAGTTTCAACAGCGACAGAGACGCGCTTTCGGCTGGTTTCAGAACGACCGAGTTGCCGGTGGCCAGCGCCGGGGCCAGCTTCCACGACCCGATCATCAGCGGCATGTTCCAGGGCACAATCGCGCCCACTACGCCCACGGGCGCGTGATGGATCAGGCCCAGCACGCTGTCTGCCGTGGGTGCGATCTGGCCATAAACCTTGTCAATCGCTTCGGCGTAATAGCGGAAGGTTCCGGCGGCCGACATTGGTTCGGCCTTCATGGCCATGGTGATCTCGGTGCCGTTGTCGCGCACGCCCAGAACCGCCAGTTCAAGGGCGTGCTTTTCGATCAGATCGGCCAGTTTCAACAGCACTTTCTTGCGTTCAGCCGGGGCGCGGCGCGACCAGCGGCCATCTTCGAACGCAGCGTGCGCAGCGGCAATCGCGGCCTCCATATCCGTCGGAGTGCCTTCGGCAATCTGCGTCAGTACCGCGCCATCAATCGGCGACAGCACATCCCTGTGGCCGCCTTCCGAGGCCGCGACCCAGCGCCCGTCGATAAAATGCGACCGCGGGGACAGGGCCACAGATCGCAGGGCGTCAATATCGGATTGGTTCATGGCAGGCTTACCCTTGCTGATTTGGGTGATCGGAATCGACCGGTTGCGCGGTCGGTTCCGGTTTCAGCTTGTTTTTGAATTCGTAATACAGCGTGCGGCAGTGCAGGATCAGGATCAGCACGATCAGACCGAATAGAATGGCCGCAATTGGGCGGTCGACAAAATCCAGCGGCGTTTTCACGCGGGCCATGGCGCTGCGCAGTTTGGTCTCCATGATGCCGCCCAGAACCATGCCCAGAATGATCGGCACAATCGGCAGGTCCAGCCGTTTGAGGATCAGGCCGAACACGCCGAACCCCGCCGCGATGGCGCAGTCGGTGATCGAGTTGCGCAAGGAATAGACCCCGACAAAGGCCAGGATCAGGATCATGATGCCCAGAAACCGCGTCGGGATCTGGATAATCTTCAGCAGCAGGTTGGTCGAGAACAGCAAGAACACCAGAACGATCACGTTCAGCAGGATCAGCGCCATATAGAGCGCCATGACGAAATCCATCTGGTTTTCGAACAGCTGCGGGCCGGGGATCACGTTGTGGACATAGAACACCGACAGCATCATCGCCGTCAGCGCCTCGCCCGGGATACCTAGCGCCAGCAACGGGATCATAGCCGCACCCGGCACGGCATTATTGGCCGCCTCGGACGCCACCAGACCCTCGGGTGAGCCATCGCCGAATTTCTCGGGCTCTTTCGAGGTTTTCTGCGCATAAGTGTAGGACAGGAATTGCGAGGTGAATTCCCCCGTGCCCGGCACCATCCCCATGAACACGCCGATGCTGGAGGACACGGTGGCAATGCGTTTGAGGCCCAGCAATTCCTTGAGACCGGCAAACATATTGCCGCTGACATGGGTGTCGCCGGGGGCGTGGTTCTTTTCCAAAAGCAACAGCAGCGCCTGACTGATCGCAAACAGGCCCAGCACGACCACGATCAGGTCGACGCCCGAGGCAAGCCAGCTTTGCTCAAAGGTAAAGCGGCGGGTGTATTTGACCGGCTCAAGCCCGACGGTGTTCAGGAAGATACCAAAAGCGGCCAGCATCCCGGCGGCAAAGATCTGCCCCCGATGCGCAAGCACGACCAAAACGATGCCCAGCAGGGCGGCCAGAAAAATCTCTCGGCTGCCGAAATGCGGGGCAACCAGCGCCAGCACCGGCGACAAAATCATCAGGCAGATGATCGCGAAGACGCCACCAAAGAACGAGGCCGAATAGGCCAGCGCCAGTGCGCGGTGCCCTTGCCCGCGTTTGGTCATGGGATAGCCGTCATAGGTGGTCAGCGCGTTGACGGCTGTGCCGGGCGTGTTGATCAGAATGGCGGGGATGGCCCCGCCATACATGGACGAGCCATAAATGCCCAGCAGCAGGGTCAGGCCCACGATGGGTTCAAAGGCAAACGTTGCGGGCAGCAGGATGGCGATGGCCACCGCCGCGCCGACCCCGGGCAGGGCCCCAATGATGACACCGCCGATCGATCCAACCAGAAGGGCGATGATCACCTGCCATTGCAGCAGAATTGAAACTCCGGACAGAAGCGTTTCCATGATGCCCCCTACAGATAGGTCAGCGCAAAGGCGCGTATGGATTCGGGCAGGTACTCATAGACCGCACCGGCGGGGATTTTGACCTGCAGCAAAGCCCGGAACACGATGGTGACGACAAAGCCGAACAATGCGGCGACACCGATGGCCCCCGACCCCCGAAACCCGGCGCGCAGGGTCAGGAAAACCGCAAACAACATCGTGGACGGCAGATATCCAAGCTGTGGCACCAGCAGGACGTAGATCAGGAAATAGGCAACATATTCGAACGACCGGAGCCAGAACCCAACCTCGGCCCAGCGACCGCTGATCCGGTCGGATATAGCCGAGCTGAGCCAGTGCAGAAAGCTGAACGCAACCATGCACCAGACCGCAATCGTCGGCCACAGGCCCGGCTGCGCAAACCATTTGGTGCGTTTGACGACCTTTGTCTGCTCACCCAGCTGAGACAAGAGGAAGACGGAGAAGGCCAGGAACAAAACGGCAAACACGACGTCACCGGGTCGGCGATATCTTTTGAACATGTCCTGAAGCGTTTTTGCGATCATTGGCCCCTCCCTGACCGATGGAAAGGTCGCGCGGAAAGGACCCGCGCGACCCTGCGATGTGTTTATTCGCCTACAAGGGCCTGGATCGCTCCGATCGTTTCGCCATCCTTTGCGATCTGGGCGTTCGATGCGTCCGCATCCAGCCAGTAGATCAGTACGCCTGTCTCACCGATCAGGTTCTGGGCTTTCTCGGTCTGCAGTGCCTTCTGTGCCGCCGCCGCGATTTTCTCGCGTGCTTCGGCAGGCGTGTCCTTGTGGACGAACAGGCCGTTCCACAGCGCCAGGTTCAGTTCGGGATGCAGTTCACTGACGGTCGGTGTGTCCGGTGTCAGGCTGATACGTTCGTTGCCGATGCTGGCCAGAACGTTGACGCTGTCCATGCAGGGCAGGATCAGTTGCAACGTGGTATTGATCACGTCCACATCACCCGAGGCCAGTGTGTTGCAGTCGAGCGCATCAAAGGCGGCCTCGCTGGCAAAATCAAAGCCCGAGCTGATCGCCGCGGCAAAGGTCACCTGCGTGGGGGGCAGGAACGACCCGAAGTGACCCAGCGCCACGTCGTTTTCCTTGCCGTGGGCGACCAGTTCTTCCCAATTCTGGAACGGCGCATCCTTGCTGGACGCGATCACGAACGGATAGGTCATGAAGATGCCAATCGGCTCGAACGGGTTCGGGGACAGTTCGGGGATGCCGATTTCGGGGCCACCAATTGGCACGTCTGTCACGAAGGACCCGATGGTATAGCCATCTGCCGGCGCGGTTGCCACTTCGACAGCACCGGGGAAGGGTCCGCCGCCACCGCCGGGCTTGTTCACAACTGCGGCCGGAACACCGTACATCGCCTGAAACTCATCCGCGATGATCCGCGTCAGGACGTCTTCCAGATCACCCGGAGGCCACGGAACGACAAAAGAGACCGGTTTGTCTGGATACTCCGCCAGCGCTGCGGTTGCACTCACAACAAAAGCGGCGGCTGTTAGGACTTTCTTCATTGACACCTCCCGTAGATGGTTCATTATATGATCCGCGTTAACAAGTTTATGTTGCTTTGTTAAGTTTGTTCTGTCAAGTATTACCTTAATCGGAGGATGTGAATCGCATGGGTACGGCCCTGAACGCCCTGAAAATGCTCAACTACTTTTCGAAAGCCCGGCCCGAAGTTGGGCTGAGTCAAATCGCGCGGCTGTCCGGATTGAACAAAGCCACCGCGCTGCGCCACCTGCGCGAGCTTGAGGAATATGGGCTGATCGAACAGAACCCCATCACCAAATCCTATGCGGTCGGGCCCGCCGCGCTGCGTCTGGCCGCGTTGCGCCAGATCGCCCGCCCCGGCATCGAAAGCGCCCGCCAGAGAATGCAGATCGCCATGCAGGATGTGGGGGAAAGCCTGCATCTTTCCCTGCTCGAAAAGGATGCGTTGCAAACGGCTCTGGTGGTCGAAACAACGCGGCACAGCGTGCGTGTCAGTCTTGATCCAAGCGAGGTCCTTCCGATCAATGCCACTGCCTCGGGCCTGTGTATGCTTAGCTTTGGTCCGTCTTTCCTGCGCGACCGCCTCGGACAAGAAAAACAAGCGCAATACACGGACACCACGCTGACCGACCCGGCGCAGATCAAAGAGCGGGTCGCGACCATCAGCCAAGCCGGGTGGGCCAACAGCAATGGCAGCTATGAAAACGGCGTCTTTGGCTATGCGGCACCCATTTTCGGCATTGATCAGGTGGCGCTGGGAACCATCGCCATTGCCGTTCCTGAAAGCCGCGCCAGCGGCGAACGGCTTCCTGGAATTCTGACCGCCCTGCATGCCCTCTCGACTGATCTGACCGCAAGCTTTGGCGGACAGCTCCCCGACACTTTTCCAACCGAATTCCATCCGTGAGCGGATGGGCACAAATACCGGAGACCCGAGACATGAAAGACTCGAACTTTCTGAAGGAAAACAATGCCCGCCACTTCTGGCACCCGATGGCGCATCCGGCCGACAGCCAGAAGAACCCGCCGATTATTCTGAACGGCGGTGAAGGGGTCAGCATCATTGATGTCGACGGTCACAAGGCCATCGATGCCGTGGGCGGTTTGTGGAACGTGAACCTTGGCTATTCCTGCGATCCGGTGAAACAGGCCATTTCTGACCAACTCAATGCGCTGCCCTATTATTCCACCTTCCGCGGCACCAGCAACGACAAGGCCATCGAGCTGTCTTATGAGCTGGCGCAGTTCTTTGCCCCCGACGGGCTGACCCGCGCGTTTTTCACTTCGGGTGGTTCGGATTCTGTGGAAATCGCCCTGAAAATGGCGCGCCAGTACCATAAGATACGCGGTGAGACGGGCCGGACCAAATTCATCAGTTTGAAACAGGGCTATCATGGCACCCATTTCGCCGCCGCCTCGGTCAACGGCAACCAGAAGTTCCGCGCAGCCTATGAGCCGATGCTGCCGGGCTGTTTCCATATCCCGGCCCCCTGGACCTATCGCAACCCGTTCGATGAAACCGATCCCGAGCGTCTGGCGCAGCTTTGCGTCAAGGCGCTGGAGGCTGAGATCGCTTTTCAGGGTGCCAATACGGTCGCGGCCTTTATCATGGAGCCGGTTCTGGGTGCGGGCGGTGTGATCCCGCCGCACAAGTCTTTCATGCCGATGGTGCGTGAGGTCTGTTCGAAACACGGCGTCCTGCTGATCGCGGACGAGATCATCACCGCCTTCGGCCGCACCGGCAGCGAAAGCGGTTCGCGGCATTGGGGCGTGCAGCCCGAGATCATGGCCACGGCCAAGGCCATCACCAACGGGTACTTCCCCTTTGGCGCGGCCATGATCTCGGGCGCGGTGGCCGAGGTGTTCGAAAACGACACCACGGGCAAGGCATCGGTCGATCAGGGCTATACCTATTCCGGCCATCCGGTGGGCGCGGCGGCAGCCCTGGCAGCGCTGTCTGAAATCAAGCGTCTGAAGGTCTGGGAAAACGCCGCCATTCGCGGGGATGAGCTGTACACCGGTCTGCAATACCTGGCCGAGAAACACGACGTGATCGGCGATGTACGCGGCGGCGAGGGGTTGATGTGTGCGATTGAACTCGTATCAGACCGCGCCACCAAGGCGCCGATCGCCAAACACCTGCCATTGCAGGTGCAGCAGGCGGCCTATGAAGATGGAGTAATGATCCGTGTGTCGGGCAACAACATCATCCTGTCGCCGCCGCTGGTTGTCACGGCGGATGACGTGGCCAAAATTCTGTCCGCCCTCGATACCGGCCTGTCGAGCCTGTGACAGCCCCTGCGTATCTGGCCCCGCGTTGAGCGGGGTCAGACTGGGTAGAGATATGCAGGTTTTTGGGAGCGATGATGCATTATTCAAGTGGACCCTTCTCGGCCTATCCGGTCCATTTTTGCTAGGTCAGGAGATCATTTTGCCTGACGGGCATAGGCCTCGGCGTCAAACCACCCGCGTGAAGACTGAACTTCCATCTGGTGGTTCAAGTCCCATTCTTCCCAACCATAGATTTTGAGAGGATTGCCAGTGGCCGCATCATGGCCGGTGAGGGTCCACAAAAAGAGCACATGTTTTCCAGAAATGCGCACATCATCGCATGTAAGCGTCAGGTCTGGCACATCTCTGAAAAATCCGTCAGCCATTTCCTGCACTCTTTCTCGGCCAGACCATGGCTCCTCCTGATTGATCACGATCTCACCATCCGGTGCGTAAAATGAAGCAACGGCCTCGGCCGACTTCGTGTTCCAGGCCTTTGTATAGAATTGCGCCAATTGCGTGATTTTCACGGTGTCCATTTTACTACCCTCATTGCCTTCGGTTGTCTCAGGAATGTCGCTGCATGAATTCGTTTGCGCTTGAGGAAGGCATGAGGAACCTCTTAGGATTTTCTTGTGATTGATCCATTTGCAAAAAAGACCCGGAAAGCGTTGCGCGAAAGTACAAGTTTGGCGACTTCGTTCTTGACCCGAGCCAACACAGCCTGAGGCAGCTGGGCACTCTGGTATCGATTGAGCCAAAGGTGTTCGACCTCTTGCTGCTTTTGGTGCAAAACGCAGGCGAATTGATCGGACGCGACACATTGATAGAGTTTGTATGACAAGGGCGCATCGTCTCAGAGTCTGCGATCAGTGCGTGTGTTGCGGCTGCCCGACGCGCAGTGGGCGACAACGGTCAGTCTCAGGCGATTATACGAACTGTCGCACGGCGCGGCTTTTTGTGTTGTGCAGAGGTAGAGATTGTCAAAGTCTCGAATCATGCGTCACCAAGAGAGCTTTCGCCAAGGCTCCAGTTCACCAAAAACCGTGAAGGTAAGACCATTGCTTATTCCGTGGCTGGCGAAGGACCTCCGATCATATACACAACATTTGGCGGGACCAGTATCGAGGCTGATTGGAGTTCCCCGTTTTTTCGACCGTTGTTTGACGCAGTATGTGCGAAGAACACGTTGGTGCGCTTTGATGAAATTGGCAGTGGCCATTCTGATCTCGATATGGACTCGGCAGGGGTCGAAGCCGTCGCCTATGACCTGTTGAGCGTTGCGGATGCCGTTGGACTTGAACGGTTCAGCTTGTTTAGCCAATCAGGGTCTGCACTTTCGGCCGTTTTTCTGGCTGCAAACTACCCAGACCGAGTGCAATCCATGGTTTTGAATGGTGGCTATGCCGAGGGCCGGAATGTGCGGCAGGATACCACCGGCACCCAAGAAATGCTGGGTATGATCTCCGAAGGCTGGGACAAACCCGACAGCAGTTTCTTGCTGGCATATTCATTGCTGTATTTCCCGGAAGGCCCGCTGGACTTGGCCAAAGACATCGTTGAGATCCTGCACAAATCCTGCCCGGCAGAGAACGTGCTGCGTATGCGGAAGGCGCATAGTGATGCTTCCATAGTCGATCTGCTGCCAAAGGTGCGGTGCCCGACGCTGATCGTTCATGCACGCAACGATTCAATCCACCCGCTACCTCAAGCACGAAAACTGGCGGCGGGGATCGCAGGATCTGAATTGTTGGTTCTGGATTCCGCAAATCACGTTCCTATGCCACAAAGCTCAGACTGGGACGCGTTTCTGGATGCGACTTTGAACTTTTTGAATGAGAACACGGACTCTATTTGAAAGCCTAAGGCTCGGTCGTCATACCCGCTGCGAGCAGAACAAGCGCTGTTTGTGTCACAGCCAACGGATGCTTTGTGAAAAATCGATGAAGGTCTCAGAAATCGGCTAGTTGTGAACAGAGATGGAACTCGACGATTTGCAGGTCAGCCGGTAAACACCAAAGACCCTCAAACAAGAAACGCTGATCCAATCGTTTATCCTGGCAGACCCGCCTTCTGTAGGGCTCCCACAACACGTGAGCGGTCTTCGGTGCGCCTGAAGGATCTTACAAATTGTGTTTGGTTGAGACGAAAATCTGGAAATTCGCCAAGCAACGACAGTGACTCTGTTCTGGCTTCCTCAACCTGCCCGGACCCTACCAGGTTGAGTATCCTATAAAGTCTCGTGACGGTTTTTCCACCTTCGCTGCTTGCCAGAATCTCCAGCGCGTCTTCGCATCGATCGTCAAGGAAATAGGCAAGAGAAAGGTAGTTTTTGAAGACATCAGGCGCATACTGATTTGTAGCGAATGCCCGTTCAAGCTGAACCACGGCCTGGTCCAGTTCACCGTTCCACAACCGCGCAAGGCCCAGTGTTATCATCATGTCGCTGTGATATGGATTTAACTCGTAGGCTCGTTCAGCATGTGCCACGCCCTTTGCGTAGTCGCCTTCAAAAAAGCGCAGGCGGCTCATAAGCCGATGAATGTGAGCGGAACGCGGAAATCGGCGCATGAGATCGAGCATCTCATTGATGTTGATCTCCAGCGCATTCGCGCGCGTCGATGGCCAGCCGCTGGCAAGTTCAATTGCATATGTCCAGCAAAGGCAGAGCTTGGGCCACAGCGCAGCGGGATCTGATCGCAAAACGTTTTCAAAGTGAATTCTGGCGGCTGCATTGTCTTTGGGATTGACCCGGTGAAGGAGTTGAAGACCGCGCACAACCTGCTCTTGGAGTGAAAGCGCGGAATCTGGCTTCTCGGCGATCGCCTTTGCCTGCTCTTCGCCGACCGCATCGCTCATTGTGGATGCAACCAGCGCCGTTATATCGTCTTGGATCTCAAAGACGTCATCGAGGTTGCGGTCAAGTGTGTCGGACCAAACCCGGCGACCATTGGAGACTTTCACAAGCTGAAAACTAATACGCGCTTTTTGACCCGCAACCTGTACCATGCCTTGCAGCGCAAACTCGGCTCCGAGCCGTTGCCCGGCTTCCAGCGTTCCGGAGTTTGTGATGGCCTGCTTTGCACTGCTGGGATCTATGAGTTCGAACTCTTCAAAATGTGCAAGTGCCGAGGCTAGGGTTTCGGTCAGCCCAGAAGCCAGTCTTTCTGCGTCAACGCTGGAGCCTTGGTGACGAAACGGTGAAAAGAGAACAGTCGGAGGCTTCCAGGTCGACAACGCATCGTTGGATCGAGTTGTGGTCTGCATTTCGTCGGGGAACATGCGCGCACTGGATTGCAAATGAAAAAGGCGCACAGGTTCAGCTATGTTTTTTAGATGCTTGATCCCAAGATCCACAAACTGTGCCTCAACTTTTCCTTTTGATTGACGCCATGCAGCCTCGGAAAGACAAACTCCACCCGGTTGTGCGAGGGCCTCCAAACGGGCAGCGACATTGATCCCTTCACCAAACAGATCATTTCCCTCGACAATGACATCACCCAGGTTGATGCCTATGCGAAATATCAGCGGTCCTTCGTTTTTGTCCTGCCAGTCAATCGCGCATTGCACAGCTGAAACGACGCTTGAAAACTCAATCAGATATCCATCTCCCATCTTCTTGACGATGCTTCCGAGGTAGTTTGCGACGGTGGGTTGGATCAGTTTTCGTTCGCAATCCTTCAAATGAGCAAGCGTGCCTGCTTCGTCTTCGCCCATCATGTTCGAATAGCCAACGACGTCAGCGGCCAGAATGGCGGCAAGTCGCCGCTTCGGTTTGCTGTTTTTCATAACCCTAAGAATAGCCCAGGGTTTGACCCAAGGCTATGATTCCGATCACTCCCAGATTCGAGTATGCCCACTGCAGCATAGCGGCAGGAATACAAGTTCGTGCTCACCGCGCGCCTCATTCGGGGCAGATGCCCGGGCGGTACACGAAGCGAAAGGAGACGTGCTTGCCCACCGGCGAGCGGCTGGTCAGCAAAGGATGGTGCCTATACCATGGCGTGAGAGATCGAAGCGTTCAGGATTTGTCTTGCATGATTGAGAAGGATAGCGATGAACGGGTGCGCACCGGCAAAGGACAATACGGCGCGCGAAAACAACTTGCGGCAACTCAGGAGATCCTTCAGCTCATCAGCAAGAGCCGTGGGGATGAAACTCCGGTCTTCGATGCAATCCTGTCCAAAGCGGCCGAACTTTGCCACGCTCCTATGGCCTGGTTGTTGCTTGTCAATGACAGCTCAAACAAACTGTCGCTCGCGGCGTATCATGGGCTGACAAGGCGCGCGCTGGTCATCGGTCAGACTTGGCCATTGGACCTTGTTGACGGGCTGTCCGGGCTCGGACGGGCGATTTTGCATGCCAGGACCTTCCCCGACGAAGACATTAGCCTGTCACCCGGATATCTGGCGGGCGAAACAGGAATGGTCCAACTGGTTGATGAAGAAGGCATTCGCTCGCGGATTTCCGCGCCACTCGTCCGCGACGACAAGTGCATCGGTGTCATTGTACTTAGCCGCCGAGAGGTCGATCCGTTCAAAGACGATGAAATCCGGCTGGTCGATACATTCGCTGGTCAGGCCGTTGTCGCCATCGAAATTGTCCGTCAGTTCCGCGAACTGCAAGAAAGAATGAGGCACGAAGCCGCAACAACCGTCGTCCTGAATGCTATCAGCCAGAGCCGATCAGATACGCAGCCTGTATTTGATGTTATTATCGAAAACGCAGCGCGTCTTTGCAGCGCGCCGCACGCCATGCTGCTATTGTGCGACCCAGCGGACGAATACTTGCGCCTTGCGGCCAATAATGCCGCCGAGTCCGCCTTCATCGACCGCATTCGGGACCGCCCCCACCGGCTCGACAACACCGATAGCTACGCGGTGCGCGCTGTTCATGAAAAACGTGTCATCCACTTGAAAGACCTCTTTGAGGAGGCAGAACTGGCGGCAAAGGTTCCTCAAATCAAGGACGCGCTTGAACTTGAAGGCATGCACACGGTGTTGCAAGTTCCGCTTTTGCAGGGAGATAGGGCCATCGGTGTTATCGCCCTCTACAAGTTGGAAATTGCACCTTTCACGGAAGACCAGATCGCCCTCGTCGAGACATTTGCGGCCCAGGCCGTCATCGCAATCGAAAACACCAGGCAGTTAAGGGATCTCGAAACGCTCAACTCCGAACTGGGAGACCAGGTTGAAAAACAAGTAGTTGAGATTGAGCGTATGAGTAGACTCAAGCGTTTCCTACCAACCGCGGTTGCAGATACGATCATTTCCACTGGCTCGGATGCGATGCTTCAGAGCCACCGCGCCCTTCTGGGCGTTCTATTCTGCGATATTCGAGGTTTCACGGCATTCTGTGAAACCGCCGAGCCAGAAGAGACAATCGAAGTGCTGCAGACTTACCACGAGGAAATGGGCAAGTTGATCAATGCGCATGGTGCGGGGGTCGATCATCGGATGGGCGATGGGATCATGGTGTTGTTCAATGACCCGTTGCCCTGCGAAAATCCGGCAGGTGATGCAGTACGGCTTGCGGTTGCGATGCGGGCGAAGATGATTGAGCTCTCAAAGCGGTGGAAGCGTCTCGGTCATCGACTGGGTTTCGGAGTGGGGGTTTCGCTCGGATATGCGACCGTGGGCTTGGTCGGATATGAGGATCGTTCAGACTACACAGCCTCAGGTACCGCGATTAACGTCGCGGCTCGCCTATGCGATATGGCCAAGGACGGAGAGATATTGCTCAGCACACGCGCAGCAATCGCAGTGGAGGGCGAGTTTCCATCGGTCTCGGCAGGAGAGGTCACGCTGAAAGGCATCCGCGAACCGGTCGAGGTTTTTCGAATGACCGATGGCACGGCAGCTTAAAATAGAAAGACGCGAAGGTTACTTTGGCCTCTTCATCGTCTGAGGGAGTGTGGCCTATCGGACAGCCGCAGCGGGGTAAAGTCCAAGGCGCACCAACCTCATGGTTAGCGCGAAATATTATTGGTTCGCTAGAGATTTAGTTTTGGTTTGAACTAAGAAACGAGAATCAGCGGTAGAATCTGCGCGCAGACGCTTGTTTACAGCTTTGTCGGTTTCGATTGTCACGATCGAGTCTTTGGCCGAATTCGCGCGGATCATTTTTGGCCCAGAACCATGGAAACAACAGTTCTATTGTACCGGGAAAGCAAGAGATGCGTCGGGGCATTGGGATCGTTCCCTTTGTGATCGTTAAGGATCAAACCTGCTCATCCAACCCATACCCTACCACCGACATGAACCGGACTTCCCGTAAGTCATCCGTAAGTCTCTTGGCAAAACGGTCTTCAAAAGGCATGCTAATGCCCGATGCCTTCTAACTGCGCAGGGTTCGCATGGCGGTTCAACCTTCATTGTTTGCCCAAAAACTGCGTCTCTGGCGCTCCAGCAACGGTATCCATGGACGCATCACGCAAGAGGCGTTGGCAACGGTTTTAGGCGTTAGTGTGGATGCAATTGGCAAATACGAACGCTCACTCTCGTTCATTCGTGGTGATCTTGAGAGCCGATTGTCGGAAAGGCTGGGATGGGCCCACGACGAAATTTTAGCTTGTCGACTGGATTGGCAGGCGCGGCAGGGTCGTGCCGATGTTTCAAAATACCAGTTGTTGGATGACGCACTGGTCGACAGGTACTTTGACGGGTCTTACCAAGAGGCGATCTGCCATATGATCTCGACTGCAGACAAGGAATTGGGTCGATTGCCAGATGAGTTGACCGTCAATCAGACAGTCTTTCAGCCGATCTATGAAGTCTACAGCGACCATTGGCAAATGGTTATCAAAGACGGACAGATGGTTGCCAAATGGGCTCTGTTATTGCTTTTTCCTGAAGACGAGTCCAAGTTTCGGGCATGCAGGCTGTGTGAATCCAATCTATCCGTCGAGCGCGTACGACAGCCTATTCTACCGGGTACTTATTTTGGCTATTGCCCAGCTTTGATCGTAGGTCGTGGTCACGAAGGTGCTGCGCCATTGTTGTTGTCATCCTTTGTTTCATTCTTAGAGCAATTGGCGCGGCGTGATATTGTTCTGCATGGGCTGGGCTCAATCAGCTGCTCTTATGGCGGCGCACAGTTGTCTCAGGACCTTGGGATGAACCGCCTGGGTGACTATCGGCTTGAACCGGATTATAGTGTTTGGGAACTACCGGGCTCGGCGATTTCCACCTCGCTTTTCGGGCGGCGCAGTCCCTTGTTGCGCCACGCCTACTCGCAGGCCTTTCCAGTCTAACCACGGGTCGAACCTGAGAGGTGTTGTCATACATGGTTGTGGTACCCAACCGCGCTGCGTCTCTGAGTGGGCTCAGTTTTCTGATGTCAAATGAACGATGCCAGGATGCTTCAATGGTTAAACACCCGGTAGGTACTGGATTCAATCATGTCAATCAGCCCGCCTCGGCAAACTCTCGGATCACCTGACCGGCGTTTACCGGGGTTCGTTTGCCTTCGCGCATGGACAGTTGCCCGTTGACCAGCACATGGGCGATACCGGATGCATATCGGCGCGGGTTTTTGGCTGTGGCGTTGCTGGCGATATTGACCTTGTCGAAGACGCAGATATCCGCCCTGTGACCCGGTTTCAGGTGGCCGCGGTTCTTGAGGCCCAGGCGTTTGGCCGGGATCGATGTCAGTTTGGCGATACCTTCTGCCAAGGTAAGAACCTTGCGGTCGCGGACGTAGTATTGCAGGAAACGTGCCGCCCATCCGTATCCCGACAGCGAGCCGACGTGGTCTTTCAAAATACCCTCGTTGGCGATTGCCACGGTGTCCGAGATCACGGCGCATTCAGGTTGTTCCAGACACAGTTCCACGTCTGAATCGCGGAAGGATTTCGAGGACCACATGCAGGCCATGAGGTTCTCGCCCTCTTCCAGCAGAATATCCAGAACCGCATCATAGGGATCGCAGCCGCGCATTCGACCAATCTCGGCAAAATCGGCACCAACGATGTCCTTGTTGAAGGTCGCATTCAGCAACACGATGTCAGACCATTTCCGGGCTTTGACGATCAGCCACATCGGCTGCGGGTTGGTTTTGATCTTTTCGCGGCATTCGGGGTCGGCAAGACGCGCCAGAACGTCATCTAAAGTACCCGCCTGTGCCCATTTGGGCAGGATCGCAACCATTAGCGTATGGTTCCAGTCGTGGGGGATGACGTCGAAGGCAATATCCACGTCATGCTGCCGGGCCAATTCGATAATCTCAAGCGTATGGTTCATGGCGTGATCCGGCGCGCCGAACTTTGGCTGGATATGGCTGATCTGCAGCTTGCTGCCGGATTTTTGTGCGGTCGTGATGGCTTCGGCAAAGCCCTGATCATATTGGGTGTCACGATTGCGCACATGGGTTGCATACAGACGTTTGTATTTGGCCGCGACTTCGCACAGGGGTACCAAATGTTCAGATGACGCAAGCGAGCCGGGAAAATACTCAAGACCAGACGAAAAGCCGCCCGCGCCTTCATCCATGCATTTGTCAACAAGCCGCGCCATTTTCGCGATGTCTGCGGCTTCGCCTGGATGAAGCTCATCGCCCAGCACGGCGCGATGTACGGTACCGTGGCCAACAAAGGCCATTACGTTCACGCCCAGCTCGGTCTTGTCCAGTACGTCAAGATAATCGCCGAACCCGAGCCATTGATCGTGTTTGGCTTGTGCTGTGTACCAGGGGGCCACACGCCGAATGTCATCGGGCGAATTGACCGGCGCGCAGCTGATGCCGCATTGGCCGATCACTTCGGTCGTCACGCCCTGATGAACCTGGCTTTCGGCGCGTCCATCAGCGATGAGGGTAAAGTCGGAATGCGTATGCATGTCGATAAACCCCGGGGCGACTACAAGCCCCGAGACGTCGATCACCTGGGCGGCGTCTGACAGACTTAGCGTGCCAGTGTCCTCAATCGCACTGATGGTTTCACCTTTGATCGCCAGATCACCCACAAACCCGTCATCCCCGGAACCGTCGAGGATCGTGCCGCCTTTCAGGATAAGGTCATGGCCGGTCATTTTGCCTCCCCGTACAACCAGTTTGGCAAGAAGGTTGTCAGGTCCGGGAAGAATATCAGGATCACCATGCCAATCACATAGGCCAGAATGAACGGCAGCACAGCGACCGAGATCCGCTCGATAGATATGCCTGAGATACGGGCTGCAACCGTCAGGTTCGCCCCCAGTGGTGGTGTCAGAAATCCGATTTCACAGGTGATGACAGTGAAGATACCGAACATCACCGGATCAACGCCCAAGGAGGAGACCAACGGCAGGAAGACGGCGGTGAACAGAACGATCTGAGCCAGGCTTTCCATGAATGTGCCGATAAAGATGTAAAAAATCCCGATCAGCAACAGCACCAGAACGACATTGGTTGTCAGCGAGGTTATCCCCTCCTGCACTGCCGTGGGCACATCATAGAATGCGGTGAGCTGGCCAAAGGCCAAGGTGGGGGTCAGCAGGATCAGAATGCCTGTCAAAAGCGCGGTGAACCGCAGGGCGTCGATGACTTTTTTGACGGTCAGTTCACGATAGACGAACAGCCCGACAAACAACGCGTAAAACACCGCAACGCCCGCCGCTTCGGTCGGTGTAAAGGCGCCGCCATAGATCCCGCCAAGGATCAGAACGGGGGCACCGATGGACCATTTGCCATCCCATGCAGCCTTCAGGAAAGGTTGCCACGAGAAGGGATCTCCGTCGCCGCCATAGCCGCGTTTGCGGGCGATAATGTAGGTGGTTACCATCAGCAGAAACGTGACCATCACGCCCGGGATCAGCCCGGCCAGAAACAGGCGCGGGATCGAGGTCTCGGACACTAGGCCATAGATAATCAACAGGTTGGACGGCGGAATAAGACTGCCCAAAGCGCCCGCGCTTGCTGTGATTGAGGCTGCGAAAGGCACGTCATACCCCTCGCGCTTCATCGCGGGCACGGTCACCGAGCCAATGGCGGCTGTCGTCGCTGGCCCAGACCCAGAAAGCGCCGCAAACAGCATGCAGGCGAAAACGGTGACCAGCCCCATCGAGCCGCGATACGCCCCGACAAGGTTGGTCGCGATAGCGATCATCCGGGTTGCCATTCCGCCGACCTCCATCAGTCGGCCGGCCAAGACAAAAAGGGGGATGGTCAGCAATGGAAATGGCGTCAGGCTGCCGTAACCCGTTTGCGCGATCAATGTGTACGGTATGTCGATCAGGAAAAGCGCCAGCGCGGTTGTCAGTCCAACCGACACGAACAGCGGAACGCCCATGATCGTCAGGACGACAAAGGCAATCGCAAGGATCATCAATGGGCTCATAGTGGGCGCTCCTGATCCTGCGTGGTGCTTTCCCACTCTTCTTCAAGCATCCCGGGCAATCCGTTCCTGCCTTCCTGCCACCAAAGCAGATATGTCTGAAACAGCCGCAGCAGCATCAGGCCATAGCCGATCACAAGGATGGTTTGCGGATAAAACTGGTTGATGCCCAGGCTGGGGCTGGTTTCCGGGAAGCGCCAGAAAACATAGAGGTAGTCCCAGCTGATCCGTATCATGAAGATGCAGAAGAAAGCCCAGAGAATATCCGCAAGGAAGATGACGTATTTTCCTACGCGTTCTGGCAGTGCTTGTACGGCAACCATGATGCGGATGTGGAAACGTTCACGAACACAAAGCGATGCGCCCATGTAAACGGCCCAGACCATGCAAATTGCTGCTGTTTCCTCGGTCCAGTGTAGGGCTACTTCAAACACATATCGGGCGACGACCTGCGCAAAGACAGCGATCGCTATGATCGCCAGGCAGGTGCAGCAGATCAGTTCTTCGAAATGCCGCTCAAGCCATCTGATGCCCGACATGTTCCCCTCCGGTCTTCTTGTCAAAAAGGGCGCCCTTCGCGGCGCCCTTTTCGTTTGTCTTGCGGCTTATTGGGCCGCAGCCTGGATGGCCTCGACCAAAGCGACAAACTCTGGCCCACGCTTTTCCGCAAACTCCTGCTGAACGCCTTGTGCTGCGGTGATGAAATCCGCCCGATCGGGATCGGTCCGCGCCATGCCGCCTTCGGTTGCCAACCAATTGCGAATTTCTTCTGTCTCGCTTGCCACTTCGGCGGCAAAGGTTGCGCCCGCATCTTCGGCTGCTGCCAGTATCTGCGCGCGCTGCTCGTCGTTCAGCTTGTTCATGAACGTGTCAGAGGCAAAGAGCGGTGCGAAGGCCACGAAATGTTCCAGAATGACCAGATGCGGCTCAAACTCGAAGAACTTCATGTCGCGGATGAAAGATGTTCCGTTATCGCCTCCGTCAACTGTGCCTGTTTGCAGCGCCGTCGGGGTTTCTGACCACGCCAATGGCACGGGGTTTGCGCCAAAGGCTTCAAACGTGGCGATCATCACCTCGTTCTTGGGAACCCGGACCTTCAGCCCTTTCATGTCGGCCATTGTGTTCACAGGCCGAACCGAGTTGTAGAAATCGCGATACAGGGCCGGGCCAAAGGCAAGCAGGTGCACGCTGGTATCGGCCTGCAGCTGATCCTTCATCATCTGACCGACGTCACCGTTCAGCACACGATCAAGATGTTCCTTGTTCTGGAAGATATAAGGCAGAACCGTCACATCCATCATTGGCCAATGCGGCGAGACATTGTTGGCAGTAATGAAAAACCCGTCAACGGTGCCCAGTTGCATGGCCTTGAACGCTTCGTCTTCGCTGGAAATCTGGTTACAGCACCGCAGCTTGACTTCGATGTCGCCGTTGGTGTGTTCAGCGACTTTCTCTTGGAATATCGCGCCAAAGCGGCCGTAGAGAGATTCTTCGGGCGCGCCGAATCCGACATTCATTGTGATGTCTGCCGCCCAGCCGGACGCCGCAGTCAGCGTGACCACCACTGCGGAAATCGACATTTTCTGCAAGTTTTTGAATAACATATAATCCTCCGTGCGGTATTTTTTTGTCGTCTCGCGGGCTGGTGTCAGACCGCGGCGATTGTACTTAGGAAGATTAGCCCCTCGCCTATTCCCCACAAAACAGTCTTTTGCTGGACTATTGTTCCATTTTTTAGTGGATAGAGGTCAATCCACCGCGCCCGGTGTCAAAAGATGTTCAAACCCATCCTGCTCGGCAATCTCGCGGCAGGTGTTCAATACGCTTTGGACAAGGGACGAGCGTTTGCCCGCGCTTGTATAGGCAACTCCGTAATGCGGAGAATCGTGTTCTCCTTTGATGGGCTTGGCCACATATCCATTCTGCCCTGTCCGATCCAAGGGACCGCAGATGTTCAGCAGGGTATACCCAAGGTTCGCTCCAACCAATCCGCGCAGAACGGACGAGCTTTTGGTTGTGTGCGCCACGTTGATGGACAGACCTTCCGCTGCGAATAGACTTTCAAAATAGTTCGGCGCGCCCGGCAGGTCGAGCAGGATCATGGGCAAGTCGGCCAGGTCGGATAGAGCGATCTCTTTCTGTCGCACCAAAGGCGAGACGTCTGGTATCATCGCTATTGGCTTTGCTTCGAACAGGGGAAGGAAGGGTTGTGCTTTTGGGGCGGCGCGCCGATAGGTCAGCGCAAGATCAACAACCCCGGTGTTCAGAAATTCCACGATCGAGACCATATCCCCTTCTTTGATCTCGACGCGGATCTGCGGGTAGTCCTGCGAAATCCGTTTGAGGATTGGGGGCAGCACGTATGGGGCTGTGGGCGCATAACATCCAAGCCGTAAGGTTCCGGCGGGATCACCCGTCAACGTCAGCAAATCCGCTTCGAATATGCGGGCCTGTTCCAGAAAATCGCGAACGCGGGCTCCGACTTCGAGGCCTTTGTCAGTTGGCACGATCCCTTTTGCCGGCATCCGTCGTAGCAACTCGGCACCGGTCGTTTCCTCGATAATGTCGATGGCGGCGGTGATCGAAGACTGAGAGATGTTCATCTCTGCCGACGCCCTTGCAATTGAGCCGGTTCGAAGCGCCGCGTCGAAATAGGTCAGCTGTTTGATTGAGAAACGCATGGCCAAACCACCATTTTTTGCCTGATAGTCCAACACTAATTCTATTTTTCCCAGCTTCCAAGCTTGGTTAGATGTGAAGAAAAGCGACAGGTTCCGAATGGCAAGAACAACCTTATTTGCGGCAAAATCGATCCTGACCATGGACAGAACCCAGCCCCGCGCCACGCATGTCGCCGTGCGCGAGGGTCGGATTTTGGCGGTTGGCGGCCCGGATTGCGCCGATATCTGGGGTGGGGCCGAAAAGGTCATGGATCTGACGGATGGTGTGTTGATGCCCGGTTTCGTCGAAGGCCACGCGCATCTGATGGCAGGCGCGATGTGGTCCTATGCCTATTGTGGATTTCACGACCGGATCGACCCGGCGGGCCAATTGCATAAGGGGATGACCGACATTGATCAGGTCATCGCACGCCTTAGGGAATTCGAAGCGACGCTGGCGCCGGGTGAACCGCTTGTTGGGTGGGGTTTCGATCCTATTTTTCTGACCAGTGAAAGACTGGGACGCAAACATCTGGATCAGGTCAGCCGTGACCGTCCGATTGCGATAATCTTTTCGAACTTTCATCTGCTTTGCGCAAACACCCCCGCGCTTGCCCTGGCCGGATACGATGCAACGACGAACCTTGAAGGCGTCGTCAGGGACGGGGCTGGGGAGCCAACCGGCGAACTGCAGGAAATGGCTGCGATGTTTCCGGTGATGCGGCGCATGAAGATCGATTTTCGTGCTCTGACGCAGACAGAAGAGGCGCTGAACACCTACGGGCAGGTTTGCATTCGCGCCGGGGTTACGACCGCAACGGACCTTTTTGCAACCTTGGATGAAGAAGATGTGCAACGTCTGACCAGCGTCACCGGCGGTACCGCTTTTCCCATTCGGCTTGTCCCGGCGGTTGGTGCCATGGGGGCAACCCCCGCGGATGTCGCTGCCAACGCTCTGGCATTGCGCAAGGCCTCAACCGACAAGTTGCGTTTGGGGGCGGTGAAACTGATGACGGATGGCTCGATCCAGGGCTGGACCGCCCGCGTGCGCGCGCCGGGCTATGTCGGCGGCCAACCGAACGGGATTTGGAACACCGCACCGGAGCAGATTTTCCAACTCTGCGCAGAAATGCAGAAAAACGGCGTGCAAATGCACATTCATGTCAATGGCGACGAGGCTGCCGAAGTTTCGCTGGATGCGCTAGAAGCAGCGGCGCGAAAGCACCCATGGCCGGGCGCACGCCATGTTTTACAGCATTGCCAGATGATGGACGCCGCGCTTTTCCGACGCGCTGCCGAATTGGGTGTGGCGTGCAATATCTTTGCCAATCACTTGTGGTATTTTGGCGATCAGCACGCGGCCCTTACGATCGGTCCAGATCGGGCGCATGCCATGGATGCGGTACGAGACTGCCTGGATGCCGGTGTGATAACGGCCATCCATTCTGACGCACCGGTTACCCCAATGGCGCCATTGTTCACCGCCTGGTGTGCGGTCAACCGTCAGACGATGAGCGGCCAGACGCTCGGCGCGGCGCAGAAGGTTTCGGTTGACGAGGCGCTCTATGCAATCACCTTGGGTGCCGCGCAAACCCTCAAGATGGATGATGAAATCGGTTCGATTCAAGTTGGCAAACGGGCGGATTTTGTCTGGTTGGAAGACGACCCCTCTCAAGTCGATCCCATGACGCTAAAAGACATCAAGGTGTTGGGCACCGTCCTGGGAGGAGAGGTGCACAGAACATGAACCCGTTGCCCCTTTCCGTTGTCGGAGGCTATCTTGGCGCTGGCAAAACCACGTTGATCAACCGCCTTTTGTCGGAAGATCACGGATTGCGCATACTTGTTCTTGTGAATGATTTCGGTGCGATCAACATTGACGCTTCCCTGCTGATTTCTGCCGATGAAGACACAATTGAACTGGCCAACGGATGTGTCTGCTGCACCATGGGGGCAGATCTTTTCATGGCCGTGGGTGATGTCCTGAACCGCAATCCCAGACCTGATCATCTGCTTATCGAAGCCAGCGGAATCGCCGACCCGGCCCGGATTGCGCAGGTGGCCCGGGCGGAGCCTGATCTGATCTATGCGGGTATCGTCACCATTGTGGATGGCAAACAGATTTCCGGTTTGCTTGGGGACGACAGGATCGCGCCGCAGATCGAAGGTCAGATTTCCTGCGCCGACTTACTGGCCGTCAGTAAATCAGCCTTGACCCCTGCCTTGCGTCAGACCTTGTTTGACCTGAATCCAAACGCGCAAGTGACGACCGCCGATGCGCTGGATTTCTCTTCCATCTTGCTGCCGGATGCGGTTTTGGAGGACGTCAAAAGCCTGCCGCACACGACCTATACCAAATGGTCCCACCAAAGCGATCTGAGCTTCGACGCTGAACAACTGGCCCGCGCACTGTCATCACGCCCGAAGGCGCTATTCCGTGTAAAAGGCCATCTCAAAGGCCATAACGGAACCGGTATTCTGGTCCAGGTCGTCGGGGCTGACATACGTCTGAGCAACATCGAACAACCGGAAATTAGTACTCTGATCGGGATTGGCCTTGCTCAATCCACTGACCAAGGTGAGTGCGCGAATTGGGAACAGCGGCAATTGGTTGCCCCTGCACTGATATGACGCCGCAAACGCGATGGCGAAGGTTCAGAGAATAATCTCTTAGCTAAATTGCAGGTCGCAAATGAGTTCTTTATCGCTGGTGAGAAACGCTTTGCCGGTGAAACCCTGCACGCAGAGATTGAGTGCCTGCTGAGCTTGTAACCACAAACCCAACCGGGTCGATGGGTAAGAAGCGCCGATATTTTCAGGCCCTGATCGAAACTATACAATTTGGTAATGTGCTGGCGGGTGGGGTTCGGAATCCAATAGGGTGGTGAAAACCATTCTGCGGGCCCGAACGATGCGTGTACTTATTGTGGAAGACGACGCCGAAACGGCGGAATACATAAGCTCCAGCCTCAGTGCATTGGGGCATGTGTATGAGGTGGCATCGGATGGCAAGCAGGCGTTCCTGCAGGCGCTGGACAGTGATTTTGACGTTATGATCATCGACCGGATGCTGCCAAAGCTGGATGGTTTGACACTGGTCAAATCCATTCGCGGTGCTGATGTGAAAACCCCCATCATCTTCCTGAGCGCCATGAACGGGTTGCATGACCGCATCGATGGTCTTGAGGCGGGCGCCGATGATTATCTGGTGAAGCCCTTTGCATTCTCGGAACTCTCGGCCCGGCTGATGGCGCTGACGCGGCGCCCGCCGATGCAGGCAGAGCCAACGACGCTGCGGGTTGCCGATCTTGAGGTGAACCTCATCGCTCATACAGTTTCGCGGGCCGGGCAAGACATTGCCATTCAGCCCAGGGAATACCGCCTGCTGGTCCATCTGATGCGCAACGAAGGCCGGGTCGTGACCCGCACGATGCTGTTGGAGGCGGTGTGGGATTTTCACTTTGATCCAAAAACCAATGTGGTTGAGACGCATATCAGCCGGTTGCGGCAGAAGATCGACAAACCCTTTGTCAAAGACCTGATCCATACGGTCCGGGGTTTTGGCTACAGCCTTCACGCCTGACATGAAATTTCCCTGGTCCGGTCTTCGCAGCACTTCGACAAAATTGTCCTTGCAGTTTGCGCTGCTGTATTCGGTTCTGGTGGTCTTGATGTTCTTTGGGGCCTATCGCCTCTCGATCTACGAAATCCGGGATCGCACCGTTGATCAGATGCGCGCGGATGCGGCCACATTGGCCAGAGTTTATGCCGATCACGGAAGCAACAGGCTGATCGAGCATGTCGAAGCCCTGCAAACGGTGAATTTCGAGAATGCGCGGATCTTTCTGCTGCTGGGTGATGGCGGCCAGCCTGTGTCCGGCAACATTCTGGACTTGGACATGTCAGCCGTTGCATCGGCAAACGGTGGCGCGCAGTTTGTTTCGGTAGATCAGGTCGACATCGACGGAGAGCATGAAGAAGAGGCCAACGGCTATTGGGTCACGCAGACCCGGATAGGTCCGTTTGAGTTCATTCAGGGCACCGGTGACCACGTTGGCAGCGAGGTTATCGAGGCGTTGGGTCTCGCGCTTTTGATTGGGTCTGTTTTGACAATCAGTGCCGGTTTGTTGGCGGGCGTCCGGGTGGGGAAGATCACCGAAAAACGGATTGTCGGCATCTCAAGTACACTCGATGCGGTGTCAAACGGCAACCTGAAGGCCCGTATCCCGATCGCTAGCGATGCCCGCGATGATCTGAGCCGTGTCTCTGAGCGCATAAATGCGACGCTTGGACGGTTAGAGACGTTGCTGGAAACCCAACAGCAGATTTCAAACGATATTGCGCATGATTTGCGTACGCCTTTGCAGCGGCTGCGCCAACGATTGGAACGGTTGCAAAGCACATCGCAAGAGGCAGGTGCCGCTTTGACCGAGGTCGAGGATATCATCGCGACCTTCAACGCGTTGCTGCGGATTGCCCAGGTCGAAGCCGGCGATCAGCGCGCAAGGTTTGAAAAGGTCGATCTGGGCGCTGTCGCTGAGACGGTGTTCGAAGTGTTCGAACCCACGGCGGAAAATCAGAACCAGACCCTTCGGCTGACATCCCCGCCTGCGGGTGCTTTTGTGTTTGGTGATCGGGCGCTGTTGCTGCAGTTGGCATCGAACCTGATTGAAAACGCCCTGCGCCACTGCCCGGCGGGTACAAATATCCATGTCCTTGTGGGTACTAAAGACGATCGGGCCAACCTGACCGTTTCGGACAACGGCCCAGGCATACCCGCAGAAGATCACGCACGGGTTTTCAGGCGTTTTTTCAGGGGCGATAAAAGCCGAAGCAGCCCGGGCCACGGATTGGGGCTGGCCACAGTGGAAGCCATTGCAACTCTGCACGGGGCCGAGGTTTCGCTTGGCGACAATAGGCCGGGCCTGTTGGTAAGCGTCACTTTTCGCAGGCTGACGATAAGCTAACACGTCCGTCCGGGCAGCAAACCCGCGCCAACATTACCGATCTGTAATCTTTCGGACATCTTGGCGGAAGCCGAAATCCTGTTTGTGTCATTTCACCGACATCAGCGAGGTGTACTTCTTTTTCCGAACGCTGGTGCCAGACCCTTGCCAAAAGACCGGCAGCATTTTGCAAAAGACGGAGACGTTAGGTGAACAGGCGCGACTTTTTGGCGGCAGCGGGATCAACTGCTCTCTTGCCCTGTTCAGGAGTGGCACTGGCGCAGTCAGCGGTGCGCCCTTTGCCGATCATACCGATCACGGACCTGACAGGCGGCATAGACAGCCGTATTTCGCTGAACCTGCAAACCGCCTCGCATGACTTTGGAACCGGCACGCCCAGTTCCACATTCGGGATCAATCAATCCTATCTTGGCCCCGTATTGCGGGCCAAACAGGGGCAAACACTGCCCTTCGATGTCACAAACGGGATCGGAGTTGTCACGACCCTGCACTGGCACGGGCTGCATATCCCCGGTGATGTGGATGGTGGCCCGCATCAGGAAATCGAACCGGAACAGCGCTGGTCACCGGACGTGCCGATCCAACAGCACGCTTCGATGAACTGGTTTCATTCGCATACGCATGGCAGTACGGCGCAGCAGACTTACAAAGGTCTGGCGGGTGTTCTTCTGATCGAAGATGACGCCAGCCTGTCCGCCGATCTGCCCGCCACCTATGGCGTGGATGACTTTATTTTGGTCCTGCAGGACAAGATGTTCAACGCCTTGGGGCAAATGGACTACGTGCTGACGGGGGACGTCTTCGAAGAAGGCTTCGCCGGGGATACGCTTGTTGTAAACGGCGCAATCTCGCCAGTGACGCAGACGGTCCCCCAAGGCCTGGTTCGATTGCGCATTCTGAACGCCTGCAATGCAAGGTTCCTGACCTTGTCACTGCAATCAGGGCCGCTGACCGTGATCGCCTCTGACGGTGGATTTCTGGCCTCGGCGGTCCAGACCGACAGAATTACGATGTCGCCGGGTGAACGATACGAAGTTCTGATCGACTTAAAAGACCTGCAGACCAACACATTGATGGTGAGCTTTGGTGAACCCGAAGGTCTGCTCGGGCTGTTGGGCAGTGTCTTTGGTGGCGAAACCGCAATGCCCGCCCTGGTCTTGAACCGGCGGTCGGACACAGGGTTCACGGGATCGCTGCCCGATCGGCTGGCCAATCTGCCCGCGGCGGACCGGTCCGAAGCAACCGTTACGCGGTCTTTTCAGCTGAACATGGGCGGCAGCGAAGAACTCGCCACCCTCGCGGCGCTGTGGGGCAATGTCTGTGGCGGTGGCGGCATGGGCATCAATGGCCAGCCCATGAACATGCAGCGCATCGATGAGCGCGTGCAAAAAGGCGACACCGAGATCTGGCGCATCGCTTCGGATGATCAGCTGCATCCGTTTCACGTCCACGGTTGTTCCTTTCGCATTCTGACGCAAAACGGGTCCGATCCGCCTGCCTATGCACAAGGTTGGAAAGACATGGTCCATGTCGAAAACGGCTGGTCCGAAGTTCTGGTGCGGTTCGCGTACCCGGCCACGGACGACGCACCATACATGTATCACTGCCACATTCTAGAGCACGAAGACTGCGGGATGATGGGCCAGTTTACTGTGGGCTGACCCACACGCACCGAGCGAATTCACGAGGCAAAACGCGCCCCATCTCTGCAAGTTTCAAAACGGAAATCCCGATATGCAAATTCTGGTGATCAACACACCCAACAAAGCGTCGCGGCGTGAGTTCCAACAAAAGCAAGCAAACCGGCTGGGTTTGGAATTGGTGTTTATTCCCGCCGTTTCAGTCGATGATCTGCCCGAGCGCGTGTTGCAAAACGCTGCGAACGAATGGACCAGAGAAATCAGAGCGCAAGACATTGCATGCACCTTTTCGCATTGGCGGGTCTGGGAAGTGATTGCTGCGCAAAAGGACAGAGTCTGTGTCTTGGAAGACGATGTTCTGCTTTCATCGCAATTCGCGGCCGTTCTGGACCATCTCGAACAGCGCCGGGACCGTTGGAACTGCGTTTATGATCTTGAATACGCGCACAAGGAGCACAGGCTTGGCAAAGCTCCGGTCTGGCGAAATGCGACGCTGAACGTTTCCGCATATCGGTTGTTCAAAAACAAACGCGGCGCGGCGGCCTATGTTCTTGGCCCAAAAGCTGCCCAGCGGTTGCTGAAAGAGGCAGGCCAATACCGGATGATGGAGGCCTTTCTGTGGACCAGACCCTGGATGCGACAGATGCAGATAGAACCTTGCCAGGCCGTGCAGCTTGACGTTTTTGATCGAAAGGCGCGGTTTGGTCAGAAGGATACGCGGCTTCAAAAGAACCGGGCCTTTCGCAACAGCTCGTGGCTGAACGCCAAGCTGCGACGGGTATGGCATTCTGTCAAAGAACTGCCTCTGGTCCTGTTGGGCTTACTTTACGGAGACCGCCGCTCCCTTCGCCTGATCCGGACCGATTTCGAAACACCGGAACACCAGGCGCGCATTTCGACCAAGGTCGTAAGTCCCCCGATGTCGGGGGTGAAGGTGGTAAATCGGCGGTCAAACCCGACCAAACTTTCCCCTTCCAGCCCTACCTGAACGCAGGCGGTCAGCATCTTCAAAATGAAATCGATCTATTGCGGTCTGTGCTCACCCTGTTCGCGGACAAGGCGCTATGGTGTGCGACGCATCCTAGTTGCCTACACACTTTGCGACTGAATTTTGGGCAGCCACAGGGCAAGTTCTTTTTCGGCCACAGCGATTGCTTCGGTGTTCAGGATTTGTGCCCGTATCGCTTTGGATACAGCCCTGACGCGTTTGTTGATTGTGATGTCGGTGCCGCCGACCGGCAGGTCGTTGACGTCCAGTTTTTCATAGATGAACAGCAGCCTGTTTTGAACGGTTCGCAGTGCCAGTTTCCGCCGCCGGGCGATTGTTTTGTCTGACAATCCCAAAGCCAGATCTGACAGAATAGCCAGTTCCATTTCGGTTAGCGCTTCGCCCGCCCGGTTCTGATCGCGCTGGATCTGATGGATTTCGCGGTCGACGACGATCTGGGCCTCAACCAGAACCGCACGAAGGGCCAGATGCATGCGCGAAGGGCTGGCGGTTTTCAGGACATAGCCATATGCGGCCTCTTTCGGCACGATCCGGGTGATGCCGCGCAAATATGCCTCGTCCGAGTAGTTGGACCAGAACAGAATGCGTGTTGCGGGCCGTTCCGCCCAGATCGTTCGGGCGGCTTCGATGCCGTTGCGCTCTTTCATGCGCAGGTCCATGACAATGGCTTCGACCGCGTTTTGACGCGCCTGCAACTCGCCTTCGCGCCCGTTGGTCGCAAGGCTGATATCCGTGGCTTCGGGCAGCGCTTCGGTTACCATCTCTTTGAGGTAGTTTGCGTGCATGGCGTCATCTTCAACCAACAGAACTTTCATACCGCCACCTCGGGTTCTGAGCAGTGTGAGACCGGCAGCGTGACCGCGATCTCGGTGCCGTTGGAGTGCGAGATTGCAAACTGCGCCCCGATCAATTGGGCCCGCGTGTCCATATGGGTCAGGCCGCCGGATGTCCTGAGCTGCCCCTGCGGGCTTGCGCCTATTCCGTCATCTGTGACGCGCAGGTGCAGGCCATCATCACATTTGATTTCCACCAAAATCCGGCTGGCCTGCGCATGGCGGACGGCATTATTGATGGCCTCTTGTGCGATGCGGAACAGCGCAATCCGTTTGGTTTGCGGCAGTTGATCGACCAGACCGTCAGAAAGATCGCGCACGTCTATGTCAATCTGTTGATCGGCGCCGATTGCGCGTTCCAGATGCGTTCTGACCGCGTGCTGAAATCCAAAAAGTTCCAGCAGTGATGGGATCGACATATCGATGATACCGCGCAGGTCCTGAATGCAGCTTTGCATGCTGCCCTGCACGTTTTCTATGTCTCGCCGTGATTTGCAGCGCTCAAGATCGCGGCTGATCCGGGTCAGATCGGCCAATGTCTGATCATGCAGGTCCATTCCGATACGCTGACGCTCAAGCTCAAGCGCGTCGGTCAGGCTTGAGGCGCCTTGGCGCAACCCTTCCTCACGGGCCTGAACCTCGGCGCGCATGATGGCTTCGCGTTTTGCCTGCTCGGTGGCGCGCAGGGCATAGAAATAGGGGGCAAGAACATCGGCGATATTGCGCACTTGCTCAACGGCTTGTTCGTCATAGAAATCCGGCTTTTTGGACGAACAGTTCAGCGCCCCAATGGTGCGCCCCAGAACCTTCATCGCGACATTGACCCGGCTGCGCATCTTGTGACGTATGATGGGCCCGGCATCGGCCCCTTCGAACACATATCTGGGGTCCTCCAGCGCATTGCCGGTCAGCAGACTGTCGCAGCGACCCAGCAAAATATCCCGCACCGGAGAAACCGCAGCAGGCGCACGCGTGCGGCTCCAACTGGTGTGCAAACCCACCTCGTAACTGGTGTTCAGCGTGCCTTCCTCGTCGATCAGGCAGACATCCAGGTGATCAACCTCCAATATCTTGTCGATCTCGGACTTGACCGAGCGCAAGGCGGATTTGATGTCCAGATTACCGGCCAGGTGATTGGAAATCCGCAGGTAGTAAGCAAGATCTGCCATAGGCGCGCCCTTTCGAAACCGGCGTCACGCGTCCGGCAGAGCTGACTATATCGTTGGGGCAGGGATGTGTCATGCGGGTTTCCGCAGCGTATTTGCGGGAACCCGCAAGCTTTGCGCGTGTCGTACTCTTACCCAACCGCCCCGCACGGTGAATTCTTGCGCAGCCGGCTTGAGGAGGCGGGCGCAATTTGTGCGGCGGTTGGGCCGCTCAGGGAGGAAAAGATGACACTGAAGGCCATATTGCTCGGCGCCGCTGCCGGGCTTACCCTAACCGCTGCAACCGGTGCTGGTGCGGACACATCGGACAAGCGCATTGCTCTGTCGAACAACTATGCGGGCAATTCGTGGCGTCAGGCCATGCTGGAAAGCTGGCAAAAGAACGGTGACGCGGCGGTTGCAGATGGCGTTGTTGCCGCAGCGGATGCGTTCACCACGTCGGAAAATCAGGCCACCGAACAGGCGGCGCAGATTCAGAATATGATCCTGCAGGGCTATGACGCCATCGTCATCAACGCAGCATCCCCCACGGCGATCAACGGCGCGGTCAAGGCAGCCTGTGATGCGGGTATCACGGTCGTATCCTTTGACGGCATCGTGCAGGAACCCTGCGCGTGGCGCATTGCGGTGGACTTTCAGCAAATGGGCCGCGAGCAGGTGAAATACCTCGCCGAGCGGTACCCCGATGGCGGCAATCTGCTGGAAATCCGCGGTTTGGCAGGCGTGTTCGTTGATGACGAAATCAGCGCCGGCATCCATGACGAGGTCAAGAACACCAATTTCGAGATTGTCGGTTCGGTTCATGGCGACTGGGCGCAGGACGTGGCGCAAAAAGCTGTTGCCGGTATCCTGCCCAGCCTGCCCGAGATTGTGGGCGTCGTGACCCAGGGTGGCGATGGCTATGGTGCCGCGCAGGCCATTGGGGCCACGGATCGCGCGATGCCGACCATCGTGATGGGCAACCGTCAGGATGAGCTGCAATGGTGGGCCGATGAAAAGGCTGCAAACGGGTACGAGACGACCTCGCTGTCGATTGCGCCCGGTGTCAGCACGCTGGCCTTCTGGGTTGCGCAGCAGGTTCTGGATGGGGCCGATGTGCCCAAAGACCTGACGGTTCCATTCCTGACGGTGACGCAAGCCGATCTGGAAGAGTCGCTGAAAACCACGCCAAAGGGCTCGGTCGCCAATGTTGAATATACGTTGGAAGAGGCGCAGGCCGTCATTGCCGACGCCAACTAACCGATGACCGAAACCCAAACGATACCCGGCGCACCAGAGGCGCCGGTTGTCACGCTGGACGGGGCCGATATGTCCTTTGGCCCCGTCCATGCGCTGCGCGCCGCATCAATCTCGGTTGGTGCGGGCGAATGCGTCGGGCTGGTGGGTCACAATGGTGCCGGCAAGTCGACGCTGGCGAATGTGATCAACGGTCGGCTGACCCAGACCGGCGGGGCAGTGGCCTATCGCGGTGGGGACAAGGGTCTGAAAAACAGCCAAAATGCGCAGAACGCCGGGGTTCGCAGTGTGTTTCAGGAGCTGTCGTTGTGCCCCAACCTGACCGTATTGGAAAACCTCCGCATCCCCTATCGCAACATGCCGCGCAAAGGGTGGCGGCGCGCGGCACAGCAAAGAATTGTCGCGGCGCTGGATCTGGTCTTTCCGGGCCATGGCATTCGCGCCCAAGCGACCGTAGGCGATCTGACGATCGCCGAACGCCAGATGGTCGAGATTGCAATCGCATTTGCCGATCGCGACCGCGAGCCCAGCCTTGTTATCCTTGATGAGCCGACATCGTCGTTGGATGCGGCCATTGCCCAGCAATTGCTGGATCACATCAAACGGTTTTGCGCCTCCGGTGGGGCGGTTCTGTTCATCTCACACATGATGGGTGAGATTTTCGAGGTCGCGACACGGATCGTCATCATGAAAGACGGCCAGATCGTGGATGACCAACCGGCCCAGTCCTTTACCCGCAGTTCTATCGTCGACGCGATGGGCCATGTCGCGCCTGACCACGATGAGGCAGAACAAGCGCGTGCAAACCGTCCGTTGGGGGATCAGGTGATCCGGGCCCAGAACGGTCTGAACGCTCGCAAGGGCGAGATTGTGGGGCTGGCCGGCTTGGCCGGACACGGGCAGGCCGAAGCTTTGGCGCAGATATTCTTCGATCATTCCTCGGTCTGGAAAACCCCCAATGAGCCCGAAGTCGTGTTTGTCGCCGGGGACCGCGCCCGCGATGGGGTGATGCCGCTGTGGTCGATTTTGCGGAACCTGTCGCTGACCACACTGCCCGAATTCAGCCGCAAGATCATGGTGGATCGCAGCAACGAAGGCGGGCTGGTGCAATACTGGAAAGACCGGATTGGCATTCGCACCGACAATCTGCTGAACCCGATCCTGTCGCTGTCCGGTGGCAACCAGCAGAAGGTTTTGTTCGCTCGGGCGCTGGCGTCCTCCGCCCCGATTGTGGTGATGGATGACCCGATGCGCGGCGTGGATGTGGGCACCAAGAAAGAAGTCTATCAGATGATTCAGGATGAGGCCGCCAAAGGCCGCAGCTTTCTTTGGTACTCAACCGAGACGGACGAGATCCTTGAATGCGACCGTGTTTTTGTGTTCCGCGCCGGTGAGATCGCCGCCGAGCTGAGCGGAGAAGAGATTTCCGAGGAAAACATCCTGCGCGCCTCGTTCGAAATGCAGGAGGCCGCGGAATGATCGCCGATCGTATGCGCCTTTTGTTGCCGGTTCTGTCCCTGGCGGTCTTGCTGAGCGCGGTGTTTTATCTTCAGCCCCGGGCGATGAGTTATTTCGGGCTGAACCTGCTGTTCAATCTGGCCATTCCGGTGGCGCTGGCGACGATTGCGCAGATGATGATCATCATGGTCAACGATATCGACCTGTCCATCGGCACTTTCGTCAGCTTCTGTGCCTGCGTTACTGCCACATTTGTGCATGACGCTCCTCTGATCGGCTATGCCATTCTGGCCGCCGCCATTCTGGCTTATGCAGCCCTTGGGGCGCTGATCCAACTGCGCGGTCTACCGGCCATTGTCGTGACGCTGGGCATGTCCTTTGTCTGGGGCGGGTTGGCGGTGCTGATCCTGCCCTCGCCCGGCGGCGCGTCGCCCCAGTGGCTGAAAACGCTGATGAGCCTCAAGACACCTTTGGTGCCCATTGCCGTCATTGCACCGCTGGTTATTGCCTTTGTGGTCCATTTGCTGATCAAGCGATCCTGGGTGGGTGTGATCCTGCAAGGTGTCGGCGGCAACGAACGCGCGATGGAGCGGGCCGGGTGGTCCGTGGTCAAACTGCGCGCCGGGGCTTACGGGCTGGCCGGGCTCTTCGGCGTTCTGGCCGGGATGTGTCTGGTGGGACTGACGACAGCAGCTGATGCCAATATCGCGCTGCGTTATACGCTCTTGTCGATTGCCGGTGTCATTCTTGGGGGCGGAGAATTTGTCGGCGGCCGCATCTCACCCTTCGGGGCCGTGATCGGGGCGTTGACGCTGACGCTGGCCGCAAGCTTCCTGTCCTTTCTGCGCCTGTCTCCGGATTGGCAGATCGGGGCGCAAGGCGCGATCCTGATCCTGGTGCTGGCCGTCCGGCTGCTGTTTGTACGCAAGGGGGCCAGCGCATGAGTGATGAGACAACCACAATCGAGTCGCGCCGAAACCCTGTTCTGGAGATCCTGCGCAGGCCCTGGCTCTGGGCCTATGTGGCTGCGGCGCTGACATTTGGCGCGACCTCCATGTTGGCAGGATCGGGGGCGGGGTCGCTCATGTACGCGGCGCTGACATTTGCGTCTTTCTCGGCCATCGTTGGTATCGGTCAGATGCTGGTGATCACGCTTGGCCCCGGGAATGTCGACCTGTCGATCCCGGCCTCGATGACCTTGGCTGCGACGCTGGCGCTGAAATTCATGGACACGCAGACGGGGTTGATCCTGCCCGGTTTGCTGGTCGCCATCGGAGTAGGGGTAGGCTGCGGAGTGCTGAACTTTGCGCTGATCCTGCTGCTGCGCATCCCGCCGATCATCGCAACCCTGTCGGCCTCATTCCTGTACCAATCGCTAGCGATCTGGTCGAACCGGGGCCTGCGGATCAAACCGCCCGAGCCTTTGGCCGATTTCGCCACCGGCGGGACGCTGGGTGTGCCCAATGTGGCGCTGGTCGGGATTGTGCTGGCGGTGTTGGCGTGGCTTTTGCTGGAACGCGCCATCGCCGGGCGCTGGATTTCCGCCATCGGTCAGAACCTGCGCGCCGCCCGGCTGAGCGGCGTTCCGGTCAACGCGGTCCGCTTTGCCGTCTATGTGAACTCTGCCGTCTGTGCCGCGTTGGCCGGGTTCCTGCTGGCCAGCTTTTCCGGTGGGGCAAACCTGAACATGGGGACCGAGTACATGCTGATGTCCATCGCCGTGGTTGTCATCGGTGGTTCTTCGATCGGCGGAGGCAATTCGAATGTGCCGGGCATCTGGGGTGCGGCGCTGTTCATGTTCCTGATTGTGTCGATGCTGAACTCTTACGGGCTGGGCGCAGGTATCAGGCTTATTTTGACCGGTCTGGTGATCGTTGGCGTTGTCACATTGGCCAATCGCAAAGGATACGACGCATGACCCAAGCGGCGCTCTACGATGTTGTCCGACCCGAATTCAAAGATCTGATCCATGCCAACCTGGCACTGTCCCGGATATCGACCGGGCACGCCTGGACCGAAGGTCCGGTCTGGTTTCCTGCCCACAACACGTTGCTGTTTTCGGATATTCCAAACGAGCGCATCTGCCGTTGGACACCGGACGGGGGCACAAGTGTGTTTCGCGCCGGATCCCATTATGCCAACGGCAATACCCGCGATCCACAGGGTCGTCTGGTGACGTGTCAGCACGGCACCCGGTCGGTCGTGCGCACCGAGCATGACGGTAGCCGGACGGTTTTGGCCGATACACATGCTGGAAAACGACTGAATTCCCCGAATGACGTGGTGGTCCATTCGGACGCGTCAATCTGGTTTTCCGATCCCACTTACGGGATTCTGTCCGATCTGGAAGGGCACAAGGCCGATCCCGAACAGGATGGAAACTATGTGTACAGGGTAAACCCCGATGATCTGACCGTGACACCTGTTGCGGATGGATTTGTGCAACCCAACGGGCTGGCCTTTTCCAAGGACGAAATGCGGCTATACGTGGCCGAGTCCGGCAGCAGCCATGATGCCTCGGTCCCGTCGATCTTGAAAGCCTATGATGTTTTGCCAGACGGTAGCCTGGTCAACGGGCACCGCTTTGCCGAGATCGACAATGGCCTGCCTGACGGGCTGAGGGTGGATCGGGATGACAATATCTGGTGCTCAGCCGGCGACGGAGTGCATGTGTTTTCCCCGTCCGGAGATTTGCTGGGCAAGATTCTGGTGCCCGAGCGGGTCGCCAACCTGACCTTCGGCGGCGAACGCGGCAATGTTCTGTTCATCACCGCGACGACGTCGGTCTATTCGGTTTTTGTAAATACGGCGGAAGGCTAGATTTACGCGCGTCATTCCGGCCCGTTCATCAGGGGGTGGTGAAGATCTTAGAATAGCATGATCTGGCCTATGGATGGCGACGCATCACGGCCTCCGTTGGTCTTCTTAAGCTGACAGCGTCAAACCGGACAGCACGCCACAAATCGCATTCTTTCTTGACAGAGCCTGCGCTACAAGGGGCGCGGGCCAGAGCTTGAGGATCCGCTATGCTTCCGACACCAAAGACCCCCTATGTCTCGACCCATTGGGGTATCTATTCGGCAACCGACCAAGGGCTGACCCCTTACGCGCAGGATCCCGACCCATCCCCCATCGGTCAACAGATGATCGAGGCGCATAGCGATCCGGTGCGGATCGCCCGGCCCATGGTTCGCAAATCCTATCTGGAAAAAGGCCCCCTTGCCGACGGTACGCCTCGGGGGGCAGAGCCTTTTGTGGCGGTGTCTTGGGATCGGGCGTTGGATCTTGTCGCCACCGAATTGACCAGAGTGCGCGAGACCTTTGGCAACGAGTCTGTGTTCGGCGGATCCTATGGCTGGGCCAGCGCAGGCCGGTTTCATCACGCCCAAAGCCAGTTGCACCGTTTCCTGAATGCAACGGGCGGCTATACCCGATCGGTTCACAGCTATAGCTATGGAGCAGCCAGCACCATTTTGCCCCATGTGATCGGTACGGATGAGGGGCTGGGCATCGGTCACACGGATTGGCCCAACATCATCGACAACAGCAAAATTGTCGTCATGTTTGGCGGCATGCCCGCAAAGAACGCGCAAGTGAATGCGGGGGGGCTGTATAAACACGAGCTTTCCGACAATTTTGAAGCCCTGTCCCGAAAAGGCGTGCGACTGATAAACATCAGCCCGATTGCGGAAGATGGAAACGCCCAGGCCGACTGGTGGCCGATCCGTCCGGGCACGGATGTGGCGCTCATCCTTGGGCTTGCCCATACGCTGGTGACACACAATCTGCACGACACGGCGTTTTTGACAAAATACACAACCGGCTACGATATCTTTGAAAGCTATGTGCTGGGTCAATCTGATGGCGTCGCCAAATCCGCCCAGTGGGCCGCCGATATCTGCGGCATCTCTGCGCAAGACATCCGCCAGCTTGCCCATGACATGGCCAAATCGCGCTGCTTGATCTCCATGGCGTGGAGCCTTCAGCGCGCCGAACATGGCGAGCAACCCTATTGGTGTGCGATCACGCTGGCGGCGATGTTGGGCCAAATCGGTCTGCCCGGTGGTGGTTTCGGGTTTGGATATGGTGCCGTCAGCAGCGTTGGAAATCCACTGCTGGGCATGAAATGGCCCGCGCTGGATCAGTTTCAGAATCCGGTCAAAAGCTTTATTCCCGTCGCCCGCATTTCGGACATGCTGCTGTGCCCGGGCCAAAGCTATCCATTTGACGGACAGGAATTGACATACCCCGATATCAAGCTGGTCTATTGGGCCGGGGGCAACCCGTTTCATCATCATCAAGACATCAACAGGTTGTTGCGTGCCTGGTCGAAACCTCAGACAATTGTTGTCCATGACAGTTGGTGGAATGCCACCGCACGCCATGCCGATATCGTTCTGCCGGTCGCTACGCAGCTGGAGCGCAATGATATCGTCTCTGCCGCGCGCGAGCGGATGATTGCACCATCGCATAAAATCATGGAGCCTTTTGGCGAGTCTCTGACGGATTATGAGATATTCAGCCGCCTGTCTGATCGGTTGGATGCTGGCGCGCGCTTTACCCAGAACCGTGCCGAGGAAGACTGGTTGCGCGCGCTTTACACCGATGCCAGCGAAAGACTGAGCGCCGCAGGGCATACCGCGCCCGATTTCGATGATTTCTGGGTTGGAGAGCCCATAGATTTCCCGCAGCCGGAAGTTCCGAACATCTTTCTCAAAGCCTTTCGGGATGACCCCATTGCAAACCCATTGAACACCCCTTCCGGCAAGATCGAGATATTCAGTGAAAAAATCGCCTCGTTCGGGTATTCGGATTGTCCCGGCCATCCTACCTGGTTGCCAGCGACTGAATGGCTGGGCGCGGCCACGGCGAAGCCGCATCAGTTGCATCTGATCTCCAACCAGCCCCAGACCAAACTGCACAGCCAGTATGACAACGGGAGAGTCTCGCGGGCGCGCAAGGTGGATGACCGGGAAGTGGTGCGGATACATCCCAAGGATGCTGAAAGGCGCGGGATTGAAGATGGCGACATCGTTCGGCTTTTCAACACCAGGGGCGCCTGTTTGGCCGTTGCAAAACTCAGCAAGACGATCATGAGCGGTGTGTTGGAGTTGCAGACAGGGGCTTGGTACGATCCCGTTGAGCCTGGAAAAGAGGGCAGCCTGGACAAGCACGGTAATCCCAATGTGCTGACATCGGATCGGGGTGCCTCGCAGCTTTCGCAGGCCTGTGCTGCACATTCCTGTCTGGTCGAGGTCGAAAAGTGGCAAGGCCCCGTGCCGGAGGTGACTGCTTTTAACCCGCCGCAGATCGAAACCTAAGGCTGGTCACTTTGGTCAGGGGCTGCCCGCAAATGTTCGAAAGGTCGATTTAGGCGAAGTTGAAACACCCGGGATCGTTCTTTGTCCGGATCACCGGGCTGACGGAACGTTCGTGCCCATCAAACAGGGTGTTCTCAGTACATATTTTTCTCAATTATCGATCAGTATGTACTATAATTTGAGACATGACGAATCATCTGGAGGAGGGTGAGGGGTGATGGACGGAACGTGTTGCGGACCGGGCTATGCCAGCCCACAAGAGGCGATCAAGGCACCGCGCGAAAAGCTGCTTTATACAATCGCGATCTATACCGGCACGGGCATACAGAGGCCCGACTATCTGGCGACCGTGGATGTGGACCCTGAAAGCCCGACATACAGCCAGGTCATTCATCGGCTCGAAATGCCGGGGATCGGGGATGAGCTGCACCATATGGGGTGGAATGCCTGTTCATCCTGCCATGACGACAGTTCGATGGCGCGCAAATATCTGATCCTGCCGGGTGTGCGTTCGAACAACCTGCATATTGTCGACACCGCCACCGACCCGCGCGCGCCCCGGTTGCACAAGATCATCGACGGGGCCGAGATCAAGGCCAAGGCCGACCTGTCCGGCCCCCATACGGTGCATTGTCTGGGCAGCGAGATCATCATCTCTTTCCTAGGAGATGCCAAGGGTGAAGCGCCGGGCGGCTATCTGCATCTGAACAAGGATTTTGAGATTGTTGGCCGCTGGGAAAACTCGATGGGCAACATCAAGTTCGGTTATGATTTCTGGTATCAACCGCGCCACAACATCATGGTTAGCTCGGAATGGGCCGCCCCCAACACGTTCATGCCTGGCTTTGATTTGGAAGAGGTCGGCCACCTGAAATACGGGCGCGAGCTGCATTTTTGGGATTTTGAGAAACGCGAACCCATTGAGAGCTTTTATCTGGGCGAGGACGGGCTGATCCCGCTGGAGGTCAAGTTCCATCATAACCCGGACAGCACCCACGGCTTTTGCGGCGCGGCGCTATCGACCAATGTCATCCATTGGTGGAAGGATGACGCGGGTAAATGGCAGTGGGAAAAGACCATTGATGTCGAGAATGAGCTGCACCCGGAATGGCCAATCCCGCTGCCCGGGGTGATGTCTGCGATATTGGTCTCGATGGATGACAAATATCTCTATCTCAACAACTGGTTGCACGGCGACATGCGCCAGTATGACATCACGGACCCGCATAATCCCAAACTGACGGGGCAGGTCTTTATGGGCGGGCTTTTGGGCAAGGCGCCGGTGGTAAACGGGGTTGAGATGGCTGGCGGACCGCAGATGTTCCAGCTGAGCCTTGATGGGCGCAGATTGTATGTGACGACCAGCCTGTTCAGCACCTGGGACAATCAATTCTATCCTGAGATCCGCGAAAAGGGCGGTGTCATGGTGATGATTGATTGCGATCCCGAAAACGGCGGCATGAAGATCAACGAAGACTTCATCGTCGATTTCGGCAAGGAACCCGGTGGCCCGGCGCGGTGTCACGAAATGCGCTATCCGGGCGGCGATTGCACAAGCGATATCTGGCTATGACCACGCACACGGTCACGATCGCCAATCGCGACGGCGCAACCTATGAGGTGGATGCGCGGCGTCCGCTGCTGGACGCCTTGCGCGATCAGGGCGTGGATCTGCCTTATGGTTGCAAGTATGGCGGCTGCATCACCTGCGCGGCCAAGCTGACCGCAGGCACGGTTGATCAGCGCCGTCAGGTCGCGCTGAACAACCGCCAGATCGACAACGGCTATGTGATCCTGTGCGTTGCGCGCGCGACCTCTGACATCACGCTGGAGATCGGGGTGGAAAGCCACGACAAGCTCTATCGGAATCCGTTCCTGGACCCGCTCAAGCCCCATGAGCTCAAGGCGGATATTGCAACGCCCAAGGAAGGTTAAACCATGCCCGAAGCAGATATCGACCATATCTACAGCTACGATCCGAAATATATCTCGGACATCCTGAAATCGGTCAAAACCATCGCCATGGTCGGTGCCAGCGCGGATAGGACCAAGTTCAGCTATGGCGTGCTGCGTCAGCTCAGCGAAATTGGCTATGACATCCTGCCCGTCAATCCCAACCCTAACGTCACCGAAATCCGCGGTCTGAAAGTGTATCATTCACTGGAAGAGATTGATAAGCCTGTCGATATGGTCGACGTGTTCCGACCGAAGGAAGAGCTGTACGGAGTGGCGGAAAAGGCCATCGCCATCGGGGCCAAGGTGCTTTGGGGCCAGATCGGTGTCTATGACGACGCGGCCGCTAAATTAGCCGAAGATGCAGGCCTGAAGGTCGTGATGAACCGCTGCCCCAAGATCGAGCTTTTTCGTCCGTTCTGGAAACCACGTCTTGATCTGGAAATATGACCCGCAGGCCGCTGCACGCCTGCTGCTGCCCGGGGGCCGAACCGTTAAACTGGCCTCTGGACATGCTGCTGGCAACTTTGCGGCGGAAATTGAAATCAAAGGATAGACCCATGGCTCAAACCATCACCAAAAGCGCAAAGGACATCGTGAAGGCAGCGCTTGCCTCTGTTCCATCGATCAATGTTGAAGAGGCGCTGTCGCTGGTAGACAGCAACGACCATGTTTTTGTTGATTTGCGCGACGGGACTGAACAGGCCAAGACGGGGCGTATTCCGGGGGCCGTCGCCTCGTCCCGTGGCATGATGGAATTCCACATCGACCCTGAAAGCCCTGCCCACAAACCCGAGTTCAATCAGGACAAGACCTATGTCTTCTATTGTGCATCGGGGGGGCGTTCGGCCATCGCAGCGCAAGTGGCGATGGATATGGGCCTTGCGCCTGTCGTGAACCTGTCGGGCGGTGTCGCAGCCTGGAAAAAGGGCGGTGGGCCGCTGGAAACAGACTGATACTCGCCGCCAAAAAAGGCTTTGACGTGCTTTGTGCAAAGATCTGTGATGGCGCGTCGGGCCGTCTTTTGAAGTTTCAATTCAACGGCCAGACGCTAGAGGTAAAATGCGCAAAATCTCTTTCAACAGATTTTACGGATCGGCAATGAAACCTATTCCGGTTTCTCGGTCGTGGGATCGATCATCTTGCGAATGGGCGTCACAACCGTCGCCGGAAATCCGCTGAGGCGGGCATGTTCATGGATGATGTCTTCGCTTTCGGCAATATGCACACAGAACGTCTTGTTCTCTGTGACATAGCTTTCAACCCATTGAATACCTTCGCCCAATTCGGCCAGCACCTTGTTGGAGGCCGCCGCCGCTTCGCGAAGCTGTTCGCGTTCAAATGTGCCAACAGCGGGGATGTCCCGTTCAATCATATACTTCGTCAGCGCTGCCATTTTTCCGTCTCCTTACTGCTAAACTCTACTGCTGCGGTCGTGTTCATGACGCGAGCTCACTGTCAGGTGTCATCAGGGCTTCGCCACTCTCTTCCGGCTGCAACTCACCTTGGCTAGACACTTTGCGTACAAGGCCACTTGCAATTTTCACGACACTCTGAAAAATCTCAAAATTTGAGTCAGGGGTGTTTACTATTGAGACAGTTCAATGAATCTTGATCGGATGAAATCTGTTCTTGAGGCGGTCGCGGATGCCGGGCGGCCCCTGACATCGGTGGAAGTCCAGCATGTCACCGGCCTTCCGCGGCCGACATGTTATCGTATTCTGAAAGAACTTGAGAAACACGCGTTCCTGCAATCGGATGCTGATACGGGCCGGTGGTCTCTTGGTAATCTCATGTCACGCATGACCGTGATGTCGCTGAGCGATGCGAATGTCGGTTCAGTGGTGGCCCCGCTTCTTCAGGTCGCGGCATCACGCCATGGCAGCACATTCTTTCTGGCGCGCTACAGGCGTACCGGTGTCGAGATTATTCAGGTGCAGCCCCCGGAGGATCCGAAGGTTTCGTATTTTCATCCGGGCTACAGCGTTCGACCCGTTCATGCCTGTTCCTGCGCCAAGGTCATTGCGGCGTTTTCCGGCGACGAGATACGAAAGCCTTTGCTTAAAGCAGCCCGACAACAATTTACCGCCAACACCAAGATGAGTGATGCGCAGCTGTTGGAAGACTATCAGCAAATCCGAAGCCGTGGGTTTGCGGAATGCGTGGAAGAAATCGAAACAGGTGTGGTCAGCCTGGCCGCACCGGTGTTTCTTGCAAATGCGCAGATACCATTCTCTGTGGGCGTTGTCGGGTCAGTTGGGCAGTTGCCCGCAGACGCCCGATCAACGATGGGAAAAGACCTTGTCGAGCTGTCGGGCAGTTTAAGTGACTTGATACAAGCCAAGCTGCATTCGATGCAGGCTGCATAGTCGCGGCGATAACAGAGCGGCCCTAATTGCTTTGAAGGGTAGGGGGGTGCCCTATCGATACAATCGGCGGGTTTGAGGTCCTTCGATTGATCGGAGAAGGTCTGCTCAAGTCTATTCAGGTAAATTGCTAAATCGGCTGTACAATCTGCCTCAGCTCAGCTTTGAAATGGTCGGTGTGATCAAAAAGGATGTGATCGTGGCAACATTACTTGATCCCTTTCAGCTTGGGCATCTAACGCTGCGCAACCGTATCGTCAGCACCGCGCATGCGCCCAACTATGTCGAAGAGGGTCACCCCAAAGACCGCTACAGGCTGTATCACGAAGAAAAGGCCAAGGGCGGTGTTGCCCTGACCATGATTGGCGGATCCACAAACATTGCTCCCGATAGTCCTTCGGTGTTCGGCCAGCTTTATGCCGGCGATGACAGTATCATTCCGTGGTTCCGGAAACTGACAGATGGCGTTCATGCCCACGGGGCCGCTGTGATGTGCCAGATCACCCATATGGGTCGCCGCACTGCCTGGGATGACGGTCATTGGCTGCCGGTTCTGGCTCCGTCGGGCATCCGCGAGCGTGCGCATCGCGCCTTCCCCAAGGTGATGGAGTCCGAGGATATCAAGCGGGTGATCGGCGATTTCGCCGCTGCGGCCCGGCGCTGTCAGCAAGGCGGATTCGATGGGATCGAGCTGTTGTCCCACTCGCATTTGCTGGGTCAGTTCCTTTCCCCTCTGACCAACGGGCGCGACGATGAATATGGCGGGTCATTGCAGAACCGGATTCGCCTGACGCTGCAGGTTCTGGAGGCTGTGCGTGCAGAGGTTGGCCCCGATTTCATCTTGTCCATGCGCATCACCGGCGATGAATTGACCGAGGGCGGGCTGAGCGCCGAAGACTGTGTCGCTGCGGCCCGGATGCTGGATGACAGTGGCCACGTCGATCTGCTGAACATTCTGGCAGGGGCGCCCTATGACGATCTTGGTCTTGCCGAATGGGTGCGGCCCATGGGCCTGCCTGCTGCCCCGCATATCACTGTGGCCGGACAAATCCGCGAGGCGGTCAGCCTGCCGATCCTTCATGCGGGCGGTATCGCCGATCTGGCAACGGCGCGCCACGCCGTGTCCGGTGGTTTTGTCGATCTTGTTGGCATGACCCGTGCCCAGATGGCCGACCCTTATCTGGTGACAAAACTGGCTACCGGACAAGAGGAACGCATCCGTCCCTGCGTTGGCCTTGGCTATTGCGTGGACCGGGTCAATCAGGGCAAGCCTGCCGTGTGCGGGCACAATGCCGCCACCGGCCGGGAACAGGCTTTACCCCATGTCATTCGCGCCAGCGGCACCCGTAAGAAAGTGGTTATCGTTGGCGGTGGGCCTGGCGGGCTCGAAGCCGCGCGGGCCAGTGCTCTGCGAGGTCATGATGTCGTCTTGTTCGAGGCCGCAGACCGTTTGGGCGGGCAACTGGTTCTGGCCGCCCAAGGCAAGACACGCAGACAGGTCCGGGGCGTGGCCGATTGGTTGATTTCCGAAGTCACCACCCTTGGGGTCGACCTTCGGATGAACACCTATGCCGAAGCCGAGGATGTGCGCGCTCTTAGCCCGGATGTTGTCATAATTGCCACCGGCGGCTGGCCAGAGCCACCGGCTGTTCCCGGTGGCGATCTGGCGCTTTGCAGTTGGGACGTGTTGTCCGGGCAGGCGCGTGTTTCCGGCGATGTACTGTTGTTCGACGAGGTTGGCGATCATCCCGCAGCGGTCACGGCCGACATGCTGGTTTGTGCCGGTCATACCGTCGAACTTGTAACGCCAGACCGAACACTGTTGCAGGATCTTGGCCCGACCACATCAGCCGTTGCTCTGCGGGATCTGGCCGAGGGTGGGGTCAGGTTCACCTGCCTTCAGGACCTCCAGTCGCTTGCGGCCGAGGGCAACCGACTGCGCGCCCGATTGCGCCATGTTCTGACGGATGAGGTCAAGACCCGTCTTGTCGACCATGTGGTTGTCGAACACGGCTTGACGCCGATGGATGCGCTCTATCATGAGCTCAAATCGAGTTCGCGAAACCTTGGGCAGCTTGATCACGCCGCCTTGATCCGTGGTGCGTTCCCGTTCAAAAACAGTGATCAGGCTGGTGAGTTTTACCTGGCGCGCATTGGCGACGCGGTCACAGGCCGCAACATGCATGCCGCAATCCTTGATGCCTTGCGGATTTGCCATTCGATGTGGGTAAAACCAAGTGCCTCTTCCATCAGTCCCCAAACGTCATCGTGGCAGATATGATCGACGCCTTCCGAAGCCACCCGGTGACAACCAATGGTTCAGATCTTTTTCAAATAGGCCCAGGAGACATATCCCTTCAGCCCGCGCGCGCGTTGCAGGGACACACGGCACCAGCGGGTGCCACCGGTTTGTTCGCAACTGTGAACGCGCAAAGCAGTGCCATTTGGAAGCCCCACGATCACGTTGAAACCCACGCCAGGTCCGGAACGCAATTTCAGCATGTCGCCGTCTTCGACTCCGAATACTTCGTATTTGCCAAGTGGCGCTGCGGCGGAGGGTTTTGCGTCAAGAATCGCACCAAGGAAAAGGGCCGCTAGGGCTATTTGAATAGAAATGCGCATTATGTTGCCTGCTTTTTTGCCTCAATCACGAATGTACCGGATTTGGCAATCAAGAGGAACCGTCCAGAGGCAGAGTCGGGCAATTTACGCGCCACGGACGACGCATATCATCAGGCGACGTTGGTGCGGAAAGGGCCACAGAATTGAATTCAATGAGATGCCAGCCGCGTCAGACCGGCGCGTTCATTCCCAGTGATTTCAGAGTTTGTGCCAGTGATTGTCCCCAGCGTGCCTGCAGAGAACTGTTTTTGGTGCGCCGCAGGCCGAGGGAATGCAGATAGTCGAAACGTTTTTGATCATCCCCACCAAAAGACACGGCGACGCGGGGCCACCAATAGTCGACTGAGGCTTGCATTTGCGCAGCTTCGCCCCGCTCAAGCAACTTGACGGCACCCTCCAGCGCCAGTTCGCCGTGATGGGCTTCGATCGGGGCGATCGTGCGGAAGGCGTCGGCCAGCGGTTGGTACGAGATCGTTGCGTATTCGGCCAGTTGTTCGGCCACGGCGTGGCTCATCAACAGGTTCATGATCACCGCATCCGTCCAGCCCGAAAACGGATAGTTGAACACCGCAAGCCGCATGTCATGTTCGGACCGTGTGGCGCCGATATCCGCGTTACGGTCCAGCCGCGCGGTCCAGGGGTGGTGGTTGGCATAGCGATCGGTGTCAACGCCGAACTCGCCCATGATATTCAACACCCGGTAGGCATGATCCGTTTTCTCAAGCACGATTTTTGCGGCTGCGATCCGTTCCTTGATGCCGGGCCCGAGGTTTATGATATCGGCAAAACCCGCCGCCCCAGCCAGTTCACTATCCACAAAGGTTGCCATCAGTTTCAGCAGTTCAGCCCGATAGCGGGGTGGAACGTTTGATGGGTTGGTCAAGACGCCACCCGCGGCAAGATAGCTGTCGAGGCTCATTGAATCGTTCATGTTGCCCTCCGCTCTATTGGTCATAATCCACGACCACGCGGTCGGTTACGGGGTAGGACTGGCAGCTGAGCACATAGCCTTTCTCGACTTCGTAATCTTCGAGCGCATGGTTGGCGAGCATCTCGACCTCGCCTTCCAAAACCCTGCAGCGGCAAGTCGAGCACACACCCGCCTTGCACGCATAAGGCGCGTCCATTGCGTTCTCTAACGCCGCATCAAGAATGGACAGATCCTTTGGAATGGTCAGCGTCTGGGTAGACCCATCCAGGGTGATAGACGCGCGGGTCTGGTTGCCGGTCCTGTCGGCGTCCTGGGCCTGTGCCTTGCGTTTGGCGCGGCCCGGCTGCGCGCTGGCAAAAAGCTCGAACTTGATCTGAGCGTCATCCAGCCCGTGCTCGCGCAAGGCGGCTGCAATACCCAGCATCATCGGTTCAGGGCCGCAGATAAATGCTGTGTCGACGTTTTCGATATCAACCCAGTGCTTGAACAGCTCGGCGCATTTTTCCTGGGTGACCAGACCGGCGAACAGGTCGATCTCCTGCGCGTCAGTTTCGAGGATATGGATCACGTTGAGGCGGCCCATGTAGATGTTCTTGAGGTCCTCGAGTTCCTCGCGGAACATGATCGTATTCACGCCCTTGTTGGCGTAGATCAGCGTGAACCGTGATTGGGGTTCACGCGCCAGGGTGGTTTTCAGGATCGACAGAACGGGGGTAACGCCTGACCCTCCTGCGAACCCAAGGTACTGCTTTTCGGCACCTGCATCGATCGGCGCATGGAAGCTACCCATTGGCGGCATGGCTTGCACGATGTCGCCGACGTTGAGTTCCGAATTTGCCCAACCCGAAAACGCCCCGCCCTCGACGCGTTTGATGCCGACCTGCAAGACGCCGTCATCCTTGCCGGCACAGATCGAGTAAGAGCGGCGCAGTTCCTCGCCGTCAAAGTCACGGCGGAAGGTCAGATATTGCCCGGCGGTAAAGTCGAATTCGTCCGCGGCACCATTGACGGGCTCCAGTGTCAGAACGACCGCATCGCGGATCGTTTTGTGGATGTTGGTGACCTTCAGGTCGTGGAAACGTGCCATCCGGTGCTCCTCTTTCAGATGCACTTGAAATAGTCAAAAGGTTCCAGGCAGTCGGTGCAGCGCCAATGCGCCTTGCAGGGGGTCGAGCCAAACTGACTGACCTTTTCGACCGCCTGGCTGCCGCAAAGCGGGCAACGTTCCGGACCACCAGCGGGTTGGGGCGGGGCGATCCCGTATTCCTCAAGCCGGGCCCGGCCCTTGTCGCTGAGCCAATCGGTGGTCCAGGCCGGTGAAATACTGGTTTCGATCCGAACGTCCTTGATCCCGCGGTCCCGCAGCGCTGTTTCGATATCCATGCGGATCACCGATGTGGCCGGGCAGCCGGAATAGGTGGGCGTGACGGTTACGGTCAGCGTATCCGCATCCCAGCGCACATCGCGCACGATGCCCAGATCGACCACTGAAATGACAGGGATTTCAGGGTCGGGAACCGCGTCCAGCCAGTCCCAGATCTGATCTGTTGGCACCCGGGTCATCTGGCCTACCAGCGGGCGCCGGGATAGGCGCGTTGCAGCCACTGCATCTGCGTCAGCAGATGGCCCAAATGTTCGGTATGCATCCGCCCGGTGCGCCCGCCCTTATGTGCAAACTCGCTGTCGGGGATCGTCAGCGTCGCATCCGTCAGCACGCGGTGAACCAGAACGTCATACTCGGCGCGCAGGTCGGCAGGGTTGGGCGCGATGCCCGCTTTTGCCATTTCGGCGTCAACTTCATCGCTGGCGAACATCTCGCCCACATAGGGCCACAGATAATCCAGTGCCGCCTGCATCCGTTCATGGCTTTCAGCGGTTCCGTCGCCCAACCCGACAACCGTGTCGCCCGAGCGTTCGAGGTGATAGGTGACCTCTTTGCTGGCCTTGGCGGCAATCGCCGCGACCCGGTCGTCGGACGATGTGATCAAACGCCCCAGCATGACCGAATGCCAAGCATCAAACAGAAATTGACGCATCATGGTGCGGCCAAAATCATCGTTTGGCACTTCGACCATCAGAACATTGCGGAAATCCCAAACGTCGCGCAAAAAGGCCAGATCATCGGCGCTTTTGCCGCCGTCGACCTCGCCCGCAAGACCCAGCCACATCTGGGTCTGACCGATCAGATCCAGCGCGGTATTGGCCAGCGCAATGTCTTCTTCCAGCACCGGCGCATGGCCGCACCATTCGCTGACGCGATGGCCCAGGATCAGCGTATTGTCCCCCATCCGCAGTAGAAACTGCAGAAAAGCCTCGTCGCGGGTCATCACATCGCCCCCACTTCATCGGGGATGTCGAAAAAGGTCGGGTGGCGGTATACCTTGCTTTCGCTGGGCTCATAGAGCGGGCCCTTTTCGCCGGGTGAAGACGCGGTAATGTTGTTGGCCTCAACCACCCAGATCGACACGCCCTCGTTGCGGCGAGTATAGACGTCGCGGGCGTTCTTGATGGCCATTTCCGCATCGGCGGCGTGCAACGAACCGACGTGGCGGTGGCTCATGCCATGCTGACCGCGGATAAAAACTTCCCACAGGGGCCATTCGTTTTTCATTGGGGTTCCTCCTCAGGTCAGGCTTATTCGGCAGCGACGCGTCCGGCGCGTTTCTTCTTTGCATGGGCCAGCAGCCCGTCGCGCACCCATTGCCCGTCGTCCCAGGCCTTGTTTCGCGCTGCCAAACGATCCGTATTGCAGGGGCCATTGCCCTTGATCACGTCATAGAACTCGGACCAGTCGGGTTCGGAAAAGTCATAGTGGCCACGGTCTTCGTTCCATTTCAGGTCCGGATCCGGGACAGTCAGCCCAAGGAATTCAGCCTGCGGCACGGTCTGGTCGACAAATTTCTGACGCAGCTCGTCATTGGTGTTCATCTTGATCTTCCAGGCCATGGACTGGGTCGAATGCACCGAGTCCTTGTCGGACGGCCCGAACATCATCAGCGACGGGTACCAGAACCGGTTCAGGGCATCCTGCGCCATCTTCTTCTGTTCCGGCGTGCCTTCGGCCATCTTGCGGATGGCGTCATATCCCTGCCGCTGGTGAAAGCTCTCTTCCTTGCAGATCCGGATCATGGCACGCGAATAGGGCCCGTAAGAGGTCCGTTGCAAGGGCACCTGGTTCATGATCGCGGCGCCATCGACCAGCCAGCCGACCGCGCCGATATCGGCCCAATTCAAAGTTGGATAGTTGAAGATGGACGAATATTTCATGCGCTCGTCCAACAGCATCTCGGTCAGTTCATCCCGACTGACGCCCAAGGTTTCGGCGGCGCAATACAGGTACAGCCCATGCCCGGCCTCGTCCTGCACCTTGGCCAGCAGGATCGCCTTGCGTTCCAGCGTCGGAGCACGCGTGATCCAGTTGCCTTCGGGCAGCTGGCCCACAATCTCGGAATGCGCGTGCTGGCCGATCTGGCGGATCAGGGTCTTGCGATAGCCTTGCGGCATCCAATCCTTGGGCTCGATCTTGATGTCCGCGTCGATCCGCGCCTGAAACGCGGCAAGCCTTTCGGGGTCATCGTTTGTCGCCTCGGACTTAACCATCTGAGCATACATGTGATGTCTCCTCTCTTACACACGTTCAAGAATAAGTGCTGCACCTTGCCCGACGCCGACGCACATTGTGCAAAGTGCGTATCGTCCACCCGTCCGGCGCAGTTGGTAGGCCGCGGTCATCACCAGCCGTGTGCCCGACATGCCAAGCGGGTGGCCCAACGCAATCGCACCGCCGTTGGAATTCACATGCGGCGCGTCGTCGGGTAGGCCCAGTTCGCGAAGGGTCGCCAACCCCTGAGAGGCAAAGGCCTCATTCAACTCGATCACATCCATCTGCTCGATGCTGAGACCGGCGCGGGCCAGGACCTTGCGGCTGGCTGGGACGGGGCCAATGCCCATCACACGTGGGGCAACACCGGCAACGGACATGCCCACAACGCGTGCAATGGGGGTCAGGCCGTTCGTTGCTGCTGCGGCTTCATTTGCCATCAGTATGGCCGCCGCCCCGTCATTCACACCCGATGCGTTGCCCGCCGTGACGGTCTTGTCCGGCCCGTTCACACCTTTGAGGCCGGACAGTTTCTCGGCCGTGGTGCCCGGGCGGGGGTGCTCGTCGGTGTCAACAACAATGGGCTCGCCCTTGCGCTGTGGGACCGAGACCGGTGTGATCTCATCGACAAATACGCCTGCTTCATGCGCGGCAGCCCAACGGGCTTGACTGCGCGCTGCGAACGCGTCCTGATCTGCGCGGCTGATGCCATAGTCTTCGGCCACGTTGTCTGCGGTTTGCGGCATCGAGTCGGTGCCGTATTCCTGTTTCAGCTTCGGATTCACGAAGCGCCAGCCAATGGTCGTGTCGTAAATCGTGTTGTCCCGGGTAAAGGCCGAGGTCGCCTTGGGCATGACAAACGGCGCGCGCGACATGCTTTCGACACCGCCTGCAATGGCCAGATCATAGTCGCCTGCCTTGATCCCACGCGACACCATACCGACGGCGTCCATGCCACTGGCGCACAGGCGGTTCACCGTTGTTCCCGGCACTTCGATTGGCAATCCGGCCAGCAATGCCGCCATCCGCGCAACGTTCCGGTTGCTTTCACCTGCCTGATTGGCGTCGCCAAAGATCACATCATCCACGTTGGCCCACTCCACCTGCGGGTTGCGCGCTTTCAGCGCGGCCAGCGGGATGGCGGCCAGATCGTCTGTCCGGACGGATGACAACGCGCCGCCGTACCGACCGATCGGGGTACGCGTTGCGTCGCAAATGAATGCATCCATCAGTGAATTCTCCTGTGCGTTCCGGTTAATTCATAGACCGCTTGGTCGGTTTATAGGGTTTGTGACGATTCGAAACAAGGTTAATGTTACCAAAATCTGCCTCTTTCTCATATGGCGTAACATATCAAAAGCTGGTGACATACCTGTTCGATGGGCTTTTTGCTAATAGGCCACCATGGTCAGCAACTCGTATTCCGCGACCGGTTCGTCATCCTGTTGGGTAAGGGTTACGTGCCAGTGCACCTCGCCATATTCGTCATTGCGTTTGGTTTTCGCTTTGACGGTCAATCGCACTTTGATGGTATCACCCGGCACAACCGGTTTCATAAAGCGCAGGCCATCCAGTCCGGTATTGGCCAGAACCGGCCCCTCATTGGGTTCGACGAATAACCCGGCGGCAAAAGACAGCAGCAAATATCCATGTGCGACCCGCCCAGGGAAGAACGGGTTCCGTTCAGCAGCTTCCTGATCCATATGGGCATAGAACGTATCGCCGGTAAATTCGGCAAAGTGTTCAACATCTTCCAGCGTCACAACCCGGGGGGCGGTGTGAAGCGTTTCGCCGATCTCAAGTTCGCTGAAACGGCGGGCAAATGGATGTGCCGGACCTTCGACCTCAGTCGCGCCGGGCACCCATTTCGAACCTATAGCCGTCAGAATGTCGGGTGAGCCCTGAATGGCCGTGCGTTGCATATAATGTTTGACACCACGCACGCCGCCCATCTCTTCACCACCACCGGCACGGCCCGGCCCGCCGTGAACCAGATGTGGCAAGGGTGAGCCGTGACCGGTGGACCCTTTCATCGAGTCGCGGTTGTTGAAGTAAAGCCGCCCGTGATAGGCCCCTGCGCCCATGGCTAATTTGCGTGCCACGTCGGCGTCATGGGTAATGACCGAAGCGACCAAAGAACCCTGACCTTTGTTGGCCAGTTCAATCGCATGGTCCGTATCGCGATACCCCATGATCGTGCTGACCGGTCCAAAAGCCTCGGTGTCATGAACGCGGTGGGCTGCATCCGGGTTGGCGCAATGAAACAGCATTGGTGGCAGGAATGCGCCCTTTTCAGCGTCCGCGCCATCCACGGCAAAGTCGGTCGGGTCGCCAAAAACACGCTCAGCTTCCTGGCTGATGATCGCGGCCTTTTCCAGAACGTCCTGTTTCTGACCATTGGAAATCAGGGCGCCCATGCGCGTGGTTTCCAGCTTGGGGTCGCCGATGATGGTTTTGGACAACCGGGCGGTCAATGCCTCGATCACTGCCTCTACCTGGGGTTCCGGCGCGATGATCCGGCGGATTGCAGTGCACTTCTGACCTGCTTTTGTGGTCATCTCGCGCTGCACTTCCTTGACGAACAGGTCGAATTCCGGCGTGCCTGGCACGGCATCAAGGCCGAGTACCGAACAATTCAGACTGTCCTGTTCCGCCACGAAACGAACCGCGTTTTCCAGAAGGGTCGGGTTGGAGCGCAGCTTTAGCGCCGTGTCTGCCGAACCGGTGAAGCTGACCACATCCTGCAGGCCCAGACGGTCGAGCATATCGCCCAGACCGCCGGAAACGAGTTGCAGCGCACCGGCAGGCAGCAGGCCGGATTCGAGCATCAGCCGCACGCAAAGCTCGGTTACATAGCACGAGTTTGTGGCCGGTTTGACGATGGCCGGTACACCGGCCAGCAAGGTCGGGGCCAGCTTTTCCAGCATGCCCCAGACCGGAAAGTTGAACGCGTTGATATGCACCGCCACGCCCCGCAGCGGCGTGCAGATATGCTGCCCGAGGAACGTGCCGTTGCGTGACAATTGCTCGACATCGCCATCCAGATACACGTGACCGTCCGGCATTTCGCGCCGACCCTTCGACGCAAAGACGAACATCGTTCCGATACCGCCATCGATATCGATTTGGTGATCCGATTGCGTCGCGCCGGTATTGAAGGACAAATCATACAAAGCCTGCTTGTGCTGACCCAAATGGACAGACAGAGCTTTAAGCATCTTGGCCCTTTCGTGGAACGTCATCTCACGCAATGCCGGTCCGCCCACATCGCGCGCATGATCCAGCATGGCCTGTACGTCCAACCCGGTGTTCCCGGCGGTTGCGATCACCTCTCCGGTCACGGCGCTGGCGATGTTGCGTGCGCCTTTGCCCGGCGCAATCCATTCACCGGCCGCAAAGCTTGAAATCTGTTGGATCGTCACGGGTTTCTCCTCATTCTCGCAATGGCTTTCAACATGTTATGCGCGGTTTCATCGACCAATGGATGCCTAGGCCCCTCTCGGGCCACGTCAAACCTGCGCGGGAAGTCGGGCGAAGCCGCGAAAGCGGATGCGTCCACCTCGCTTTGCGCCTTCTGCAATTTGATAGTCGGGAAAGCGGTTCAGGAACCGGCTGACGGCAATCCGACCCTCCATGCGCGCCAGCGAAAGGCCCACGCAGGTATGCGGGCCACCGGCAAAGGCGTGGTGTTTGTTCGGGCGACGGTCCAGCAGCATGTCGTCGGGTTGATCAAACTGCCTTGGGTCGCGGTTGGCAGCGCCGATACACAGGTGAATGTCCGTACCCCGGGCAATGAAGTGTCCGTGAAACGACACCTCTTCGGTCGTCAGGCGATTGCCAAACTGGTTTGGGCTTTCCAGGCGCAGAAACTCATCCACGGCCGTTGCGATCAGATCGGGGTTTGCCAAAAGCTCGGCCCTTTTGTCACGATGCCGATCCAGTAGGTCCAGAGCATTGCCGATCAAGTTGGTCGTGGTCTCGTGACCGGCATTCAGGATGAATATGCAATTCTGGTAGAGCTCGATTTCGGTCAGGCCGCCCTCCGTGTCATCCTGCATCAACCGGGTCAGAACGTCCGTATCCGGGTTTCCCGGATTGGTTCTGCGATCCTCGACGATGTATCGCAGGAACGCCTTGAAATCCAAAACCGCGCGGTTGCCCCAGGCTTCTTGCTCTGGTGTCAATTGTGGTTCCAACGCGCCAAGAATGGCCAGCGACCAATCCCGCAAGGGTCCACGCTCGGCCCGGGGGATGCCCAAAAGATTGCCGATCACCTCAACCGGGATCGCTCCGGCGAAATCCTCGATCAACTCGACCGCGCCTTTGGACTGCATGTCATCCAGCAGACCGTCGACAAGTGTGATCAGGCCCGGCTCCATCTGGGCCAGGGCGCGCGGGTTCATTGCGCCGACCATGACCTTGCGAACCCGTGTGTGCAGCGGCGGGTCGTTGAACACCAGGCTGGTGGTGTGGTGTTCATAGAGCGGGCTGTCCACCCCGTATTTGGGGCCAAAGACCGCCTTTTTGTCCGAGATGAACCGCGTCGTGTCGCGATAGACCAGATCCAGATCCTCGTAGCGCGACAGGATGACAGAGCCGTCGGGTTGGACACAGACAGGCGTATCCTCACGCAGTGTCGCATAGGTCGGATAGGGGTCTTTGTGAAATCCGTCGGGAAGGGCTGTCAGTGAAAACATCAGTGACCCTTGGTCCGCCACAACGCGGGTAAGATCGTCGCCATGCGAACTTCCCGGACCTCGGCGCCATGCCTGTTTCCGGGCAGAACATTGCCGCCTGCGCCTTTCAACTCAGCGTTCATTTGTGACATGTTGCGCAACATGGCGTTCTCTTGAATTGCGTCCTATCAAACCGTTCTAAAATTATTGACCAACCGTTCGGTTAATGCAATGCTAAAGTTGAAACGACATCAAGCAGGGCGGTTATGAGCGACACGATTCTTGTAGAAGATCACGGGAACTGGGTAGAAATCACTCTGAACCGCCCAGACAAGCTGAACGCGTTCAATGATGAGATGCATGTGGCCCTTCGGCAGGCCCTGCACGCCGCGCGGGACGGTGGCGCGAGGGCCGTTCTGTTGACGGGCTCCGGGCGTGGTTTCTGTGCCGGTCAGGATCTGGGCGACCGTGATCCAACGAAAATGGACGGCCCCCCTGACCTCAGCAAAACCGTGCGGACCTATTATGCGCCTTTGGTGCGCCTGATTAGGTCGCTCAATTTCCCTGTCATTTGCGCGGTGAATGGTGTGGCCGCGGGCGCGGGGGCCAATCTGGCACTGGCCTGTGACATGGTTCTGGCTGGCGAAAGTGCTAAATTCATCCAGAGTTTTGCAAAGGTCGGACTGATCCCCGACACGGGCGGCAGCTGGCATTTGCCTCACCTTGTCGGCGAGGCCAGAGCCAAAGGCCTGGCGTTTACCGGCCTGCCTTTACCGGCGAAGCAGGCTGAAGACTGGGGTTTGATCTGGAAAGCCTTGCCAGATGATGAGTTGATGGCGGAAGCCCGGTCTTTGGCAGGACGACTTGCGGATGGGCCAACGCTTGGTCTGGGCAAGACCAAGGAATGTATCCAGGCCGCCGCGACAACCACCTTGTCGGATCACCTTGAAATCGAGGCTGATGCGATGAAAATCTGTGGCGAAAGCGCTGATTATGCTGAAGGTGTGTCCAGTTTTCTTGAAAAGCGCGCGCCCGATTTCAAGGGTAAGTGATGATGACGCCCAAGGAACGCGCCGCTAGATCCGCCGCTGCCATGTGGGCCAATGACGCGGCCAGCAAGTGGTTCGGCATGGAGTTGCTGGAGGTCGATGAAGGCCGCGCAGAACTGGGCCTGACTGTGGCCGCGCATCACTGCAACGGGCATGGCATCTGCCATGGCGGCGTAACCCATGCGCTGGCGGACAGCGCCTTTGCCTTTGCCTGCAACAGCCGCAATCAGGCAGCCGTGGGTCAGCACACGATGATGAGCTATCTCGCGCCCGCAAAACAGGGCGACCGTCTGACCGCCACAGCCACAGAAACCACCGTTGCAGGGCGCAGCGGCGTCTATGACGTGCGGGTCAGCAATCAGGATGACGTCGTCATCGCCGAATTCCGTGGTATGTCGCGGGCCATCGGCGGCCAGAATTTCGACGAATATAGCTAGGCCAAAGGAGCAGCGCAATGGATGATATGTCCCCGAACAAAGCGGATCTGGACCCGATCGAGATCGCCTCGGTCGACGAAATCCGGGCGACGCAATTGGAACGCCTGAAATGGTCGCTTCGGCACGCCTATGACAATGTGGCGATGTACAAACAGCGGTTTGATGAGACTGGTGTCCACCCGGATGACCTGCAACAGCTTTCGGACCTTTCGAAGTTTCCGTTCACGTACAAAAACGATCTGCGCGACAACTATCCGTTTGGCCTTTTTGCGGTGCCCCGGAGCGAGTTGATCCGGCTGCATGCCTCATCGGGCACAACCGGAAAACCGACCGTTGTGGGCTATACCAAGGGTGACATCGACAATTGGGCGGATCTGGGTGCACGGTCGCTGCGGGCGGCGGGCCTGCGCAAGGGCGATCTGGTCCACAATGCTTATGGGTACGGTCTGTTTACCGGCGGGCTTGGCGCCCATTACGGGATCGAACGGTTGGGCGCGACCGTCGTGCCAATGGGCGGTGGGCAAACCGAAAAGCAGGTCGGCCTGATAACCGATTTCCAGCCCGATGGGATCATGGTGACCCCGTCCTATATGCTCAATATCCTTGAGCAGTTTAACAGATCAGGGCTCGATCCGCGCAAAAGCTCGCTGAAGGTTGGAATCTTTGGCGCAGAACCCTGGACGGATGCGATGCGCGCCGAGGTCGAAGCCGCCTTCGACATGCATGCGGTCGATATCTACGGGCTGTCCGAAATCATGGGTCCGGGCGTTGCAAGCGAATGCGTGGAAACCAAAGATGGCCCTGTGATCTGGGAGGACCACTTCCTGCCCGAGATCATTGACCCCGCAACAGGTGAGGTTCTGCCGGACGGCGAGACAGGTGAGCTGGTGTTTACCACCCTGACCAAGGAAGGGCTGCCGATGGTCCGCTATCGCACGCGCGATCTGACATGTTTGCTGCCCGGAACCGCGCGTTCCATGCGTCGTATGGCCAAGATCACCGGCCGCAGTGATGACATGATGATCCTGCGCGGCGTCAACGTTTTCCCCAGCCAGATCGAGGAACAGGTTCTCGCGACCGGGGGGCTGGCGCCTTACTATCAGATCGAGCTGTACAAGTCCGGTCGGATGGATGCCATGCGGGTGTTCGTCGAAGCCTCGGACAGCGCAACAGATGAGATGTCCCGCACGGCTGCGGCCCGGATGCTGACCAAGCGCATTAAGGACGTCGTTGGTGTTTCAACGGAAATTGTTGTAGGTGACCCCGGCGACGTCGAACGTTCTCAGGGTAAGGCGAAGCGTGTCATCGACAATCGGGATAAGGAATAACCCGTGGCCCGGACAATCGCCAAAGATCACGATCAAAAGCGCGAACAGATCCTGAAAAAAGCTGCAAAAGTGTTTGCTGATCAAGGCTTTGACCGTGCATCGATGACTGTGTTGGCCAAAGAGTGCGGGATTTCGAAAGCCAATATCTATCACTACTATGACAGCAAGGATGCCATTCTGTATGACATTCTTGAAACCTATTTGCGCGAATTGCGCGACCGGATCTGTGGGGTCGACTTGAGCGGATTGAGTGCCGAAGAAAAGTTGCGAAAAACCGTGCGCGAAATCCTGTTTGCCTATCAGGGCGCTGATGACGAACACCGGGTTCAGATCAGCGGTATGAACGCGCTGACGAAGGGCCAGAAACAAAAGCTGCGCGCGTATCAACTCGACATGGTTGGTTTTGTCCGCGACATCCTGAAAGAGCTTTCCCCGGACACTTTGGGCGATCACAAAGACAAGCTGCGCGGGGCCACGATGTCGGTCTTTGGCATGCTGAACTGGTACTATATGTGGAACACAGGAGCCGGGACCCAGGCGCGAGAAGACTATGCCGATCTGGTCTGTACCATGACGGTGCACGGGATCCGAAAACTCTGACCCCGACAAGATACACGCGATGATGACAAGCGCGGACTTGTCTCAGGCCCCTTTGCGGATCATATCGGCCGCTTTTTCGGCGATCATCACGACGGGTGAGGCGGTGTTCCCCGAAACAATCCTGGGCATGATCGACGCGTCAATCACTCGTAACCCGTCAAGCCCATGTACCCGAAGGTCCGTGCCCACAACGGCAGAAGGATCCGAGCCCATCTTGCAGGTGCCGACGGGGTGGAAGATCGTAGTGGCGATGTCACCCACGCCCTTCACAAGGTCGTCTTCGGACTCCATTGCCGGACCGGGCAGGATTTCTTCGGGCTGATACGGTTTCAGCGCGTTCGCCGTCATGATCATCCGCGCCTGCCGCACCGATTTCGCCGCGACCTGTTTGTCATTCGCCGTCGAAAGGTAATTCAGGCGAATATCGGGCTGAGCGCGGGTATCCGTTCCCTGAATGTGACAGGTGCCGACACTTTCAGGGCGCAGATTGCAGACCGAGACCGTGATCGCGGGGAAGGGATGCAGCGGGTCGCCCAACTTGTCGGTCGACAGGGGCTGCACGTGGTATTCCAGGTCCGGTGTGGCCAGATCGGGGTTTGATTTGGTGAACATGCCGAACTGACTTGGGGCCATCGACATCGGACCCGATTGCGTTAGACCGTATTGTAGTGCGATCCTCGCCTTGCCAAGGAATGAGTTTGCCATCGTGTTCAGAGTTTTCGCGTTCTGAACCTTGAAGACCGTACGGATTTGCAGATGATCCTGCAGGTTTTCTCCAACGCCCGGGCTTTCATGGTGCAGCGCGATGCCATGCTGCGCCAGCACGTCGCCCCGACCGACGCCGGACAGTTCCAATATCTTGGGCGAGTTGATCGCGCCTGCTGCCAGCAGAACTTCGGCCCCGGCAAATGCGTCGTATTGCACACCTTTGTGCAGATACCGCACCCCCGTCACCTGCTTTCCCTCAAACAGCAGCGTCTGGGTTTCCGCATGGGTCAGCACCCGCAGATTCGGTCGCTTCATTGCCGGGCGCAGAAAGCCTTTGGCCGTGTTCCAGCGCACGCCCTTTCGCTGGTTGACCTCAAAAAACCCGGTGCCTTCGTTGCTGCCATCGTTGAAATCGGCGCGTGGCAGGATGCCGAATTCTTTCGCGCCTTCCTGTACGGCCTTCAGGATGTCCCATTCCAGACGCTGCTTTGAAACCTTCCACTCGCCCCCGCTGCCATGCATGGGGCTGTCACCGGCATGGTGATCTTCGGATTTCAGGAAATAGGGCAGCACATCATCCCAGCCCCAACCTGTATTGCCCAATTGTCGCCAATGATCATAGTCCGCCGCCTGTCCGCGCATATAGATCATGCCGTTGACCGAGGTGCATCCCCCCAGAACCTTCCCGCGCGGATAGACCAGAGAGCGCCCGTTCAGCCCCGGCTCGGGCGCGGTTTTCATCATCCAGTCGGTGCGCGGATTGCCGATGCAATAGAGATAACCCACCGGTATGTGCACCCAATGGTAGTTGTCCGAACCGCCCGCCTCCAGCAGCAGCACGCGGGTCTTGGGGTCCTCGGTCAGGCGATTGGCCAGAACGCAGCCCGCTGTGCCTGCACCGACAATGACATAGTCATACTCTCCATCGAGTTTCCGGGCGTCTGTCATGGATGTTTGATCTTTCTGCTTAATTTGCGATCACAAGTTCGCCGATCACGCGGCCTGTTTCAATGATTGTGTGGGCTTCTGTCAGCATGGCTTGAGTGCCCGCTTGCATCTTCAGGAAGTCCAAACCCGTTGCTGCCTGAGGCGAATCCGACAGTGGCGCCGGCCCATTGCATTAAAAGATTTACTTGCAAATAATAAGGAAGCTAATTATTAGGCAAATAACAACCGAACCTGAAATAGGACCTTGATGTACCCAGGCGCAGCAAAAAACCACGCCCGGGCGGGGTCACAATCCAGCCATCAACGTGAGAAGGAGACAGTAAATGACACAGTCGGCAAAACTGATTGACGCTTTGAACGGTACGTTCGGACGTCACGCAGGGTATCGCGCGTCCCACGCAAAAGGGTTTACGGCCAGGGGGCGGTTCATCCCGTCGTCGCAACAATCTGGGGTTCAGGTCCCGCTATTGGCGCAGGAACAACCTGTCCTTGCGCGGTTTTCTGTGGGTGGCGGAAAGCCGGGGATCAGCGACAAAAGCCCGACCGTGCGCGGCATCGGGCTGGAGATCGGCCAGGATGGTTCCAACTGGATCATGGCATTGATCTCGAACCCGGTCTTTTTTGCAAATTCCGCAGATCAGTTTCACGCCTTTCTGGCGGCGCGCGTGCCGGACCCATCAACAGGTGCGCCCGACCCAAATCGTGTTCAAACCTTCAATGAGGCAAATCCAAACACGATCCCACATCAGGCCTATCTCAAATCAGTTTCTCCGTGCCGCTGCTATTCAAACGAAGAATATCATTCAGGTCATGCATATCGTGTCCGCATCAACGATAGCTTGGTCGAAGCGCGCGTTATGCTGAAGCCCGAAGCGGGCCGCGTCGGACTGACCGACCAAGAGATGGCCGAACTGCCGGATTCGTTTTTGTTCGACCGGTTTCTGGGCAAGCTCGGTGACAAGCCCGCACGTTGGACAATGTATCTGGTTTTGGCAAACGAGGCCGACAACGTCGCGGACCCGACCGTTCCCTGGGACGGGGCACATACTGAGGTTGAGCTTGGTACAGTACAGATCGAGCTGCCGGACGAACGGGCAGGCATTGTAAACAAGGTGTTTGACCCGGCGCATATGCCGGACGGGGTCGTCGCCCCGCAGGATCAAGTGTTTCCTCTTCGCAGCGCGGCCTATGCAGAATCCTTTGCCAGAAGATCCGGTTGAGCATCGGGTCTTCGAGCTTTGCAGAAGCTGGTCACTATCCAATCATTAAATAGGTATTGACAATACCTATTTAATGACGCAGATAGCGGACACCCGAAAATGGCGATTCCTATGACACAAACCCAATCAGCCAAGCCCCAGATGTTTGAAATCACGGCCCGCGAAATCGCAACGCTGGTCGCCCGGTTTTACGCGCGGGTCAGGCTTCACCCCGTGTTGGGGCCCGTGTTCAATGACGCGATCCAAGACTGGCCGGAGCACGAGGAAAAGATCACTTCTTTCTGGCGTGGCGCGATCCTTCGCGACAACGGGTATTTTGGAAACCCCATGCAGGTGCACCTGGCAAATTCAAACATCCTGGTAGAGCATTTCCCGATATGGCTTGAGCTGTTTGAGGACACCGCAAAACAAGTTCTCAACCCCCAAACCGCCGAGGCTTTTTCCCATCTGGCCAACAGAATAGGCAAGGGTTTGTCATTCGGGATCGAAAACTTCCGCCGAGAGGCTGACGCGCCACCGGTGCTGTCATGACGGGGGCTGTCTACGGCAAAGCGCAGGTTATTTCTGAACCGCCCCTCAGGGTCGTCAGTCGATGGCTTGCGGCGGGGTGGGGTGACCTGAGACGCAATCCGGGTTTCTCGCTCTTTTATGGCGGTGCGCTTGTTTTGGTGGGTTGGGTTTGCATCGCCGCGCTAATGCTCAATGATCTTGGCTGGGTTCTGCTGCCCATGTTGGCGGGTGGCGTCTTGATCGGGCCTTTGGCAACTGTCGGGCTCTACTCGGTTGCCAGCGGCAAAGCCGGACGGAAAGCGGCTACAGGCCAGATCGCGCTTGTGGGTGCAATTTTGATGGTCTTTGCGCTGACATGGATCCGCGCGGCCACGGTGATGTTTGCAATCGTCTATGGTCTGCGCCCCTTCTCAGGTTTTGCAGATACGATGCTTGTGATGGTGAGCACGCCATCGGGCTGGGCTTTGCTGATCTCGGGCTCTTTGATCGGGGGGTTGTTCGCCGCTCTTGGCTTTGCCGTTTCGGCCTTTTCGTTGCCAATGCTGATTGACCGCAAGATCGACGGTTTCTCTGCAATGGGGCTCAGCTTCAACGCCACTACTCACAACTTTCAACTCTGCCTCTGCTGGGGAGCGATCGTCGCCCTTCTGACACTGTTTGGAGTTCTGACCGGGCTTTTGGGGCTGATTGTGGTGTTCCCGTTGCTTGGATACGCAACCTGGCACGCCTATGACGAGCTGTTTCATGGAGATGCATAAATGACCGAAACGCTTCCAAAAGGCGTGGTACACTATGCGACCTCGCAATTCACGCATGAAACGCTGCCGGAAAAGCTGCGCGCGGATCACAGCACCAAAGCGGGTGTTTGGGGTCAGCTCGCCGTGCAGCAGGGCCAGTTGGTGCTGCGCCGGGCTGACAAGGAAGATCTGGTTTTGGGGGCAGGGGAGACCGCTGTGTTCGCACCGCAGGAAACCCATTCGGTGAACCCGGTTGGCGACGTTGCGTTTGAAGTGCGTTTCCACCGGCAGGAGGGGTGATATGAAGCGTGAGAGCTTTTTTGAGGATACCGCCATCCTATGCGCCCTCGCATTGGTCTTTGTCGGTGGTGTGGCCATCCTTGGCTGGGGCGTTCCGATTGCCTATGTGCTGCATGGCTGGCTGATCGCGATTGCCGCCGGCTGGGGGTTGATGTGGATGATCAACCGGCTGAGCGAGGCCGCGGAAGACATCCCGCTGGAATATAATGACAAGGTCATTCGGTTCGGTGTGATTGCAGCGCTGATTTGGGCTCTGATCGGCTTCACCGTCGGAGACATCCTTGCCTGGCAACTGGCGTACCCAGCGGTGAACGGCGATATGTTCTGGTCGAATTTCGGCCGTTTGCGGCCTGTGCACACCTCTGCCGTGATCTTCGGGTTCGGCGGCAACGCCCTGATTGCCACGTCCTTCTATGTGGTGCAGCGGACCTCGCGCGCGCGGCTCGCCAGCGAAACGCTGCCATGGCTGGTGTTCTGGGGCTATAACCTGTTCATGGTTCTGGCTGCCACGGGCTATCCGCTGGGCATCACCCAATCCAAGGAATATGCCGAGCCGGAATGGTATATGGATCTGGTCTTGCTGATCGTCTGGGTTGGCTATCTGGGCCTGTACCTCAAAACCCTCTCGCGACGGGCAGAGCCGCATATCTATGTGGCCAACTGGTATTACCTGGCCTTCATCGTGGTGATCGCGATGCTGCATACGGTGAACAACCTGTCGGTGCCGGTCTCGATCGCCTATCCCAAAAGCTATTCGCTGTTTTCCGGTACGCAGGATGCGATGACGCAGTGGTGGTACGGGCATAACGCGGTCGGGTTCCTGCTGACCGCCGGATTTCTGGGGATGCTCTACTATTTTCTGCCCAAGGCGGTGAACCGGCCGATCTATTCCTACCGGATGTCGATTGTCGGGTTCTGGGGCATCACCTTCCTGTATCTGTGGGCCGGATCGCACCACCTGCATTACACCGCGCTGCCCGATTGGGTGCAGTATCTGGGCATGACCATGTCGATCATCCTGCTGGTGCCCAGCTGGGCCTCGGTCTTCAACGGTATCCTCACCATCAACGGCGCATGGGACAAGGTGCGCACCGACCCGGCGGTGCGCTTCATGATGGTGGCCATCCTGTTTTATGGGCTGTCCACCTTCGAAGGCTCGTTCATGGCGATCCGCCCGGTCAATTCTCTCAGCCATTATACCGACTGGACGGTGGGGCATGTACATGCAGGCGCGCTGGGGTGGGTGGCCTTCATCACCTTTGGTGCGATGTACAAGCTGGTGCCATGGATCTGGAAGCGCGAGGGCGTCTACTCCCTGCGGCTTGAGGCCTGGCATTTCTGGCTCGCGCTGTCGGGCACGCTGATCTATGTCGGCGCGATGTGGAACAGCGGCATCACCCAATCGCTGATGTGGCAGACCTATGATGCGGATGGCGCGTTCCTCTATTCCTTTCTGGATAGTGTCGAGGCGATGCACCCCTATTACGTCGCGCGCGCGGTGGGCGGGCTGCTGTATCTGATCGGCGCCTGTATCGGGGCCTACAATATATACATGACAGTCAGCGGGCCGCGCCGGTCTGAGACCCGGCAAACCGGACCTCTGGTCCAACCGGCGGAGTAACCTGTGATGAGTACACTACACCAAAAGCTGGAACGCCACTCGCTGGGGTTTGCCATGGCCATCCTGCTGGTGGCGTCAATCGGCGGGATCGTCGAAATCGCGCCGCTCTTTACCATCGAAAACACGGTGGAAGAGGTTGAGGGGATGCGCCCCTATACGCCGCTGGAACTGGCCGGGCGCGACATTTATGTGCGGGAGGGCTGCTATGCCTGTCATAGCCAGATGATCCGCACTCTGCGGTCGGATATCGAACGCTATGGGCATTATTCGCTGGCGGCTGAATCGATGTATGACCACCCGTTTCAATGGGGGTCGAAACGCACCGGGCCGGATCTGGCGCGCGTGGGCGGCAAGTATTCCGACGCGTGGCATGTGGCCCATCTGGAGGCCCCCAGAGAACTGGTCGAAGGTTCGATCATGCCCGGCTATGCGTTCCTGTCCGACACCCGGTTGGACACCGGGCCTTTGCCCGCAGCGCTCCGGGCACTCAGCCGCGCCGGGGTGCCCTATACGGATGCGCAGATCAAAGACGCCGCCGCGGATGCTGGCCGACAGGCGGATGCCGAACAGTATTTCGAGGGTGAGCTGCAAGAAAGCTATGGGGAAAACGTACAGGTCCGCGATTTTGACGGCCAACCGGACAGGCTGACCGAGATGGACGCGCTGGTCGCCTACCTTCAGGTGTTGGGCACTCTGGCCGATCTGGAGTCGCTGAACCTTGAGGAGGTCAACCGATGACACATGACGCGATCCTGGTGTTCTCCAAGACCTGGGGTGCGGTCTATCTGCTGGTGGTTTTCCTGGCCGCCGCCGTCTGGACCTACTGGCCCTCACGCCGCAAAGTCTATGATGCGGCTGCACAATCCCCGCTCGACGAGCAGGAGGATCAACCATGGCGCTAAGAGAAAAAGATCCGATTTCGGGCACCGATCTCACGGGTCATGAATGGGATGGAATCAAGGAACTGGATACGCCGGTTCCCCGGGCGGCACGGTGGGCATTGTGGATCAGCATCATCGTTGCTGTTTTGTATTGGGTGTTCTACCCATCCTTTCCGGGCGCCCGTGGGTATGCAAAAGGGCTGTTGGGTTATTCCTCGCGCTCCGAGGTTGGCAAAGAGCTTCAACAGGCCGATCAAGCGCGCGATGCGGCCTTTGCCCCATTTGCATCAGAAAACATCGAAGACCTCGCGGCAGATCCCTTGCTGGAGGCGCGCTATAGCGGATCGATTTCCAAACTCTACGCAGACAATTGTGCCGCGTGTCACCGCAATGATCTGAAAGGTCAGACAGGGTTTCCCAACTTCGTAGACGGCCATTGGTTGTGGTCTGGAACCCCGGAAGAGATCGAAGCCACCATTCGTTATGGGATCAATGCGCAGCACGACGATACGCGTATCGCGCAGATGCTGGCCTTTGGCGCTGATGGTCTTCTTGAGGAAACTCAGGTGGCCGAGGTGACAGAGTTTGTTCTGTCCTTGTCCGGGCAGGATCACGATGCGGCCCTTGCCGGGCCGGGTGCTGCGGTCTTCGAGGAAAACTGCGCCTCATGCCATGGCGATGATGGGCGCGGAGGGTACGAGATCGGCGCACCCGATCTGGGGGATCAGGCCTGGATTTATGGTGGTGACCGCGAGGATATTTTTCACAGCATCTATTATGGCCGTCAGGGTGTCATGCCTGCATGGGAGGGGCGGCTCACGGATGAGCAGATCCGGATGCTGACCCTGTATTTGTTATGGAACGCGGACGATGTCCCAAGTTGAAGAAAATCCGGGCTTTCGCAGGGCGATGTATCTTCTGATCCTGGCGTTGCTGGCGGGCTATATCGGGTTCAAGGCCTGGCACTTGTCCGTCGCGTTCGAGGCTTGGGATGATCAGGAGATCGTGGGCTCCGCCCCTGGCGCGGCCAAGAGGTGACCGGGGCCAAGACTGATTTCTCGTCAAGCATGTTCGCCGTTTCAGGCGGAAAGATGGCTTGCCTCAAGGGCCCGGATCAGGTTTTTCATTCCGCGATTGCCTTCAAGCACGTCGCGTAGGGTCTTACCGTCCAATGCAACAAAGAAGCTTTCCTGAGCTTCGTTCAGTATCGGCAGCAGGCCGCATGCCGGGGTCATCACACAACAGCCCCCATCTTCTTTCATGCACTCCACCAGCGGTGTGCCCTGTTCGGATTTACGCAGCAGCCCACCGATGGAAACGTCCTCGGGGGGAAGGGCCAGGCGCATTCCTCCGTTTCGCCCACGCACCGAGACCACGTAGTTTTCGTGGGTGAGCCATTGGGAAATCTTGGCCAGATGATTGAAGGGTAGCTTCTGCATGGCCGCAATCTCACGCGTCGACATCAACCCGTCTTCGTGGGTCGCAAGGTGGATCAGGATGCGCAGCGCGTAATCTGAAAACTTGGTTATCTGCATATTCCCACATTCCCATAAAAAATAGGATTATGAAATACCTATTTATTGATGGGAGAGGAACAAAAAGGCATATGCAAGGTGAATGCCCAAGCGGCCGAATGATTTGCTATCGGGGTCTCACATGCTGATGCGGCGATGGTATTGGCTGTCTGAAATCGGCCAAGGTTCGCGACTGTATCAATGCCATCGCACGCATTTGCTGATCATAGTGCGTAGTTGCTTGTTGCAGGCAAGAATTCGGCTGCCACCTGTCAGGAAATCTTCCAGCGGATCACAGTCGAACTGCCCACCCGCTTCGACGATCATGGGCATCGCGGCGAAAGCGTCCCAGGCGTTCAGATGCGCCTCGTAATATCCTTCGGATTGCCCCGAAGCGACGGCCAGCAAACTGATCGCCGCCGATCCATTGCGGCGGTATTCCATGCCCGCATCCAGCAGTGTCTGGATCAAAGCCGTATGCTCGGCAATCGGGCGCCGGTTCGACCAGCCCAGCATCAACACCGCACGATCAGGGTCAGCACAGCCTGAAACGCTCAGCCGCGCTCCGTTCATCCAGGCGCCTGATCCCGTCGCGGCCCAGGCGAGCATATTCAGATCCGGTGCGCAGATCACGCCCAAAGGTATCTGGCCGGCTTCATAGTACGCAATGCAAACGCCCCAATCCCGATGACCGCGCATGAAGTTCGCTGTGCCGTCGATGGGGTCCACAACCCATAAGGCCTTCCCGCTGCCGGTTGCGCCGCCTTCTTCACCCAGCATCGCGTCTGATGGCCATTTTTCGGCAATCCGCTTGCGGATCAGGTCTTCGACGGCACGGTCTGCAAATGTCACAAAATCCTGCGGACCTTTTTCCGCAATAAACGCAGCATCGCGTGTATTGCGAAGGTGTTGAGCGAGCTCGCCTGCTTCCTGCGCCAGGGATTTGGCGAAAGCCAGCCGGGCTTCGATGTCGGTCATGTCAGCTTCCTACTTTTGCCAGCACGTCTGATTTCAGGAACCGCTCGATGAACAACATGAAGCCTACAGACGGCACCAGCAGAATCAACGCGGTGATCGAGGCGATCTGGTAGTTCCCTTCCATCGAAGCGGTAAACAGCAACAGGGGCATTGTGGTCACGTCCGGTACGCCGACAAAGTAAGTCCCGGTGAACTCGTCCAGCGAGATCAGAAATACGAAGATGGCGCTGGCCATCAGGCCGGGCAAGGCAAGTGGCAGAGTTACGGTAAGAAACACGGTCAAGGGCGATGCGCCTATGTTGGCGGCGGCTTCCTCCAGCTCTCGATCCACCGCAGCAAAAGCGGCAGTGGCAATCCAGACCGAAAACACCAATCCTTGAATCGTGTGCACCAGAACCACGCCCAGGTAAGTGCCGTTCAGGCCGAGGCCATAGAAAATGCGCGCGATATTCATATGCACGGCAATCGACGGAAAGGCCTGCGGCAACAGGAACAGAAGCAGAAAGAACGTGCGCCAGGGCAGGCTGCCGCGACCCAGCGCCAGCCCCGCAGGGATAGCCACGGCCAGCGATGCCAGCACGGTGAACAGCGCGATCAGAACCGAACTCCAAAGCGACTCCATGGCATTGCCTTGCGGGCGGAACACACGCTCCCAAAACGAAAAGCCATAGCTTTGGGGAAGTTTGGCGGGAAAGTACCATGTTTCGGCCACGGACCAGATCAGCATGTTGGTGATCGGGCCGAAAATGGCGAAGGCCAGCAGAGCCAAAAGGATGGCGGTCGCGGTGGTGCGCAGTACGGTCATGCCGGTTTTCCCCCTTCCCGCACACCCTGGCGCAGGTAGATCCATGCGATGACGGCTGTCATGGCATATGAGATGAAGCCAAGCGCGTTGGCGACGCCGTAATCGGAATAGGCGTTGATGCGCCATGCCATGTCGACAGTGATCATTGTTGGCGTCTGCGCGTTGATCATAAGCGGAACGGACAGCACCGACATCATCACCACATAAGACAGGATCAGCCCGACCATCAGTGTCGTGGCGACTTGTGGCACGACAATTTCGAACAGGATGCGGAAACGGGACGCGCCCAGATTACGAGCGGCTTCGAATGTCGAACGATCCAGCGCCGCCATGGCACCCGCGACCAGCAGGGCCACGAAAGGCGTTTGTTTCCAGACGAAGGTGATAACAATGCCGCGCCAGTCCAGATAGCTGGCGGCCTGCAACGGCTCCATCAATCCGGTCGAGACGATGATGTTGTTCATCATGCCGTTCTTGGCCAGAAATGTGCGCATCAACTGCGCAGCGACCACAAAAGGAATGAACAGGGGCCAGCGGTAGAGCCAGCGCAAGACCACAAGGGCAACCCGGTTTTCACCCAGCGTCAGGTAACCGCCAATGGCGACAGAGAAGCCCCCGATGATAATCGTGGACAGGGTGACGATGATCAGCGTGAACAGAATGTCGTTCGAATAAAGTGCAAACGCCTTGATGAAATTCTGAAGGCCCCAGCCGCCCAGTTCCTCATCCCGGAACGCCCAAAGCAGCGAATAGCCCAAGGGATAGAGAAACAGCAGCCCAAGCAGTACGATGGCCGGAGCGACCAGAACCAAAGAGGTTTTGCGTGTGATCATCTTTTTTCGGTCCAGAGAGTTCAGGTGCGGACCATAGGGGTCCGGCCCGCACCAAGGTTTCCGGTATTGGGAGCTTAGTTGGAAACCTTCTGTTCATACGCCTCGCGGATGTCGTCAAAATACGGACCCAGCGGGAAGGGCTTGCCTTTGGCGGCCAGATCTTCCGGTGTCACGTCGGTGAACAGTTTGTCCCAGACCTCTTTGTCAAGCGAAGTTTCAACATGCTGGGCGTCGATGCCCGGATACCAGTTGAACCGTTTGACGATGCCCTCGGCCTGCACTTCGGGGCTGGTGGCAAGGGCGATGAACTTGCGTGCGGCTTCGGCATTTTCGGCCTTGGCGGGAACGGCGTAATAGTAGGGCTGACCCGGCATCCCCGGCTCGGGCAGCAGCACTTTGAGGTTCGGGTTCAAGCGCCCATCGGCCTGCCACGTATAGAACATATCGACCCAGACCGGCCCCATCACGATCTCACCCCGGTTCATCATGTCCAGCGTGCCAGCGTTGCCCGGGGTAAAGGTGACGTTTTCATTGAACGCCTTCAGGTCGCCTAGTGCCTGATCCCAGCTGTTCTTCAGCTCAGGGTCGTAGGGGCCATTCATCAGCTGATCGGTGTTGCCCGCATAGGCATACATCCAGGCCGCCGTAAAGGCGACACCGGACATGCCGTTCTTGATCCCATTGTAACCAAACGCACCCTTGTTTTCCGCGGTCCAGGTTTTCAATTCGTCAAAACTCTTGGGCGGATTCTGAACCAGATCGGGATTGTAGGCGATCGCCGTCTGGCTGTGGAACATCGGCATGACATAACCCGTCACATCGGTGCCCAGAGCCGTTCTGGACGTGTCGCGCGTGGCCAGTTTGCCGGTGTCGATATCATCCACATATTGCTGCAACAGGCCCTCGGTCACCATCTCGCCGGTTTTCAGCTGGGTCATGACGACAACATCCGTGTCCCAGGCATCATTTCCCGCCTGCGCCTTGATCTTTTCCAGGATCGCCTGACTGCCCGCGTTTCCGGGTCCGGTGCCGACAACGTTTACCGTCCAACCCGGGTTTTGTTCCTCGAACAAGGGGCCCAGATAGTCGGTCACGTAGTCGACCATGTTCTGGCTGCCACCAGAAGCCACGTTCAATACGTTTTCGGCTTGCGCCGCACTGGTTGCGATCAGAGCTATGGCTGCTGATGCAAAAAGATTTGCAATTTTGGAAGTCATGATGTTTCTCCAGACTCTCAGAGGTGTTGCGCGGCCTGGCTCGCCGCCTCGGGTCCGGCCACGGCTGTCTGGGACTTTGCAGGAAACAGACTAATAGCCGTGGCCGGTACGCTTACATCGACCGCCGAGCCGATGGGCATCTTGTGGGTATTGTCCGCCATGATACGGGTCTCGCCGACCTGAATTTCATGACGGTAGACCGATCCCAGATACGAATGCTGAACCACTGTTCCGGGCAATGTCAGAGCGTGACCTGCCGCCCGACCCAGCTGTGCTGCATCGCTGTGAAACAGGATGTCGACCGGACCATTTCGGGCTTCGGGAAAATGGACGCCGGGAACATTTTGGTCCGGGATCGGCAGTCGGTGCAGATGGCCATCGATCTTGAGGTCGACAAACTGCGCGCCAAGGATCGCGTCACCGGTCAAGCTGTTTCCGGCCCCCATGAACCGGGCGACATAGGGGTTTGCGGGCGTATGAAACACATCCTCGGGTGTGCCGACCTGTGCAACGCGGCCCTGATTCAGGATAACCACCCGATCGGCCATCGACATCGCCTCTTCCCGGTCATGGGTGACAAGAACGGTGGTCAGACCCAGCCGTTGTTGCAGGCTGCGGATCTCGTGCCGCATATTGGCGCGGATCCCGGCGTCGAGGTTGGACAGCGGTTCATCCAGCAACAGCACCGGAGGGTCAATCGCCAACGCCCGCGCCAAGGCAACCCGCTGCCGTTGGCCGCCGGACAAGGCCCCGATCTTGCGGTGGATAAAGTCGCTCAACCCAACCAGAGCGGCCATTTCCTGGACCCGCGCTGCGATCTGAGCCTTGCTTTTCTTGCGCAGCCTCAGCCCGTATCCAATATTCTGCGCGACGTTCATATGCGGCCAGAGCGCATAGGATTGGAACATCATCGCCATTCCACGCTTCTCGGGCGTTGTGTGGCTCATGTCCTGTCCGTCGACGGAAATCGTACCGCCGCGTACCGGCACGAACCCTGCAAGCGCGCGCAATAACGTGGTCTTGCCACAGCCGGATGCGCCTAAAAGGGCAATGAACTCTCCGGCCCCTACATCAAGATCGATGTCCGACAGCACATCCTGCTCGGCATACCCCACCCGCAAGCCGCGCAGCTGAATCTCGGCTCCGAGGGTGGAAGAGGTGTTTTCGTAGTCGACCGGCGCAAGGTTCATTTTGCATCTTTCATAATTCTGCTACAAATGTAGTGAACACGTGTTCATCTAACGGTAAGAAATGACACCTTTATGACGCAAGCTAAATTTTCAGATATTCACAAAAGAAACACCAGCCCAGCGAAACGAGACCCGACTGAAACATGAATACAAGCAAAACTTCCAAACCTCGACGCGTTACAGCGAAGCAGGTTGCGCAGGCGGCCGGTGTTTCGCGCTCGGCGGTGTCCCGTGCGTTCACGCCGGGCTCACCATTGGATGAAGACAAGAAAAAGAAAATTCTTCAGGTTTCAGAGCAACTTGGATACCGGCCCAATGCATTGGCGGCAGGTCTGCAAAGCACCGGCCGATCCAACCTTGTGGCCATCGTCACGGGCGATCTGGTGAACCATTACGACAGCGAGATACTGGGCAAACTGATGCAGGGTTTGCACGGGATGGGCAAGTGGCCTGTCGTGCTTGGCGGGTCCGTCGAAACATCTGAGGCAGAAGTGCTGGAAGTCCTGGCTTACCCGCTGGATGCCCTGATTCTGCGTGGCGGGAGCGTTGAAGAATCAGTTGCGATTCACTGCGCCAAACTGAACATCCCGCTGATCGTATCCGGGCGCGTGATGCAGGCCGAAAGGGTGGATTGTGTCTGTTGCGACAACACGCACGGGGCTGAACTGGCCGTATCCCATCTCATCGTGCAAGGGAAAACCCGGTTGGGTTATCTGGGGGGGCTGGAGCATCTTTCTTCGGATCAGGAACGCAAGGCGGGCTTTGAAACCGCCTTGGCCAAAGCCGGTCTGAAACCTGCCATCATCACGCATTCCGACTTTAGCTATGAGGGCGGGTATCGCGCCATCACCCAGATACTGAACGGCAAATGCGATCTGGATGGGCTTTTTTGCGCCAATGATGCGATGGCCTTGGGCGCATTGGCGGCGGCGCGGCAAGACTTTGGCCTGTCTATCCCAGCCGAGCTTGCTGTGGTGGGCTTTGATGACATCGCGATTGCCCAATGGCCCAGCTTTCAGCTGTCCACTGTGCGCAACGACATGGATCAGACAGTTTCAGAGATTTTGCGACTGCTGTCCGAAAGATTGGATCAACCGGAAAAACCCAGCGAGACCGTATTCATCGCTCCGGAATTTATTTCTCGGGGGACGCACTGACCATGAAGGCCGATGTCGCAACCTATTCCGTCTGGATGATCCCCGAGGATCCGGATCTGACCGACTTGCGCACGCGGATCAGAAATTTCGCCGATGCGCACGGCACCCCGTCCTTTGTGCCGCATGTGACACTTATGGGTGATCTTGCGGGGGAAGAAGAAGAACTGGGCGCACTTCTTGGTCGAATGTCGACCGGGTTCTCATGTCACAATTTGACCGTAACTGGCGTGAAGGCCGAAGATCTTTTCTTTAAGTCTTTGTATCTGGACCTGTCGCCAACGCCCGATCTGCTATGCAATCAAGCGTCGCTGGCGCAGGGTTTGCCGGCCTCTCAGCGCCCCCGCGCGTTTCAGCCTCATGTCAGCATGGCTTATGGTCCGATCGAACCCGAGGTCAAAGCGTTAGAAACCCAAAGTCTGAACAGTCTGATTGGTGCTACGTTCAGGTTCCGGTACATGCATTTGGTCAAATCCAGCCAGAACGTACCGCTTGAAGAATGGGAAACACTGCAATCATTCAGGCTCAAACCCTAACAATCAGGTGCTTGGGCACCAGATTCAGCCTGCTGTTTCCGATGTTGCAATTACCGGGCCGCATATTGGATCAGCCCGACCTCAGTGTAGTACGTGCCGGTTGTTGTGACGATCACAACCCTCGTGCATAGCGCAGTCCGTCAAAAACGGCTGCGTGGATGTTCCGCGCGGACACGGCGTCTCCGATGCGAAACAGCTGGAACTGCCCGTCGGGGTTGGCGCTGATCGTTTGGGGCGCTCCGGTTGCCAGGGCGTCGTAATCCACCGCACCACCGTTGCGCGATAGCGGCACCAGATCGAAATAGATATCCGCCAGCGGTGTCGTACCGTGATTCACGACAATCTGATCGAAGCTGCGGGTTTCAACCAGATCTTCGCAATAGTCGCTGCTGATTTGCGCGCTCAGTTGGTTGCCATCTCTCGTCACACCGATCAGTCGGCGCGCCATGGTAAAGGTCACGTCCTTTGGTTGAAGCGCGCGCATGTATGGTGTCAGGTTCATCCCCATCACATCCGGCGAAATGTTGCGATCAGGGCCCATGAACTCCAGCTTGGCGCCGGAATTGGCGATCACCTCGGCCGCCTGAAGGGCCACATGGTCGCCGCCATCGTCGAACAACAATACATTTGTCCCCGGTTTCACGTCGCCCGAGATGATGTCCCAAGTGCTGACAAGCGCTTCGTTGCCGCTGTCAAACAGATCGGTCTGGGGCATACCGCCTGTGGCGATGATCACGGCGTCCGGGGCCAAGGCGGTGACGTCCGCAGCCTCGGCCCAGCTATTGAAACGGAAGGCCACGTCCCGATCAATACATTGCTGCATGCGCCAGTCGATAATCGACAACAGCTCGCGGCGGCGCGGATTTTGCCCGGCCAAAAGGATCTGACCTCCGGGCTGATCCGCCGCCTCGAACACGGTCACCGTGTGCCCACGATCCGCGGCAACCCGCGCGGCCTCAAGCCCCGCCGGTCCAGCGCCGACCACCACAACGTTTTTCGATGTCTCCGCCCGGGTGGTCTGATGCGGCACATCAAGCTCGCGCCCTGTGGACGGGTTGTGGGTGCACAAGGCTGCCTCGCCCAGGTAAATCCGGTCGAGGCAATAGGTCGCCCCAACGCAAGGGCGAATGCGGTCTTCTTGCCCATCCAGAATTTTTTGTACGATATAGGGATCGGCCATATGGGCGCGGGTCATACCAACCATGTCCAGTTTGCCGCTGGACACTGCGTGGCGCGCCGTGGCCACATCGGGAATGCGTGCGGCGTGGAAAATCGGCAGGTTGGTCATTTTCTTGACCTCACCGACAAAATCCAGATGCGGGGCGGATTTCATGCCCGTCACCGGAATCACATCGACCATGGCCGGATCCGTATTGCAGCGCCCTCGTATGACGTTGATAAAGTCGATCATCCCGTCATCTTCCAATTGGCGAACGATCCGCAGCCCCTCGTTTTCATCAATGCCACCGGATTTGTAGTCCTCGGCAACAGTTTGCCGGATGCCCACGATAAACGCGGACCCTACGCGGTCACGCACCGCACGAATTACCCGGTCAAAGAAATGCATCCGCTCGGGCAGGCTGCCGCCGTAATCATCGTCGCGACGATTGATCTGGTCGGTCATGAACTGATTGATCAGGTGGCAATAAGAGTGCAGTTCGACCCCATCGAGCCCCGCGGCCTGCATGCGTTCAGCCGCATCTGCATAGTCATTCACGATCCGGTCGATGTCCCAGGGCTCGGCAGGTTTGGGAAAGCCGCGATGAGCCGGTTCGCGCACATCGGATGAGCTGATCAGGGGCAGCCAGTCACCGGTATTCCAATGCGACCGACGGCCCAGATGCGTAAGCTGGATCATTACCGCGCAGCCGTGGTCATGACATTCGTCTGTCAGCGCCTTCATCCACGGGACGATTTCGTCCTTATAGGCCAGAAGGTTGCCAAAGGTGGGCGGACTGTCCCGCGACACCACCGCAGACCCGGCCGTCATTGTCATCGCCAACCCACCTTTGGCGCGTTCGACATGATAGGCCCGGTATCGATCCTTTGGCATGCCATCTTCGCCATAGGCGGGCTCGTGGCTGGTGCTCATGATCCGGTTTTTCAACACCAGATGTTTAAGCTGGAAGGGCTGCAGCAAAGGGTCTTTGGACATGTCAGGCTCTTTCAATCTGCCCGTTGCGGGCAATGGAAATGGCGTCATGAGTTTGAAAAGGGGGGTCTGGCAGAACAACAACCGGGATTGTGTGCCAGTCCATCTGTCTGGCAACAATCACCCCCACAGGCAAGATGGCATCGCGCTCACCCAAAATCAGGGCCTTGGGCGCCATCTGCTTGTAAAACAGCTCAAGGATCACCGCCGACGAGCTGCTGGAGCCGATCAGTTGCGGGATCACCAACATCTTGTCCTTTATCGTCTCACCGCGTTGCGGGTGACCGGCCAGGGTTACCTCTGACGTGACCGGGTCGACGCCGCCCCAAAAGCTGATCGGAGCGTCAAAGCGCAGGACCTTGCCCTGTGCTTGACCTTCGAACAGAATCTCGGACTGCCAGCTCATGCCCATAATTTCCGATCCCAAACCACGTGGCCCGATTGCGCGCTGGCGACGCAATCCGCCAGGGTTCCGAAAACGGGAAGATGCCCGGTATTGCCGGTGGCGTAATGGGCGAATTTTGCCGAATTGGTCATCATCACTCCTGGCTCAGCGGGCAGGATCGGGGTGACGACCACACAGGTATCGACGACAAACTCGACGCCAAGCTCGGTCAGCATCCTGTCAGCGCCGGTTGCCTGAAGCTCGGACACTGTGTGGCGGCCCATGCAGATGAAAACCGGCACCCTGAACGCTTTGCCATCCGCAAGGCGAAGAAGCTCCAGACATTCTGCGGTGCTGAAATGCGGGCTTCCAAGTGCGACGCTGTCAATCGGCCCAGCCTTGGCAAGGCTCAGACGGTCGCGGGCGTCATTGACCATCTCTTGCGTCACAGCAACAGTCTGTTCCGGGGGGTGCCCGCCCAAAGCCGTGTCCAGATCAGGCGCTTCGGGGGTCATACCCACGATATGAGTCAAAGCGACCGCTCCGGTGGACGCCGCGCCGGCGCACAGCGCTTTCAGCTCGTCATCGCTGGCCGCGCCCGGCATTCCGGTCACAGCGCAAACGGTTTCCCCCGCCAGCCGTCCGATGATCGACCCCAACACCGGGTAGAACGCGGATTGAGCCAACAGCTGAGGCGAAAGGGCCGAAACGTCCAGAACCAGCTTTGCATATCGGTTCTCGGGTTTGTGTAACCCGTAATAGGGCGCGCGGGCAGAGATGGCGCAGGCAATATCCAGGAAATCCCCATAGCGGTTGGTGCGTGCACCCAAGACGGTATTGGTGAAGGCAACGGCGTTCGATTCACCCCAAGCAACCTGTTGCCCAAATGCGGGGCGCGCGCCCGCCTGATAGGGCGCACATGTCCAACTGGGCGTACATCCCATGCGTTCATGCGCCACCATCAGCCGATAGGCCATCTTGCGCTGGTCGGGTGGCAAACGACACTGATCGGGGTTGAGCAGGTTTAGCGCCCCGACATTGGTGGTCGCGGGCACTTTGACCCGCGCGCCGCTTTCAGCCAGTTTCTCGCAATAAAGCGCGCCGGAATCGCCGTGATACAGACATCCGTCAATATGGCTGGAATGGATTTCCACCAGCCGGTCCGCACCCAGCATCCGGGCGGTTTCGACCACGACCTCGATTGCCATCTGATCGCCTTTGGTGCCGACCGCACCGGTCAGAATGGCCTTTTCATCGTCAGTCAGGAACATGGTCGGTGCGCAGTTGTTTTTGTTGTTTCAAGACGATCTGTGCGCATGTTTCGCTCAGGGCACAAGAAAATTTTCACTACCCATCGGGTGAAATGAACAGACCACTTCGAAGAAAATCTAAACTAGTTTCCTCCTACGCATAGACGCCTGGTGGTTATTCACAAGACCTGGCCTAAATTTCTCAGCCATTTTTGCGATGATGCGGCGGATGGGGATCGAAAGGCTCTGGCAATAAGCCGCCGCGATTTGTTCGTCGCGATACACAACGCTTTTTACAGACATTTGGGTGTCTGCGCCAAACGGGCGTTCATTTCGACGTTAAGCTGATTAAAGATGTGATCGAACTTGGCTGCCGTCGTCGGAAATGCATCAGTCTCGGGGATCTGAGACAGGCTGTCGGCGATCATCCAGTTGCATTGCTGCCCATAGATGGTCGCGACCCTGCAGAAAGCCCGTTCATCCTTCCAGATATCGGGCTGAGAAAAGAGCGAACGACAGAACTCCAGATTTTCCGCTTTGTTGTCAGAAATACCCCTGTTGCCAGCGCCTGTCGCATACCCGAAACCCAGGGCCAGAGCGAACGCGGCAGCGCAAAAGGACGCGATCAAGCCCTGAGACCGATCTACCCCGAAAAGGTAGGCCGCAACACCTCCTACCAGTGCCAGCGCGGCCGGAATGACGTCCCCGACAACGCCGACGCGGCTGGTTCCACCGGCCACGCCTGCAACCGCGCCGAGCGTTGCCAGGCCGAAGACAAGAATAATGAGGCTTTTCCGCTCATGAGGTTCTGTAACGCAATACGCCACAGCGCCGACCAAGATGACAGAAAGTGCAACGGAGATCGCAATGATCGGTACGTCGAACTTAAGGCTTTCGATGATTGTGTGAAACATCGGTGTCACTCCTCGATTGCCCCGATTGCCATGTACCGGGTCAATGCCTGGATATTGTTGGTATGAAAGTAAATTTCCGGGCCTTCGTATTTCTGCGAAGGTACGCCGTTACCAGACGTCCTGGTTATCGGTATCGCCAGCTGTGAATATCCGCAATCCGCAAGGTTCGCTTCGGCTGCGTGTGCAGCCTTGAGGGTTGCCGAAGAAGCCAGCCCGACGTCTTTGAACAAAGGAGCTGGATCGGCTATCTCGATAGCATTGGGCGCATAAATTCTGCCCAAATCGTCGGCATTGAATTCGCTCATCTGCGCGACAACATTTGCAGCTTGCTGTTCGATCAGGAATGGCATGCCAGACTGCGTGCGCATATGATCAAGTGCAGCCTGAACCTGATCAAAGCTGCCTGACCCGCCGGCCAGCATGTCACCAAGATCAACGGACATGAAAACATCAAAGCCTTCGGACTTGAGCGGATCGGTTGGGTCGCCCGGCGACCGTGATGTTACAAGTGTGGGGCATTTAATCCGGCTCCCTGCCGAACCGGCAGCGCCCGCTGCAACTGGCAACACTTCATGTGTTCCGCCGATTTTGACCTCGGTTTCCTTTGCGAACACTTGAAAATGCATACTGTCCGACCAATCCGTGTGACCCGAAGGCTCCCAGTTTTTGTCAAAATACGCCTGGTCGGCCAGGCACAGCAGCAACGCGTGCCTGAAGTTTGTGATGTCCTGAGCATTCGAGGCGCCCTGAAACGCCTCGATTTCGTTTCGACACATGTCGTTGTAGATACTCGACGGATGGGCGCCGGCTGCGGTGATGCCCAATGCAAAAGAAGAAATGGAAGCAGTCAAAAGGACATAGTATCTAATCATTTCAAACTCCTAAATCATCTCGGTATGATCCAGACAAAGCAACTTTGCGAGGGTCGCAATCCTGCCCGTTTATCACTTCGGGGCGGCCCGCCACAATCCACCGATCTCTACCTGTGCGATGCGTGTGGTCAGTACCAGCGCAATGATCCAACCGGTCACCACGGCCGCCGCCGTGCCCAGCCACACCCCGATTTCGCTGAACCCCAGAATTCCGATAAATACCCAGACAAAGAAGGCAACGCCGAACCCCTGTCGATACAGGCTGATCCAGACCGTCCAGATCGGTTTTTTGAAGGCTTGCAGCAATGAGTTGATCGAAAACAGCATCATGTAAAAAGGCAGGATCAGGCTGTCGACGCGCAGATAGCTGACGCCGACCCGGATTACCTGCGGGTCGGTGGTGAACAGGCGCAAAAGCAGGGGGCCACCAAGCCAGAGGATGGGGATTGCGATCAGTGACATGATGAACCCGACGCGCCAGCAATAAAACAGCGCGGCGCGGACCCGGTGCGTGTCGCGCGCGCCGAAATTCTGCGACGCGATTGGCAGCAAGGCGCCCGTGACGCCCAAAATGGGCAGTAACAGAACCTGCTCAAGGCGGATGGCGATGGCATAGCCGGCAATGGCATGTTCCCCGAACAGTTTCAGGGCAAATTGAATGACAAAAGCCGACAAAAGCATGACCGAAAAAGAGACAGCCGTGGGCAGAACCTGCACAGAGATTTCGGCAAAACGTTTCAGGCGCGGCGGGAAATAGGCGGGGCGCAATCGTTTCATCCGCCGCCGTCGCAGAACTTGCCGGATCAAAAAGATCATCACGCCCGTCTGGCTGATCACGGTGGACAGGGCCAGACCGTCAAAGCCGATCCCCGGGATCACGCCCGGTATCCCATAGATCAAAAGCGGGTTCAGCACGATATTGGCCAGAAATGCCACGATAAGCGCTCGTTGCATCGAAACTGCATCGCCATGGGCCTGAAGAATGCCGTTGCAGCCATGGGCCAGCAGGAACCCCGGCATCGCCAGAAGCAGCCAGTAGAAATAGCGCAACCCGGCATCACGATACGCGCCGGGCTCCGAGACAAGTTGGATCAACAAGGGCCCGAACCACAACCCCGCCAGCGCCAGCACGCAGGACGCGACAAACCCGTATGTCATCCCCTGCGCCGCCAGCCGTCGCGCCGTTCGGGTGTCGCCCGCACCCAGGGCGTTGCCGACCAGTGCGCTCATGGCCGCGCCCAAGCCGACGCCGACCGAGATTGAGATGAAAAAGGCCTGAAATCCAAGGGCAAGCCCGGCTTGCGCGCTGGTCGACAAAAGCCCGGCAAAGAAGATGTCGACGATGTTGTACAGCGTGCTGAACAGCATGCCGACGGCGCCGGGAACGGCCAGCGCCCGAAAGTGACCAGGGATTGACCCTTTGGTCAGATCAAGGTCAATTGCCTGTGCCATGTCACCGGCGCTTCACGGGCGCTCGGCCTGAACGGTCAGGAACACGAACTCGGGCGTCAGCACTTCCTCGAACCCGTGGTTCAGTTCTGCGTCCACGCTGATGGAATCGCCCGCCGACAGGGTAAAGCGCGCCTCGCCATAGCGATAGACGGCCTGGCCTTCGATCACCTGCACGAAAACCACGCCATGACCGACATAGGTGGGGGGTGGACCACCTTCGCGCAGCAGCGTGACCTGGCGCGCCTGAAAGCGCAGGTCTTTGCGCGAATGCAGCGCCAGATTGACATATTCGTGGCTGTGGCCAACCGCGATGCGGGTCGATTTCAGCCCCTCGCCATGGCGCACAAGGGTATAGTCCGTATGATCGGTGCGCGCCTCGCGGAACAGGGAAACAATTGGAACCTCAAGCGCTTCGGCCAGCGCGGCCAGCGTGTCGATCGAGGGCGACACCAACCCGTTTTCAATGCGGCTGACCATGGCGGCCGAAATGCCCGAGTGTTCAGCCAACTGACGTGCGGATTGCTTGCGGCTCTGGCGCAGTTCTTTCAGCGAAGCGCCGATTGCGCGGTCGATCTGTCTGCCCGGAGTGTCCGCTTGCATGATCCGTCCTTTCACTCGCTGCTGTAATACCCCACGACATCGCCCTCGGTGGTGACGCCAAGGCCATTCAGCAACCGGTTGGCATAGTTGAAATAGCCGACGATCTGGTTGATTTCGAGGATCTCTCCGTCCGCCCATCCGGCCTCTCGCAAGGTGGACACATCAGATTCGACCATCGCCCCGGGGGAAACGGTCAGCTTTTCGGCATATCTGAGCGCCTCAAGATGTGCCCCGTCGAACGCGTCTTGCGGGCGATGGGCCTTAAGCGCGGCCTCGATCTTGTCGGCGCGGTCCTCGTCCCCGATCAGGTGCCGCGCATTCGCCCAGTGATTGGCATAGGAATAGGGGCAGGTGTTCAGTGTCGAGACATAAGAGCTGATAACCTCCTGAAACCACATCGGAACGGTGTTGACCTGATCGTGCAGGCAGGCCCGGTACAAAACCACATGCCCTTTCATGGTGTTGGGGCGCAGGGAATGGACACGCATCACATTGTCCACCGTGCCATGCGGCGTGCGCGCCAGATCCAGAGTGGCCTGTAACTGTGCGTCGGCATCTTCGTCAGATATCATCCTGATCCATGCGGACATTCACGGTTCCTCCTTTGATCATCGGCACAAATTTCAGGCAGTGCCGTCGGCAGTCATGAGTTTTTTATTGACGAGTATTGCATATTAAGCAACCATATTAATTACGGTGCAACAAAATTAAGGAATCTCCATCCCTGAACGACCGCTTTGAGCGATCACAGCTGCGTGACGCAGATCGTATCGCCGCTTTGGAATGGTCGGTCAGGTCGCGAAGCGGGGCGAAAAGCGCCCCTGACGACAAAAGGCAACCGATACCGATGTCCCGAACCCAGACAGGCACGACATGACCCAAGCCGCTCCGATGATCGAAGTGACCAATCTGGACAAGTATTATGGCACGTTCCATGCGCTGAAGGACATTGATCTGACGGTGCATCAGGGCGAAAAAGTCGTGATCTGCGGCCCCTCCGGTTCCGGCAAATCGACTCTGATCCGCTGTTTCAACGGGCTGGAATGGCACAATTCCGGCCGCCTCGTGATCGATGGGATTGAGGTCTATGACGGGGCCAAAGAGATCCGCGAGCTGCGTCAGGAAGTCGGCATGGTGTTCCAGCAGTTCAACCTGTTCCCGCATCTGACCGTTTTGGAAAACCTGACAATCGGCCCGATGAAAGTGCGCAAGATATCGAAAGCGCAAGCCGAGGAAACCGCGCGCAAATATCTGGAGCGTGTGCATATCCCGGAACAGGCCGACAAATACCCCGCGCAGCTGTCGGGCGGGCAGCAACAGCGCGTGGCCATTGCGCGATCCCTGTGCATGGAAACCCGGATCATGCTGTTTGATGAGCCGACATCCGCGCTGGACCCCGAGATGATCAACGAGGTGCTGGATGTGATGGTCGAGCTGGCCGATACCGGCATGACCATGGTCGTCGTCACCCATGAAATGGGATTTGCCCGCAAGGTCGCGGACACGATGGTGTTCATGGAGGCGGGGCGGATCGTCGAAATCTCACCCCCCGAACAGTTCTTTACCAATCCTTCCAGTGAACGGTGCCGCTTGTTCCTGGATCAGATTCTGGCCCACTGAGCATGAGCGATCTGGGCATATCCGGCGCGAAGGGCCAGCCCTTGCCCAAGCCGCCGTTCTTCAAGCGGTTCTTCGATTCGGTTCTGATTTCCGTCGTGATCTACGCGGTCATTGTCGGGCTGATCGCTTATGGCGCGTATACCGGCGCGCAGAGCATGGGGTACAACTGGCAATGGTATCGCGTGCCGCAATTCCTCTATCGTAACACCGAGGTCGGGTTTGAATGGGGTGAGATCCCAATCGGGCTGGTGGCCACGATAAAACTGTCGGTGATCTCGTTTGTGCTGGCCACGGTGATCGGATTGCTGATCGCATTGCTGCGGCTGTCGGGCCTTGTAATTGGATCCGCCGTGGCGGTTGGATTTCTGGAACTGATCCGCAACATTCCGCTGCTGGTTCTGCTCTATCTCTTTTACTACGTGCTTGGCCCGATCTTCGGGTTCGACCGCTATACTGCCAGCATTCTGACGCTGGCCGTTTTCCATTCGGCCCTGATCTCGGAAATCTTCCGGGCGGGGATCAACGCGATCCCGACCGGCCAGTGGGAAGCTGCGAAATCCATCGGGATGAGCCCGCTTCAGACCTATCGCTATATCATCCTGCCGCAATCGGTGCGCTTCATGCTGCCGCCGATGACGGGCGAGGTGGTTCACCTGATCAAATCCTCGGCGATTGTCAGCGTGATTGCGGTGGCTGAGCTGACCACCTTTGGCCGCAACATCATTTCCGATACCTACATGAGTTTCGAAATCTGGTTCACCATCGCCTTGGTCTATCTGGTGGTGACCCTGATCCTGTCGATTGGCGTAAGCCATCTGGAGAAGAAATATGCCGTCGACCAATAAATCTGAAAACTATGTCGGACAACAAGGAGAACCAAGATGAAGCTTTCTCGCAGAATGTTGGGGGCTGCCCTCGGCGCGGTCGTGGCAACAAGTGTCGCCACATCGGGGTGGGCGCAAAGCGCGACCCAGGGCCTGTCCAGCGAAAGTGTGGTTGAAACCATCAAACAGGACGGTGTGATCCGTATCGGACTGTCGCTGTTTGTGCCGTGGTCGATGCGCGACAAGAACGGCGACCTGATCGGGTTTGAACTGGATGTGGGCCGCAAACTTGCTGAAGATATGGGGGTCGAAGTTGAATTTGTCCCCACAGCCTGGGACGGTATCATCCCAGCGCTGGTATCGGGCAACTTCGACGTGATCATCTCGGGCATGTCGGTGACGGCGCAGCGGAACCTGACCATCAACTTCACTAACCCTTATGCCTATTCGGGCCTGGCCATCATGGCCAACAAAGAACTGACCGAAGGCATGACGATGGCCGATCTGAACTCGCCTGACGTGACCTTCACTGCGCGCCGGGGCGCGACGCCTGCTGTGGTGATTGCCGAAAACTTCCCCGAAGCGAACCTGCTGCTGTTTGATGAAGACGGCGCATCGGCACAGGAAGTTCTGAATGGCAATGCCCACGCCACGATGGCGGCACAGCCAACCCCCAACCGCGAGGCCGGTCGCAACCCCGAGACTTTGCGTGTGATCGAAGGCGATCTGTTTGATCCGCGCGGCGAAGGCTTCGCGCTGCGCAAGGGCGACCCGGATGCGCTGAACTTCTTCAACAACTGGATTGCCCAGCAATGGCGTTCCGGCTGGCTGGAAGAACGTCACAATTACTGGTTCGCCACCGAAGAGTGGGCCGATCAGGTTGCGCAATAACTGAACTGACAGGGGGCGCGGCGGCAACGCCGTCCCCAACCCAGACGCGGAGCGGAACCGGTGCAAGACTTCCTGAAAAAACTGAAATGGCCCGATTACTTGATCGTGGCGGTTCTGATCGCGTTTTTCGGGTATATCTGGCTGTCGATCGAAGGCACGCTGAACTACAAATGGCGATGGGAACTGATCCCCGGCTACATCGTCGGCTGGCATTCGGGGCGCGAGGAATACTTTGCCAACCTGCTGTTACAGGGCCTTGTGGCAACGATCCGCATCAGCATCTATTCGGGCATTCTGGCCCTGATCCTGGGCACTATTCTGGGCGTGGCGCGCTGTTCGGGTAATCTGACGATCCGCATGCTGGCCCGCACCTATCTTGAATTTCTGCGCAACGTACCGCCGGTCGTTGTGGTCTTTATCTTCTTCTTCTTCCTGTCCCAACAGCTGATCGACGCGCTGAACCTGGATCGCTGGGCCCGCAGCATTGCGCGGCAAGAGGACAATCAAGTTTGGGAATTCTTCTTTGGCGACATGCGCCGCTTTCCCTCTCTGGTCTCGGGTGTCATCGTACTGGCCCTGTTCGAAAGCGCCTTTGTCGGCGAGATCGTCCGCGCCGGGATCCAGTCGATTCCCAAAGGCCAGCGCGAGGCAGCACGATCCATTGGCATGAGCCGGTTTCAGGAACTGCGCTACGTGGTCCTGCCGCAGGCGATGAAGAAAGTGGTGCCGCCGCTGGCCAATCAGTTTATCTCACTGATCAAGGACAGCTCGATCCTGTCGCTGATTTCGGTGCAGGAACTGACCTATAAAACGGTCGAACTGGTTGCCTCGTCCCGCATGATATTCGAGGCATGGATCACCACGGCGGGGTTCTATTTCGTCGTCTGTTTTGGCCTCAGCCGCTTGTTCGCACGGCTCGAAAAACGCTCGGACAAGCGCTAACGCGCCGGGCCTTGCATGATAACGCTTTATGATTTCCGCCTGTCGGGCAGTTGCCATCGGGTCCGCCTGCTTTTGTCCATGCTCGGGCTGGATTTTCAGATCGTCAATATTGATCTGCTGAAAGGCGATCAGCGGCAGGCGGAATTCCTGCGGATCAACCCGCTGAACAAGGTGCCGGTTCTGGAGGATGACGGGTTTGTCCTGCGCGACAGCGCCGCCATCATGGTCTATCTGGCGCAACGACATGGTGCTGGCGACTGGATGCCCGCATCTGCGCAGGAGAACGGAGAGATTCAGCAATGGCTGTCTTTCTCAGCGAACGAGATCTTTCATGGCCTCGCCTCTGCCCGCGCAATCCTGCTGTTTCAACGTGATATGGACGTGACCGGGCCGCAGGCTCTTGGGCGAAAATCTTTGCAAGTTATGGAGCGTGCCCTAGCTGGCCAGGATTGGCTGGCCTGCGGGCGGGTGACGCTGGCGGACTTGGCCTGCTATCCCTATACGGCGCTGTCTTATCAGGGTGGTTTGCCGCTGAGTGACTATCCCGCGATACGCGCATGGATCGCTCGGATCGAAGCGATGCCGGGATATGTGCCGATGCCGGGACTACCGGCACCGGGCTAGAGCCGGTTGAGGCTATGCCCTGATCTGGACCATGCCGTTTTCAATCCGGGTTTCGAACACTTTCATCGGGCGCGTCGCCGGGGCCGAAACCGGTTGCCCGTTGCGCACGTCAAACGCGCCCTGATGCAGGGGACATTCGATGACATGCCCGTCAAAATACCCGTCACACAGATCGGCCCCGCCGTGATTGCACAGCGCCAGCGAGGCATAGACCCCGCTGGGCGTGTCATAAACCGCAATCAAACGCGAGCCGAGTTCGACACGCGTCACCCAGTTCTTTTCAAGCTGCGCGGCGGCGATCACATCTTTCCAGGGTTGTTCACCAGCCATGCCTCACGCCCCCGCCTGTTGCCGGATCTGTCGCAGAATGTCGCGATGCGCCGCCAGATAGCCGCCGGGTTCCACATGGATGTGATCCTTCAGCTTTTCATGCAAGCGCGGCAGGGCGTGAAACGGAACCGAGGCCACATAGTGATGTTCCGCATGATAGTTCATGTTCCAGCACAAAAAGGACCACGGCGCCGAGACCAGATTGGTGCGCGTGTTCTCGGACATCTGCGCCACGGTGGGCCGCCCGACATGTTCGGTCATCCTGATAAACCGCATCACCGGTTCCCCCAGAAACAGCGGGATGATCCAGTACCAGATCAAGCCCCACCACCCGGTGATCGCCATACCCAGGAAAAGCGCCGCATAGATCACCAGCATGCGCCGGGCATCGCGGTAGACGGCCTGATGTTCCACCTTCGGGATGAACCTCAACTCTGTTTCCGAAAGGTGGCCAAAGGCGTGGCGAAACAGCTCGGTTATTTTACCGCGCCAATAGGGCAGGGCGGACAGATACCACAGGTACTGGCCAAGGGTTTGCGGCAGCGGAATAAGCTCGGGGTCTTCGCCGGTCAGTTGTGTATAGGTGTGGTGATCGCAATGTTCATACCGAAAGAACCGGTGCGGCAGAATGATGATCAGCCCGCAGATCTGGCCGACCAGATCGTTCAGCCATCGGGTGCGAAACACCGTATAATGCACGCATTCATGTTGCAGCGAGAAATGATGCACCAGAACGATGCCTTGCAGAAACATCGCGGGCCAGATCAGCCAGCTGTTCCATGCAAGTGTGATAAGGGTTGTCGTACAGGCCAACACCAGCACCCAAAGCGCCAGATGGCGCAGACCGGGACCGTTTGAGCGTTGCATGAAGCCTTTCAGTTCATCCCGCGTCAGCTTACCCTCGGCCAAAGCCTGAGACAGGGGCGTTACGATTGCTTGTGACATGTGAGTTCCACAATATTTGCCGGAGCGGGGGCCGCAGCCCTCGTCGCATATACCGGCACCGGAGACGGGAGTGCTCCGCACCATAGCGCCCTTGTTGATGGGCGCTATTGGCATCAACGTAGCGTGGTGGTGGGTCGTCGATCAAGCCGGAAAATCAGCCCGCTTCGCGCAAACCGATATCCGTTTCTGGGCTGACAAACAGACCCGCAGCACAGGGGTAGCGATCCAGAATCTGCGCCCCGCCGGGCAATCGGTGGGCATGGAATGCGCCATGATCCCAATAGGTCACGCCGTCGACCACGATGGTCGGGTCGAACACGTTCCAACTGATCTCACCCGGGGCATAAGCGCCGCAGGTGTGGAAATGCAGAATCCGCGGATTGCCAAAGGCGCTGCCGCCCCAACGCTCGTAATTGTCGCGCATGGCCCAGGGGTAGCCGCAGCCCGGATGCATCCCTGCATGCCAGGAATGGACAAAATTGCGGTCAATCCCGAACTGACCGGCAACCCGGTCATAATGCGCCTCGGCCCGGGCGGCGTCGGCGGCGGGGCCATCAAACCCGGTCAGACGTCCATCGGTGAGATTGGCAAAAACCGGATTGTCGAATTCGATCGTATAGTCATCGTAATACTTCGAACCTGTCCCGGTCAGAAAGGTCAGCGCCACACGGCCCGAAAAGCTGTGGGCGGGAACCGGCGTAAAGACAGACATCGGGAACCGCAGGATCGAGGTGTCGCCGGACGGATCGAGATTCATCTCGGGCCGGCCCCGAACATCGGTGCCCAGAGGGCAGGTGATATGCACATCCTGCGCCGCATTCAGCACGGCGTTGATCCCGGCCTTTATCTCCATAAACGCATCGTGGTGGCCATTTGAGAAACCCGATCCGAAAAGCTCCCGGCTGAGCGCAAAGCTGACAATGATCTTTTTGCCCGGTGGCATATCGGAAAACCGTAGCTGATCCCCCAGCCGAGCAAGAAACAGGATAATGTCGGCCTTTTCAAACCGTGCCATCAGATCGGCCGACAGGTGCGGATTGCCGGGGTTGAACCCCACATCCACGGCATCGACAGACAGACCCATGGACCGCGCAACGCCCGAGACGATATCGACGCTATCGGCATCGAAATACCCAAACTCGGGCGGTTCATATGCGATCAGCAACCGATCCCCTGCTGCGGCACAGGCACAGTTTGACAGAAGATTGCGCGCGCCGCGCTCGGGTGTGATGTCCGACATTGCCTTCTCCCGCAGGGGTGGGTGCGCATAGCGTATGCCAGAGATTTATGTTTGAACCATTTGAATGTGATAATGGTTGGCATTAGGGTGGCTAATATGATCCTGAACTTGCCCTATTCCGCTCTGCGCGCCTTTGAGGCGGTGGTCCGCCAGTCCGGCTTTTCTGCAGCTGCGGCGGAACTGGGCGTCAGCCAAAGCGCCGTCAGTCAGCATGTGCGCTCGCTTGAGGAATGGCTGGGCCGCGATTTGCTGGTGCGCGGCGCGCGTCAGTCGCGCCCAACGCGTGAGGGTGAGCAGTTGGCGCTTGCGATATCCGAGGGGCTGGGGCGTATCTCGGACGTCTGCGCGCAGCTTCGCGACAAGACGCGGACAGACCGGACAATTGTGATCTCTTGCCTGCCTGGGTTTGCCTTCAACTGGTTGTTTCCGCGCTTGTTGCGCTTTGACATGGCGCATCCTGACCTGTCGATCTCAATCGCGACCGATACCGGACAATACCCGTTTTCCGGCGCGGATGCGGATATCGGTATTCGGTATGGTTTAGGCGATTTTCCCGGCCTGGAGGTCGATCTGCTGATGAGCGAACGGCTGTTCCCGGTCTGCGCGCCCGCGCTGCGCGGCGACCTGCGTGGGATCGGGGATCTGGCGCGGCACACCATGCTGGTGGACGAGAACCTTCACCACGGGGCGGCCAGCCCAACATGGGAATTCTGGGCGCGCCAATGCGGGCTGACCTTGCCCAACGCGATGCGCACCCGGCGGCTGGGCCAGTCGAACATGGTGGTGCAGGCCGCCATCGAAGGGTTGGGCGTCGCCCTGGGTCGAGAGCCGCTGGTCATCGACATGCTGGCGGACGGGCGTCTGGTCCGCCCTTTTGCCGAAATGACGCAATCGCCGTTGTCCTATTGGCTGGTGCGGTCGCAAGAGGCAAAGGATAGCGAGAAAGTGGTCGAGTTCCTGAACTGGATTCACGCCGAGGTTGCGGCACAGCCGGACCTGCCCGAGCCCGCCTTGGGTTTAAATTAGCCTGACTTATACAAGATATTATATCTCCGGCATGGCGCAGCGGGGTTTTGCTGCTCATACTGCCGCAAGCCATCTTACCAAATGGAGAGCCCGATGTTTCTGAGAAACTGCTGGTACGTCGCCGCCTGGAGCAAGGATATTGACCGCAGCCTGAAGGCCGAGACGTTTCTGGGCGAGAACGTGGTTCTCTATCGCCAGCAAGACGGCACCCCCGTGGCGCTGGAGGATGCCTGCCCGCACCGCAAGCTGCCGCTGTCCAAGGGCAACCTGATCGGAGATGTGGTCGAATGCGGCTATCACGGGCTGAAATTCGATTGCTCGGGCAAATGCACCGACAGCCCGACCCAACGCGGCATGACACCGCGCCGGGCGGTTGTGAAATCCTATCCCGTGGTGGATCGCTATCGGTTCCTGTGGATCTGGATGGGCGACCCGGAGCTGGCCGACCCGGACAAGATCTTTCCGATTGATAACTTCGACGATCCCACTTGGGGCAAGACCGATGGGGGCGTGATGGATATCGACTGTCACTATCTGTGGGTCTGCGACAACCTGCTGGATCCCAGCCATGTGGCCTGGGTGCATGTCTCATCCTTCGCAGGGGCAGGCACGGATGAAGAGCCTCTGAACGTCGAGCGCACCGACCGGGGCGTGATCGTCTCGCGCTGGATCGAGAACAAGCCGCCGTCGCCCTATTATGCCAAACTGGTGGCCTTTGAGGGGGATTGTGACCGGTTGCAGCACTACGAGATGTGCATGCCCGCGATCGGGCTGAACAAATCCATCTACACCCCGGTCGGAACCGGAGGGTATGACAAGCAGCCCGTGGCTGAGACGTTCATCAATATCTCATACAACTTCATGACTCCGATTGACGAAGACCGCACCCGCTATTTCTGGTTCCAACACCGCAATTCCGATCCTGACAATGCCGAAGTGTCCGAATTCATGAATGACGGCGCGCGCATGGCGTTTCTTGAGGACAAAGAGGTGCTGGAAGAGGTGCACAAGGGCATGAAACACGCCAAGACACCTCATATCGACCTTGGGCTTGATGCGGGGGCCAAGCTGTTTCGCAAGACGCTGGACCGCGCAATCGAGGGCGAGCAGGTGGATCAGGTCGCAGCTCAGTAAAGCCATGGCAGACACCCAAGTCATCTCAATCGAGGCCTTGCCGGAACTGGATTTTCAATCCGAAGAATACCGGGAAGCGCCTTTCCGCACCTTGTCGGATTGGGCCGGACGCTGGAATATCGCGCGCAGTGATCGCGGGGTGGAATTGCTGGACTACACTCTGTGCCGCAAAGCGATCATCGACCGAAGGCTTGGCACGGGGCATCCGAAACTGATGAAGCTGCTTGGTCTGCCTGATGGGCGTCCCCTGACTTACAAAGAGCAGTCGATTTCCTATCACAATCGCGGAGATCGTCGCCGAGACTTGCGCATACCGTTGAATCGGTTGTTCAACGAGCAATCTGTGGACGATTTTCGTTCGGATATCAAAATGGTGGTCCATCGCGTGGTTGACGCTCTGCCAACGGATCAACCAATCGATCTTATCCGGGGATTGTGCGACCCGGTACCTTCGGCGCTCTACTGTCATTGGGTGGGGGCACCGTTTGAGGATGCCGACTACGTGTCACGCACCTCTCATACCGTGCAGCAGGTCCATACCCGTAACCCGGATCATACGCCTGCCATCCTCGATGCGTTCGAAAGCCTAATCGACTATGTCGATGCGCGGATTGCCGAACGGCGCGAGGCGTTGGGCGACGATATGCTGTCAAACCTCATTCGGGCCGAACAAGCAGGTGAGTTGAGCGCGGACGATCTGCGCAATTGGGTGATCAAACTGGCCGAGGCCAACACGGATAATTCGTCACATCAAATAGCGATTGCGATTGTCGAATTGGCCTCTCGCCCGGATATTTGGGCACGGCTTGGGTCTGACCCGTCGCTTGTGCCGCAAGCCGTGCAGGAAGTGATGCGCTTCCACCCGCGGACCATCTCGACCTCGCGTGAAGTTCTGGAAGATACAGAAATCGAAGGAGTTTTTCTGCCCAAGGGCACACCGATTTTTGCAAACATCGGCGCGACGCACTGGAACGCAGGCTATTACTCTGACCCCGATTTTTTCGACATTGATCGCAAAGGAGAGCCTCCGCATCTGAATTTCGGAGGCGGCGTATTCTCTTGCATCGGCCGGTTTGTCATCACCGCCGAAGTGGAAGAGGTCATCGCGGTTCTGGCGGCACGTCATCCAAAGCTGCGTCTGGAAAAGGCCGCGTTTGACCATTCGCCCATGTTCACGCTAGTTACTGATCTGACGGCGCAACTGGATAGTTGAAACGCCACTCCGCAATTGCTTTTACGTCGTTGCGGAGGGCGGAATTTTCTCATTGTGTCTCAGGTTTCGTAAATCACCGGAAAACGTCCTCCACGAAATGCAGTACCTGCAGTAAGCGTTTCGTCATGGAGCCATTCGGTCACGGCATCGCGCGGCTGATAGGTGGCTCCGTCCACGGCAAAGCGGATCGCATAACCGCGTCTGCGCCGGGTCGAGGTCCGGTTTCCCATCGCCGAATGCACGATCATGCCATCAAAGGCCAGCGCGTCGCCCGGTTCCATCTTTGGATAATGAAAGATGTCATAGTTGGCGCGGTTGGCCTCAAAATCCGGCATGTCGATATAGTCGGGGTTGTCCTCTTCCAGATAGTGCAGGAAGCCGCCCAACTGGTCGGTCTTGAAAGGCCGATAGTTGGCACCCCAAGCATGAGAACCGCGCACAAACTCAAGCGCGCCGTTGTCGGGGTCCACGGGGTCCAGGGCAATCCACATGGTCATGATGGGCCCAACGACCGGCCAATAGGGCTGATCAGTATGCCAGCCGGTCTGGGTTTTCGTCCCGGGTTCCTTGGCAAATATCTGGTCATAGATGAGCGAGGTCCATGGGCTGTCCGCCACCTCGGCCACGCGCTGCCCGATATCCGAATTCAGGCAAAAATCCTGAAATACACCCGGATGCTCTCGCATATTTTTATAAGCAAAGTAACGCTCGCCCTTGGCGGTTTCGTCGTCAACAGCCTGTTGCAGCCTGTTCAGCCAGTCCTGCGACAATACCTGTTTCAACAGTACAACGCCGTCGCGGGCATAGGTCTGCTGAAGGGTTTTCTGGTCAATATTCTGTGTCATGTCACGTCCAAATCCATCGCCTTGCGTCACAAGGCGGTTGTAAACAGATGGCACATTGCGCCCGGTTATTCTGACGTCACAAGCTCGGTGAGCTTCGGCAATTGATGATGAAGCAGGGCCATAGCGAGCGCGCCGACCATTTGCCGGCAAGGCGGTGATGGAACTGTGCCACGCGAACGCTCATGCGGGCAGGATACCCGAATTTTCCGAAATCGCATAGCTCCGCGCCAGAAAGGGGCGCAAAAAATCATTGACGAAAAGTGCGCTATGATAAAGATTATTACCATCATGCAAAAGTACTCTATTTTCTCACTTGCCCGAAATGCGCTGTCCGGCCATCGAAACTGGCCCCGGGCATGGCGCAGCCCGCCGCTCAAGGAACACTACGATGTGGTCGTGATCGGAGCAGGCGGGCACGGGCTGGCAACCGCCTATTATCTGGCCAAGGAATTCGGCATCACCAATGTGGCCGTGCTGGAACGTGGCTGGTTGGGGGGCGGCAATATCGCCCGCAATACGATCACCATCCGCTCAAACTATATGCGGGACGAGTCGATCCCATTTTACGTCAAATCCGTCGCCATGTACGAAGGGCTGACGGATGAGCTGAACTTCAACATGATGCATTCCAAACGCACCATGGTGGATGTGGTGCAGACATGGCCCAAACTGCGCGAGTTGCGCAGGCGGCAATTGACGATGGACATCTACGGCTCGACCTATGAACAGATCACGGCCGAGGAATTGCGACGGCGCATCCCGGCGCTGACTGGGGGCGGGCCGGATGCACGCCTGCCGGTGATCTGCGGCATGGTGCATACGGATGCGGGGGTGAACCGGCACGATGCGGTGGCCTGGGGCTATGCCCGCGGGGCGGATGCGCGCGGGGTCGAGATTCATCAGCAGACTGCCGTGCAATCGCTGATCCGGGGCGCGGATGGCGCGATCAAAGGGGTTGAGACCAACCGGGGCACCGTGAAGGCCAACAAGGTGGTAGTGGCCGTGTCGGGCCATACCACAACGCTGACCGAGACCGCCGGGCTGAAATTGCCGCTGCGCACGATGAACCTGACCGCTTTTGTGTCCGAGCCGGTGAAACCTCTGGTCGATGTGATCGTGAACTGCCCCGACAGCGGGTTTTATTTCAGCCAGTCCGACAAGGGCGAGATGGTGATAGGCGGCGCGCCCGATATGGGCCAGAGCTTTCGCCGCGATATCAAGCAGCATGTGTTCGAAGACACGGTGACGGCGATGCTGTCGCTGTTTCCCAGCTTCAAGAAACTCAAGCTGATGCGGCAATGGGGCGGGCATCTGGATATTGCCCATGACGCCTCGCCCATCATGGACCAGACCGAGGTTCCGGGCCTGTTCGTCACTGCCGGATGGTGGGGCGGGTACAAGGCGATCCCTGCGGGTGGCCTGACGCTGGCGCATCTGGTGGCCAAAGGCACGCCGCATCCGCTGATGGCACCCTTCACGCTCGACCGGTTCCGGCATCTGGATTTCGTGATGGAAGCCGGCACAACGACTGCGCGATAGAAAAAGGACAGGAACATGTTGCTTATACCCTGCCCGTTCTGTGGCAAGCGCAATGAAAGCGAATTTATCCATGGCGGGCCGGTCGGCTCAGACCGACCCGATCCCAATGCCGTCAGCGATGCGGAATGGGTCGAATACCTGACCGTGACACCGAACCCTTTAGGCCCGGTGCAGGAGAAATGGTGGCATGCGCGCGGATGTGGTGAATGGTTCACGATCTGGCGCGACACCCGGACCCATGACATTGTGGAGGCACCCGATGGCACAAAGTAAGCGCCGCGCCTCGGGTGGGCGTATCGACCGGAACCGCACAGTACGATTTACCTTCAACGGCAAACCCTATGAGGGGTTCGAAGGTGACACGCTGGCCTCGGCCCTGCTGGCCAACGGTGTGCGCGTCACGGCCCGCAGTTTCAAATACCACCGCCCCCGTGGGATCATGGGCCACGGCCCCGAGGAACCAGCGACTTTGGTGGAGCTGGAGGGCGAGGATGCCTCGGGCAATCGCCCTGTGACCACGGTCCCTTTGCGTGACGGTCTGCGGGCGCGGTCAGTCAATTGCTGGCCCTCGCCCGAGTTCGATCTTGGCGGGATCAACCAGCTGTTTGCGCGCTTTATCCCTGCGGGGTTCTATTACAAGACGTTCAAATGGCCCAATTGGCACTTGTTTGAACCGTCGATCCGCAAGGCTGCCGGTCTGGCGGGGGCTCCGACCAAACCCCCGGCGCATGGGCATTTCGAGGCCCGCCATGCCCATGCGGATGTGCTGATCGCAGGGGCTGGTCCCGCCGGGTTGCAAGCGGCGCTTGAGGCCGCGCGGGCGGGCAAGCGGGTGTTTCTTGCCGATGAAGGGACCGAGGCGGGGGGCAGTCTGCTCAATCGCACCCTGACCATTGGCGGGCGACCGGCGATGGATTGGGTGGCCGATGCGGTGGCCGAGTTGGCCGGGATGGAGAACGTGATCCATCTGCAAAACGCAACCGTCTGGGCCTATCGCGAACATAACCTGATGATCGTGAACCAGCGGGAACCCGAACAGGGCGCGATCCTTGAACGCAGCTGGCGGGTCCGCGCGGGCGAGGTTGTGATCGCCACCGGCGCGACGGAACGCGCCATGGTGTTTGGCGACAACGACCGCCCCGGCGTGATGCTGGCCTCAGCGGTGCAAGCCTATGTCAACCGCTGGGGTGTGGTGCCCGGTCAGCGCGTTGCGCTGTTTACCAACAACAACAGCGCCTATGCGGTGGCCGCTGACCTGACCGCGGCGGGCGTGAGCGTCGCGGCCATTCTCGACAGCCGAAGCACGGTGCCGCAGGCGGCCCTGGATCTGGTGCCCGGTATCTCGGTGCAGGCTGGCACTGTGGTCAGCGCGGTTCGGGGGCACAAAGGCGTCCGCGCCGTAAAGGCCGAGCCGAAAACCGGCGGGGCGGGGGCGTGGATCGACTGCGACCTGCTGGCCTGTTCCGGGGGATGGAGCCCGACCGTGCATCTTTGGTATCAGTCCCGCAGCACGCTGCGGTTTGATGAGGATCTGGCGGCCTTCTGTCCCGATCAGGCCGTGCAGGCTTGCCGGGCCGTGGGAGCGGCGGCGGGTGATCTGACGCTTGACCGGATTGTCGAAGGCGGCGCGGATTTGCCGTACGCGATTGAACCGCTCTGGCGGGTGGATGTTCCGGGGCAGCGCGGCAAGGCGTTTCTGGACGTGCAGAACGATGTCTCGGTCAGCGACGTGCATCTGGCCTTGCGCGAAGGCTATGACAATGTGGAACATGTCAAACGCTATACCACAGGCGGCATGGGCATCGATCAGGGCAAGACCGGCAATATCAACATCATCGGCACGGTTGCGATGCAAAAGGGCCTGCCGCTGCAAGAGGTTGGCACAACCACCTTCCGCTCGCCCTATACGCCCGTGTCCTTCGGTGCGATCGGAGGCCTGCGCGAAGGCTGGGGCCTGTTCCCCTATCGCCATACGCCCGTGACCCAGTGGAACAAGGACAATGGCGCGGTGATGTACGAGGCCGGGGCGCGTTGGCGCAGGCCGGGGTATTTCCCGAAACCGGGCGAGGGTCTGCAAGAGGCGGTCAACCGCGAATGCAGCGCGGTGCGCGAAGGGGTTGGGGTCTATGACGGCTCACCGCTGGGGACATTCGAGCTGAAAGGGCGCGACGTTCCGAAATTCCTCGATTTCATCTATTCCAACATCATGTCCAGCCTGAAACCGGGTGAGGGGCGCTATGGTCTGATGCTGTCCGAAGACGGGTTGATCCTGGACGATGGCGTGGCCCTGCGGCTGGATGAACACCGCTGGCTGATCTCGACCTCGACGGGCCATGCGGATGCAGTGAACCAGCATATGGAAAAGCTGCTGCAAACCGAGTTTCCCGACTGGCAGGTGATGATCACAACTGTCACCAGCCAGTGGAACAACGCTACCATCTGCGGCCCCAAGGCGCGCGAGGTGATGCAGGCGCTTGGTACCGATATCGACCTGGCGCCCGAGGCATTCCCGTTCATGTCCTTCCGCGATGGCACCGTCGCCGGACTGCCCGCCCGCGTGGTGCGCGTCAGCTTTACCGGCGAGCTGTCCTTTGAAGTCAACGTCGCCCCCCGCCACATGGCCGCACTGTGGGGCAAGGTGATGCAGGCCGGTGCGCCCTTTGGCATCCTGCCTGTGGGTTCGGAATCCAGCCATGTGCTGCGGGTTGAAAAGGGGTTTTTGTCATTGGGGCATGAGGTCGACGGCACCGTTGACGCCTATGACCTGGGCATGGGTTGGGCGATGTCGAAGAAAAAGCCCGATTATCTGGGCAAACGTTCGATTGCCCTGCGTCGGTCGCGCGGTGCGCCGAGGCGCGAGCTGGTGGGGATCCTGCCCGACGATCCAAACCGGCAAATCCCCGAAGGCGCCCCTCTGACACCCGGAGGTCGGAAAGAGGCCACCGATGGGCTGGTCACAGCCTGCGTCTGGAGCGTGGTCAACACCCGTTGGGTCGGGCTGGCGCTGTTGGAGAACGGCCATGCGCGTCGGGGTGAAACGGTCCATGTCCGGCTGAAGGATGATGTGATCCCGGTCACGGTGACGAAACCGGTGTTCCACGATCCCGACGGCAAGCTGCTGAGGTCCTGAGATGAGCTATGATGTCACGATCCAACGCTGCGGGCTGACCGCTCTGTTCGACCTCAAAGGGGCCGCCGATGCGGTCCGGGCATGGGTTGGCGATGCGTTGCCGCCTTTTCCCGACCGTCCCAATCACCGCACCGAAAAAGACGGGATGGACCTGTTCTTTATCGGCCGCGATCACTGGATTGCCCGCGCGCCACTGGATCAGGAAGAGGTGTTGGGGGCCCGGTTGAAGCCCACCGATTGCCCGGCGGATATCAGCATCGTGCGGGTCTCGGACACGCTGACGTTTTTCCGCGTCACCGGCCCCGACGCCGCTCAGATAATGGCCATTGCCTGTCCGCTGGACCTGCATGACAGCGTGTTCGATGCCGAGGCCGTCACTTATACTGAGGTTTTTGGGCTGAAGGCTTTGGTGATGCGGTGCCAGGATGGATTTGAATTCGCGGTCGAGCAGAGTTTTGCGGATATGATCGACGATTATCTATCCCGCGCAACTGCCTAAGGAGAAACCGCCATGGCACGTACACATATTCACAAATACCAGACCCGCTATCATGCTCATGCAACGTATTCGAAGGCCATTCGGGCCCGCGGTGATTTTGTTTTTATGCAAGGGCAGGTGGGTACGCTACTGGATGGTACGTTGATTGGCGAAGGGGACCCCGGCGCGCAGGCAGATCAGGCTTGCCGCAATATCCAGCAATGGATGGAAGAGGCCGGAGGCAGCCTTGCCGATGTCTGCAAGCTGACGGTCTATGTCACCGACATTTCTTACCGACCCGCTGTTTACGAAGCGATCAACCGTTGGTTCGAAGGCGTGCATCACTGTTCAACCGGCGTGGTTGTGCAGGGGCTGGCCGATCCGTCGCTGCTGGTCGAGATCGACGCGATGGCTGTCATCGATGATAATGAAAATACGGGCACTTCCGGCTGAGCACATCTGCGATCTCTGGTGTCGTGTTGTGCCTGGTCTCGTGTCATGACACTGTCTGGTCGCACATGTCCGGTCCTGTCTGCGAATTTCAATGCTTTCGACACTCACTTCGATCCTGCCGATCTTTCTGATCATCGCGCTGGGTCTGGCTTTGCGCAAAGGTGGCATTCCCAGCACCGATTTCTGGAACCTGAATGACAAGCTGGTCTACTGGGTTCTGATGCCGTGCCTGTTGTTCAGCAAGATTTCCCTGTCGCCTTTGGACAAATCCGCGCTGGGTCTTTATTCGCTGGCCATTCTGGGCGGGTTTGCAGCGGCGTTGGTGTTTGCACTTGTTGCGGCCCGGCTGGTAGGGTTTGCACCGCCGCAGGCGACCTCGATCCTGCAAGGCAGTGCGCGGCATAATTCCTTTATCGGTCTGGCGCTGGCGGCCAATCTCTATGGACCAGCGGCGCTGGATATCGCGATTCTGGCCACAGCTATTCTGGTACCCACGACCAATATCGTGATGGTTGTCCTGATGGTCGGCGCGCTGAAAAGCGACCGTGCCAACAGCCTGCCGGTTGCTATTCTGCGGGAACTGACGCGCAATCCGTATGTGATTTCCATTTTTCTGGCGGTCTGCGCCAACCAGATGATCGGAGACAGGATCGCTGTGGTGCATGACGTGACGGATGTGCTGGGGGCAGGGGCCTTGCCGATCACCTTGCTGGCGGTTGGAGCCAACCTGCGCGTGCGCGCCATGGCCGCCAGCACTCTGCCCCTGATCCTCGCCTTTGCGGGCAAGATGGTCGTTTTCCCGGTTGCTGTGCTGGTGATCGGTTTGATCGTCGGGTTGCCGCGCGACGTTCTGCAGATCGCGGTTGTTTATTCCGTCGTGCCAACCGGAGCATCGTCTTACACGCTGGCCAAGCAACTGGGCGGAGACGCACCCTTGATGGCGGCCATCGTCACGTTGCAGACGCTGATCGCAGCGGTCAGCATTCCCGTCTCGCTGGCTCTGCTGCTGCCATTGATCCCGTAAGTGCCTAGCCCGAAAGGCTGTGATGCACCCAGTCGGCGATGTCCAAAAGGCGGGCGTCGTCCCCCCTGCGTCCGATCAGCTGAATGCCCAGTGGCAGGCCATTCTGGTCGGCCCCAAACGGCAGCGCTACCGATGGCACCTGCAACAGGGTCCACATACGCGAATACAGCGGATCGCCAGTTGCCTCCAACCTCGCCGGGGCCGGTCCGGGAGCGGAAGGAATCAACAGCGCATCCACATCGCGGAACATCTGATCCAGCATCGCACCCGCCCGGTCGCGCAGGTTCAGCGCGACGTGGTATTCGGCGTCGCTGACCGCCCGCCCTTCGGTCACAAGTGCATGAAACTGCGGGCTGATCGTAGGAACGCCAAGAGCGCCTTCCCACGCCCTCAGCCGTGCGGCCTCATATCCCATGACAGTGATCTGCGCCTGCGTGAGTTCGGCAAAAACCGGCGGATGGGCGATCTCTCCGACCTCGGCGCCCGTGGCAGTCAGGGCAGCCAGCGCGCGGGTACAGGTGTCCCGCATCTCGACCGAGCCATCCTGCCAATGGGGTCCGCGCATCAGGCTGATCCGGGGCAAGGCCTCATCGAAATTGGGCGGTGGCGGTAGATCGGTCCCGCGTAGAACGGCATCAGACAGCGCAAGATCACGGGGGTCGCGCGCCAGAACGCCCAGCGTATCCAGGCTTTGCGACAGACCCATGACGCCCGTCAGATCATAGCGCCCGGTGGATGGCTTAAACCCGCAGACCCCGCAAAAGGCGGCAGGACGGATCAGCGAGGCGGCGGTTTGTGACCCAAACCCCAGCGGGGTCATGAAATCTGCCACCGCCGCAGCGGACCCCGAAGACGACCCGCCCGGCGTATGCGCCGGATTGGCCGGGTTGGCGGTTTTGCCGGGTTTGAAATAGGCAAACTCGGTGGTGACGGTCTTGCCGATCGGAATGGCCCCGGCATCCAGAAACGCCTGAACGCAAGCTGCGTTGCGGTCCGGTTGCCGCCCCGCATACAGATCGCTGCCCCATCCGGTCGGCATGTCATCGGTGTCGATGATATCCTTGATCACAAACGGCACCCCATGAAGCGGCCCACCAACGGGGCGAGTGTCGGCGGCCACGGCCCGCTCCATGGCGCGCGTGGCATCGAGGGTCTGAAACGCCCCGATGACGGGCTCACGGTCCTTAATCCGGTCCAGATGGGCGGCCATCACTTCGGAGGGTTTCACCTCGCCTTGCCGGATCATGGCGGCAAGTTCGTGGGCCGTGCGGTGGTTGAGCGCGGTCACCCCTCCAACGCTTTCAGCGCGGCGGCGAAAGGTGCAACGGGCATGTCATAGATGCCCCCGCCCAACCGTCCGGCCTGACCCAGACGATCAAGGATGCCCAACCCAATCACCGGCCCCGATCCTTGCGCAACGGCCCCGCGCGCGGAGCTGCCCAACCGGACATCCAGCGCCCGGAAATAAGGATGCGCACCCACCGACAAACCCGACATACGCGCCTGTGCATCGCCAGGCAGATAGGCGCCGAGCCCCTTTTTCTGTTCCGGGCTTAGGTCGATGGCCATGGCGCCCAGCCCAAACGCCTCGACCACGGCGCTGTCGCCGATTGCGCCCAATGCCCGGTCCTGCGGCACATCCACATCGAACGCGCCTTTGGGTGGGCTGGCCGGGATCGTGAACCACCGCCCCGGAAGGCCGGAAATCTGAATCCCGACCTCGTGCCCATTGCCGCCTGCCGCCGTCACAAAGCTGGAGCCGTCAATCCCTTCGGCCAGTTTCATCATGCATTTGGTGGCCGCCATCCACAGGTTCAGAAACAGAGAGGGTGAGCTGTCCATGAACACCAGCGCATCGTCATCGGTGATGCCGCCCGGCGTGCGATCCTTAAGCTCGGCAATCAGTGCCTGCGCGGCCACAGGCGTGCGCCCGTGGCAATCATCCCCGCCCATCAGCCCGATCACAGCCAGCGGGACCAGAGCGACCCCCTCGGCGATGCCCTGTTCCAACACATCCAGAAACCGGGTGTTGAGCCAGCGGATATGCTCCAACACCGCCATGGACCGCAGCCCCAACCGCATCGCGGGGCGACTGCCCGCGTTGATCGGCGCATAAACCCGCTGTTGTCCCCGCCACGCATCATAGACCGTGTGCAGGGGCATATCGGCCGACACGACAGCGGCCAGAGGCGTCACGACGTCATGGTCCTGGGCCGGTTTCAAAAGGATTTCCCCGGCGTGGATCATCGCCTCGGCTTGATCGAAATCCTTTGCCAGATCCTGCCAGACAGCGGCCACACAGGCGGAATTCAGGATCGGCACCGTGATCTGGTCCGGGCTGGCAAAGGCCGGGCCGGCGTGCAACAGCACGTTTTCATCCAGTCCCAGCGCCTCGGACGCGGTGTTGAACCGGTTCCAGACCGGCTGCGTCACCATGGCCCGGTCAAAGGCCAGCTGATCGGCTGGATGCACCATCACGCCTCCTCCGGCGGGATGATCCATGTTTCCGAGAAATACAGGAACGCGGTCGTCGTCTCATACCCGGCCTGCACCCGTGTGCCCAGTTTTCCCGGCAAGGCGTGCCCATTGACGATGATCTGCGCCGCACGCGCAGGCACCAGCAATGAGAACATGTTCTGCTCGCCCGAGGCGACCTCATGCGGCGACAATTCCAGCGCGCGGGGCGGCTCGAACCCTTCCCAGACCAGTTCAACGGTCAGGTTCTCACCCACGATGGTTTCCGTGTACCGATGGCTCATCGGATCGCCCGATGACCGCACGACCTGCGCGCCGATCTCGGGCAATGTGGCAAAGGCAGGCGCATTGGCAAAGGCTGCCAGCTTGCCGATGAAATTGGTTTTCAGAAACGCCGTCAGATCAGGATTGTCGCTCAGGATCACATTCGGTGCATCAGCTGGCCCTGTAACCTGATCCGGAGTGCCATAAAGCAGCAAAACCTGACCCTGCCCCAGAGGCGACCAGGCCACGCGAAAGAACAGCGCCATGGCTGAGAAATTGTCATTCTCGTCCTTCAACAGAATGCCCGGATTCTCGCCGGTCCAGTCGACGGTGCCGGGGGTGATCGGTTCGTTCAAAGGCATCACAGATCCTCCTGCGGGGTCACCCAGGTCTCGGAAAAGGCCAGAAAGGCGGTCGACATGGTGCGGCCAAAGAACGGACGGCTGGCGACCTTGCCAGGCAGTGGGGTGCCATTGATGACAACCTGCGCCGACTTGGCCTCAAGGAAAACCGAATACATCTCATGCGCCTTGGTGGCCGAGTTCTCCTTGGTCACTTCTACAGGCAGGGGCGGGCCCATATCCTGCCAGATCATCTCAACCGTTACGCCCGAGCCGCGCAATGTCTCGGAGTACCGCGATTTCAGATCGCCGGGGCGCTTTTCGATACTGTCGCAATCCAGCCACTTCATCGCGTCCAGCCCGGGCTTGCCTACAAAGGTTGGCATCTTTTCCACCCAGCCGTCTACGATCCAGCGCATCATCCGCTGATTGTCGGTCATGATCAGGTTCGGCACCTGCGGCCAGCCCTGCGCCTGATCCGGCGCGCCCAGGATCAGGGCCGCATGGCCGCGCCCATAGGGCGACAGGACCACCCGAAAAAACAGCGCCAGCGTGTCATAGTGATCCTGCCCGGGGTCCTGTTTCAGATAGATGCCAGGGTTCTCGCCAGACCAATCAACCCGGCCGGGGTTGTGAGGGATGCGTGTTGTCATGACCAGCTTGCCTCATATTCTTTCAGTGCCCCAATGATGAATGCTTTACGCGCGTCCCCCTGCAAATGATCGCCGGATTTGTAGATCTCGGCCACCTGATGCGAGATCTCTTTCAGCACCGCGCCATCATCGCGCCCCTCCTGCAGCGGAATGCGCAGCATCGTGTCGCCCGCATAGGTCGGGATCACCTTGCCGGCAAAATTGTCCGAAGGTTGCGGCGGGCGTTCCCCGTTCTTCAATGCGCGAATGGCATTGCGCAGCAGGCGGCGGGCCTTGGCCACTCCCCGATCCGTAAAGCTGAAGTTTTCGCGGGCGTGGATGTTTTTCGGCCCCTGACTGACCCAGGCATCATAGTCACCGGGGTCGCGCTGGCGCATCTCATAGGGGCGGTCGGGGTCCTGACCGTAGAAATCGGTCATCCCGTAACCGACCTTGGTTTTGTCGGTCAGCCCCTTGGGATCATCGTTGGCCGCCGCGTCGCGGAAATGCCGCCAGGCGATGACCATCGTGTTTGTGTCGTCTATTGGCGTGATCCAGCGTGACAACCCGCACCGCCCAAAATAGCGCGAGCCGTCGGGCACCGGAAAATGCCCTCCGTTCTGCGTGAAAGAGGGAAGCATATGGTCATGAATGCGGACCCAGACAATATCGTCCACCCGCCGCACATTGGTATAGAAATCACCGGTCTGGCTGTCGTGAAACTCGATCATCGGCATCTCGGCAAAAGCGTCGATGAACTGGCTGCGCACGGCCAGAGTGTGCAGATAGACCACATGAAACGGATCCCAAGCGTTCTCCATCACTTGCAGCCAGTTGCAAGGGGATTTGATCAGATAGGGCACCAGCTCGTCGCCCTTTTCGTCAAACGTGTCCATCACCGGAAAGGGCGGCTGGTCTTCGGCGGGGCCCATATAGGCAAAGGCCAACCCCTTATATTCGATCACCGGATAGGCCCCTAGACAGGCCTTTTTCCTGACCTGAGAGGCGGGCGGTTCGCAGGGCGTTTCCAGAATGGTGCCGTCCAGCCCATATTTCCATCCGTGATAGGAACAGCGAATGCCGCCTTCCTCGACGATGCCGAACTCAAGGCTCATGTTGCGGTGACAACAATGCAGGTGGGTCAGGCCCAGCTTGCCCTCTTTCTTTTCGCGGAACAGAACCAGATCTTCGCCCAGAATGCGGAGGCGATAGGGCAGGTCGCCGATCTGATCGGTCATCGCAACCGGCATCCAGAACCGGCGCAGATATTCACCGCAGGGGGTGCCGGGGCCAACCTGGGTCAGTTCGGGATCAGGCTGCTCGCTCCAGACCTTCTGCTGGTCATGGCCGCGGAAATTGCCTTGGGGGGCTGAGAAATGGTCGTTCATGGCGTTCTCCGTGCGTATCCGCGTCAGGGAAAGGGATCGGGCACCGGCGCGGTGCCGGTCCAGATGGATTTGGTTTGGCAGAAATCCTTGATTGCGTCCGGGCCAAGCTCGCGCCCATAGCCCGACATTTTGATACCGCCGATGGGGCTGGCGGGATCGACGCTGCGATAGTGGTTGATATAGACCGTACCCGCCGCGATGGCCTGGGCCACCCGTGCGCCTTTTTCGGCGTCGGTGGTCCAGACCCCGGCGGCCAGACCGTAATCACTGTCATTGGCCAGCGCGATGGCCTGATCTTCGGTGTCAAAACTGGTGACGGCCAGCACCGGGCCAAATACCTCTTGCCGCCACAGCTGCATCTGCGGGGTGACACCGTCAAAGATGGTCGGGCCGACATAGAATCCACGGCGACCGGAGGCAGTTTCCAGCCCGTCCAGCAGACATATGGCCCCTTCGGATTTGGCTTGTTCGATCATCGCGGTGACTTTGCGCAGATGTGGTTCATTTGCCAGCGGCGCCACCTGGGTTTCAGGGTCCATCGGATCGCCCATCTTTAGCTCCTGCGCGCGCTGGATCAGGCGCGAGACAAACGCGTCTTTCAGACTGTCCTCGACAATCAGGCGCGAACCGGCGACGCAGGTCTGGCCATTGGACAGGAAGATGCCGGACAGGATGCCGTTGACCGCATTGTCCAGATCGCAATCGGCAAACACCACCTGCGGGGATTTACCACCCAGCTCCAGCACGGCCGGGATCACCCCGGCTGAGGCCGCTTCGGCCACCTTGCGCCCGCCCAAATCAGACCCGGTGAAAGTCACTTTGCGCGTCAGCGGGTGCCGCACCAGCGCCTCGCCGACCTCATGCCCCAGCCCGGTGACAACATTCAGAACACCGGGTGGCAGGCCCACATCATGGGCCATCTGCGCGAATTCGAGGGTCGAGGCGGACGCCATTTCCGAGGGTTTGACCACCAGCGTGTTGCCCGCTGCCAAAGCCGGGGCCAGTTTCCAGGCCAGGATCATCAGGGGTGAATTCCAGGGTGTAATGGCGACAACTACGCCATAGGGAATATGATGGCCCACGCTGCGCACGCCGGGGATCGCGTTCGCCTGCGCCTCGGGCTTTAGCTTGCGGGCCTCGGTTGCGAAATGGCGGAACCAGCTGTGAAGCCCGGCAAACTGCCCGCGCACTTCGGTGATCCGCTTGCCGTTGTCGCGGATTTCCGGCTCGACCAGCTCCTCCCAACGGGCCTCAAGCACATCCGCCAGCCGGTCGAGCATATCGGCGCGGTCGTTCGGCCCCATCTCGGCCCATGGTCCAGCACGAAAGGCGTGATCAGCTGCGCGGATGGCCTGATCGGCAGTCTGGGCGGTGCCACGAGCAATTGTGCTCCAATCTTCGCCGGTTGTGGGGTCGTTGCTGGTCAGGGTCTCACCATCCCAGTCTACAAACGCGCCTGAAATGAAGGGGGTGTAGGCCCTCATGCACCGTCTCCGGCCACGGGTTGGGCCACCAGCGCCAGCAGGTCGCCCCGGCGCACCACGCCCCGGTTGCCATGGGCCAGAACATAGCCTGCTGCCGGAAAGGTCAGGTCTACCGAAGGCCGCTCCGGCTCGGCCGGGAAATGCAGTCGCCCGGCAAGCGCGCCCTGTTCGACGTGCTGACCCGCCCGACAGCGCCGGTCGAACAGACCGTCCGCCGGTGCGTAGATCGAGTGCAAGGGGTCTGTAATTTCCACATAGTCCGGGTCTGCCGGCGGGGGGTGGTCATCTGGCAAAATGCCCAGATGCCCCAGACAGCGCATCAGGCCGGCTTCCGCCAGATCGGTGATTTCGGGGTCAACACCGCCCCCGCCGCCCAGTTCCGTGGCGATCATAGGTGTATTGGTCCGTGCCGCTGCGCCGTTGACCGACCGGTTGTCGTTATGCGCGCCCAGTACCCAGATCAGGGGCAAACCAAAGGCGCGGGCAAGATCCATATTCGCCGCCGTCAACGTATCATCATGCGTGCGCGTCGCCAGAGCGCAGGGCGCAAAGACCGAGGCTTTGCCCCCCGAATGCAGATCAATCGCGGCGTCCACGCGCGGCAACAGCACCGTTTCCACAAAATGCGCCAGCATGGCGGTGGGCCCGCCATCGGCTTCACCAGGAAACGCCCGGTTCAGGTTCTGACCGTCTAGCGGCGATACGCGCGCTGACGCCGCCATCGCCGGAGCGTTCAAGCCGGGGATCAGGATCACCTGCCCGGTCATCACGTCAGGGTTCAGCCGCGCAGCCAGCCGCATGATCGCCGCCGGACCTTCGAATTCATCCCCATGAGTGCCACCCAGGATCAGAACGCTTGGCCCGGGACGCCCATTCAGGCTGATCACCGGAACCGGATGATAGCCCAGAGGCACCGAATTGTCGGACCATTTCAGCATCAGATCACCCACCTGCCGGCCCGGCGCATCAAGATCGATGGTCAGGTGCAGTCTGCTGGGTTGGGGGGGCTTTGTCTGGGTCATGCGGTCTCGCGCGTTGGTGCTGTCATTTCATATCATAATTTTTTTGAAAGTGAATTGCAAAAAAGTGTTTCTTATGTGATATGAAATTTAAGCACGCAGAGCCACCCCTGGCTTTGCCGGAGGAATTCGATGGCTCTTAGTCGCGCGAAAGCGGGAATCGACAGGATCAAACCCCATATGGTGGCCGGGATGTCCGAGGACGTGCCCCCGGCGGCAACCCTGCTCAATTCAAACGAAAACACGTTCGGGCCCAGCCCCAATGCGCGGGCCGCCGCGGGTGCCGCGCTCAGCACGGTTGAGCGGTATATGGAAAACCCCGACCGAATTCTGGCCCCGGCGATTGCGGCGCATTTCGGGCTGGACGTGGCGCGGATTACCACGGGGCAGGGGTCGGACGACTTGTTGGCCCGGCTGGCCCGTGCCTATCTGGGGCCCGGCACCGAATTGATCCGCAGCGCCAATGGCTATCTGAAGGTGCCCAACTACGCCTATGCCAATGATGCCGAGGTCGTGTCGGTTCGCGATGATCGTTTCAAACCTTCGGTGGACCGGATGATTGACGCGCTGAGCGACCGCACCCGCGTGGTCTATCTTGCCAATCCCGAAAACCCGGCGGGCACCTATCTGACCGGGACCGAACTGCGGCGTCTGCATGCGGCCTTGCCCCCGCATGTCTTGCTGATCATTGACGCGGCCTATGAGGAATATGTGGACGCCGCGGATTATGAACCTGCGCACAGGTTGGTCGAGGCCTCCGATAATGTGGTCATGTGCCGGACGTTCTCCAAAATCTACGGGCTGGCGGGCGCGCGTGTGGGGTGGATGTACGGGCCTGCCGATGTGGTGGACAGCGTGCGCCGGATCGGGCTGACCTTTCCGGTCGCCTCACCTTCGGTGGCGGCAGCGGTGGCAGCCTTGGAGGACAAGGCCCATACGCAGGCGGTGTTTCAGGCCAACGCACAGGGGCGGCGCTGGATCGAGGCGGAACTACAGGCGCTGGGGCTGGATGTCATTCCAAGTCAGGCCAATTTCGTCCTGGTTCACTTCCCGGATCAACAGAAATCAGCCGAGGCTGTGGACCGCTTTCTGCGGCAACGTGGCGTGGCGGTACGCCGGTTCGCCTCGCCCGCCTATCGCGACTATATCCGCATCACCATCGGATACCCGCATGAGATGCGGGCGGCGCGCGATGGGATTGCGGCGTTTCTGAGCGGGGAGTGGTAATGGTCGCTTCTCAGCAAACCCGCGGTGATGCGCCCGCCGTGGCGCATCCTTCTGGGGCCGCAATCATCGCGGCGATCAAAGCCTCGGGCATCGCCGAGGTGGTGGCGCTGCCGGATATCGTGACCAGCGATGGCTTGCTGTGGCCAATCTCGCGCGATCCCGATTTTCGCCTGACTCGGATCTGTAAAGAAGACGAAGGCGTCAGCATTTGTGGCGCGATGTCCTATAACGGCACGCGTGCGATCCTGATGATGCAACAGACCGGCCTGATGGATTCCCTGAATGCGATCCGCGCGATCGGGGTCGATTATGAATTGCCCATCGTCATGATGGTGGGCCTGCAAGGGAAAGAACCGCATCTGCCGCCCGAACAGTCCGCCGCTTACGGTGTTCGGATCATCCAACCGGTTCTGGACGCGATGAACCTGTCGCATTCCCTGATCGAGGCTCCGGGAGATGAGGCGCAAATCCCGCCCATGGTCGAGGCCGCCTATGCAGCCTCCAGACCGCATATTTTCCTGATCGGCCGCGCGCCGGAGGCCTCATGACCATGTACCGAGATGCCGCCCTGACGGCCCTGATCCCGCATGTAAATGACGCAGATATCGTGGTAGCGGTCTATCAAAGCTGTTTCGACTGGCTGGCCCTGAACCCGCGCGATCTGAACTATGTCGCCGTGGGTGCGATGGGTCAGGCATCCTCGCACGGGTTGGGGCTGGCGCTGGCAAATCCCGACCGGCGGGTGATTGTGCTGGATGGGGATGGCAGCCTGCTGATGAACCTTGGCACGCTTGTGACGATCGCCAATGCAGGGGTCAGCAACCTGTATCACTTCCTGTCCGCCAACAGGGTGTATGAGGTGAACGGATCCCATCCCCTCCCCGGTGCGGAGCGTGTCGATTTTGCGGCCATGGCCTGGGCTGCGGGCTATGCCGGGGTGCATCGCTTTGCGGCGCTGGATCAGTTCACCGAAGCCTTGCCGCATGTCCTGTCGTCCAGCGGCCCGCAATTCATTTCGATGGAGGTACAGGCGGGTGAGCCGTACCCCCGCGACTATGCCTATATCCACAGCGCGCAGGCGCGCACCACGTTCCGCGAGGCGCTCAATCGCGGGTGATCTGCGCCTTGACGATATCCAGAAAAGACTGCCCCACAGCCGAAAACGGTTTGTTCCTGGACCAGAATAACACCGCCCGAAATGTCAGGGGTGCAGCAAAGGGCAGGGCGACGCAATCGGGCAATGTTCTAAGGTAATCCAGGCTGGCCCCGACGACAGAAACACCCAGGCCCCGTGCCACCAGACGGCACACCGCATCCGTGGTTCGGGTTTCATATTGCATATGCCGGGCAATGCCCTTGGCGTCGAAGAACTGGTCAATCTCGAACCGGAACCGGGAGGAGGGCATGTAGGATATGAAATTCTCACCCTCCAGATCCCGCGCCTGAATGATGGTGTTTTCAGCCAAGCGGTGCCCTTTTGGCAGAACACAGCAGACATCGCTGTCGCGGATCACAAGGCTTTCGAAGGACGGGTTGGCCGGCTCGGTCGTGGTGATCCCGAAATCATAGTTCTGAGATACCATCCACTCGACGGTATCGTCGCTGGGCGCGATCTCCATGCGCGCCATGGCTTGCGGCCAGGTAGCGGAAAAATCGCGGATCAGATCGGGGGCAAGCTGAGACGAAACGCCGGGCGTGATCACCAGATTCAATCGGGCGTGACCGAATTTTCCGATTGCCGCAGCCGAGTCCTTGATATGTTCCATACCGCTGACGGCCTGGCGCACCTCTTCCACCAACAGCCGCGCTTCGTCGGTGGGCACCAGCACCCGGCCCGAGCGTTGAAACAGTTGAAAGCCGACCTCGGCCTCGAAATCCGAGATCAGACGACTGACCGCGGGTTGAGATATCCCCAGCATGGCTGCGGCCTCGGTGACGGTGCCGGTCGAGACCACGGTGCGAAAAGCGTCAACCTGTTTGAATGTGATCTTCATGAGCGGCGTGAGCGTCCTTGTTGGCGGGCAAGACATTCATAGTAAAATAGTATGAAGCCGCCAATGCCAACTGCACAAGGTTATGTGGATTATTGCGGGCGGGTTGAAACGGTGATGAATTCGATGCTGTCCGACACAATCTCGCAAAAGCCGTGGGGCAGTTTGGCGTCAAAACTGAGCGTATCTCCGGCCGTCATCACAAAATCCTCGGTGCCGCAGCGATAGACGGCGTCGCCGCTGAGCATGTAAATAAACACATATCCTTCGTGCTGATAGTTGGGCAGCGTTCCCGACTGTTCCTTCGGGATGCTGATGCGCGCGGATTGAAACAGGCCCCCCGGCCCGCCATGCTTGCCAAGAAGCAAGTAATCATGCGCATGCCCCTGCGTGATCCGCCGCGAGGCCAACCCCTGATGCGCTTTGACATGGTGCACGTCCGCCGAAACCTCGGTATGCGCGAACAAGGCCATCAAGGGCACATCCATCGCATCCGCCAAAGCCTGAAGTGTCCCCAGCGAGGGCGAAACGCTGCCGTTTTCGATACGGCTGATCATCGAGGCCGAGATCTGCGCGGTGGCGGCCAGTTCCGACAGGGTCAGATTACGCTCTTGCCGGAGCCGTTGCAGAGTCTGCCCGACATCGCGTTCAATATCTCTTTGTTTCGCCACAGACTTCGTCACCTGCATCATTCTACGTGCTTTCAAACGTCGACACAGTAGTCTCTATTTCCGGCGCACAGTCAATTGTTTGCGCCTTGGGCATGGGTCTTGCAGCGTAATTTGTCGGGCCTGTGAATTCTGACCATGTGTCAGCCGGGACCATAGGGTTGCTGAGCGTGAATATGCAGGCAATTCGATCCGAGTTTCGGGACACACCACCCTCAGACGAGCATCTTTTCGACCAGAATTCGCCGCACGTCCATTTCGTAGTCCAGCGACACCAGCGGTGGGCGGGCATAGTGCCATGAGAACACGTTGGGAGATGCGCCTTGCGCGGCAATCTCTGCGCGCAGTTCCGCGTGAATGCCAAAAACAGTATAGAGATGCGCGTTTGTTGCCTGTCCCCAATCAAACGATAACGCAGCCATACGGCGTTTCATCTCTGCCAGGACCCAACTCGCCTTTTCCAGCATTGCCTCTTGGGATTGATCCCCAAGTCGTATGGCGCGATCGATGTAGTTTCCGTTGTCTTCAGGACATTCCGCGCTGCCAGAGATTACAAATGTTGGTTGGCCATGTTTGGCAGGCCGAGTATAGCAAAACGCATAAAAACAGGGTTCATCAGGTCCGCCCAGTTCGGGGCAAACACAGGACCGCGCAATGGGATTGCTATCGCCACTTGTGATGCCCCAGCGATCCAAAGTGCCAAAGTAAACGCGGTTGAAGTCTTCAAAACCGGCATCGGTAAAGGGGGCGGGAGAACGCAGTTCACAGGCGCAAAAGGCGGTCAGCGGGCGCCCCGCATCTGTCAGGTGCTTTTCGATTGCGGCGAAACCTTCTGTCAAAGGCACGAGATCGGGAAATCTGATCCGGACAATTTCATAACCCGGCAACGCGGATACTCCGCCTGAATATTGAAACACACCGTTCAGATAGGAATAGCCCGCGCCGCTCAATTCAATAACCTCAGACATGCTTTGTCCCTTCTCGTTTGGTCTTCTTGCGCGCGCAGCTTCCTTGAACGCGCGTGTGCCTATTGGATGTTGAACGTTATCGTTTTGGCCTCAGTCACCGCTTGGAGCGTATGTTTGCCGCCAAGACGTCCTATCCCGCTTTGCTTTCCCGGCGCTCCGCCGAAGGGCAGGTGAAGCTCCCAATAGGCGGTGGGATTGTTGACATTCACCAGCCCGGCCTGAAGCCGTTCGCCGAATTTGAATGCCCGGGACAGGTCCTTGGTATAGACCGCCGCCGCCAAACCGTGACTGGCAGCGTTTGCCGTTCGGATCAGATCGTCATCGTCTTCGCAGACGATAATGGGCGCGACAGGGCCAAAGGTTTCTTCTCTGTTCAAGAGCGCTTGGGGCGGGATGTTATCTATGACGGTCGGGGGGTAATACAGATCCGTTTGTTCTGATGTGCCAACGTGCCCCCCGGTCAACACTTCGCCACCCAAGGCGGTGGCATCGGTGACATGTTCTTTGATCTTTGCCAAAACGCTTGCGTTGTTTAGGGGGCCCATTGTCGTTGAGGGGTCCATTGGATCGCCATGAATGATCTTTTGCGCCCGGTCCTTCAGCTTCTGTGCAAGTTCCGCGTGGATAACGCGTGTTGTGAGGATACGCCCGGTTGCAGCGCAGACCTGACCCGCATTGAAGAAACTGCCGAATGCGGCGGCGTCAGCAGCGGCATCAAGGTCGGCATCATCCAGAACGATGATCGGGCCGTTGCCGCCCAGTTCCAGCAACATCGGTTTGCCCGCGCCACGCTGAGCGATTGTTTTTCCGGTGACCGGACTGCCGGTAAAGCCGATCCCGTCGGTGCCGGGGTTGGACACGATCTCGTCCCCTACGATGTCTCCGGGGCCGTGCACCAGATTGACCGCACCATCGGGCAATCCAGCCTCGGCCAGGCAGGCCATGAGCTTTGCCGCGCAGGCCGAAGTTGTGGGCGCAGGCACCCACACCACGCCGTTGCCTGCGGCCAGGCAGGGTGCAAGATACTCAACCGGAATGTTGATCGGAAAATTCCAGGGGGTGACAACGGCATAGACACCCCGCGCCTGACGATAGCTGATGGCGCGCACACCCGGCGTTTCCACCGGAATGTAAGACCCTTCCATCCACTTGATCAGTTCGCCCGCTTCGCGGAATCCGGTCGCAGCGGCGTCTACTTCGCCATAGGCTTCTGCGTGCATGGGTTTGCCCTGCTCTTCGGCCAGAATGCGGGCGAGGGCGTCGCGCCTGCCGGTGATGATCTCCGCCACCTTGAAACACAAGGCCGACCGTTCCCATGCTGTCATCGTAACCAGTGCTTCATGTCCCTTGCGCGCGGCGGCGACTGCGCTTTGTGCATCGACGCGATCGCTCTGGGCGACCTGTCCGATCACAGCGCCGGTGGCGGGGTTAGTCGTGTCGAATTCCGCCCCGCTTTGCGCATCGCACCATGCGCCATCAATGAAATTCTGGAATTTGCGCTGTGTCACTGCCATGCGTCCTTTCGGTTAATTTGCGATGCCATCCACACTTTCCTGCCTTATCACCGCGCCCCGTGTGATGAGATGCGTGCAGGACAGACCATCGGAGTAAGAGATGCTCTTACCCGAGGCATCGCTGAGCGATTTGGGCGTGCCATCCCGTTCGAAGATCGCGATATTGGCCAGATCGCCCACTGCGATCCGACCCAATTCGGGGTGTCCGATGACGGCGGCGGGCGTTGACGTTGTCGCCATAAGCGCCTGATCGAAACACACGCCAAGCGCCAACAGTTTGTTCATCGTGGTCAGCACGTCAAAGGCAGGGCCATTCACGCACATGCAATGGATATCAGAGCTGATAAGTTCCGGGACAAAGTCCTCGGCTAGCATCTGTCGGCATGTCTCAAAGCTGAAACCGCCCATGCCGTGGCCGATATCGAACAAAACGCCGCGTTCTCGCGCTGCCCAAGCCGCCTGCCGCACGGCGCCCTCGTGAACCGGGGCGTTGGGCTCGGGGCGGCTGCAATGGGTCAGGATATCGCCAGGCCTCAGGCGGTTGAGAATGTCGATAATATGGGGTGGTTCAAAATCAACATGGCACATCAGTGGAAGCCCCGCAGCCTCTGCCGCCTTCAGCCCAAGATCCAGGGCAAGTGCGCCGTTGTCACCGGCTGCCAGGCGGCCCGCGCGTACTTTGATCCCGACGACAAGGCCGGCGAATTCCCGGGCGGCTTCGACACAGGCCCCGACATCCAGCAATGATGGGTTCTCTGCTTCTCCGACCATGACCTTTGGCGAAAAGCCGTAGATCCCGGGGAAAGAGATGTTCAGGAAGGCAAACGTATTAAACGGGGATGGCCGGTGGATGAACTCTTGGAACCCCAGAATATTCCCCGCGCCGGAAGAGCCCGCATCCACGAACGTGCCAGTCCCTGATCGCAAGGCGACCTGTTCTGGTTTGACGCTCAGCGCCGTCGCCCCCCAGTAGATATGCGTGTGAATATCGGTCAGCGCAGGGGTGACGATCTGGCCGGTGGCATCCAATGTTTGTATATCCCTGACGGTTAAATTTTCGCCGGTCTGCTCGATCGCACCATCGCGAATCAGGATGTCTGCCTGCAGGGGTGCCTGGCCGGGATTGGCGTAAACGGTGCCGTTCTTCACCAAGATATCATTCATGAAACTGCTGTGCTTCCTGCTGTTTCGAAGGGCCGATAGAAGATAAAAACGGTGCCCTTTCAAGCCATCGCAGTGACGAATATACTGTTCCGACTGGTCAGTCAACATATACGTACTGACCAGTCAGTCAGTATTGACAGAATGATTATCTGCCACTACCCCTGGTCTCGCAAATCGACAACTCGGTCGGCATTTTGCAAAAAACAGGAGGTCATTTATGCTTTTGAAAGCGAAGAAAAGATCAGGTGTCGCGCTTGCGGCTCTTGCTGCGATGGCGACAACGCTCGCCGCTGTTCCTGCCGCATTTGCGCAAGAGACTGTTCGCGTCCGTTTCGCGGAATACAGCACGAAAACCGGCCCGTTCTTCAAAGAGCTGGCCGCAGAATTCAATGCCAGCCAGGATGAGATTGAAGTCGTGGTCGAGCATCTTCCATGGCCGGAAATGCAGCAACAACTGATCACCGATATCTCGGCGGGCACTGCCCCGGATATATCGCATATGGCAACGCGCTGGATGGCCGGTTTTGCCGAAGATGGCGCGCTGGCCCCAATCGATGATCTGATGAGCGATGGGTTTGCCGAAACCTTTGTGCCCACCTTCCTTGATCTTCAGAAAGTGGACGGCCAAACCTGGGGCCTGCCGATTGCTGCCTCGGCCAGGGGAATGTTTTACAACAAGGACCTTCTGGAGCAAGCGGGCGTCGAGGTTCCGACCACCTGGGAAGAAACCCTGGCTGCCGCCGAGAAGATCGCGGCGCTGAACGATGAAGTCTACGGCATTGGCGTGCAGGGCTCGGGTCTTGATACCGAGGGGTATTGGTTCTACTCGCTCTGGACCCATGGCGGTGACATTCTGAACGAAGACGGCACCAGCGGGTTCGCATCTGACGCGGCGGTTGCAGCGACTCAAACCTATATCGACCTGATAGATGCCGGTGTAACCCAGCCAGGTGTTCTGGGATCGAACCGTGAAGATCTGCAGAACCTGTTTACCGCGGGCAAGCTGGGTATCGTGCTGTCCGGCCCCTGGCTGAACGGTCAGTTGGCAGACGAGGCGCCTGACCTGAACTACGGCATTGCCGAGATCCCGGTGACCACGGATCGCGCCACATATGGGGTGACCGATACGATCTCGATCCTGGCGGATTCCGAGGTAAAAGGTTCTGCGATGAAGGTTCTGGAGTTTTTCTTCAATGATGAAAACCGTCTGGCCTTTGGCAAGAACGAAGGGTTCGTACCGGTCCTGAATTCGATGGCGAATGAGCCGTACTTTACTGACGATCCGAACATGGCTGTGTTCCTGGATATGTCGCCTGTTGCCAAATTCGCGCCTCTCGTTCCCAACTGGGAAGAAATGGCGGAAAGCCTGAAGGCATCTTTGGCGAAGGCCTATTCGGGAGAGCAGGATCCTGCGACGGCCCTGGCTTCGGCGGCTGACAAGATGAACCAGTTGCTGAACGAATAACTGTCTCCCTCCCAGAGCGCCCGGCATTTTCGCTTTGGCAAGGTGCTGGGCGTGCGAAGGGGACGAAACGGCGAAACCAGAATTCACACTGTGAACAGAGGCAATTCTATGGTTGCGAAGCCAAGGAAGAAGTCCGATCGAAACTACTCCGGGCTTTTGTTCATCATTCCGAGCATTGCGCTGTCGCTGACCATCATCGGCTATCCAATTTTCGAAGTCATTCGGATGTCTGTGATGGATGTAAACAGGTTCGGAAAGATCAAGGGATTTGAAGGATTCGGTAACTTTATCAAAGTGTTTAACGATCCCATCTTCATTCAGATCAGCTGGCAAACGCTTATTTGGACATGCTGTGTTGTGGGTGGAACGGTTCTGATTTCCATTCCCGTCGCGATCATTTTGAACGAAGAATTCCGGGGCCGTGCAGTGGCAAGAACAATCATTCTGCTGCCTTGGGCCGTGTCCCTTGCGATGACCGCACTTGTGTGGCGCTTTGTGGTAAATGGTGATTTTGGAACGCTCAATCTGGCTTTGACGCGGCTGGGGCTGCCCTTCAACAATCACCCGTGGCTGGCAAGCGCACGCAGTGCGTTCACCATCGAGATCCTGATCGGTATTCTGGTGTCCATACCCTTTACCGTGACAATCCTGTTGGGGGGCCTGACTTCGATTCCGGTCACACTCTATGAAGCGGCGGCCATGGACGGTGCAACGAAATGGCAAAGCCTGCGGCGGATCACCTTGCCCCTGCTGCGGCCGTTTCTACAGATCGCCGTCGTTCTGAATGTCATCTATGTCTTCAACTCGTTCCCGATCATCTGGATCATGACAAATGGTGGCCCCGCGAATGGCACCGATATCCTTGTGACCTATGTTTACAAACAGGCATTTGCCTTTGGAAAACTGGATACCGCTGCTGCCGGGTCCGTGCTGATGTTCCTGATGCTGCTTGCGTTCTCGATCCTGTATCTCTTCATGACCCGACAGAAAGGTGCTGCCTGATGTCGCGCGAACTCAAACGTACTTTGGTGTGTTGGGGGTGCTTGTCGCCGCTGATGATCGTCATCCTCTTTCCCTATGCCACCATGCTGTCGACGGCGCTCAAGCGGAAGGATGAAATCTTTCAATTCGAGGTCACGTGGTTGCCTGACAGCCTCTATCTTGGCAATTTCATAGACCTTTTCGTGAACCGCGGCTTTGGCCGAGCGATCCTGAACTCTCTCTATATCAGCGTCGGAGCCACGCTGGTCTCGCTGATCGTAGCCATGCCAGCCGCCTATGCACTGTCGCGTTTGAAAATACCGGGGCAGGGCGCGTTTCGCACCTATCTGTTACTTACTCAGATGATTTCGCCGATTGTTCTGATCGTCGGCCTGTTCCGCCTGTTTGCCTTCCTCGGAATGATTAACAACCTCAATGCTTTGGTGCTTGCGCACAGCGCCTTCTACATGGCCTTTGCGGTCTGGATGCTGCAAAGCTATTTCGACACGATCCCCAAAGACATCGAGGAAGCGGCCTGGATGGATGGCGCCAGCCGCTTTGCTTCGTTTCGCCGCGTGTTCCTGCCGCTGTGTTTGCCGGGTATCGCGGTGACTTCGTTGTTCACCTTCGTAAACAGCTGGAACGAATATGCGATGTCCTTGACCATTCTAAGGGAAGGCGCGCTGCAAACCGCACCGGTCCGGATCGCTTTCCTGACCGGCACGCTCTATGAAACCGAGTGGAACATTATCATGGCAGCGACACTGATTGCGACGGTTCCCGTCGCCATCGTCTTTGCATCAATCCAGAGCTACCTGATCCGGGGTCTGTCCCTCGGAGGAGTTAAGTAATGTCATCAATCTCAGTCAAAAACCTCACCAAATCCTACGGGAATGTGCAGGTACTTCATGGCATCGACCTGGAGATCGAAAGCGAAGAATTCGTGGTGCTTGTTGGCCCGTCGGGGTGCGGGAAATCGACGCTTCTGCGAATGATCGCGGGTCTTGAAGACATCACCGGTGGGGATCTGCATATCGATGGAACCCGGGTGAACGCGATCAGCCCGCAAAAGCGCGATCTGGCCATGGTGTTCCAGTCCTATGCGCTTTACCCCCATATGTCGGTGGCCGAGAATATGGGCTTCTCGCTTTCTCTCAAGGGTGAGCCCAAATCCGCAATTGAAAAAGAGGTCAACGAAGCGGCGCGGATACTGCATCTCGAAGACTATCTTGATCGCCTGCCGAAGAATTTGTCCGGCGGACAGCGCCAACGTGTTGCAATGGGACGTGCGATTGTACGGCATCCAAAAGCCTTTTTGTTCGACGAACCGCTGTCCAACCTGGATGCCAAATTGCGCACGCATATGAGGGCGGAAATCAAACAACTGCATCAGACGCTCAGAGCGACGTCAATCTATGTCACGCATGATCAGATCGAGGCGATGACGCTTGCTGATCGCATTGTTGTATTGAATGCAGGCCATATCGAGCAGGTTGGAACGCCGCTAGAGCTGTTCGACCGACCACAAACCAAATTTGTGGCAGGCTTCATTGGTTCACCTACGATGAATTTCTTCGAGAGTATCGTGGAGATTGCAGGCGAGGGGCCAGTGATCCGGGTGGGGGGGTGCGCTGTTCCGGTTCCGGAAAGTGACGGCATCAAACGTGGTGATGCAATTGTGGTCGGCGTTCGCCCCCAACACCTGCGCGCTGAAAAAAGCGCACAGCCCTCTGGCGGAATGAAGGCGACCGTCGAACTGGTAGAGCAAACGGGAACCGAGACAAACTTGATATTGGCGGTGGCCGGACAGAGCATCACATTGCAAACTAAAGACAGGCTGCTTGTCCAAACCGGAGACTCGTTGACACTCAGCATCGATACCGAAAACATGCATGTTTTTACCCCTGACGGCGGCAAAAGACTGAACTAGAGCGAGTAAGAAATGTCAAAACAAACTGCGCGACAGAAAACGCGGGATCCGGAAAGAAAGTCAAAGCTCATTCTGAAGGCCGCTCGCAAAGAATTCGCCACGGCCGGGTTTGACGGTGCCCGCGTCGACAAGATCGCAGCAAAATCAAAATACTCGAAAGGGCTGATCTACCACCACTTTCAATCGAAAGACATGTTGTTCAGATCGGTTCTTGAGCAGCTCTACCAGGAACTGAGCGAAGAGAACAAAGAACTCTATCTGGAAGATTTTGAGCCGGAAGCAGGCGTCGTGCGCCTTATCGAACATACTTTTGATTACTTCAGCAAGAACCCTGAATTCATCACCTTGGTCAATGCCGAAAACCTGATGAAGGCACAGCATCTGAAGAAATCAGAAAATGTTCGAAAGTCGTTTGAACCTTTGCGGGAAAGCCTGGATGGGCTGCTGAAGAAAGGGGCGCAATCCGGGTTGTTCCGGTCAGATGTGGATTCGACCGAGCTCTATATTTCCATTGTCGGGCTGGGGTATTTTTACCTGTCGAACTTGCACACACTCAGTATTGTTTTCGATACCTCGCTTGGCGATCTGGATTCTATCGCGTCTCGCAGAGAGCACATCAAAGATGTGATTCTGGGGTATCTGAAAAACAGCAGCGCGTAGATGGGGTAGAGATGCTGCTTTCCCAATTCCCCGCTACTCAGATTCGCTGGAAAGATCACGTCGATACGCCCGCTGTGGTCGTCGATCTTGATATTGTCGAGCGCAACATCCTGCGCGGGGCAGAGTTTTCGGCAGGCGCAGGGGTCGATTTTCGACCTCACATCAAGACCCATAAGATCCCGGCCCTCGCGCATGCTCAACTTGAGGCAGGCGCAAAGGGCATTACCGCCCAGAAAATATCAGAAGCCGAAGTCATGGCCGATGCCGGGATCGACAATATACTGATATCCTACAACATTCTGGGTGAGAAAAAGCTCGAACGCCTCAGAAATCTGTCAAAGCGGGTTCGCCTTCAAACAGTGGCTGACAACGCTACGGTGGTACAGGGGCTCGCCGATGCGTTTGCGGGGGCCGAAGCACCTTTGCCCGTCCTCGTTGAAATCGATGGGATGCTAAGGCGTTGCGGTGTGCAATCCGCCGAGCAGGCCCTTGCACTCGCCCAGCAAATCGACGCAGCGCCGGGGCTGAGGTTTCTTGGATTCATGGTCTACCCGGCACCAAACCAATGGCAGGCCGCGCAGTCCTTTCTAGCAGATTGCAAAACGCTGGCCGCGGCTCACGGCCTGAAACCACAGGTTCTTTCCTCGGGTGGTTCGCCAGACATGGTCAGGCTTGTGATCGACGCAAACGTTACCGAATATCGCGCGGGCAGCTATATCTACAATGACCGTTCGCTTGTCGCGGCCGGTCGCGTTCAGATGTCGGACTGTGCTCTTTCTGTGTTTACGACTGTTGTCAGTAGGCCAACAAGCACGCGGGCGATTGTTGATGCCGGCAGCAAGTCACTGTCCTCGGACCTTTTTGGGCTAGAGGGATTTGGCATGATCGCCGCCCGACCGGATGCAGATATCTTTGCGCTCAGCGAAGAACATGGCCATATCGAATTCTCGGACGCCCCGCCAAAAGTGGGCGCGCGTCTGTCGATCATCCCCAACCATGCCTGTGTCGTATCAAATCTTGTCGACAGCGTTCAGTTTGTCCGAGGGGACCATTGGGTTTGTGAACACCCCGTCGCGGCACGCGGTACGACGCAATAGTGCAAGCGATGGAAAAGATCACGGACAGTGCCAGGGTCCCGGACGGGCTCTGGCCAGTTTGCCCCGGGAGAGGAAAAGAATGAAACTATTGCGAAATGGTGCGAAAGGCGCAGAAAAACCTGGTCTTCTTGACGAAGATGGTGCGATCCGGGATCTGTCAGAGGTTGTCGAGGATGTCGATGGCAGGGCTTTGACGCCCGAGGCGCTTGAAAAGCTTGCCGGTCTGGATGTGTCCGCATTGCCTGTTGTGGATGGTGCGCCGCGTATCGGGCCCTGCGTCGGAAACGTCGGCAAACTGATCGCGATAGGTTTGAACTATTATGATCACGCTAAAGAAAGCGGACATCCCGTTCCCCGAGAACCGATTGTCTTTATGAAAGCCACAAGTGCCATCTCGGGGCCCAACGACGATGTTGAGATGCCCGCTGGTGCAGGAAAGCTGGACTGGGAAGTAGAGCTTGCCTTTGTGATCGGCACGCGTGCGAAACGTGTCTCAAAAGGGGATGCCCTGACCCATGTGGCCGGGTATTGCATCTGCAACGACGTTTCGGAACGCCACTGGCAGGTCGAGCGTGAGGGTCAATGGACAAAAGGTAAAAGTCACGACACGTTTGGTCCGCTGGGCCCCTGGCTGGTGACCCGGGACGAAGTGCCGGATGTAGGGTGCCTGAACATGACGCTCGACGTAAATGGCGTTCGGCGGCAATCCGGAACGACCCGGGAAATGATCTTTGACGTTGAGTACCTGATACACTACCTGAGCCAATTCATGACGCTCAATCCCGGTGATATCGTGACGACAGGCACGCCTCCGGGCGTCGGGCTTGGCATGAAGCCCCAGGTGTTTCTCAGCGATGGGGATGTGATGACGCTGTCAATTGATGGGCTTGGGCAGCAGCAACAAACCGTAAGATTGCTTGCATAGATGTGCGAAACAATCGGCGGGCTTAAGGCCTAGAGATCCGGGTCAATCTGCCAATGTGTAAGACAGCGCAACACGGGCGGTGAACGAACGCGAGCGCCCGTGGATGAGAACCTTCCGGTGTGTTCGTGTCAGTCGGAAATCTTGTTCAGCCCTTCGATTTGCAAATCGAACCCTTCTTGTATGTGGCGCGTGAACGATTCCAATGCCTCGGTCACATCGCGGGACGCGATCGCATCAACCAATGTCAGGTGGCTGCCAAGAGACTTGGAGATACCGACATTCTCGATTGCTGAAAACAAATGAAACGCCATCGCTTTTCCCCAGATCATGTCGAACATGTCGATCAGGAACTTGTTTCCGGCTTCGACCATGAAGGCGCGGTGGATGCGGCGGTTGGCGACGAAATAGTCGCGGGTCGTGGGGTTGGCCAAATTCTCTTCGCGGCGGATCAATTCGCGCAACCGGTCAAGCACGGCCTCGTCCGCGTGAACAGCCAATATGCGCGCGGCCTGGCCCTCAATCGCGGCGCGTGCCTGGTATAGCTGGCGCACTTCGTTTTGATCCATATGGGCCAGGCGAAATCCGCCGCTTGCGGCCACCTCCAGCACGCCTTCGGTCTCAAGACGCATCAGGGCTTCGCGCACGGGAGTGCGGCTGATGTTCAACTCAGCAGCCAGCTTTTCCTGTACCAACCGGTCCTCGGCGGTGATATCACGACTCATGATGGCCTCGACCAATTGGTCATAGACATCATCGGCAAGCCGTCTGCGCTGTGTCTTGATCTGTTTCAGTGCCACGCTCGGCCTCTCTTTTTTCAGTTCTTTTGAATTCTGTATTCAAAAAAGCAGCGGCTGCCAAGGTGAATAGGGTTGCTATTGCTCGTGTACTGTATACAGTATACAGACGCGAATGAACAGGGAGCTCTTCATGTGTGGAATTGCTGGCAGGATACTGGCGGCCCCCGGTAAGGTCGGCGCGGACCTGGTTGACCTGATGGATGCGCAGGAACACCGGGGCGCGGACAGCACCGGGTTTGCCGTCTATGGCCCACCGCGCGAGACCGGTTATGTGCTGCGGGGGATGGGATTTGACAAGACCCGGATGGATTCGGATCTTGAGACATTCAAATCCATCCTGCGCGCCCATCAAAGCGATTTCCTGTCCGATCCGGTGATCGTGACAGACCAGAACCGCCATTACTGCTTTCGGATGGAAATCTCGGACCCGTCGAACCTGCAGGCCTGGGTGGCGGATGCGGATGAGCTGACGGACCGGATCGAGGTGCAGTCCTGCGGTCGCAGCCTTGAGATCATCAAGGATATCGGTGGGGCCGGGGATGTGGCCGACAAGCACGGGGTGCGCGACATGATCGGCACGCACGGGCTGGGCCATGCGCGGCTGGCCACCGAAAGCTCGGTCCTGCCCAATGCCTCGCACCCGTTCTGGGCACGGCCGTTCTCGGATGTGGCGATTGTGCATAACGGGCAGATCACCGACTATTTCACCTGGCGTGACCGTCTGACCCGCATGGGCTATCGCTTTTTGACCGAAAACGACAGCGAGCTGATTGCGGTTTGGGTCAGCGACCAGATGAAGGCCGGGCTGACGATGGAGCAGGCGCTGAAGAAATCCATCACCTCGATTGACGGGGTCTTTACCTACATGATCGCCACCCCGGACGGGATCGGCTTTGCCAAGGACCGCTTTGCGATGAAGCCGCTGGTGGTGGTCAACCGCAACGGTGATTTGGCCGCCGCGACCGAGGAACAGGCGGTGCGGCGCGTGATGACCGAGGAATGCGATGTCATCAACTATGACGGCCCCTCGCTGACCGGCATCTGGGGCGTCGGCAACCGGAGTTTGGCAGCATGAACAAGGTGGCACCAAAGCTGGACGAAATCGTCATCGAGGTCGGCGACCGCCATATCCGCGAGGTCAATCAGGACATCATGGCCGCCTGCGCGACGGGGCGGCCGATCCGGGTGGTCAACACCTTGTCGCGGCACAATCTGGGCGTGGGCCTGCCGGACAATGTGGACATCACCTTTGAAGGTTCGGTCGGCTATTACTGCGGCGGCCTGAACACCGGCGCCAACATCTCGATCGAACGGAATTGCGGCTGGGCCGTGGGCGAGGGGATGGCCAAGGGCCATATCACTGTTGGCGGCTATGCGGGCATGTCCTGCGGGGCGGCAATGATCGGCGGCACCATCCATGTCAAAGGCGACGCTGGCCCAAGGGTCGGCGTGGCGATGAAGGGTGGCAATATCGTGGTCGAAGGCAAGATCGGCTATCAATCCGGCTTCATGGCCCATTCCGGGCGGATCATCGCCCTGGGTGGTGCGGGCGAATCCTGCGCCGATGCGCTGTGGGAAGGCGAGGTCTGGGTTGCCGGTGAGATCGACAGCCTTGGCGTCGATGTCGACGTGATCGAACCCACCGCCGAAGAAGTGGCCGAGGTGGACGCCATCCTCGATCCGCTGGGGCTGGCCGACAGCTCTCGCAACTGGCGCAAGATGGTCTCGGGCCAGCGCCTTTGGTATTTTGAAAGCAGGGATGCAACCGCATGGCTCATGATCTGAGTAAACCTTATGAATATCCGTTCGACGTCGCATCCGAAGAGGAAATCAGGTTCCGCGATGCGGGCGCGATTGACGGGCGGCCCGCCGGTGTGCCCTCATCCTACGACGAAGGCGGGTCGACCCGCTGGACACCCGAGGCGATTTCCGAGGTGCACGCGCTGGCGCAGCTGGGCCGCTATCAGGTGCGCGGTTACAACACGTTCAACAAGCAGCTGCCCACCTTTGACGACCTGACATTTGTTCCGGCCACCATGACCCGGCTGCCATTGGAAGGCTATCGCGAAAGTTGCGATACCACGACGGTTCTGGGCGGCGGGCGTGGTCTGGTGGAAAAACCGCTGGAGCTGAAAATCCCGATCTATATCGCGTCGATGTCCTTTGGCGCGCTGTCGGCCTCGGCCAAGGCATCGCTGGGCTATGGCGCGTCAAAAGCGGGCACCATGACCTGCACCGGCGAAGGCGGTATGCTGGAAGAAGAGCGCGAAGCTTCGCAGCGGTTGCTGTACCAGATGTCTCCGGCCCGGTATGGCGTCGATCTGGACCATTTGCGCCGCGCCGATGCGTTGGAGCTGGTGGTGGGGCAGGGGGCCAAACCGGGCACCGGCGGGTTGCTGCTGGGCATGAAGGTCAGCCCGCGCGTCAGTGAGATGCGTACGCTGCCCGAAGGGGTCGACCAACGCTCGACCATCCGCCACCCTGATTTTCTGGGGGCCGACGATCTGGCTGTCAAGATCGAGGAATTGCGGATCGCCACCAATTATCAGGTTCCGATCTTTATCAAGATGGGCGCGACACGGCCACGGTTCGACGTGGCGGTTGCGGCCAAGGCAGGCGCGGATGTGGTGGTGGTCGACGGGGCCGAAGGTGGCACCGGGGCGTCACCCGAATTGCTGCTGAACCACACCGGCATCCCCACCATGAGCGCCATTCGCGCCGCGCGCGAGGCGCTGGACGATTGCGGCATGACGGGCAAGGTTTCGTTGGTGGCTGCGGGCGGCATCCGCTCGGGCGTGGACGCGGCCAAATGTCTGGCGCTGGGGGCCGATGCGGTGATGATCGGCAATGCGGCGATGGTTGCGCTGGGGTGCAACAGCCCAAGATATCTTGAGGATTATCAGGCGCTTGGAACTTCACCCGGAGCGTGCCACCATTGCCACACGGGCCGCTGCCCGGTGGGGATCGCAACACAGGACAAGGATCTTGAGGCGCGCATGAACCCTCATGCCGGGGCCGAACGCGTTGCCCGCTATCTGACCGCCATGACGATGGAGATCACGGCGCTGGCTAAGGCCTGCGGCAAATCCTCGGTGCACAATCTGGAAACCGAAGACCTGCGCGCGCTCAGCTTCCAGGCCTCGGCCTTCACCGGTGTGAAAATGGCCGGGATCGACCGGGCCTATGACTGGTGAGGATTGCGCAGCTTGAACTGACCGGCCACCCGTCACCCTTGTTGGACGGGTTGCCGCGCACGGCGCAGCAGATCAAGGCCTGGCTTGAGCCGCATTTGCACGAGGCCACCTTTACCACCACCAATGTCGTCGACGGCGCGCCGCTGCCCGAGTACCGGGATTTCGATGGGGTGATTGTTGGCGGGTCCGAGTTCGGTATCTATGACGACACCCCGTGGATGCAGCCTTTGCGCCAGTTTCTGACCGGGTGCCGGGACCACAAAAAACCGGTCTTCGGTATCTGTTTTGGCCATCAGATCATGGCCGACGTGTTTGGTGGGCGGGCCGAAAAGGCGAGTGTCGGCAATATCGTCGGCGCGCGGCCCTTTCGGTATCACGGCGACCCGGTGGAAGCCTATGTCTGGCATCAGGATCAGGTGACGCAGGTGCCCGGTGGCGCGCGGATCACCGCCTCGGCCAGTCACTGCCCGGTCGGGGCGCTGGATTATGATTTTGCCGCGCGGTCAGTTCAGTTTCACCCCGAATACAGGGCCGACCACCTGACCACGCTGTTCACCCGTGGACGCGACATTTTCCTGCCCGCCGATCTGGCCGATGCAGGGCTGGATACGCTGCAATCCGCGCATGTTCCCGATGATCTGGCCGCCGCGCAAGCAGCCCAGCTGTTTCGCGGGCAGTACCTGCCGGGTTGATCCGGGGCAATTGATCCTGATCAAGTGCCGTTTCTCCGAACGCTGTATACTGAATACATATATCAGGGAGGCACCGGAAATGACAGCCTATACAGAGTTCTTTCACAGGATCACGCGGATCGTGAATGCGCCGAAGGATGCAAAACTCAGCGATCGAGAGCTTGCGGATCTGGGTCTCAACCGCGCCGATCTGACCCTGCTGCGATCCGGCTTGCCCGGCGCGCGCAAACGTATTCTGGCCATGGCTGCTCAGTTCGGGCTGACCGAAGCGGACCTGAATGCCCGCCCCGAACTTGGACTGGATCTGGCCGAAACCTGTGGCCATTGCCAACAGGCCAAGACCTGTCGCGATGCGATCCGGTCGGGCAGCCCTCTGCCGCAGGACAAATGCCCCAATGCAGGGCTGTATCAGGCGCTGTCCGACATCTAGCGCCCGCTGGGGCTTTCCTTCGGGCTCAGCTTGCGGCGGTTGGTGATGGTGAACCGTTCGGCGGTGCCGAAATCCCTCAGCCCGACCCCGGCGGCAAACTCGGCGAAAACGGGCGCGTGTTTGAACAGATGCCCTGAACAGCCCCCAGCGAACAGGACGTTTTCATGTTCCGGGTGCCAGTCGACGATGAAATGCGTGTCCGGTGTCAGAATGATCTGGTTGAACTTGGAATCGACGACGCGCTGTCCCTCCAGCCCCGGCAGACGGTGGCGGATATAGCTGCGCGTCCGGCCCAGCGTTTCCTGACGGATCAGGCGTTCGTCATTGTCCAGGTCGATCTTGTCGGGGATCACAACCGCCGCCTTCACCCCCGAGCCTTCCGATGAGGGCAGGCCAAATGAGCCCTGACCGTGGTCGATCCAGCAGGGCATCCGGCTCATGTCGAAATCCTCGGACCCGTCCGGGGTCGAGGTATACAGCACATTCACCCCCACCACGGTCGAGATCGGTTTGATCGTGCGCGGGAACATGTCGGCCATCCACGGGCCGGTGGCGATGACGATCAGATCGGCCTCAAGCGGTTTGCCGTCCAGCATCGGGCGCTCTGCGCTATCGGTGGTCACGCGACCCCGGCGGACGGTGCCACCCGCGCGGCGAAAGAGGTCCAGCGCGGTCAGAACGCAGCGATGCGCCATCAGCATCCCGGCCTCGGGCTCGAACAGCGCATAGTCGATATCGGGCACCCGGAACTGGGGAAACCGCGATTCGATATCCTGCTGGTCGAATTTGTAATAAGGCACCCCAACCTTGTCGAAAGTCACGGCGGTGGCGTCTTCCCAGTCGCAATGTCCGCCAGTGGCCAGAATCAGCGCGCCGCATTCATACATCAGGTTTTGCCCGCTTTCGGCCTGCAACTCCAACCAGCGCACGCGGCTTTCGCGCGCCCACCGCGTATAGAACTCGTCCCGGCCGGAAATGGCCCGGATGACACGGTTGTAATCCGTTGAAGATGCACGGGAATGTCCCGGCTCCCACCGGTCGATCAGGGTAACTGTCTGACCGCGCCGCTGCAATGTAAGCGCCGTCATGACGCCGGCGATTCCGCCTCCGACAACGATGACCGAACTTTTGGACATGGTGCAGATTTTCCTTGTTTAACGATTGTCTTTGTGAATACTGTATACAGAATACAGCAATTATAAAGCCAAAACTACAGGGAGAGCGCAGCAATGAGTTCGGGGTTCGAACTGCCCGAGGGCACGCATACCGTCATTCTGGGTGTGGGTGATCTGAACGGCATCATGCGCGGCAAGCGCATTCCGGCCAGCCACTGGGATCACGTCTGCAAAAGCGGCAATGCGCTGTCGATTGCGCTGATGGCCATCGACATGACATGCGATGTCTGGGACACGCCTTATGTCAATTTCGACAACGGCTATCCCGACATGCACATCTTTCCGATGACGCAGCCCGTCGCCGTCCCGTGGGAGCCGGGCGTGGCCGTCTGCTTTGGCCGTGCCGAAGGGATGGATCACAAACCGGTCCCCATCAACCCGCGTCAGGCCCTGATTCGTCAGGTCGAACGCGCCCGCGACATGGGGTTCGAAGTCAATGTCGGCACCGAGCTTGAGTTCTACCTGCTGGATCCGGAAACCGGCCAGCCGCGCGACAGCGGCATTCAGGTCTATGGTCTGGGCCGTGCTGCCCGGATGGAACATATCGTCGGGCCGATCCGCCAGCAAATCAACGAATGCGGCATCCCTATCGAACAGTCGAACCCCGAATATGCCGCCGGTCAGGTCGAGGTGAATATCCGCTATGGTAAGGCGCTGGAGTCGGCGGACCGCGTGGTGCTGTTCAAATCGCTGATCCGGCAGTTGGGCATCGCCAATGGATATCTGGCCACCTTTATGCCGAAACCGTTCTTTGATCAGTCGGGCAGCGGGTTCCACACGCACTATTCGCTGTGGAAAGAGGGCCGCAACGTGTTTGCCGACAATGGCAAGATCAACGATGTGGGCAAATCCTTTATTGCCGGTCTGCAAAAGCGCATGTGCGAAACCGCGATCTGCGGCAGCGGCACGGTAAACGGCTATCGCCGCCGCCAGCCCTATACGTTCTGTCCGATCAACGCGAGCTGGGGTTATGACAACCGCACCGTCGGCATCCGGGTCATCGAAGGCGCGGACAGTGCCGTGCGTGTCGAAAAGCGCGACGCCGGGGCCGATGCCAACCCGTATCTACTGCTGGCGGCCGAGATTGCGGCAGGTCTGGACGGCATCGAACAGGGGTTGTCACCCAGTGAACCGACCAGGGGCAACGCTTATGAGGACGGCATTGGCGATGCGATCCCGACCGATCTGCCAGCCGCCATCGAACTGGCGCGCGGGTCGGAATGGCTCAAAGACGTCATGGGCGACATGCTGTGGGAACTGGTGCTGCAACAGGCCGAGCGCGAGCTGGATTTCTTTAACCAACAGGTCACTCAGGTCGAGCTGGACCGCTATCTGAGGACATTCTGATGCATCTGGGCACGGTCACAGGCACGGTCACGGCAACGGCCAAGGATGCGAAACTGGTCGGGTCCAAGCTGCTGGTGACGGATCTGGTCGATGGCAAGGGCAAGGTGATCGCCCCGGCGCGCGTCGCGGTCGATACCTGCGGGGCCGGGGTTGGCGACCGGGTTCTGGTGGTCGGCGGATCAGCGGCCCGGATGGCGGCAGGGTTATCCACGTCTCCGGTCGATCTGGCCATCGTTGCGGTGGTCGACACCGTGGCCATGGCCTAACCGGACGCACGGCAAATATCTACTTTCTTGGAGGAATGAAAAATGGCGAAACCAGTGGCAGGGCAGATGGCCCTTGGCATGATTGAAACGCGCGGGCTTGTCGGCGCGATCGAGGCAGCGGATGCGATGGTCAAGGCGGCCAGCGTTACCATTGTCGGCCAGACCAAGGCAGGCGGCGGTCTTGTGACCACGCTGGTGCGCGGTGAGGTCGGCGCGGTCAAGGCAGCCGCGGATGCCGGGGCCACGGCGGCCAACAAAGTGGGAGAGGTGGTCAGCGTCCACGTCATCGCCCGCCCGCATGATGAGCTTGAGGCAATCATCGACGGCCTTGGCGCCGGTTCCGGCGCCTGATCCGGCAGCCCAGAGGAGACAGCATGTCTGCCGGATTCGAGGAATTTACCCGCGCCGTGACACAAGGTTCCGGTCGCGATGCACCGGACCCGTCCGTGTTGAACCGGATCGCGGTTCTGGGCGGCGGGCCGGATGCGCGCCTGCTGGCCGCCCTGTGTCTTGCCGAAGGGGCCGAGGTCACATTGTTCTCGGCCTATGGGACCGAGCTGTCGCTGCTGGCGCAATCCTCGGGCATTTCCCTGCGGGGCGATGGGCCGGTGGGCAGCTATCAGGTCGACCGTGACGGGCCATCGGTCCGCACCACGGCGGAACTGGACGCAGCGGTGCGGGGCGCACAGGCGATCTTTCTGACCGGTCCGACCCACAAACAGCGCACCTATGCCATGGTACTGGCCGACCACCTGCAAGACGGGCAGATTCTGGTGCTGGCGCCGGGCCGGTCGCTGGGCGCGGTGGAAACCGCATGGTTGCTGCGCATCGGGGGTTGTACCGCCGATGTCACGCTGGTCGAGGTGCAGGGTCTGCCCTATTGGTACCATGCCGAGGGCGCGGGCCTGACCCTCTCCTTAGCCGGTCCCATGGCGGCGGCGACCCTGCCGCGTGGCCGTACGGACGTGCTTGAGGCTCTGCGGGTCTATCTGACCAACATTCACCCGGTCGATTCCGTTCTGGCCTCGGGCTTCAACGATCTGTCGGCTGCGGTGGAAATCCCCGCGCTTATTCTGGGCGGTGCAGCCATGGGCGCGGGTGGCCCGGATGTGCCAATGGGCGGTGTCCCGTTGGAACAAAACCAGAGCTTTGCCGCGCTGATCGGCCCCGATCAGGCCGGGGTGATCCATGGGTTGGCCGCCGAACGGCGTAGTGTCGCGGCGGCCTTTGGCGTCCGCACCCTGCCTGAAACCGACCCTTGGGTGGCCACCTTTGCCGGGGCGCAGCGGGGCGCAGGCGCACGCCCGGTTCCCGATCCGCAGGCCGCGCGCAGCCTGATGCGTGATGGGGTGCTGGGATCGCTGGTGCCGCTGGTGTCCGCAGGCGAACTGGCTGGCATTGCCACGCCGCTGACCACATCCCTGATCGCGATGTCCGACCGGATATTGGGGGCGGATGTGGCCGCAGCGGGTCGGCGTCTGGAAACCATCGGCATCTCGGCCGGTGACGTGGATCAGGCGCGCCGCATCTTTGACACCATCGCCACCGGAGTTTCGTGATGGATGCAGATCTGAAATCTATTGCCGCCGCGCGGCGTGCCGCTGACAGCGCGTTCGAGGCGTATCGCGCCTTTCTGGGCACCGACCCGGCGCAGGTGGATGCGATTGTCGACGCGATGGCCCGCGCCATCGAACCCGAGGCCGAGCGGTTGGGCCAGTTGGCGGTCGAGGAAACCGGTTATGGCAATGTGCCGGACAAGCGGGTCAAGAACCTGTTCAATGCGCTGTCGGTTGCCGACTATCTGCGCGATGTGACAACGCTGGGGATGCTGTGGCGGGACGACGCCACCAAGGTTGCCGCCTTTGGCGAACCAATGGGCGTTGTGGCCGCTCTGATCCCGGTGACAAACCCGACGTCGACGATCATCTACAAGGTGCTGTCAGCGGTGAAAGCGGGCAATGCCATCGTCTGTGCCCCGCATCCGCGCGGCGTGACCTGCGGTGCGGAAACCATCCGCATCATGGCCCGCGTGGCCGAACAGATGGGCGCACCAAAAGGCCTGATTCAGTGCCTAGATGCCGTGACCATTCAGGGCACCGCCGAGTTGATGAAACACCGCCGCACATCCGTGGTGATGGCCACCGGCGGCCCGGCGATGGTCAAGGCGGCCTATTCCAGCGGCAAGCCGACGCTGGCCGTGGGTGCGGGCAACGTGCCGTGTTACGTGCATAAATCCAAGGCCCGCGATCTGGCCGAAGTGGCCGAGATGATCGTGACCTCGAAAAGTTTTGACTATGGCACGGCCTGCGTCAGCGAACAGGCGGTTGTCGCTGATCCCGAAATCGCCCGCGACCTGCGCCATGAGCTCAAGCTGAAAGGCGCGTATTTCTGCACCGGGCCCGAGGCTGACCGTCTGGCCAAGGTCATCTTCAAGGGCAAGCAGGCGATGGACCCCGACCGGGTTGGCCAAAGCCCGCAGGCGCTGGCGGATGCGGCAGGGTTTGCGATCCCGCCGCGCACCCGTTGCCTAGTCTCGGAAGAGACCGAAGTGGGCTGGCAACGTCCGCTTTCGGCGGAAAAGCTGAATCCGGTGCTGGCGTTTTATGCGGCAAAATCCACCGATCACGGCATCGAACTGGCGCAATCCATCGCCCGGTTCGAAGGCTGGGGGCATTCCTCGGTCATCCATTCGGACGACCCAGACGTGGTGGCCCGCTTTGCATCGGTGCCCACGGGCCGGGTTCTGGTCAACACGCCGGGGATCATGGGTGGCACGGGCTATTCCACGGATCTGGAGCCGTCTTTCATGCTGGGCACGGGCACTTGGTCGGGGTCGATTACCTCGGACAATGTGACGGCTTTGCATCTGATCAACATCAAACGGGTCGCCTATGAAAGTCGGCCCTGGCGCGACATTTACGAGGAGTATGGCGCATGAGCGAGATCACCATCCGGGCGCTGATGCAGATCGACAACCTGCAACCCAAATTTGCCGCTTATAACGGCGCAACCGTGCAGGGTTCGGTGCCACTGTCCGGCGATACCGTTCTGATCGGAGAGTTTGCCCCCGGCAATGGGGTGTTTTCGCTGATCGACCGGGCGCTCAAGGCGTCTTCGGTCGAGGCAACGACGCAGTTGGTCGAGCGCGAGTTCGGGTTCTTCATCCTCCGCTCGCCTTCAAATGCCGAGGTGTCCGCCGCGCGCGATGCGATGCTGGCGGAACTGGGCGCGTCGATGTCGGACCGGCTGAAACCCGCGATCAGTTCGACGCAGATCATTACCAGTGTCGAACCCTATCAGGCGCAGTTGTTGAACAAATGGCGCAAGGGGTCGCTGATCGTGCCGGGCCAGACGCTGGGCATCGTGGAATGCGCGCCCGCCGCCTATATCTCGATCGCTGCCAATGAAGCCGAAAAAGCCGCCGAGATCGACATAGTCGAGGTGCGCGCCGTGGGCCGGTTCGGGCGGTTGTTCATCTCGGGGTCGGAAAACTCGGTCACGACCGCGGTTGAGGCTGCCACCCGCGCCATCGAGGCCGTTGACGGGCAGCAGGGCTGATGTCTGCCTCGCGCGTCATAGGCTCGGATGCGGTCGAGGGCGCGCGCCGCCGGGGCCGGATCGTGTTCGAGGTTCTGCCCGGTGATATCGTAACCGCGCTGGCGCGGGAAACGGCGGAACGGGTCGGCATCACCCTAGTCGATGGCCCGCTGGAGCGCCCGCAGGCGCCGCGTACCGATGGCGTGGTGTCGATGCAGCGGGTTCTGTACCGGCGCTCGCCCAAATGGGTGGCCCCATCGCGCGCGCCGCGCAAGGCACGCCGGTTGGGCAAGCTGGCACTGGTCGGGGCCGGGGGCGTTGGCGGCAATGTGGCCCATCTGGCAGCCATGGCCGACATCGCGGATGAAATCGCCCTGATCGACATCGCGCCGGGCATGGCGGCGGCCACGGCGCTGGATCTGAACCACGCATCCGGCATCACCGGCGCGCGCACGCGCTGTATCGGTGGCGAGACGCTGGATCTGGTGGCCGGGGCCGAGGTGGTCGTCGTGACCGCAGGCCGCGCCCGTCGACCCGGCATGACCCGCGCCGACCTGATCGACGTGAACGCCCGCGTGATCCGCCAAACGGCCGAGGCGATCCGTTCTGCCGCCCCCGATGCCATCGTGATCGTCGTGACCAACCCGCTGGACGAGATGACCGTCGAAATGCTGCGCGCCACGGGGTTCCGACGCGAACAGGTGCTGGGCATGGCCGGAACGCTGGACAGCAGCCGGTTCCGCAATGCGCTGGCGCAGGCCGCCGGGGTCACGCCCGCCGATGTGCAGGCGTTCACGCTGGGCAGCCACGGGGACGAAATGGCCCCGATCCCCAGCCGGGCACGCATCAAGGGCCGCGCGCTGGACGCCTTCCTGTCACCGGATCAGATCGACGCCTGCGTGCAGGATGCGATCAACGGCGGCGGGCAGGTTGTGGCATTGAAAAAGTCGGGCTCGGCCACGATAGCGCCGGCCCATGCCTCGATCGAATTGATCGACCATATCCGGGGCGCGCGCACCGGGCCGGTTCCGGTCTCGGTGATGTTGCAGGGCGAATACGGGATTGATGGGGTCGTGCTGGGCGTACCCGCCCATCTGGGCGCGGGCGGGCTGGTCGAGGTCGAAGACCTGCGCCTGACCGCCGACGAACAGGCAGCGCTGCACAAGGCGGCGGATGCCATCCGCACGAGGCTGGGTCTGTGACACTGCGCATTTGGAAATCCGGCGGGCGGTTTGAAGAGGTCGCCTCTTATTCCCGCGCAAAACGGATCGGGCCGCTGGTCTGGGTCGCGGGCACCACCGCCATCGAACCCAGCGGCCGGATTCATGCCCCGGGCGATATGGGGGCGCAAACACGCTATGTCCTGTCGCGCATCGAAGAGGCGCTGAAAGAGGTCGGCGCGGGCCTGCACCATGTGGCCCGCGTCCGCGCCTACCTGACTGATCTGTCTCAGGCCGGAGAGTTTGCCCGCGTCCACGGAGAGGTGTTCCGCGACATTGATCCGGTTCTGACCGCCGTTCAGGCCGGTCTGACCCAGCCCGGGCTGGTGGTCGAGATTGATGTGGACGCGGTGATTCACGACAAAAACGGCGAAATCGGCGGATTCTGAACATGAGTCCCCAAGAAAGGATTTGATCGAACCATCGTCTTGTGTACTGTATACAGAATACAAGAATGGCAAAATAAAAGACACAGGGAGCTAATGTGATGATCAAAACAGCGCTACTCAGCGGGACATGTATCGCGCTCATGGCCTCGGCGGCCGCTGCGGAAATCAAGGTGGGATTTATCGGATCGCTGTCCTCGGACACGGGCTTGTCGACCCTGCGCGGGGCCGAAATTGCCATTGAGGAACTGAATGCCAATGGCGGTGTGATGGGCGAACAGATCACGCTGGTCTCTGCCGATACCGGGCAGGATCCGACCGAAGGCGTGCGGGCCTATGAATATCTGGCTGAAACCGAAGAGGTTGATTTTATCATCTCGGGCTCGATCGACGATGTGTCGCTGGGCTGGTTGCCAAGGATGCAGGAATACCGCATTCCGACGCTGGACACCTGGACCTCGTATATCGGGATCATCGACATGGTGGCCGAAGACCCCGAAGGCATGGCGCCTTACTTCATGAACATCGCTTCGGACGAGGCGCTGGCGACGCTGTATATCAACTTTGGCGCGGATGTGCTGAAGGGTAAGATGGGCTGGGATTCCGTGGTCATTCTGGCCGAGGATACCGCCTTTGGCGAAGCCATCACCGGCCTTGTGACCGAGGCATTGGCCCCCGTGGCCGGGATCGAAGTCAAGGACATCATCACCTATGACGTCGCCACCGTCGATTTCGCCCCGATCTTCAGCCGGGCGCAGGATACGGGCGCGGATTTCATCTATCAGGTGTCGTCAGTGAACTCGCAGGTGGTGTCATCGCAATATGTGAAGCTTCAGGTGCCAATGGCAATGACGGGCGTGAACGTCTCTGCCCTTGGGATGGAGTATTGGGAGGATACAGGCGGAGCCGGAGGTGGTATCTCAACCCTGTCGCCGGTGCCTTCGGTGGGGTTCAAACTGGACCCGGCCAGTCAGGAATTTGTCGATACCTATCAGGCCAAATATGACAGCCGCCCGCTGCTGCCCCATTTCAACGGGTTCAACGCCTATCATGGGTTGAAACAGGCAATGGCAGCCGCCGAAGAGGCCGGTGGTTTCGATAAGGTCGAAGCCTGGGCCGAAGCGATGAAGAAGCAGGATCTGGTGCTCGATCTGGATGGCCAGCTGTGGCTGCGCTATGCGTTCTGGGGCGATGACGAGGTTGAGCCTGTCACCAACCGGACCTATCCGCATAACGCGCGCTTTGATCTGTCCGAGCCCTTTGACGATGCGCAGCCGTCGATGGTTGTGGTGCAGTGGTATGAAGACGGCACAGCGGCTGTGGTCTATCCCGACAAATACGCAACGGGTGAGTTTACGCTGCCCAGCTGGGTCAAACAGTAACCGCGCACGTACATAGCCGGAACCGGGTGCGCGTCCGCGCGCATCCGCAGCCAAGGATCCTCACATGTTGCAGATACTGATCCAGGGGCTTTTGCTCAGTGGTCTCTATGCGCTTATCGCCATGGGTTTCACGCTGATCTTCAGCATCGGGCGTGTTCTGAATCTGGCCTATGGGGCCTATCTGATGGTGGGCGGCTATGTCTATTTCTGGGTCTCTCAATCGCTGGGGATGCCCAAGCTGGCTGGCGTGGCCGTGGCCGCCGCACTGGGCGTTCTGATGGGGGTTTTGAAATACCGGCTGATCGTCAAGACGCTGAAGGGCGATCATGTGGCGGTCGAGATATCGACCCTGATCCTGGCGGTGGTCATTCAGGCCGGGATCGTTCTGGTCTTTGGCGACAGCAGCAAGATCCTATTGCCGATCGTGCCCGGCGTGATCAACGTGGCCGGTGCCTCGGTGACGTATAATATCCTGATCGCGACGCTGATCAGCTGGGCCATCCTGATGGGGCTTTATGCCTTTGTCCGGCTGACCCATACAGGGCGGGCGATGCAGGCGGTTTCGATGGATATGAAAGGGGCTGCGATTTCCGGGATCGACCCGGACCGCATCAACCTGATCACATGGGGCATTTCCGGCGCGCTTGGTGCTTTGGGCGGCGTGTTCTTTGCCAGCTACACGCAGCTTTCGCCGTCGATGTGGGTTGCGCCGCTGATCATCTCGGTCGCGGTGGTCATCGTGGGCGGTATCGGGTCGATCATCGGCACGCTGGTGGTCGCCCATATCGTCGGTTTCCTTGAAGTTATCGTGGTCGCCACACTGGCCCCGGAACTGCGCGGTGTCTTCACGATGCTGCTGATCATCGGCGTGCTTGTGACGCGCCCACAGGGCCTGTTTGGCCGCGAGGAGCTTTGACGATGGGGCTGCGCTGGTTTCACTTTGCCCTTTGGGGCGGTCTGATCGCCGGGATGTTGCTGCTGCCGCAGGTTGTGTCGAACGGCACGCTGCGGACGATGATCTTTGCCAATTATCTGGCGATCTTTGCCATCAGCTGGGATGTTCTGTCGGGCCGCACCGGGTATATCAGTTTCGGCCATCCGTTCCTGATCGGGATCGGGGCCTATACCACCGCCATCCTGACCAAACGCTTTGACATCCCGGTCGAGGTGTCGATCCCCGCCGCCGTGCTGGTCACAATGGCCGCCGGTCTGCTGGTGCTGCTGCCCGCGCTGCGCATCCGGGGCAGCTATTTCGCACTGGTCACGCTGGCCTTCATGGAGCTGCTCTATCAACTGGTGCAGGTGATCCGGCCCGATCTGACCGGCGGCACGCGCGGCATGTCGGGGGTTCAGACCCTGACGCGCGGGGCGGCCAACGGCTATTACCTGTCCACGGCGCTGATGCTGACCATCGCGGTCAGCATGTGGTTGTTGATGAAAACCCGACTGGGAACGGCCTTGTCCGCCATCGGCATGAATGAGGAAAGCGTGCGTGGCTCGGGCCTAAGCACAACGCGCCTCAAGGCGTTTGCCTTTCTGACCAGCGCCTGCATTGCCGGGCTGGGGGGTGCATTCTATGTCCATTACCTTGGATCGCTTGCGCCCCGCGCCCTGTTTGACATCAACTTTCTGTTCACGATCATCGTTGCGGCGCTGCTGGGCGGCACCTCGACCATCATCGGCCCCATGATCGGAGCCTTCTTCATGACATTCCTGCTGGAATATCTGCGCCCGGTGCTTCCGGGGGCCGAGCGTTATTTCGTCTACGGGGCCATCGCGCTGCTGCTGTACATGTATCAGCCCAAGGGTCTGGTCGAACTGGTGCAACGCGGGGTGCGATCCCTTGGCAGGGGGCGCACGACATGAGCGCGGCGCTGAAGGTCTCGGGCCTGGTCAAACGCTTTGGCGGTCTGGTGGCCACCAATGACCTGTCCTTTACCTTGCAACCGGGTGAGTCGCTGGGCCTGATCGGCCCCAATGGCGCGGGCAAGACCACTGTGTTCAGCCAGATAATGGGTGAGCTGCGTCAGAACAGCGGCACGATCGAGCTGTTCGGTGATGAGATTTCGGCCCTGCCCACATCGCGGCGCATCCGGGCCGGGGTGAGCCGCACCTATCAGATCCCGCGCCCCTTTGCGGATATGAATGTGGGCGAAAACATCCGGGTCGGTCTGATGCCCGACAATATCTGGCAGATGATCACGACCGGCCCCGATACCGACCGGGAACGGGAACTGGCGCTGAGTGTTGGTTTCACCGAGGACGACCTGCGCAGAACCCCATCGGAATTGGCCATGGGCGATCTGCGCAAGCTGGAAATGGCCCGCACCATGGCCACCGCCCCGCGCGTGATGCTGCTGGACGAGGTGTTCGCCGGGCTGACCGTGGGTGAGATTGCGCAAATCTCGGACTTGATCCAATCCATGCGCCGCGACGGCATGACCTTTCTGATCGTCAGCCACGATCTGCCCGCGCTGGAGCCGTTGGTCGACCGCGCCATCGCCATCGAACGCGGCACCATGATTGCAGAAGGCACGTTCAGCGAAGTGATGAATGACAAGGCGGTTCAAGCCTCATATCTGGGGGCGGCGTGATGTCTTATCTGGAAATTGACAACCTGTCGGCTTTTTATGGCAAGGCGCAGGCGCTCACCGATATCTCGATCACGGTGCAACCCGGCGAGATTGTCGCCGTGGTCGGCCCCAACGGCGCCGGCAAATCCACTTTGCTGGACAGCATCATGGGGCTGGTGACGACCAAAGGCGATATCCGGCTGCGGGGCCACAGCCTGACAGGCCGCCCGCCGGCGGAAATTGTGCGCAGTGGCGTCGGTTATGCGCCCGAACGGTTCAACTTGTTCCCCTATATGTCTGTGCGCGATAATCTGATGGTCGGCGCTTATACCGCCCGCGACGATATCCAGAGCAATCTGGACATGGTGCACAAACTGTTCCCCCGGCTAGAAGAACGCGAAGGCCAGGAAACCTCGACCCAATCAGGGGGTGAACGGCAGATGGTGTCTCTGGGCCGAGCGCTGATGACCAGCCCGGAACTGCTGCTGATCGACGAGCCAACCATTGGGCTGGCCCCAAAGATCTGCCTTGAGATCGCCGATGTGGTGCGTCAGTTGAACAAGGAATACGGGCTGACCGTGGTGATCACCGAGCAGAACGCCAATTTCGCCCTGTCTCTGGCCAGCCGTATTTATATCCTTGAATCCGGACGGATGCAGACCTCGGGGACGGCGCAGGAACTGCAAAACGACTCGCGCCTGCTTGAGGCGTATTTCGGCGGCCACTGACAGGCGGTACAAAGCCCAGGAAACGGAATTCTCTTTATCTTAAGCGATTTGCCGTGCCCGCCTGGTGCACGTTCTAAGCGTCCGATGATTGCGACCACAGGTTGATATCGTTGCTGACGGAATACCGGTCTATCTCGGCCAGTTCTTCGGGGGTGAAAGTCAGGTTCTTCAGTGCTCCAACGCAGTCTACGATCTGTTCCGTCCTGGAGGCTCCGATCAACGCCGTGGTAATGCCCCCGTCGCGCAAGACCCAGGCCAATGCCATCTGGGCTAATGTCTGCCCGCGGTCTTTGGCGACGGCATCCAGCTGTCGCAGGTTGTCCAAGGTCTGTTGCGTTAACAAATCTGGGTTCAGCGATTTATCTTCGGCTGCGCGGCTGTCCGTGGGCACCCCTTTGAGGTATTTGTCCGTCAGCATTCCCTGCGCCAGCGGTGTGAACGCGATTGAGCCGATGCCAAGCTGCCCAAGCGTGTCTTTCAGACCGTCCGTTTCAACCCATCGGTTGATCATATTATAGCTCGGCTGGTGAATGAGGCAGGGCGTGCCCAGTTCCTTCAGGATCGCTGCCGCCTCTTGCGTGCGTTGCGAGTTATACGACGAAATCCCGACATAGAGCGCCTTGCCGGACCGCACGATGTGATCCAATGCGCCCATCGTCTCTTCCAGCGGTGTATCAGGGTCGAACCGGTGCGAATAGAAGATATCCACATAGTCCAGCCCCATGCGTTTCAGGCTTTGATCGCACGATGCGATAACGTTTTTCCGGCTGCCCCATTCTCCATAGGGCCCGGACCACATCTCATACCCGGCCTTGGATGAGATCACCAATTCATCCCGATACCCTGCGAAATCGTTCTTGAGAATTTCGCCAAACGCTATTTCAGCACTGCCCGGAGGCGGGCCGTAATTGTTGGCCAGATCAAAATGCGTGATCCCCAGATCAAAGGCCGTGCGGCACAGATCGCGTTTCAGATCATGAGGCCGGTCGCCACCAAAATTGTGCCACAGCCCCAGCGAAATCGCCGGCAGTTTCAACCCGCTGTTGCCGCAGCGGTTATAGATCATATCGTCATACCGGCCCGCATGGGGCACATAAGAAGCATTGGTCATGGGGTGGTGTCCTTTGAGGTTTGTGGCCCGTGTTCTGGCAACCTTGTGAGCGTCCTATCAAAACCACTTTTTGCTGGCCAATGCTCATGACGAATGCGGCAAGGTTGAAAATGCATCCTCGGTCAGCCCGTCGTTTCAAGCCTGGCGCAAGCGGCCTATGGTAACGTCGCAGAGATAAAATGGTGGGCCAGGATGACAACTCGACGCTATCAGAACTTCATTGGCAACACATGGAGCGACGCACGCTCGCAGGAAGAGTTTGAAACCATCAGCCCTGCGGACAATTCGCTGGTGGGAACGGTGGCCAAAAGTGATCGGATTGATGCGCAGGATGCCATCGCGGCCGCGCGACGCGGGCACGAGGCATTGATGCGCCTGACGGCCTGGGAGCGCTCGGCCTTGTGTTCTGCGGTGGCCGACCAGATGATCCGGCGCCGGGACGATCTGGCCAATATTCTGGCCCGCGAGCAGGGAAAGCCACTGCACACCGAAGCCTTTGGCGAGGTTGATACGGCCATCAAAGGCTTTCGCGAGGCATCCGAGCTGATCAAGTGGTTGGAAGGGGCCTATACCCCGGTTGAAACCCCTGGCGTGCGGGCCATGAGCTATCGCAAGGCGCGGGGCGTCTATGCCGTGGTGACCCCATGGAACTTTCCGATCAATATACCGGTCGAATACCTCGCCCCCTGTCTGGCGGCGGGCAACGGCGTGGTCTGGGTTCCGGCCCCCACAACGTCAGCCTGTGCGGCGGTGTTGATGGAGTGTATCGCCGAGGCCGGTCTGCCCGATGGGGCGATCAATCTGGTGCATGGCCCCGGCGATGTCGTAGGAGATGAAATTGTGGCAAATCCCGGCACGGATGGCATTGGTTTTACCGGTAGTCCGCTGACCGGCGGGGTGATCGCGAAACGAGGGGCGGGCAAGCCCATGTTGCTGGAGCTTGGCGGCAACGGGCCGGTGATCGTTCTGGAAGACGCCGATCTGGACAAAGCAGCGGACGCGGCCGCATCGGGCAGCTTTTACAATGCTGGTCAGGTTTGTGCCGCAACCGGGCGCATTCTGACCACCCGGTCAGTGCATCAGGCATTGGCAGAGAAACTGACCGAGCGGGCACAAGCGGTGAAGCTGGGCAATCCGCTGCATGACGGCACCACAATGGGGCCGCTGAACAACCCTGCGGTGGTTGCCAAAATTCAGGAACATGTCGCTGATGGTCTACGTCAGGGCGGTGAGCTTTTGACCGGGGGTCGCACCGTCGACAGTCTGGGCTCGGACCTGTTTTATGCGCCCACCGTGATCGACAATGTCCCGAGCGATGCGCTTTTGAACCGTGCCGAGACCTTTGGCCCGGTGGCCCCGATCATCGTCTGCGAGGATGAGGATGATCTGATCCGCGTTGCCAATGCTGCAGGCCACGGTCTGTCCGCCGGGGTCTTCACCCGCGACCTGTCACGGGCTTTCCGCTTCGGCGAAGAGATCGAAGCCGGGATCGTCAATATCAACGGTCCCAGCACCTACTGGGAACTGCACCTGCCTTTTGGCGGGGCACCGGGTAAATCCAGCGGGCTCGGACGGCTGGGCGGCAAACATACCCTGCACGAGGTGACCGAGATCAAGACCATCACCTTCAGGGTGTCGTGACGACCTCACTTGGGTCAACGGGATGCCATTCCGCGTCCGGATCCAGTGGGATGCAGGGGCGTGGAAGATCTTGAAAATCGAACCGGGTCAAAACCGGCGAACTCAGGCCCGGGGCATCAACCTCGATAATCTGGTCCGGCCCGAAGAACTCGTCGAACCCGGCGCGAAAATGCCCGCGTGACTTTACCGCCAGCGATCTGACCTGTCGCAGGTCGATGCCCATCATCTCAAAAAACACGGGGTCCGCGCATTGCGTGCGCACCGAAATCACGACCACCTTCACGCCTGCGATGTCAAGCAGGGCGGTTGGCCCCAGAGACATCTGCCGATCGGCATAAAATCCGCGCCGCCCGGTGCAAATGCCGTCGCTTAGTCTTTCGACCGTCGCCTGATGAGAAAAAGGACGGGAGTGATCCGGCGCGTCATGATCGACGAAATGGGCCAGAAACGACTGCCCTTCACCCGCCAGATGAGCAGCACGCGCAACATCAGGTGCGTTGATCGTGCCAATACAGGCACCCTTGGCCCGCGACGCGACAAGCTGCGACAGGATCCAGGTTGTTGCACCTGTTCCCCCGCCGCCGGGATTGTCTGCGACATCCGCCAGAGCCACTGCGGGTAGCGACGGATCATTGCCGACCTCAAATGCCCGGGCAATGGCGTCATCCAGACTTGCAAGGTTCGCCGGGCGATACCGCTGACGGTCATTCCACGCGGATTGGGCCAGGTTTTTCGCCAGGCGCGCCGCCTCAGTCGGCGCGTCATGGGTACTCACCAGCACACTTAACCCGTTCTTGGATGTGTCGGCATAAGCAAACCCGCCAAACAGGGAAATGTTCACAACCGATTGCGACCGGACCGTCTCGGCCTTGCGCGTCAAATCGGCAAAAGGCCCCGTATCGGTCAGAAGTGTAACCGTTGGGGGAATGATCGGCAGGCGCACCAGCGCTGGGGTCGGGCAGAGCGTGCCGGACAGAATCCGCTGCAGTGCTTCGGCGGCTTCTTGCCCGCGCTGGGTCATATCCACATGGGGATTTGTCCGATACCCCACGATCAGGTCGACGGACGACACCATCAGATCCGAGATATTGGCGTGAAGATCCAGGGTGGCCACAATTGGAATATCCGCGCCGACCTGAGAGCGGATCGCGGCAAACATCTCACCATCAGGATCGGCGCTGCGAGTCGTCCGCATCGCGCCGTGATTGCAGATATACACCGCATCGGGTTTGACATCGGCCAACCGGTCACAGATCCGCGCCAAAGTCTCGGAAAAAAACGCATGATCTGCGGGTCCGCCCGCCTCGACCAGACCAAAACCAATGGGGGTGACCTCGGCCCCCGCGGCAAGGGATGTAGCACAGAATGACCGCAATTCGGCCGGCAGGCGTGAGCGGGGTGCGTGCAATTCCTGCTCCATGTCATCGTCCCAAACCAGCACGCGGGCCTCGAAATCGGAACGGTAGATGACGGGGGCGAAGCGGTTGCTTTCCAGCATCAGCCCCAGAACGGCAATGCGCGGAGTGTCGAAATGTCCGGTCTGCATACAATCAGACCTAAGGCGCGGCGGGCCAGGATGCCAATTCTAAGCAAGCGTTTGGCGATGCGGGTTATGCATCGCGCAGAACCTCCCATAGTTCTTCGGCGGGGTCGGGCAGGGGGTCAACGGCCCTGTACAGGCGAATCTCGGTCGGGATACGCCACTGATCGTCACCGGCATAGGCCAGCCGCCTCAGCTTGATATCTTCCTGCACCATGCTTTCGGGGACCCAGGCCAAACCACGCCCTTCGCGCGTCAGCGATCGCAGCACCCCGGCCAGATGCGATGTGAAAACCGGGTTGACAAAGACCGGTACAGGCGGGTCGGCCAGCAAGCTGTTGACGGCCTGACCGATCGCGGATTCCTCGGAATAGGCCAGCAAAGGGATCGGATCATCCGGCTCTCCGGGCAGACGATCCACAGGGGATCCGTTTGCATCCGCCATTGTCACCGGGATCAGCGCGTCGCGCCCGATAACTGCGCTGTCAAACAGCTGGTCGGCCAGCGGAACGGCAATCGCGGAATGGGCGTGCGACATGGCAAAATGACAGCGGGATTCGCGCAGATGCCGCATACAATCCAAAAAATTCATCGATTCCAGACGGACATCCAGATCGCGCCCACCCGGGATCTCGCTGGACAGCCAATGCGGAAAAAAGCCCAATGACAATCCATGGGGGATGGCGAAATGCACCTTGGGTCGGGTGCTGTCGCCTTGCGAGGACAACTGTTCCTGAATGCTCTGCAATTGGCGGCAGACATCTTCGGCCACCGGCATAAATTGCTTTCCCGCCTCGGACAGGCTGACAGGCTTGGTGTTGCGATCAAAAAGCTCGGCCCCCAACCAATCCTCAAGCGCCTGAATGCGACGGCTAAGGGCCGATTGGGTTCCACCCCGAACCTGAGCGGATTGGGTGAAATTCCCAAGGGCGGCCACCGCCAGAAAGTCTTCGAGCCAGCGTTTTTCCATGAATCCTGTTCCGAAAGGTCGTGGGCAAAGCTTACGCGCACAAGCCGTTATGAACAATCGTCATTCTTGCATCCGCACACCGCATTCGCCAGCGGTGGGCAAGGCCGGTATCACCCGGACCGATCCTGATTTGACAATTGAGAGGCTTGCAGATGTTTGATGCGTTCAAGGGGAAATCGGTTCTTGTCACGGGTGCCAGCTCGGGCATCGGCGCGGCGGTGGCCCGCAAATTCGGCGAACTGGGCGCAACTGTTGGCGTGCACTACAACGCACAGCGTGAGCAAGCCGAGGCGGTGGCCGCAGAGGTGCGCGCCGCTGGGGGCACGGCCCATGTTCTGCAAGCGGATGTTGCCGATTTTGAGGCCTGCGCCCGGTTGGTTGGCGACTTTGTGGAACAGGCGGGTGGTCTGGACATTCTGATCAACAATGCAGGATCAATGGTGCGCCGCATGCCGGTGACGGAACAGGATCCCGAATTGTTTCACCAGGTCATGGATGTGAACGCTACATCTGTCTATGCGGTCAGCAAGGCTGCGGTGCCGCATCTGCGCAAGACAAAGGGCTCGATCATCAACCTGACCTCGATTGCCGCGCGCAATGGCGGCGCCATCGGGTCTGGCGTCTATGCCGCGTCCAAGGCTGCAGTCAGCAGCCTTACCCGGTCGCTGGCAAAGGAAGAGGCACCCCATGGCGTGCGGGTCAATGCGGTCTCTCCCGGGGTCATCCTGACCCCGTTCCATGACGCGTTTTCCACGCCCGAAGCGTTGGAGGCCGTGCGCATGACCATCCCGATGGAGCGGCTTGGCACGTCCGAGGATTGCGTCGGTGCGTTTCTGTTTCTGGCCAGTGATGCTTTGGCCGGATACATCACCGGTCAGATCATCGAGGTAAATGGCGGGCAGCTCTCGCCCTGAGCCGCCTCAGTCCCCCAGCGGCTGCGGGCCGATACGCCCGTGAAACGCAGTCAGCGAGGCGCGGACCCGCCGCAGTGCCTCGTTGGTGAGGGCTGGCTGTGCCTGCGCAACCGCTGTGGCCAGTGCGTCGATCAGAACCAGATGCGCATAGCGCGAGGCCGTCGGTTTATGGATATCCAGATCCTCGGGCAGATCGACGGTGATGGGCAACGTCGCAATGCGCGCCAGTGTAGAATCGGGTCGGGTAATACAGATCGTAGATGCGCCGTAGCCATTGGCAATCTCTGCCGCTTTGACAACTTCCAGCGCTTCACCGCTGGCTGAGATCAGGAACAGGGTATCGCTGCGCTTCAAAGTCGCCGCACGCATCTGGGCCAGATAGCTGTCGCTGACAAATGTCGCGGGAATCCCAAGCCGGAAAAACCGGTTTGCCGCGTCATTGGCAACGATCGAGGAGCCACCGCCGATACCGACGAACAGAATTTGGTTGGAGTCGCAAAGGCGCAGAACAGCGGCATCGAAAACTCCGGGGTCAAGCTGCGCCCGCATCATATCGAGCGATGATTTCAGCGCTGTCAGCACCACATCAACCGGTGAATTGTCATGGGGCGCGATGGATTCCGGACCGGGTGCCAGATATTGCATGCTGACGGCCACATTGCGGGCCAGTTTGATCTTGAAATCGCGATAGCCGTCACAACCCAGCGTGCGGCAGAAGCGGATCACAGTGGGCGTGCTGACATTGCATGCCTCGGCCAGATCGGCGATCACCATCTGACTGACCGCTTCGAGGTTGTCCATGACATAGTCGGCCACGCGTTGTTCGCGCGGGGCGAACTCACCGCTTGTCCGCCGCAGCACCGATATCAGGTCCAGTACGGCAGGGGCACGCTGCGCGGATTGAAGGTCCGGCTGCTCTTCATCGCTTTGGTCGATCTGCGGCTCCATCCACGTGTCCTTTTGTTTTGCCGTCACGGCGCATCGCGCCTTTGTATCAGCACAATGCCGAAGGTCATCCCTATTTTACTGCGCCTGACGTCAAACCTGTTACCAAATAGCGTTGCAGCCACGCGAAGACGATGGCAACCGGCAAGGTTGCCACAAAGGTCGCGGCCATCACATAATGCCATTCAATCGAATACCGCCCCGAAACCAGCGATAGGATCTGGATTGGCAGCGTGTAGTTTTCGGCACTGCGCAGGCTGGTCAGGGCGATGACAAACTCGTTCCAGGTGTTCACAAAGGTAAACAGCGCTGTCACTACAAGCGCCGGAATGGCCAGCGGCAGGAACACGCGCCGCAGCGACAGGGTGGAGGACGCGCCTTCCATCCACGCCGCCTCTTCAAGATCGCGCGGAATTGTCGAGAAATAGCTTTCCAACATCCAGACGGCAAACGCCATATTGAACCCGGTGTTGACCATGGCGACGGCCAACTTGCTGTCCAGAACGCCGACCAGAACCAGTAGCTTGAACAGCCCCAAAATCAGCACAATAGGCGACAGCATCTGCGACACCAGTAGAAAGCCGCGAAACGCCTGCTTGCCATGAAACCGCATCCGGCTGAGCGCATAGGCCGCCGGAATGGCGCACAGGATCGTCAGCGCGGTAGAAACCACCGAGATATATAGCGAATTGCCCAAAGCGACGCCGAAATTGGTGGCCTGCCACATCTCGATGAAATTGCCCCATGCCAGACGGCTGGGAATCCATCTGGGATCATAAAGTTCGGTCTGAGGTTTCAGCGCGCTCAGGAACATGACGGCAAAGGGAAACAGGCAAAAGGCCAGCAGCGGGGCCAGAATCAGCCATGAGACGATCGTGGTTTTCAGCTTATTGCTCATCACTGCGCCGCCCTTTCGTTTTTCATTGCCAGACGGACATAGATTAGGCTGAAGATCAGCAGGATGGCGAACATGATCAGCGACAGCACCGCCGCCTCACCGACCTTGCCAAACCGAAACGCGCTTTTGTACAGGTAGGTGACAAGAATATCGGTGGTATTGACCGGCCCGCCTTGTGTCGTAACCCAGATGATCGGGAACGAATTGAACACATAGATCGTGTTCAGCACCACGGCGATGTTCACAAAGGGGCGCATCATTGGCAGGGTCACGCGCCGGAACCTCTGCCAGCCGTTTGCGCCCTCCATCTTTGCTGCCTCGTATAAATCCTGCGGGATCGATGACAGGCCGCCCAGAAAAATGGTGGTCGTAAAGGGGATCGTGGCGAGAATGCCCACGATGATCTGCATCGGAAACGCGGTACGGTACGAGGCCAGCCATGCCACGTTCTCATCAATGATGCCCGCAAAGATCAGGGCCGAGTTCAGCATGCCGCTTTCGCCGTTCAGCGCCAGACGCGCGGTGATGGCCAGCATCGCCAGCGAGATCGCCCAGGGCAGCATAATGATGACGCGGGCGATGTTACGCCCGTAAAACTCTCGCTGCAGGATAATGGATGTCGGCATCGCGATGACAAAAGTGCCCGCCACAATCGAAACGGTCCAGATTACCGTGCGCCAGAGCGAGGCATAAAGCTCGGGGTCGGCAAAAACGGCGGCATAGTTCTTGAGGCCCCCGAACCCGATGACCTGGCCAAAGCGGTTCACATCGCCGAAAGACAGCGATCCCAATTGAAACAGCGGCCAGAGGATAATGGTTGCCGAAAACAAAAAACCCGGAAGCACCAGACCATAGGGAATTGCCTTGTTTCGTCGCGTTTGCATGTACCGGTTCTTCCTGTCGTGTCACCAAGAATGCTGGCGTCCTTGCGTTAGAATTACAAGGAAAAAGAAATTTTGTTACGAATGGTGGGATTTTTTCGAATAATTAGGCCAACGACCATGCGAATCCGGAATTGTTCCGTGCGAGAGTCGCATAATGGAATGAATTTGGAAGGCGTTTTAGCGATAACTATATGTTTTGAAGTAATAAAAGATTCAATATCTACATCTGTACTTAAATTATATCATTTCACGCAAATGGTGTACTTATATTAGAGAGCGCGCCGTTGGCACTGATCCACCAGCCTCAGGTTCAAGCGCGTCAGCATGGAGGAAGAAGTCATGATAAGAAGATTTGGAAGCGCGGTTGTCTCAGGGGTCGTGGCGTCCACGCTCGCATTCGCGGCGCAGGCTGCGGAAATCCGTTTCACGCTGGGGGAATACTCAGCCGAGACACGCAAATCCTTTGAACAGGTTGCCGAAGCGTTCGAGGCGGAAAACCCCGATATCGATGTCATCATCGAGGTCATCCCCTGGAGTAACTATCTGCAGACCCTGACGACCGATATCTCGGGCAACAACGCGCCGGACATGTCGGTTCTGGCGTCGATCTGGCTGAAGGAATTTGCAACCCAGGGTCTGATCGAGCCGATGGACGATCTGATCACGCCTGAACTGAAGGACAAGTTCATCCCGGCGCTGCTGGGGCCGTCGATCATCGATGGTGAGCTGATGGGCCTGCCGATTGCCGCCTCGGCGCGAGCAATGATGGTCAACAACGACCTGTATGAAGCTGCGGGCATGACCGCGCCGACCACCTGGGAAGAACTGCGCGCCACCTCGGCCAAAATCTCGGAACAGTCGGACATCTTTGGCTTTGGCCTGCCGGGCAAGGAAGACGAGGTTGACGTCTATTTCTATTACGCCCTTTGGTCGTTTGGCGGTGAGATCTTCGACGAAGAAGGCCGCAGCGCCATCGCGTCGCCTCAGGGCGTTGCCGCCGCTCAGGTCTATGCCGATCTGGTTGCCGCCGGTCATACGCAGCCCGCACCAACGGCCAACAGCCGCGAGGACGTGTTCAACCTGTTCAAGAACGGCAAGATCGGGACGATCTTTACCTTCCCGATGCTGGTGCCACAGATCAAGGCCGAAGCGCCTGACCTGAACTACTCGGTTCTGCCCTTCCCGGTTGAGGCGCAGAAGGTCACGATGGGCATCACCGACAGTGTCGCGGTGTTCCGGTCGTCGGATGCGAAGCCCGAGATCAAGAAGTTCCTGGATTTCATCTATCAGCATGACTTCCGGTTGGCTTTCAACCTGGCCGATGGTCTGTTGCCGGTGATGACCAGCGTCGTGAACGATCCGGTGTATCAGGAAGATCTGGACATCAAGGCGTTTGCCGATGGTCTGGCCTATGCCAAGTTCCAGCCAACGGTCGAGCGCTGGGATGAGATCATCGACATCACCCGCAGCGCTTTGCAGACAATCTATCTGGGTGAAGCGACACCCGAGGATGCGCTGTCAAATGCGGCGGCAAAAATCGACCAGCTGCGCGGATTTTGAAGACCTCGTGAAACGCGGGCCGGCCGGGGTATTTGGCCGGCCGGCATATCCTTCAATTCGGATTGAGATACTTAAATGAGCTATATGGAAAAATTCCGGCTGGATGGCAAAACCGCCGTTCTGACTGGCGCCAGCCGAGGGCTTGGACGCGTGATGGCCCATGCAATGGCCGAAGCCGGAGCCGATGTGGTCATCACCGGCCGGACCGAAGAGTCGCTGCAAAAGACCGCTGAGGAGATTCGCGAAGCAACCGGACGCAAGGTCGACACGGTTGCGTTGGACATGGGCGAGCCCGCGGCCTGTGAGGCCGGGTTTGAACACATCCGCGACAGTTTCGGACCCATCGATATTCTGGTGAACAATGTCGGCAACCGGCTGAACTCGGATTCGATCATCGAACAGTCACTGGAAAGCTGGCAAAGAACGATCGATACCAACCTGACCAGCTGTTTTCTGGGATCCAAGATCCTGGGTCAGGCCATGATTGAACGGGGCAAGGGCGGGCGGATCATCTCGATTTCCTCGATGAATGCCTTTGTGTCGAACCGTGGCATTGGTGACCGGGCCTATGAGACCTCAAAGGCCGCTGTTTTGCAATTTACCAAGGCTGCCGCGGCGGACTGGGCCCCGCACGGTGTGACGGTCAACGCCATCTGCCCGGGCCTGTTCATGACAGACGCCAATCGGGCATGGAATGAAACCAAACCCGAAGTGATCGAAAAGCTGGTAACCGGCATCCCGATGGGCCGCGCGGGCGAACCTGACGAGATCGGAGCGCTTGCGGTCTTCATGGCCAGCGATGCGTCCAGCTACATGACAGGCGCCGGCATCGTATTCGATGGCGGGTACACGCTCTGGTAAGGAAGTCCTCCCCCGGATTTTGCTGCTGTGAAATCCGTCTTTAAGGGGCTGGCGCTGCCAGCCCCCTTTTTTATACCCGGTGCCCGGTGTCGTGATGGAACATATGCACCTTGGACGGATCGACCCCGACCTCAAGCGGTTGGCCTTCACCAACGTCGATGCGTTCCCGGAAAGCACATTTGATATCAGCCTCGGCCAGAGATCCATAGACAAGTGTCTCGGACCCGGTCGGTTCGAACTGATCTACCCGCAAAGTCAGCCGGGATGGGGTCTGCTGCAACAGCCACGCATCGGGCCGAATACCTACGGTGATCTTCTCGCCTGAATTCAGATCGGCGCGCGGAACGGCGATACTCTGCCCGTCTGACAGAATGGCCTGCGCAGTATCCGCGTCGGTTTCGTAGCGCGCCTCCATGAAATTCATCGAGGGCGAGCCAAGAAAACCGGCCACGAACTTGTTTGTCGGGCGGTCATACAGGTCGAGCGGTGCGCCCACCTGTTCAATCTTGCCCTGGTTCATAATCACGATGCGGTCGGACATGGTCATCGCTTCGATCTGATCATGCGTTACATAGAGCGTTGTGGTTTTCAGCTGGCGCTGCAATGCCTTGATCTCGGTGCGCATTTCGACACGCAGATGCGCGTCGAGGTTCGAAAGCGGCTCATCGAACAGGAACATGTTCGGATCGCGCACTATCGCGCGCCCCATCGCGACGCGCTGACGTTGCCCACCGGACAGCTCCGCGGGCATCCGATCAAGATAAGGCGTCAGGTTCAGAATATCCGCCGCGCGAAGCACCTTTTCTTCGGACATCGCACGATCTTCACCGCGTACCTGCGGGCCGAACCGGATATTGTCGGCCACATTCAGATGGGGAAACAGCGCATAGGACTGGAACACCAGCGCGATGTTGCGTTTCTGCGCAGGCAATTCATTGGCGCGGGTGCCACCGATGCGCAGCTCGCCCGAGGTGATATCCTCAAGCCCGGCAACCATGCGCAACAGCGTTGATTTTCCGCAGCCCGAGGGGCCGACGATGACAACGAATTCGCCTTCTTCAATGTCCAGCGACAGGTCGCTCATGACCTGAAAGGACCCGTAGGATTTGGAAATCCCGTCCAGTTCTATTCTGGCCAAATCATGCTTCCTTGTACTAAAAGTTCATATTCGCCCTGATTTGTACTTTTACAAGATACGAGCGGGTTTTTCCAGTAAATTAGGCGCTATTCCAGCCAGTTGTGTTCTGGTGAGAACCCAAGAACACGCCGCGCCTTGTCAATCGACAGCAGCGTTTCGCGGCCTTCGACCGGTTTGCTTAGTGTGACATTGGGAAAAACCTCAGCCATCAGTCCGGCGCTGTCGCGTTTCATCACCGTGTCACCATTGGCGATGACGAAACAGTCAGCGCCCACAAGGTCGACATGCAGCGCCTTGCGCGTGGCCTGCGCGGCGTCGCGGGCATCGATATAGCCCCACATGTTCCACTGCCGCAGGGCAGGGTCATCCTGCCAGTCGTCGAACCGCGCATAGTCGTCGGGCTCCATCACGTTGGAAAGGCGCAGGCCGATCATGGTCAGATCGGGATTCCATCGACAGTATTGCCGCGCCATTTCCTCACCCAGATCTTTCGACAGGGAATAGGCACTTTCGGGGCGCATCGGGTGGTCTTCGTCTGCCGGGGCATAAGCAGGCGGGTTGTCCGGCGAAAACGGCAAGCCCAGCGTCGTTTCGCTGGAGGCCCAGACAACGCGGCGAATACCGCTGCGCACGGCGGCTTCGAACACGTTGTATGTGCTCAGGATATTGGTGTGGAAAATCTTGTCGTCTGTCGCCAGCTCAGGGGCGGGAATGGCCGCGAAATGGACAATCGCGCCAGGCGTCGCAAAGGGGCGGAACGGCGAATCCGCCCCACCACCGCGCGTCATCATCGCCATGGTTTGCCCGAAATCGCACAGATCGACTTTCAGGAAAGGACATACCGGATCGGGTGAGGGGGTCAGATCTACGTTCAGCACGTTGTAGCCATGATCCACCAGATGGCGGCACACGGCCCGGCCAGCCTTGCCGCTTCCTCCTGTGACGAGAATGTTCTTCATCAGATCGCCTTTTTGCTTTGAATTTCCCATTCGCTTGCCGCGCATTCTGGCGGACATCCCCGATCAATGCCAATCCACCATGCAGCATGCCGATAGGGACATGAGCGCGTGGCATTGGAGGGCGAGGGCACGTCAAAGTAAGCTTGGTTCAGACAATTTTTGCAGGAAAGACAGGAATTTGACGAAAGAGCTGCTGATCCGCGCATCCCGCGTCATCGACCCCGCCCAAGACTGGGACGGGCCAGCTGAGATATTGCTGCGGGATGGCACGGTTGCCGGTTTTGGGCAGACCCTGGCTGTTGGCAGCGACGTGACGGTTCTGGATGCTGCAGGGAAAATAGTCGTCCCAGGGCTGATCGATTTTCACAGCCATGTCTGGTGGGGCGGTACGTCGCTGAGCGTGCGGCCCGAGCCGATTGCTCGTCGCAGCGGCACGACCACCTTTCTGGATACCGGCAGCGCGGGCGCAGGCACGATGGCGGGGTTCAAGACCCATGTGGCTGACCGCTCTGATCTGACTATTCTGGCCTATATCAATGTCTCATTCGCCGGGATTTTCGGGTTTTCCGAAAGCGTCATGATCGGGGAATGCAGTGATATCAGGCTGTTGGACGCGCGCGAATGCGTCCGCGTCGCCAAAGAATTCCCCGATTTTGTGCGCGGCGTCAAAGTGCGGATCGGCCAGAAAGCGGGCGGAGATCAGGGCATCGCGCCTTTGGAGGTCGCCGTGGACATCGCCGACCAGCTTAGCCTGCCGCTGATGTCGCATATCGACTTTCCCCCTCCGGGCGGGAAACAGATCCTCGATCTGCTGCGGCCCGGCGATATCCTGACGCATTTCCTGCGGCCATTCCCCAATTCCGCCGTTGACGGGCAGGGAACGGTCAAGGCCGAATACCGGGAGGCGCGGGAACGGGGCGTGCTGTTTGACGTGGGCCACGGCTATGGCGGTTTCGGGTTCGAACCGGGCGAGGCTGCATTGAGCCAAGGCTTTCTACCCGACATCATCAGCAGCGATGTCCATGTGCTGTGCGAAAACGGCCCGGCCTATGACGTGTTGTCGGTGATGAACAAGTTCTGGTCCATGGGGATGGAATTGGCCGATGTGGTCCGGGCGGCGACGGCGACCCCTGCATCGGTGTTGCGGCGACCCGATCTGGGCACCCTCGCGCCGGGATCACGCGCGGATGTCGCGCTGCTCGACCTTTGCGAAGAGCCCGCCGAGTTCGTGGATGCTGCGGGCATGCGGCGTACGTCAGAGCGGTATCTATCCTGTTCCAGGATGGTTGTGGGCGGCAACGTCTGGCCGCAAGGTGAATGACTATGCGTACCGGAATGTATGTCTATCCGTGGGACCTGAAGGACGAAGGCGCAGGGGAAGTCGCGGCTCGCTTGCAAGCGTCTGGCCTCACGGCTGTTCATCTGGCAACTGCCTATCACGCTGGCAAGTTTCTGCGTCCGCATGGACCCTCGGGCAAAGTGTATTTCCCGCAGGATGGAACGGTCTATTTCCACCCGGATCCGGGGTTATATGGCCGGATCAGGCCCCGGGTGTCGGATATGGTCCGTGACTTTGATCCCCTATCCGCCCTTGCAAAAGCTGCGTCTGATCTTGAGCGCATCGCGTGGACCGTGGGGCTGCACAATACGCCGCTGGGGCAGCAGCACCCGGATCTGACTGCGCGAACTGCGTTTGGCGATCCGTTGTACAACTCGCTTTGCCCTTCGCAACCTGATGTCCGAAACTTTCTGACTGCGCTGTGTTGCGATATCGCGCGCAATCAGCCCGTGGCAGAGGTGTCGATTGAAACCCCTGGGTGGCAGGCATTCCGCCATGGCCACCATCATGAATTCGAGTTGATCGCGCTGCCCGATCAGGTGCAAACCCTGCTGGGTCTGTGTTTTTGCGATGCTTGCAAGCGGGGAGCAAGTTCATCAGGGATCGATTTTGATGCATTGAAAACAACGGCCGTGCAAACGCTGGAACGGTTCTTTGCAGATGGCACCCAGCTTTCGCTCGATCCGTTGACCGATCCGGATTGGCGCGCGTTTCACGACTGGCGGGCGGGGCAGGTTACCTCTCTGGTTCAGCGCATCCGGTCCGAAATGCCGCCTGGGGTTCGGTTGTCGATCATTCCGACGACACAATCGCCCAACGCGCGGTGCCTGACCGAGGGGTCGGATCTTGCCGCGCTGTCACAGGCTGCGGATGCGCTGGAAGTTCCAAGTTATCAAAGCGGTGCCCCGGCGATGACGCAGGATATCGCCCAAGTTCGCGACCTGGCCCAACAGGCTGAAAACCTGGGCTATATCCTGCGGCCATCCTATCCCGATCTGACGGATTCCACTCAGCTGAGCGCCGCTGTTCAAATGCTCAGGCAACACGGCGCGGCGTCGATTTCATTCTACAACTACGGTCACATAAGGCTGCAATCCCTCGACTGGATTCGCTCTGCCTTGACCTGAAACACGAGGGTCACATGAGGTATTCGAACAAAACCGCAATGGTCACCGGGGCCGGGCACGGAATTGGATCGGCCATTGCTGACAAGCTTGCCGCCGAGGGGGCTGCAATTGCGGTGCTTGAGATCAATGCAGAAACCGGGGCAGCCAAGGCCAAAGAGATCGAGGCTGCAGGTGGCCGGGCGCATTTCATCGAAGCCGACATCACGGATCTGGCGCAGGTCGAAGCGGCGGTCGCAGAGGCGGCGAAAGCCTTGGGCGAGGTGGATGTGCTGGTCAACAACGCCGCCTACAGCTTTGCCGGCAACCTCGAAGACATTGCCGCGGATATCTGGACCCGTGAAATCGACGTGAACCTGAACGGGCCGTATCACTGTATCCGGGCTGTTCTGCCTGCGATGAAAGCCAGGCAGGCCGGGGCCATCGTCAACATCGCGTCGGTTAATGGCATTCGGTACTTCGGCAGCCCTGCCTACAGCGCTGCCAAGGCGGCGGTTCTGAACCTGACCCAGGCCGTCGCAAGCGAATACGGCGCCTTTGGCATCCGCTGCAACGCGGTTTTGCCAGGGTCGGTGCGCACCGATGCTGTCAGCTGGCGGATGCGCCTTGAGAAAGATCCTAAAGTCTTTGAAAAGCTGGCAAAATGGTATCCGTTGGGGCGCGTGGCCGTGCCCGAGGATGTGGCCAAGGCGGTGGCCTATTTGGGCTCGGACGATGCCGATTACATCACCGGCATCGGACTGACAGTGGATGGCGGGTTGACCGCAGGCATGAATGTCATGGTTCAGGAATTTGTGCTGGAGGAATGAAGCCGCAGGGCAGGGCGTGACATTCACCAGGGATGAAAAATAAGTACGGAACTAAAGCGAATTTGGGGCAATAATTAGCAAATCTTACCTCCTGATATGTACCTAAGTAACAAAATATGTTGATTTTGTCCTGAATAACACTCTAAATGAAATTTCATTACAGACTCGCAATCTTGGGAGGGATGCGAATGTCCAACGGGTTTGCCAGGGCAAGCGCATGGATCAATTCTGTGACCGAGGGGATCGTCGCCGCCCTGATGCTGGCGTTGGTGCTGGATGTCTGGCTGGGTGTAATTGACCGCTACTATTTTCACTGGCAACTGCCCTGGCCAGAGGTTCTGGCACGGTATCTGATGATCTGGTCTGCCCTTTTGGCGGTATCGTCAGGGATTGCGCGGCGCGATCACATCGGGCTGACGGCATTTGTGCTGATCTTGCCCGTTGGGCTCCGGCGCGTTTCGTTGATCGTGATGGATGTGCTGGCTTTGGCGCTGTTTCTCTATGTCGCCTGGTTCGGGATCAGCTTTGCCCAGAGCGGCGCCCCCCGGCAGGCAATGATCTTTGGCGCAAGTCTGGCACCTTTCTATGCGGCCATACCCGTGGCGGCGGCACTGTCAGCGCTGCAGCTTGTGCTGGTCCTGTTTCGTGATCTGGGCACGCAGGTCGACCACCCGCCTTTCGCAACCGAAGCGGAGGACGCGTCGTGATTGTTGCCATTGTCTTTGTGGGCCTCATTCTGTTCGGAATGCCGATCGGGTTTGCCATCGGTCTTGCGGGCGTTGTGGGCCTGATCGACATGGGCGGCACGCAGTTTCTGGCCATCGGCCCAAGCAAGGTGTTCAACGGGCTCAATATTTTTCCGTTTCTGGCCATGCCGTTCTTTATTCTGGCTGGCGAGATCATGAATGATATCGGCATCACCAACCGCCTTGTGAAACTGGCACAGGTTCTGGTGGGTCGGTTTCGCGGCGGGCTGGCCCATACAAACATGCTGGCCTCGGTGTTCTTTGCGGGCCTGACGGGGTCAGCCACAGCCGACGCTGCCGCCTTTGGCCGCACGCTGGTACCTGCCATGGTGAACGAAGGCTACAAACGCGACTATGCCTGCGCGGTAACAGCCGCAGGGTCAATCATCGGGCCGACCATTCCGCCTTCGGGGCTGATGGTGGTCTATGGCTCATTGATGGGTGTTTCCATTGCCGGTCTGTTCGCCGCCGGAGTTCTGCCGGGTCTGGTCATCTGCCTTGTGTGCATGGGTGTCATCGCCATTGGTGGCAAACGGGAAAACCTGCCAAAAGCCCTGCGCGGCGCAACCCCACGTGAGGTGTGGGACACGTTTGTATCCTCGCTGACCGCGCTGGCAATGCCGGTCATTATCCTGGGCGGTATCCTCGGTGGCGTTGTCACGCCAACCGAAGCGGCCTCAATTGCCGTTGCCTATGCCCTGTTTATCGGCATTTTCGTGTATCGCTCGCTCAGCCTGAAGGGGTTCTACAGGATGTTGGTGCGCACGGCGCGCATCACCGGAGTTATCTTTGTCATCATCGCCTTTGCAGGCATTCTGGGCTGGTGGATGAGTTTTGAGCGCATTCCACAGCTGATCGCCGAAACGGTTTTGGGCTTGTCCGACAACCGTTATGCGGTAATTGCGATCATCATCGGATTGCTGCTGATCGTCGGAATGGTGATGGATATCACTGCGATCCTGATCATTCTTGCCCCGGTTCTGGTGCCGCTGACGCAACAGGTCGGGTTAGAGCCGATCCACGCCGGGATCATCTTTGTGCTGGCCCTGAACATCTCGCTTATGACGCCACCTGTGGGGGCCTGTCTGTTCGTGCTGTCCTCGGTCACCGGTGAGCGGTTGGAACGGATATCCATCAAGCTGTTCCCGTTTCTGATCGCGGAAATTGCCATCCTCTTTGTCTTTGCCTTCTGGGAAAGCGCCGCCTTGTGGCTGCCCCGAATGCTGGGCTTTGCCCAATAACTGTCCACAAAAACCAAACCAACAGGAGAAGTATCATGAAACACATTCTAACAAGCGTTGCCCTGACCGCGACCCTGATGGCGGGTACGGCACTGGCCGAAGGCGGTGTGATCAAATTTGGTCATGACAACAAGACAGATCCGTTTGAGAACCCCGCACATGCCTGCACGGCGGTGTTTTCGAACCTCGTGAATTCAGGGACAAACGGCAGCGTATCAGTTGAGGTGTTCGGTTCGAACCAACTGGGTTCGGCCTCTGAGCATGTGCAACAGGTGCGCGACGGCATTCTGCAGGCGACCCTGACATCGACCGGTGCACTGGCCAGCTACTACCCGCGTATCGACGTGCTGAACCTGCCCTTTGCCTTCAATGGCAACGCCGCGACCTATGAGGTCTTCGACGGCGCGTTTGGCGAAGCACTGGCTGCCGATATCGAGGCCGAACTGGGCGATGTCGTGGTGCTGGGCTTCCCGGATACCGGCGGATTCTTTGCGGTGACCAACTCGCAACGCCCCATCGCCGATCTGAAGGATTTCGACGGCATCCGTATCCGCACCATGACCCTGCCGTCGCATCAGAAGATTGTCCAGGCATTGGGCGCCGAAGCTTATCCTCTGTCCTGGGGTGAGGTCTATTCGGGCCTGCAGACTGGTGTAATCGACGGACAGATGAACCCGGTTCCGATCATCTCGTTTGCCAATTTCGCCGAGGTTCAGCAATACCTGACGCTGACCAACCACCTGTTCTCGCCCTACACTTTCATGATCAACCGCGCCTTCTTTGAAAGCCTGTCCGAGGCTGAACAGGCCACTATTCGCACGGCGGCGGAAAACTGTGTCACCGCCAGCCGAGGACTGTCGCGGATCATCGAGGCATCGGATCGCGGGCTTGCCGGGCTGATGGATCAGATTCAGGTCACCGCGCTTAGCGATGATCAGCGCGCTGCGATGGCGGCTGCGACGCAACCCGCCTTTGAATCGCATGTACAGGACAATCTGGACGCCAAGGCGGCTGAGCTGCTGGCCAGCTTCAAAGCCGCAGTCGATGCGGCCAATAACGCATCGTATCTCGACTGATCCTTTCAGGCTGCCGGGACAAACCGGCAGCATCCCCGTCGGAGGCCGTCAACCGGCCTTCGACCTTTTCAGCGAATTGGAAAAAACATGCGGGTCTTCTGTGCCTCTCTTGCGACTGAAACAAACACGTTTTCCCCCCTGCGCACGGATTTCTCTGATTTTGAGCAGAGCTTTTATGCCCCTCCGGGGGAACATCCAGAAACGCCGACCCTATGCAGCGCCGTGTTTCCTGCGCTGCGGCGCAGGGCAGCCAGCGAAGATCTGGAACTGATTGAAGGCACGGCCACCTGGGCTGAACCTGGTGGTCTGTTGAACCGGGAAACCTGGCAGCGCCTTAAGCAAGAGGTGTTGGATCAGGTCCGGGCCGCTTTGCCCTTGGACGGGGTGGTTCTGGGGCTGCACGGGGCGATGATTGCCGAAGGCTGCGTCGATTGCGAGGGTGTCCTGATCGAAGCGATCCGCGACATCGTCGGGACCCAGGCGGTAATTGGCGTCAGTTTCGATCCGCACAGCCATCTGAGCGGGAAACGAGTCCACAACGCGGACGTCATTACCGTGTTCAAAGAGTTTCCCCACACCGATTTTGTCGAGGCGGGTGAGGCTTGTGTTGATCTGACATTGCGCACGATTCGGGGCGAAATCCGACCCGTCGCTGCGGTGTTTGATGTGCGCATGGTGGATGTGTTGCCCACCAGCCAGGAACCGATGCGTGGGTACGTGGACCGGATCAAGCGGCTGGAGGCCGAGAACAAGGTCCTGTCAGCCTCGGTCATTCACGGATTCATGGCTGGGGATTCGCCGGATTTGGGTGCCAAGATCATCGTTTTGACGGACAATGACCCGGCGCAGGCGGATCGAGTGGCCCGGCAATTGGGGGCCGAGCTGTTTTCATTTCGCGGCCAGACCAAGCCGGATTATCTTACCCCCGCCGAGGCGTTGTCCAAAGCGGACCAGGCTCATCGCGGGCCCGTCGTCGTCGCAGATGTCTGGGACAACCCTGGGGGCGGCGTCGCCGGGGATTCGACCCTGATCCTGGCCGAGGCCATCGCGCGGAACATGTCCTCGATCGCCTTTGGTACCATCTGGGATCCGATGGCCGTGCGCCTGTGTCACGCCGCCGGAGAAGGTGCCGAGTTCGACCTGCGTTTCGGTGGCAAGACATCCGCATTGGCTGGCAATCCCATTGACGCGCGGGTTACGGTTCTGCGCAATCAGCGCAATGCCGTTCAAAGCTTCGGCGCGTCTGTCGTGCCGATGGGCGATTGCTCGGTCATTCAGTTGGGCGGGATCGAGGTGGTGCTGAATTCGAACCGCAGTCAGGCGTTCTCACCCGATCTGTTCACCAATCTGGGTATCGACATCACGCAAAAGAAGGTTCTGGTTGTGAAATCGACAAACCACTTCCACGGCGCGTTTTCCGATGTCGCGTCCGAGATCATCTATGCCGCCGTCGAAGGCCCTTATCCGAACGATCCGACCAAAACACCGTACAGAAATCTGTCACGCGCGATCTGGCCCATCGTCGAGAATCCACACACGGAGGCCGCAGAATAATGTTTCCCGAAATCGACAGCCCTGCGGTTCTGATTGACCTGGACGTGGCCGAAGCCAATATCGACCGTTTTCAGGCGCATTGCCAAAAACACGGCATTGCCGCGCGGCCTCATATCAAAACGCACAAGTTACCGATGCTGGCCAAACTGCAATTGCAGACCGGAGCCATTGGTATCACCTGTCAGAAGGTCAGCGAAGCCGAGGCAATGATCGCCGAAGGCGGAATTGACGATGTCCTGATCACCTACAACATCCTAGGCGATACCAAACTGTCCCGTCTGCGTGCCTTGTCCGAAAAGACGAGGGTGTCTGTTGTCGCCGACAGCACCCAAACAGTGGATGGCCTGTCGCGATTTTTTGCGGATGCGCCCGAACCCTTGGGCGTGCTGGTGGAATGTGATACTGGCGCGGGTCGATGCGGTGTGACCTCTGCCGAGCAGGCACTTGATCTTGCCCGCTACATCGCGGCCCGTCCGGGCCTGTCGTTTCGCGGTCTCATGACCTATCCACCAATCGGTCAAGATCAGAAGGTTCAGGACTGGCTGAGCGCGGCCAAATCCATCATCGAACAGGACGGGTTGTGTGTTGATGTCGTGTCCAGCGGCGGCTCGCCCGGCATGTGGCAAATGCAGGATGTGCCGGTCGCCACGGAATACCGGGTGGGCACATATGTTTACAACGACCGCGCCTTACAGACGCGGGGCGTTTGCACCTGGGATGACTGCGCCCTGAGCGTTCTGGCCACCGTCGTTTCGGTTCCAACCGGCGATCGGGCGGTGATAGATGCCGGGTCCAAGGTGCTGACCTCGGACCTACAGGGGCTTGAGGGGCACGGGCATGTTCTGGGGCGGCCGGACATTCGGATACAGAGCCTGTCCGAAGAACATGGCGTTCTGAGGGCTGAGACCATCAATCTGAAGGTCGGCGACCGTCTTCGCATCATCCCCAACCACGCCTGTGTGGTCACCAACATGGTGGATCAGGTCGAAACCGTTCGAGGAGATCGCGCGTTGGGCGCCGTCCCGGTCGCGGCAAGAGGAAAAGTGCGGTGATCGAGGGCGATCCGTTTCGTGACTGATCTGATATGTCCGAACGCGCCTTTGACCAAGCTCAATGCACACTCGGGCAAAGGGTTCCAGCCGGGTTTTTGCGCCGTGGAGCCCATCCCGTTCAAAGAATTATCTAGCAGAAGGAAGCCACTAAATGTCTGACAAGAAAATCCAACGTCTGGGTGATGACAAAACCGGAGCGGGCGGTCAGGCGCTGCCCTTTGCCCCTGCGGTGCGCGCGGGGGATTTCGTATTTATCTCCGGCCAGGTTGCGATGAAGGAAAACGGTGAAATCGAACCCGGCGGGATCGAGGCGCAAACCCGCAAGACAATGGAAAATCTGATTGCCGCATTGGCGCTTGCCGATTGCACGCTGGACGATATCGCCAAAGTAGGGGTCTGGCTCGACGATCCGCGGGATTTCTGGACGTTCAACCGGGTCTATGCCAGCTACTTCCCCAATGGCGGCCCGGCCCGGTCCACTGTACGCTCGCAGATCATGGTTGACGCCAAGGTAGAAATTGATGCGGTGGTCTATAAACCGCTGGACTAGCGCAGCTATTCAGCTATCGACCTCAGGCCCATCGCAGACCCATCGAAACTGACAGGCTTTCCCCGAACGCCAACTCTTGCAGGCCGGGTTGCCCTGTAAGGTGGAAGGCATCGACCGGGTGTGAGACGGGTTCAAAGCAGAAAAACCCCGCATTGTCGTGCGGGGAATACACCATTGCATAGCTCAAAGTGTCTGAACTTGTGACGACACAGGACATTGCGGAGCGACCCTGATGGACCCGGGCCGCACCGCGCCAACCACCATAGCAATTGTTGATCTAGCCCGCTGGCAAGGCGCGCACGCGGGCAAAGCTCCGGTCCGAGTGGTCACCAAGCTGTACTTGTCCGGTTGGCAAATGATCGGGGCCCTCCCGCCAGACCGTGTCTGCGGCAAAGGACAGGCGCGTGTCTGCATCGCGTGGAAACCAGGGATGAAAGCCAGCCCCAAAGGGCAGGGGCGTTTTGCTTTTGCTGGTCACGGTCAGGGTGATCGTCAGGCTGTCAGGGGTCAGCGCAAAACTCTGCTGCGCATGGAATCGCCACGGGCCGATGTCGCCGTTCTCCAACGTCAGGCATGCTGTCGCATCGCTGTGCGTCAGCCTCCATTTCCTTTGAAACCCATCGCCATGGATCGGGAAGGGCTCGGCCTGCGAATTCGGTGCGACATCAAAGAACTGATCGTTCCAGTAAAGCCCGCCGCCTGAAATCCGGTTGGAAAACGGCACCAATATGTTGCTTGCCAGCGTGAATGGGTCCGAGATATCGCCGCTCCAAGGCCGCAGCACAGGCCGCCCGTCGACCGTCAGCGCAGCGATCCCTCCACCGAAGTCAGGCACAAGCTCCAGGCGGGCCGGGCCCGAGGTGAACACAACCCTGTCCCTCATCTTGTCTTTCCCCGAACTATCGCGACACGGCTGGCTGGCGGGTCTCTTCGGCGTCGTCTGTCAGCCCAAGATCACTGTGCGATTTGTTCAGCAGCTCGAACATCCGTTCACGGGCATCAGCTTCGTCCTGACGCCGGATCGCGCGCAGGACCGCCCCGTGCAGCGCCAGCGTATTTTCATAGTTGCTCGCCGCCTGATCGGAAATCTCGAACGATGCCCGCAATGCGGCCCCGATGGTGGCGCCCAGGTTTTCCAGAACATAGTTCTGCGAAGCCTCAAGAATGCTGACGTGAAAGGCCAGATCGGCATTGATGCGGTCTTCGTCCGTTTCTGCCGTTTCCATGGCACGAAAGGCGGCTTCGGTTCGGGCAACGTGGCTGGCGGTGGCGCGGCGCGCGGCCAGGCGGGCGGCCTCGGGCTCAAAGATCAACCTCGCTTCGCCAAGCTGGCGCAGGAAATTGGTGTTGAAACTGGACTTGCCCATCCACGACAGGACATCCGCATCCAGCAGGTTCCATTGATCGGGTGCGGTCACCAAAGTGCCCAGCTTTTTGCGCGACACCACCAGGCCCTTGGCAGCCAGCGTCCTCAGCCCCTCGCGCAGCGCGGTGCGCGAGACCTGGAACGTGTCGATCAGATCGGCCTCGACCGGCAGCCTGTGCCCGGCGGCATATTCACCGCTGAGGATTTTTTCCGCAAGATCGCGGGTCAGGCGGGCATGTTTGGGCTGGCCGCTGTGATCGTTCAAACTCCTGCACCTTTCCTTGGTGTTGTGGGGCCTGCCAGTGTAGCAACACGCCCGGGACACAAGACTACATCAGTTTCTGTTCTGTTGGTATTCCGCAAAGATCACCGCCAGGATCAGCAGCGACCCTTTGGCCAGCAACTGGTAAAATGTCGGGACCGAGGTCAATATCATCCCGTTGTTCAGGATGCCGATCACGGCAACACCCAGCAGCGCCCCGGCCACCGTGCCCTTGCCGCCCTGCATCGCGCAACCGCCCAGAAAAGCGGCTGTGATTGCCTCAAGCTCCAGCCCCTGCGAGCCCGAAATCGGCTGACCCGAGCCGGTGCGCGCCGCCAGCAGAATGCCCCCGATGCCTGCGACAGCGCCGCTCATGACGTAAGTGCCAACGCGATACCGGTTGAGGTTGATGCCCGCGAACCGGGCCACGATCGGGTTGCCACCGATGGCGTAGAAATTGCGCCCGACGATGGATTTGGCCAGAAACAGCTGGAACAGAACCGCCGTGGCCACCAGCAGCCAGATCGGAAACGGGATGCCCAGAATCCGGCCCGTTCCAATCAGGCGGAACGCGTCGTTGAAGATCGAGATCGACTGCCCGTTCGAGATGATAAAGGCAACGCCCCGGAAAATAGCCATGGTGCCCAGGGTCACGATCACCGCATTCACGCGGCCATAGGTGATGATCACCCCGTTGACCAGCCCGGCGGTCGCGCCAACCACGATCCCGGCGGCGATGCCCATCCCGGCCATTTCGGTGGACTGGATCGTGGTGGCCACCGCAACCGTCGTCAGCCCCACGATTGACCCAACCGAGATATCCAGCCCCCCCGACACGATCACCGCCGTTTGCGAGATCGCAAGCACCCCCAGAATGGCAATGCCCATACCCATGTTCAGCAGGTTGCGCGTTGAAAAGAACACATCCCCCCGCAACCCGCCAAAGACCAGCACCAGCACAAACAGGGCCAGCATCAGGCTGAGATTGTGTATCCCGATCCGCTCGACAATGACCTCGGCAAAGGACTGGCGCGCCTTGGCGCTGCTGCTGTTCAGAGTTTCGTCAGACATGTTCGTGTTCCCGTTCGGGACGCTGCGTCGCGTCCTGCATTGCGTATTTAAGGATTTCTTCTTCGGTGATCTGATCGCCGGACAATTCGGCCTGAACGCGCCCTTCGGCCATCACCAGCGCCCGGTCCGCAAGCCCGATCAGTTCCGGCATTTCGGACGAGATCAGCAGGATCGCGATCCCACGTGCGGCCAGGTTGTCGATCAACTTGTAGATCTCGGATTTCGCGCCCACGTCGATGCCGCGGGTGGGTTCGTCCAGAATCAGCAGTTTGGGCGAGCGGGCCAGCCAACGGGCCAGCACCACTTTCTGCTGATTACCCCCCGACAGATCCGACGTGAGCGTATCAAGGCTGGGTGCCTTGATCTGCATCGTGCGGGCGGCGTCGCCAACGACGGTGGTCGCCTTTCTGCGGTTGAAGAGCCCCGCAGAGGACACCAGATCGGGAATGACGATCGAGGCATTTTCCAGGATCGACCGCATCAGCAGCAACGCCTCGTGCTTGCGATCCTCGGGGGCAAACCCGATGCCTGCCTGAATCGCCGCTGCGGTGTTGCCGGACGGCAGTTTCCGTCCCCCCATCCAGACCGTACCCGACAAAACGCGGTCGAACCCAAAGATCGCCTTGGCCAGTTCCGACCGCCCGGCACCCATCAGGCCGCCCAGACCCACGACCTCACCGGCGCGGATGGTCAGCGTCACGTTACTGACCTTGTCGGAACTCAGGTTTTCGACCTTCAGAATAACCTCATCGCGCGCTTTCGAGCTTCGGTGGAACAGGGTGTTCAATTCGCGCCCGACCATCTTTTGCGCGATGCTATCTGTGGTTTCCTCGGCAATCGGCGTGGTCGAAACGATCCGGCCATCGCGCAGCACTGCAACCCGGTCGGCCAGGTCGATCACCTCGTTCAGGCGGTGCGAGATATAGATGACCGCGGTGCCATCCGCACGCAGACGGTTGACGATGCGAAACAGCCGCCGTGCCTCATCATCGGTCAGCGAAGAGGTCGGCTCATCAAACGCGATCAACCGCCCGCCTGCGCGAATGGCGCGGATGATCTCGATCATCTGGCGTTGCGCCGGGCCCAGCCGGTCGCATTTCTGTTCAGGGCGCAGCTCGTTTTCCATCCCGAACTCGACCAGCAGGTCAAGGGTCTGGCGGTTCATGGCCTTGCGATCCAGAAAGAACCGCGACTTTCGCGGCATCATGCCGACAAAGATGTTTTCCGCGACACTCATGTCGGGAACAATCTCGGGTTCTTGATGGATCACGCGAATGCCGGCGTCATGGGCGTCGCGGGTCTCGGCAAAGCGTCTTGTGTCGCCATCCACGATCACCGCGCCGGTGTCGGGCGGGAACACCCCTTCGAGGATGCGCATGAGGGTCGATTTCCCGGCCCCGTTTTCCCCGACAAGCGCCAGTACTTCCGAAGGGCGGAACGTCAGGTCCACATCCTCAAGCGCCTGGACCACGCCAAACCGCTTGGAAATGCCGGTCATTTCGATGTTCTTGTTCATTTCGGTTTCCCTGCCGAACCAAAGGGGTGCAGCCAGCTTGCGCCAGCTGCACCGGAACGTTCAGCCACACAGGCCGTCTTTGTAATCGGCAAAGTTTTCCATATTCACCAGTTCCGGCTGGGAATAGGTGTTCTCGGGCATCTCCGAGCCGTTGCGGATGGCGTCGATCAGCAGGTTGACCGCATCCTTGCCGTGATTGGCGGCGTTGAACCACATCGTGCCGCGAAAGGCCGAGGCGCGGCCATTGCCAAACGCATCGCAAGCGCGGCTGCCGTCGATCCCGATCCCGATACCCTGTTCGGCGGTGTAGCCCGAGTTTTCCATTGCCCGGGCCGCGCCCAGAACGCCGTCATCATTGCAGGAATAGAACACCCAGTGTTCGACCTGCGGATTGGCGGTCAATGTTGTGGTCATGACATCAATGGCGTTGACCATCGTGTTGTCATAGGCCACGCGCACCACCTGATCCGCCGAGATATCGGAAACGGCGGCCAGAAAGGCATCTTCGGCCCCTTTGTTGCGCTGCATGCAGGTGTCGGCTTTGCGGTCTTCGATTGAAGCCAGCATCACACTGTCGGCGGACCAGCCCGAAGCTTCGAACTGACGGGCAAGCTCGGCCCCGACCGCCTGACCGATATTATAGGAATCTAGCCCCACGAAAGGCACCTTGGTTCCATCCTCGTGATAGATGTCGTCATCCACGGCCACCAGCTTGATCCCGGCCTCAGCCGCGCGGGCGGCCACCACGGGGCCGATGCCCCGGTCAGGGACCACAATGGCGATCCCGTCCACCCCGTCACCGATCATCGTGTCCAGAGCGGTGATCGCCAGATCTGCGTTGAACTGCACATCCTGCGCCGTGAAACGCGCGCCTGCCGCTTCGGCTGCGGCGCTGGCCCCGGCAACCTCGGCCACGAACCAGGGGTGATCGCCCATCTTGTTGATATAGCCGATGCGGATATCCTCGGCGGTTGCAGCCCCCGCACCCGCCGTGGCGGCGGACAGGCCTAAAGCGATGATTTGACAGAGTTTCATGTATTCCTCCTTAGACATTCACTCGTGGTAAAGCTTGGATCGGCCCCCATCTATCGTGATGGTTTCCGCATTGATGAACGGGGCCTCGTCCGAGGCGAGAAAGACCGCTGTATTGGCAACTTCGACCGGTTGCCCGATGCGCCCGGGCGGGTGCAGATCGCAGGCCTTCTGCCGTGCGGCTGCGGGGTCGGGAAATCCGGCCCAATAATCCAGCGCCAGCTGCGTTTCGATATATCCCGGCGCAATCGCGTTCACCCGGATCCCGTCGCGGGCATATTCGATCCCAAGGGCGCGAGTCAGACCGATCAGCCCATGTTTGGCCACGGGGTAGGGGAACGTATGCGGGATGATCTGAAACGAATGGGTCGAGGCGATGTTGATGATGCTGCCCGCCTGCTGCGCGCGCATAGCAGGCAGCACGGCCCGGGCGCAGATCCAGGCCGCGTCCAGGTCCAGACGCAGGCATCTGTCCCATTCCTCAGCGGGCATTTCATGCGGAGCGTGAAACACATTTGCCCCGGCATTGTTGACAAGGATCTGTGCCGCACCAAACGTGGCCTCGACATCCTGCACCGCGCTTTTAACACTTTCGGGGTCGGTCACGTCACACTGAACAAAAAGGCTGCGCCCGCCGTTTTGGGTAATCTGCGCCACCTGCGCCTTTCCGGTGTCCGCGTCGATATCAAGCAGCGCTACAGCCGCCCCTTCCTCGGCGAACCGGTGGGCGATTGACGCGCCGATGCCACGCCCGGCTCCGGTGACGATTGCGGTTTTTCCGGTCAGCCTGTGCGCCATCTTACCAATCCAGAATAAGCCCGTCAGGACCAACCGCCTGAGCGGTGGCAAAGGGCTCTTGTTTGAAAGGATGTGCGGCGATGGCCTCTTCGTTGACCTCAACCCCCAGCCCGGGCGCATCAGGGATGTCCCAACGACCGGGTTTCCGTTTGATCGGCCAGGACACCACATCATCATACCAGGGCACAGCGCCGACCATCTCTTCCTGAATGACCACATTGGGGGTGGCTATGCCGAAGTGCAGTGCCGCAACCCCGGCAATCGGCCCCAGCGGGTTATGCGGCGCAAGCCCGATCCCGGCGGTTTCTGCACGGGCCGCGATTTTGCGCGCCTCCCAAAGGCCGCCTGCATGCACGATGTCGGGCTGCGCGATGTCAAAGGCCCGGGCGCTGATCGCCGGATCAAATTCACGACGGCCAATCAAACGTTCACCGCTGGCAATCGGCACCTTGCCCTCGGCGGTCAGGGCTGCGTGGCCTTCGATATCCTCGGGCGGCACAGGCTCTTCCGCGAACATGATGCCGTATTGCGACAGAACGTCGATATAAGGGCGCGCCGCAGCGGCCGAGGCGGGGCGACCATGGAAATCGACCATGATATCGACCTTGCTGCCGACCGCCTGCCGCAGGGCCGAAAACATCTCGTCGGTTTCGCGCACCGCCGCATGATTGCTGAGGTAATGCGTATAGGGAATGCAAACGACCTTGAGCGCGTCATAGCCCAGCCCGATCACCTCTTGCGCGCGATCTTTCAGTTCCGACACCGTGTCGGTGTTGTAGACCGCCTGCTGATTGCCCATCCCCAGATGAGTGTAGCTGCGCAGATAGTCGCGAGTCTTGCCACCCAAAAGTCGCCAGACCGGCGTGTTCAGGGATTTGCCCAGAATATCCCACAGTGCGATTTCGATACCGCTGACCGCACTCATGCCGACAACGCCCAGCCGCCAGAATCCGTGGCGCAGCATCCGCTGCATGGCCTGCTCGATGTCGCGCGGATCGGTGCCTGCCAGCAGCGGCTCCAGATCTTCCAGCGCGCCGCTGACCGCCCGGGTTTTCCATTCCAGCGTCGCCTCGCCCCAGCCAAACAGGCCCGGTTCGTCGGTTTCGACCTTGACGAAAATCCAGTTCCGCATCCCGGCGTTGCAGATATGGGGGGTAATCCTGGTGATCTTCATGCCATTGCTTTCAAAAATACACTAGATGGGCCAGACGGTTGGCAGCCCTCGCAAATCAGGGGGAGAGTTGTGGGGTCAGCCATCTACGAATGCCCCCAGGTCGCGGGCTATTCCGGTCAGACCCCGAAACACGAGATCCTCGCCCGAATGGCAGGTGGCTTCGACGCCGGCCAGATTCAGGGCGCGGTGATATCGCTGGTTCAGTTCGGAGGATCCAATCAGATGAACCCGGTCCAGCGGCGCAAATTGCTGCGCGCGCGCGATCTCGGACCCGATCAGCAACCCCGACAGGCGCGAAACGCCCTGTTCCGGGGCTGTGCCCTTCAGCAACCAATTGGCGCGAATGCTGAACAGGTGGCTCATCGCCCGAACCCCATCCAGCCCTTCGGCAACACCATGGTCGAAATCGGCCTGCACATATCCGCTTCCAAGTGCGTCGCGCAGCAAGGAATTCCGGCACAGCAAAGCAAACAGCTCGCCGGTCATTTCGGTGTGAAACCCTGTGATCCGGCCATCGGAAATCTGGCACCATTTGCTGTGCGTGCCGGGCATGCAGACCCTGCCGGTATAGCCGGGGACGGCCTGCATCATGCCGATAATCTGGGTCTCTTCCCCCCGCATCACATCGTCCTGAGACGGGGATTTCAGGCCGGGAATGACAAAGACATCCAGATCCCCGACCGAAATACGCGTCAGATGCGCAGAAAGCGCGCCTGTGTAGTCTGCAGGCAGATAGGGCGCTTCGATCCAGCCGCCTTTTTTGCCGACCATTCCGCAAAGCAAGGCCTGTTCGATGGCGTATGAGCCCCGCCACGCTGCGGTGAGCTGCAGAAATGCCTCTCGGGCCTCCTGCCCGGATACCGACCCGGCGCCCTGATCGGAAATCAGGCTGTCCAGAACCTCGCCATTCGGGCGGACTAGCCACATCCGAAGGTGTGTTGTCCCCCAATCGCCAAGAATTCTGATCTTTTGGGATTGCATACCCGAGTCTCGTTCGATTCGTTTTTGTTGTAGTCACATTAAGTAATACGTATTAATAAATAAAGTAATATTTAAAAACACTCCCGAATCCAATCTTCCAACTTTCTCGGGCCGGTTTGATGGATGCCAACAGACGAGAGTTTTGGAAATTGGAAACGGAAACTGCTGTGAGAAAGGGCTTTGAAATCAATCCGAAGGATCTGTCACATCAGGTGTATTGCGCAATTTTAAGCGCGAATCTGCGCATTTTTACAATCTGTTTGAGACAAAAGTTGCGACGCTGTGGGATCGGTAGAAAAGACTCAAATTCCCGTCAGTCCGGTTTGCATAGTGCGGCCGGGCCTGGAACGGGCTTTTGTCGACGTCTTTTGGCCGATCTGAATAGGGAGGTTCATATATGACGACTGATCAGACAATACGGCAGCCCAGCCTCGGGTTGGCCCTGGTTCCGATCGTGCTGACACTCATCGTTCTGGGGGTTCAGCTATTTTACTTTGGGGATTTCACACCTCATATCCCGTTGGCCTTTGGTATCGCCATCACCGGTATCGTTGGCCTGACCCTGGGTCACAAATGGCCAAGCATCGAAGAAGGCGTGTTCCACGTCATCAACATCTCGTTGCCGTCCGTTTCGATTCTGATCACGGTAGGCATGATCATCGGGGTCTGGATCGCCAGCGGCACGGTGCCGACGCTGATCTATTATGGCCTGAAGATCCTGTCGCCCGAGCTATTCCTGGCCGCTGGCATGTTGCTCTGTGCCATCGTCTCGGTATCGCTGGGGACGTCGTGGGGAACCACGGGTACGGTCGGTCTGGCGCTGATGGGTATTGGCGCGGGCTTTGGCATTCCGATGTACTGGACCGCAGGCGCGGTTGTATCGGGAGCGTTCTTTGGCGACAAGATCTCGCCCCTGTCCGACACCACCAACCTTGCCCCGGCGGTGACGGGGACCAACCTGTTCGACCATATCCGCAACATGCTGCCGACCACGGTGCCGTCGATGCTGATCGCGCTTGTGATCTATTTTGTCGTGGGATTCACGGTCATCGACACCACGCAGGTCTCGTTCGAGCGGATTGATACCATCACAAATGCCTTGCAGGATGCGTTCTGGATTTCTCCGATCATGCTGCTGCCTGCGGCGTTGGTCATCATCCTGGCGGTGATGAAGCAGCCCCCGATCCCCAGCCTGTTTGCCGGTGCCGTGGTGGGTGGCCTGATGGCGATCTTCCTGCAAGGGCATGGTCTGCATGAAACCTTTACCTTCGCCAACAGCGGCTACACCATTGATACCGGCGTGCCCGAGATCGACCCGCTGCTGAACCGTGGTGGTATCCAGTCGATGATGTGGACCATCTCGCTGGTGCTGCTGGCGCTTGGCTTTGGTGGCGCGTTGGAGCGTGTGGGCTGTTTGCAGGCGATCATTGCGGTGATCATCTCGAAGGTGAAAACCTTTGCGGGCATCCAGACCTCGGCCATCCTGACCTCGGTCGCAACCAACACGGTGGCGGGTGATCCCTATCTGTCGATTGCATTGCCGGGCCGCATGTATGCGCCGGTCTATCGCGGCATGGGCTATTCAACGCTGAACCTGGCGCGTGCGGTGGAAGAGGGCGGAACGCTTGTGTCGCCTCTGATCCCCTGGAACGCGGGCGGTGCCTTTGTCATCACCGCATTGGGTCTGGGCATTGCAGACGGGAACTTTGAGAACCTCCTGTATATCCCGCTGGCCTTTGCCTGTTGGTTGTCGCCGGTGATCGGTATCTTCTACGCGTCGGTCGGGTGGTTCTCGCCCAAGGCGACGGAAGAGGAAAAACAGGGCTGGAAAGACAGCGGCGAAGAGGTCGCAACCGTCTAAAGCTTACTCTGGCGCCCCGATCTGGGGCGCCAGTTTTTTGTGGGGATCTTATTCGATCTCACCCGGCAGGCTCAGATCGCCCGAGGCGATGTCAAACACGTCGACCACGCAGACATGCGGCGCGTGAAAATCGGAATCCACCCGCAGCGCGGTGGTCACACCGTCGAAATTGACCCCCTGCAAAGCGCTGATGTCGGAATTGGCCAGAACCACATTGATGGTGATCTCGGGGCCGTTGAAAACCGGGGTAAAGCCGGGGCTGTCCAGATAGAAGGGCACACCGGGCCATGTCGCGGGCATGACGGGGGTTTCCCCTTCGGGAACGTCACGCACGGCCAGCGCGCCGGGGCCGCATTCTTCGTTGGGGGTCAGAACCACCCAGTGGCTGTGCCAGTGGCCGCCATCATTGCCCGTATCGCCATCGACATTTTCATCAAACAGCGGCGTGTCGTCGAAATCGGGGTGGTTGGTTGCGGCCAGCGCCAGAATGCCGGTTTCCTTGCCGAATCCAACAGCCGAAGGGTCCAGCGTGGTGGGCCAGACATAGGCCCAGATATCCGCGCCGGGTGCGCCATTTCCGTTTCCTTCCAGCGTGGTGGCCCCGGCAGTGCCTGCCGAAGACATGCGGAAGGTGGCAAAGCGGCCGTTGATCTCAACCTCGGCGGCGACGATGTCGAAATCGGCGACGATATTGGTATCGGTAGGCGATGTCACTTTGTGATGATGCCCCTCACCGGCATAGGCGGCGGTGGTGGCCAGCAGGGCGGCGGCTGTCAGGCAAGCAAATCTCATGGCGTTTCCTTTCGTGTGAGACATGATGTCGACTCACTAATAGTAGCGAGTCGAAACTATTGCAATAGTAATTTCGACTCGCTACATATTGCCCATGCAGACACCGCTTCATGTCCGAGAGCTGATCACCCGCCTTGCCCGCCTGGATGCGGCGTCAGGATGGGATGGCGATCTGAACCCGACCCAACGGGCCGCGCTCAGCTATCTGGCGCAGGCCAACCGATTTTCGCGCAGCCCCTCGCACCTGTCCGATTATTTGGGCAGCACGCGTGGAACGGTGTCGCAATCGCTCAAGTCGCTCTTGCAAAAGGGCTATGTCAGCGAAAAACGCTCGGCCCTTGATAAACGTGTCATCAGCTATGACCTGACCGCAAAGGGCGAAGACGTGGTGCAGACTGCGTCGCTGCTGGAAACCGCGATTGCCGGGATGCCGGAGGTGGGGTCCGAGGCCCTGCGCGATCTGCTGATGCAGGTGCTGGGCACCGTGTTGCAGGAAAGGGATGCGCCCGGCTTTGGCGTGTGCAAAACCTGCCGCCATCACAAGGCAGGGCCGGATGGGCGCACATGCGGCCTGCTATCGGTTCCCCTGACCGAACAGGAAGCCGATCAGATTTGTTTTGAACAGGTGAATAAATGACCACGATTGAACTGTCAGCCCCGATCGAAGGGCTGTTTCTGGGCACGATACAGCATCGGTGGGAGGGGCGCCCGCCCTCGGCCATCGGCAAAACCGCCGTACAGGGGCGACATGCAATTGACGAAGGCGGCTTTGTTGCGGATCAGCAGGCCGACCTTGAAAACCATGGCGGGGCGGACAAGGCGATCCACCATTATGCAACCGATCACTACCCGGCGTGGATGGCCGAAGGGGACATTCCGCAAGGCAGCGTTCCGGCGGCATTTGGCGAAAACATCGCAACCCACGGGATGACCGAAGACAGCTTGTGCGTGGGCGACATTCTGCAACTGGGCACCGCCCGTGTGCAGATCAGCCAAGGGCGGCAGCCTTGTCGGAAAGTGTCCGAACACACCGGCAACAAACGTATGGCCTACAAGTTTCAGGCGACCGGGCGCACCGGCTGGTATTACCGCGTGCTGGACCGGGGAGAGGCCGGGGCGGGCGATCAGATCACCTTGCTGGAACGCCCGCAGCCGGAGTGGAGCGTCCGGCGTGTCACACTGGCCCGGCTGACCCGCAAGGTCACGGTGGCAGAGGCCGAAGCCCTGGCGGTGCTGCCCGAACTGGCCGACGGCTGGCGCGGTGCCTTTGCGAAAATGGCAGGCGGTGATCTGTCCGAGGATCAAAGCAAACGGCTGGAGGGGTAACGGCCCGTCCGTCGGATCATTTGCAGGACTGCGGTGCTAGAGGTCCAGAACGATCCGATCCCCAACACAGCCCGACACGCAGGGCGTCAGAAACGCATCCCGGTCCGTCTTGGCCATAGTGATGTCGCGATGATCCGGCGTTCCGGCAAAATACCGCGTCTTGCAGTCCAGACAGATCCCGCCCTCGCACGAGGCGGGAACTTCGACGTCAGCAGCGCGCAGTGCCTCAAGCATGGTTTGGCCTTCGACCACCGGGATCACACGCCCTGACCGGTGCAGGTGGATATCATAAGCCTTTTGCGCCGGATCGCTTTGCCCGCCAAAGGATTCCACATGGATACGGTCACTCATCGCTGCGCCAAGGCGCAGGACATCCTCGATCATCGGCTGCGGCCCGCAACAATAGACATGGGAATGCGGCGAGAGGGTGGACAGAACCCCCTGAATATCCATCCGGCCCGTCTGGCTGGTGTCATGACAGACCACCTGATTGGGGCAGCGTTCCTCAAGCCAGTCCACAAACGCCGCCGAGCTGCGATGGCGGAACGAATAATGCAGCGCAAAGCTCTGGCCCGTGCGCAGCAGGTGGTGGATCATCGGGATGAACGGTGTGATGCCGATCCCGCCCGCGATCAGAACCGTGTGGTCGCAGTCGACCAGCGGCAACAGGTTGCGCGGAAGCGAGACCAACAGCGGCGTGCCAACCGGCAGGTCATGCACCTCACACGATCCGCCCCGGCCATCCGGGTCGCGCAGCACCGCGATGTCATAGGCGGTATTGGCGGCAGGGTCGCCGCACAGGGAATACTGCCGGATCGCGCCGCTGGGCAGATGCAGGTCAATATGCGCGCCGGGGGTGAAAGGCGGCAGCTCCCACCCGTCGGGGTCTTGCAGGTGCAGGTGCCGGATGCCGGTTGCGATCTGGTCTGCGGCGCGGATGACGGTGCTGACGCGGTGAATTGCCTTGGCCATCTGTCTGTCTTTCACGCGGGGGAAATCGGGTCGCCGACCGACAAGGCACCGCCTTGCAGGATGCGCGCATGCAGGCCCGAGCGGTGGATCATCGGGTCGAAAATCTGTTTGCCCGTGATCTGTTCGATATGGCGGCAGGGGGTCGACAGGCGCGTCGCCTCCAGCAGACAGGGGCCGATACGGAATTGCTGTCCAACCAGATGGTTCAGCGGCACATTGCGGGTTGTCACATTGCGCCGGTGTTCATGCGGGGCCAGGTCGATGCCATAGTCCCGCTTGATGGCCTCCAGCGCCTCAGCCTCAAACAGCGTGATCTGACGGCCTTCTTCCGGACGGTCCGAATAGAACCCGTTTTCCGAGGCATAGCGGTCGCCCGTGATGCCAACGCCTGCCACCAGATCCAGCGTCGGCACGGCGCGCATCGGCAAAAAGGATCGCGGGGCAAGGTGACACGCAACAACCGTTCCTGACCACATTATGAGACTGCCCCTATTACTCAACCGGCGCAGTATGGCCGTGCCAGGGCAGGTTGTCCATCGGCCCGTTCCCACCCGCGAATTGGGCAGTTATCCAATCTGAAAACACCGCCATGGCCTGCGTCCGGGGCCGTTCGGACGGCCATGCCAGATAATAATGGCCAACCGAAACAGTGGTCGTGAACGGCTGCACCAGACGGCCCTGGGTTAGATACCGCGTGAACATGGCAACCGGCAACAATGCGGCCCCTGCCTGCGCGCATGCAGCCTCGGCCAATGCCAGAGAGCTGTCGAAGACCGGGCCGGAAACCTTCGGGCAGGGCGTACCAGCATGTTGAAACCACGCGGGCCATTCCGCACTGCGATAGCTGCGCAACAGCCCGATCTGCACCAGATCGGCAGGGGTCTGCAACGCGGGTGCCAGTGACGGGGCACATAGCGGGGACAGGGGTGTTTCAATCAGCGGCAACGTGTCATGCCCCGTCCAATGGGCGCTGCCAAAGCGGATGGCCATATCCAAACCTTCGCGCAGAATGTCGACACGGTTGTTGTGGGTCGAAACCCGCAGGTCGACCTCGGGGCAGGCGATGCGAAAGGCCTCCAAACGCGGCAGCAGCCACCCCAGTGCAAAGGTGGTATTAACGCCCAGATTCAACGCCTCGGCATCGCGCCGCCCGGTCACACGGTCCAGCGCGCGGGACATCGTGTCGAACCCCTGTTCAAGGATCGGAAACAGTGCCCGCCCCTCGTCGGTGGGCACCAACCCTTGAGAGCTGCGCAGAAACAGGGTTGCACCCAGCAGATCCTCCAGCCGGGCGATCTGTTGGCTGACGGCGGCTTGCGTTACGCGCAGTTCGATGGCTGCGGCGGTAAAACTGCCCTGCCGCATGGCGACCTCAAAGGCGCGCAGACCGTTCAGGGGTAGATCGGGACGGTCCATGACATAACCTCATCTAATGGTGTGTCTTAGTATTTCTGGTTTGAGGTGAGTTTCCAAGCTGATTTAGAAGGTCTTCATTACATCAACTGATGCGGCACCTCTGACAGGGGTCGCACTTTATCAAAGGATGATCTTATGCGTTTTGCGCCGATTCCGATCACGGTTGCGTTGGTTTTGTCACTGGCCTCAGGCGTGTTCGCCGCGCCTTATCAGGAGCTGTCCGACACGGTTGCGGGCATCGAAGACCAACTTGAGGCCCGCGTTGGCGTTGTACTGGTTGATACCGCCACGGGTCAGGGATGGAGCCACCGCGCCGATGAGCGGTTTTTGATGAACAGCACCGTCAAGGTGCCGATCTGCGCCGCCGTTCTTGCGCAGCGCGATGCCAGGGCTTTGGACCTGACCGAAGAGGTGCCGGTGCGTGATAGCGATCTGATCCCCTGGGCGCCTGTGACCGAGACGAAAGTCGGGTCAAGCATGACGCTTTCCGAACTGTGTCTGGCCGCCGTTGACCTGAGCGACAATCCCGCCACAAACCTGCTGATCGACCGGCTGGGCGGGCCGCAGGCGGTGACGCAGTTCTTTCGCAGTATCGGGGATACCACCAGCCGTCTGGACCGACCCGAGCCGGATTTGAACAGCTTCAACCCAGGTGATCCGCGCGACACCTCAACCCCGCGCGCGATGGCTGAGATGATGGAGCGCCTGCTGCTGGGCGATGCGCTGCCAGATGTCTCGCGCCGCCAACTGGCCGATTGGATGCGTCCCGGAGGGGTAACGCAGGCACTGCTGCGGCAGACCGCGCCCGACACGTGGGAAATCTTCGACAAATCCGGTGGCGGCGATCAAACGCGCAACCTGATTGCGGTGATTGCGCCCAAGGGCGATGACCCGTGGATTGCCGTCCTGTTCCTGTCGGATGCGGACCACGATTTTGAAACACGCAACATGGCGTTGCAGGCGATCAGCGCCGCCGTGATCCAGACAATTCAGGACGCTGAATAGAGAAAACCGGGCCAGTGTTGGCCCGGTTCTGATCGCGGAACAAAAGCGCGGCTCTTACGCGTGGGTGCGCGTTTTCTCGGGGTCGTAGATCGGGCTGGCAACCACAACGGCGTCGGTCGTCACGCTATCGCTGTTTACCTGAATTTCGGCTCCGACCGGAACACCGGGTTTGATATGCGCCAGCGCCAGAGATTTCTGCATCCGGTGCGAATAGCAGGGGCTGTTGACCACACCGATCTCCTGCCCGTCCAGCGTCAGCGTTTCACCGCCTTCGACCATGTCGGGGTGGTTGATCTCAAGGCAAACATTCTGGGTTTTCTCATTGCCGCCAGCGGCCAGAACGGCCTCTTTCCCGCGGAAATCGCCCTTGTTCTTGCTGACGGTAAAGCCAAGGCCAACCTCCCAGGGAGTGTTGTCTTCGGTCATGTCATAACCATAGAACAGCAGCCCGGCTTCGATCCGCACCTTGTCCAGCGCGGTGAAGGAACAGGGCATTACGCCGGCTTCAACCAGCTTGTCCCAGATGTCGGTGATCACGGTGCCGTCGGCAAAGACCTCATACCCGCGCTCGCCGGAATAGCCAGTGCGCGAGATGCGGCAGGGATGGCCGAACAGGGTGGCCGGGGCGTGATGGAAATACCTCATCGCGGCCAGATCAATATCACAGTTTGCGTCCAGAATCTCCAACGAGGCCGGACCCTGAACCGACAGATCATGCAGTGCATCGGTGAATTCGACCTGCACATCCTTACCCTCAGCCGAGGCTTCCAGCAGGGCCATCGTGTCGCCCGAGCCGTGTACGATCATCCATTCGTCGCCACCATTGTTCGACACGATTGCATCATCCGCGATACCGCCATTGTCGGTCAGCACGCACAGATAGGCCGCCTTGCCCGGCGTCACCTTGGACAGATCGCGGGTGGTCAGGTGATCCAGCACCGTCTGCGCGTCCGCGCCCCGCACAAAAACCTTTTTCAAGGGCGACATGTCGAACATGCCTGCCCGTTCGCGCACCGCGTCATGTTCATCGTTGGGGTCGGTGTTATACGTCCAGGCCGTGCCCATCCCGTTCCAGTCTTCCAGCCCCGATCCCAGAGCAGTGTGCCGTGAGGCGAGGGCAGAGGTCCGGCTGAGTTCTGCGGTCATTCTTCTACCTTTCTTAGTGCCATTCGTCAGGCATTGAAGCTTTGCGTACGGCCACAAATTCGGTCAGCGCGTCGCGCACGCTGTCCTGCATCTGGGGCTGTTCATAGTCGTGCAACATCTGCCGCCACTGCGCGGCGGCGCGCTGATCCGCCGTTTGCTGTCCGGCTTCGGCCCATGTCTCATATGGGCCTGCATCAGCGATCTGGGGCTGGTAATTGGCGTTGGTATAGTGGCGCAGCGTGTGGCTGGTGGACAGGAAGTTTTCGCCCGGTCCGACCTCTTGATAGGCGTCGCGGCCAAAGGCTTCGTCATCCGTGTCAAAGCCCTGCAACATCTTCATCATCGCGCCGCAGTGATCCAGATCCATGATGAATTTCTCATAGGACATCACCAGCCCGCCTTCGAGCCAGCCCGCCGCGTGCCAGACCTGATGCCCGCCGGACAAGAGCGTGGACCACATCGCGCCGGTGCTGTCCTGCATCGCCTGCCCGTCGGGTGCGTTCGAACTGGTGATCTGCCCGCCGCCTGACCGCACCGGCACGCCTAGCCTGTGGCCGAGCTGAGACAGGGCCATGGTGGTGATGTTGGCCTCGGGCGAGCCAAAGGTCAGCCCCCCGGTCCGCAGGTTCATCGTAGAATGGAAACTGCCCATAACCACCGGGCATCCGGGGTTCACAAGCTGTGTCAGCGCGATGCCGACCATCGCCTCGGCCAGGGTTTGCGCGGCGACGGCGGCGGGCGACAGCGGTCCCATCGCACCGGCAAAGATGGCGGGAGAGACGCAGACACATTGGTTTGCCTTGGCGTAGACGCGCAGCGCCGTGGACATGGTGTCGTCATAGATCAACGGCGAGTTCACATTGATATTGGCCTGAATAACCGCGTTTTCGGCCATGAAAGTATCGCCGAACACAAGTCGTGCCATGGCAATGCAATCTTGCGCACGATCAGGCGCGGTTACGCCGCCCATGAAAGGTTTGGTCGACAGGGTCAGATGGGCCAGCATCATGTCCAGATGGCGCTTGTTCACCGGCACATCTGTCGGTTCGACAATCGTGCCGCCGGAGTGATGCAGCCAGGGCGACATATAGGCCAGTTTTACAAAGTTCTGGAAATCCTCCAGCGTCGCATAGCGCCGTCCGCCTTCCAGATCGGTCACAAAGGGTGAGCCATATCCCGGCGTCAGCACCACATTATCGCCGCCCACCGTGACCGTGTGGTCGGTGCTGCGGCCATGGAGCTGAAACTCGGCCGGGGCGGTGGCGCAGAGCTGTCGCACAAGCCCGGGATCAAACTGAACGCGTTCCCCTTCGACACGCGCACCTGCATTGGCAAATAGTTCCAACGCGATGGGGTCAGTGCGGAATTCAACGCCGATCGTGTCCAGTATCCAGTCGGCCTGTTCCTCGATCCGGGTCAGTGCGGCATCGTCCAACACCCGATAGGCCGGGATCTTGCGGCTTTGAAGCCGCGGCGTTTCAGCTGGGGCATTGTGGCGCGACAGCCGCCCCCGGCGTTTCTTGCCGCGCTGAGAGATATGTTCGCTTGTGTCTACGCCTCTCATCCACACCCCTCCCTGAATGCTGTGTCGGTGTATGTTTTGGTTTTGGTGATTTTCATCAAGCGAGTTTTTTTGGACAAACCGTTCAAAAAAATTATACGCTGTGGTTCATGCCCAGCTTGTTTCGCCACCACGATATCCTGCGTCTGTTTGTCGAGATTTCGCGCTATCCCAGTTTTTCGGACGCCGCCCATGCGTTGAATATGACCAAGGGGGCGGTCAGCTATCAGATCAAGACGCTTGAGGCGGACCTGGGCGCCACTTTGTTTCTGCGTGGCGCACGCGGTGTGACCCTGACCGAAGCGGGGCGGTCGCTGGTGGCCTCTTGTCAACGCCAATACGAGACTGTCGAAACCGCCGTTCAAGCCATAAAAGCAACGGATACGGCCAGTTTGACCGTTGGTGTCTCAACCTATTTCGCCGCCCGCTGGCTGTCACAGCGGTTGATGTCTTTCATGCAAAGTAACAGCAGTATCCAATTGCGCATTCAGCCGATGCTGAAACTGTTCGATCTGGATGCGCAGGGGGTGGATCTGGCGATCCGTTGGGGCGACGGGCGCTGGTCAGATGCCGAGGTCTATCCGTTCATGGCACTGCCCGCCTTTCCGGTTGGCAACGCGGATATGCTGCGCCGCGTCAAACAGGAGGGACTCGCGCGGGCCATGCAACGTTTCACTTTGCTGCGCGATCACGACGACAGCAATGCCTGGACCGATTGGCTGCGGGTGGCCGGTCTGCCCAGCCAGACGCGCCGGGATACGCTGATCATTCCGGATCCGAATGTGCGGGTTCAATCGGTGATTGACGGGCAGGGGATTGCCCTTCTGGATACGCTGGCACAGCGGGAGTTGGAGGACGGGCTGTTGTTTCGCCTTTCGCGGCAGGAACTGTCGAACTATGGCTATTATCTCGTCCGGCCCGGGACAGATCGGCATCATGCCCCGTCTGACGCATTCATGCAGTGGCTGCAGGATCAGTTGAGGGCAGAAGCGGGCCTCACCGTGCAAGAGGTTACAGGCCAGCGATCTTTCTGCACAGGCGGATAGCCTCATCCGCTTCGGCCTGGGTCAGACCGATCTGCCCAAAGACATCCGAAGAAATTCCGCAGCTCTTGATCCAGATATTGCGCCCGGCATCCGTCAGCGTGACGACTTTCTGCCGCTCATTCCCTTCGCGCGTTTCGCGCCGCAACAGGCCTTTTTCCTCAAGTCGCCGCAACAGGGGTGTCATGGTCGCGCCGGATACGTCCAGACGGTTGGCGAGGTTTGAAATGGATACGCCGTCCTCTTCGGACAGTGCCATCAGCACCAGATATTGCGTATAGGTCAGGCCCTGCGCTTTCAGAAGTGTTTGATAAAAATGCTCAATCTTGTGTGAGGCCGCATAGACGGCAAAACACAGCTGGTTGTCCAGCCGAACATCGGTATCGGCGAGCGTTTCGTCTGTTTTCGGCAAGATAGGTCGCCTTGATTGTGAGGTTCGCGCTTCGTTTATAACACACAAAAATTTTTATTGTAAATATTTAGGGTGCTAAATATTAGATAGCGATATAAATTCAGTCAGCGAGGAAACCTCATGATCAGACCCAGCATTTTGGCCGCAAGCCTGTCGCTTGCCGCCTTGCCCGTCGCCGCCGAAGACAGCTTTGATGCCGAGGGTGGCTTTGCCGCCTTCGAACAGCTTTTTGGCGTCACCGAAGGCAAGCGCAGAAACCACACCAAAGGGTTCTGCGTCGAAGGCACGCTGGCCCCGGTGGATGCGGCCATCCGGGCCTATTCCAACAGCCCACTGTTCACCGGGTCGTCATCTGTCATCGCCCGCGTTTCGCACAAAGGCGGCAAGGCAAATCCGGCGGATGACAAATACAACCTGCTGGGAATCGCGCTTGAGATCACAACCGCCGATGACGACCTGCATATCATCGCGATGAACACGGAACATTTCTTTCCGGTCTCGACCAGCGAGGCGTTTATCGAATTGCTACAAGCCAAGATTGCAGGGGGCGATGCGGTGAAAGCTTTTGCAGCGGCGCATCCTTCGCTCAAAAAATACAACGAATACCACGGCGCGCTGGACAAGACGCTGCGCCCCTATGAGGGCACGACGTATTTCAGCGGAAACGCCTTTCATCTGGTGAACGCGGCAGGTGAGGAAACCGCCATGCGGTTCGAACTGCGCCCCTCGGGCGAGGAGGGGATCGTTGTCGACACCCATCCCGATTTCTTCCTTGAGAACATGCAGGCGAATATCGCCAATGGCGGCGTGTCCTGGGATATGGTGATCACGCTGGCCAATCCGGATGACGTGGTCGATGACCCGTCGGTCCAGTGGGTGGGCGAACACAAGGAAATCGTCGCCGCCCGGTTCACCGCGCAGGCTGCGATGTCCGAGGCCGATGGCCAGTGCGATGAGATCAACTTTGACCCGCTGATTCTGAGCGAAGGCTTTGCCCCGTCAAATGACCCGATGCTGGAAGCGCGATCCTTGATTTATGCGCATGGCGTCACCCAGCGCCTCTCCGAGAAAGAGTGAGGCACATCGTGAATACAGCTTGTCCCCGCGCTGGGGCAAGCCCGGTCAGGAGGCCTGTTTGCGGAAATCTGACGGCGGGCGACCTTCGCGCTGCATGAACACCTTATACATATGCGACGAATCGCAGAATCCGGTGCTGAGCGAGATTTCGGAAATCGACGCGTGCGTATTGCCCAGCAGGTGCTTGGCCTTGTCGATGCGGATCAGGTTCATCACCTCAAGCGGCGTCACCCCGAATTCCTTCTTGAACCGCCCCTCCAGCGTGCGGCGGCTCATGCTCAGGACGTTGGCGAGTTCCGAGATCTTGATGCCGTTTTCCAGGTTCTGCTGCATGATGACCAGGGCACGCTGCAACAGGTTGTCATTGGTCGACAATTGAAGCGGCAGGTTGGGCTGCGCCTTGCCGCTGTCATACACCTCATCCACGATCAGGATGCTCAGGCTTTTGCGGGCATATTTGCGTCCGATATGTTTCTCGACAATGTAGGCGGCCAGATGCGCGGCGCTGCTGCCGCCGGAACAGGTCAGCCTGTCACGGTCGACGACATAGATTCGATCTGATACAGGCTCAAGCCCTTCAAAACGTTCCAGAAAATCTACGCGGTGAAACCAGCTGACGCAGCATTTATAGCCATCCATCAGCCCCGCATCGTGCAGGATGAAACTGCCGGTACACAGCCCGACCAGGGGCACCCGAGCGGCCACCACCTTTTGCAGGAATTTGGTATATTCGGTGTTCTTGGTTTCGATATGTTCAACCAGCCCGCCGACGACGACGATATAGTCGTAATCCTTGGGGTCGCCAAAGCGGTCATCCGGCTGAATGCGCAGGCCGCAGCTGGCGTAGACCGGCTCAAGATCCGGCGACAAGATGCGCCATTTGCACCGGATCGGGCGGCTGCTGTCGCCCGCGTCCGCGGCGAGTCGCAACACGTCCACAAAACTGGAAAACGCAGTCAGCGTGAAGCGATCGGCCAGGATGAAGCCGATGGTAAGCTGCCGGTTTGTTGGGTTTTGGCCATCTGCCATGGGGTCCTCACCACTTGGATGCGCAATATTACCTTTGGTGTTGCGCAACCATACAATTTTACGGGGCCGTTTTCGAATAGGCAACCGTCTGATCTAGGAGGCAGCCGTGCAAAAGTATTCCGCTCTATCAATCGTTCGTGATGCGCTCACGGGGTATCGAAACGTTCAGCCGCAATGGCCCGATTCCGAATTGAAGGACAGCTATGACGTTGTCATCATCGGTGCCGGTGGCCACGGTCTGGGCACCGCGTATTATCTGGCCAAGGAACATGGCATCACCAATGTTGCGGTGATCGAAAAGGGCTGGCTGGGTGGCGGCAACACGGGCCGGAACACGACCATCATCCGTTCGAACTATCTGTATGACGAAAGTGCGCGGATGTTCGATCACGCGCTGGACCTTTGGGACGGGCTCAGCCAGGAGCTGAACTATAACCTGATGTTCTCGCAGCGCGGCGTGATGATGCTGGCGCATAACGTGCATGACGTCCAAAGCTTCAAGCGTCACGTCCACGCCAACCGTCTGAACGGCGTCGACAACGTATGGCTGACCCCGCAAGAGGCGAAAGCCAAGTGCGAGCCGCTGAACATTTCGCGAAACGCGCGCTACCCGGTTATGGGCGCGGCGTTCCAGCAGCGCGCAGGTACCGCCCGTCATGACGCCGTGGCGTGGGGCTATGCCCGTGCCGCCGCATCGCGGGGCGTGGACATCGTGCAGAACTGCCCGGTGACTGAGATCCGCCGTGACGACAATGGCAATGTCATGGGTGTGGAAACCGCCCGCGGGTTCGTGCGCGCCAAGAAAGTGGCCGTATCGGTTGCGGGCAACACCACCGCGATCATGGAAACCGCTGGCGTTCGCCTGCCGCTGGAAAGCTATCCGCTTCAGGCGCTGGTCAGCGAACCGATCAAGCCGATCTTCCCCGGCGTTGTAATGTCGAACGCCGTACACGCCTATCTCAGCCAGTCCGACAAGGGCGAGCTGGTGATCGGTTCGGGCACCGACCAGTATGTATCGTATTCCCAGCGGGGCGGTCTGCCGCTGATCGAACATACGCTGGCCGCGATCTGCGAGGTCTTCCCGATCTTCCGCCGGATGCGGATGCTGCGCAAATGGGGCGGTGTTGTTGACGTGACGCCCGACCGTTCGGCCATCGTCAGCAAGACGCCCGTCGGCGGCCTGTACCTGAACGCAGGTTGGGGCACCGGTGGCTTCAAGGCGACGCCCGGCGCGGCGCATACCTTTGCCCACACCGTGGCCCGCGATGAGCCGCACCCGATCAACGCCCCGTTCTCGCTCAGCCGGTTTGAAACCGGTCGCCTGATTGACGAAGCCGCCGCTGCGGCTGTTGCCCATTAAGAGGTGTGACATGCTTTTGATTCACTGCCCCTATTGCAATGAAACCCTGCCCGAGCTGGAGTTTGAATACGCCGGCGAAGCGCATATCGACCGCCCCCTTGACCCGTCGGCCCTGAACGACGGTGACTGGAAGGACTTCCTGTTCACCCGTCGCAACGTGCGCGGCGATCACGCGGAACAGTGGCGTCATGCGCAGGGCTGTGGGCGTTACTTCAACGCGGTCCGCAACACCGTTTCGGACAAGTTTGTCACAACCTATCCCATGGGCGAAGACCGCCCTGACGCATCTGCCGCGAAAGGTGAGTCCAATGACTGAATGGCGCGTTGCAAACAAAGGGCGGATCAACCGCCAGAAAACCGTCAAATTCACCTTTGACGGCCAGACCTATACAGGTTTCGAAGGCGACACCGTAGCCTCGGCCCTGTTGGCGCACGGCGTTCACCTGATGGGCCGGTCGTTCAAATACCACCGTCCCCGTGGTCCGGTCACAGCGGGTTCCGAGGAACCCAACGCGCTGATCGGCACCTCGCGCGGCACCAAGGGCCGGTTCGAGCCGAACACCCGCGCCACCGTGCAGGAAATCTATGACGGTCTGACCACCACCAGCCAGAACAAATGGCCCTCGCTGGCCTTTGACGTGGGTGAGGTGAACGACAAGCTGTATCGCTTCTTCTCGGCGGGTTTCTATTACAAGACCTTCATGTGGCCCAAAAGCTTCTGGGACAAGGTGTATGAGCCGTTCATTCGCGGCGCGGCCGGTCTGGGTGTGTCCCCGACCGAGATCGACCCCGACACCTATGCCTCGCGCTATACCCATTGCGATGTGCTGATCGTCGGCGCAGGTGCGTCCGGTCTGGCGGCTGCGCTGACCGCCGCCCGCAGCGGCGCGCAGGTTGTGCTGGTTGACGAAAACCCCGAACTGGGTGGATCGCTGCTGTCCGAAGACGCGATCGAGATCGACGGCACCGTGGCCGCGGATTGGGTCGAACAGGCCCGTGCGGAACTGGCAGACAAGGCCAATGTGCAGATCCTGACCCGCACCACCGCAATCGGTTACTACCATGAAAACATGGTCGCGCTGGCGCAAAAGCTGACCGACCACATGGCCGACGTGCCCAAAGACGCCCCGCGCGAGCGGATGTGGCGGGTGCGCGCGAAAGAGGTTGTGCTGGCGCAGGGTGCGCTGGAACGTCCGCTGATGTTCGACGGCAATGACCGCCCCGGCGTTCTGCTGGCCGGTTCGGCGCAGACCTACCTGAACCGCTATGGTGTTCTGGTGGGCCGCAATGTCGCCATCGCCACCAGCCACGATTCCGCCTGGTATGCGGCGTTTGACATGGCCGATGCCGGTGCAAATGTCTCGGCCATCGTGGATGTGCGCGCCGATGTGGATGCGGCGCTGGTCGATGCGGCCAAGCAGCGCAAAATCGACATCTATCTGGACCACACCGTCACCCACGCCAAAGGGCGCCTGCGCGTCAAGGGCCTGCGGATTGCCAAGCAGAACGGTGCGGGCAAACCCACCGGCGCGATGGTCATCGACTGTGATGCTGTGCTGATGAGCGGCGGCTGGACCCCCTCGCTGCACCTGTTCTCGCACACCAAGGGCAGCCTTGTCTGGGACGAGGAACAGGGCGTGTTCCTGCCTGGCGAGATGACCGAAAACTGCCACATCGCAGGGGCCGGTCGTGGCCACTGGGGTCAGCAGAATGCCGCCAATGATGGTGTCGCTGCGGCCAATGCCGCGCTGGCGTCGATGGGGCTGGGTGCGCAGGACGCGGCGTTTGCCGTGGGCAATGACCGCCCCGGTCAGGGCATTGTGGTCAAGGAACTGCCGACCGATGGAAATGCATCGCTGGCCCGTGCCTTCACCGACTTCCAGAACGATGTGACCGCGAAAGACATCCGTCTGGCGGTGAAACACGGGATGCGCTCGATCGAGCATATCAAACGCTTCACCACCAATGGTATGGCGACCGATCAGGGCAAGATGGCCAACATGAACGGGCTGAACGTGGCCGCCGATCAGCTGGATCGTCCCGCGCCCAAGGTTGGTTTGACCACCTTCCGTCCGCCCTATACGCCGACCACGTTCGGCACCTTTGCGGGCTATCACAAGGAAGACCTGTTCGAACTGACCCGCAAGACCCCCATCGACAGCTGGGCCGAAGAAAACGGCGCAGTGTACGAGCCGGTGTCGCTGTGGCGCCGTGCCTGGTACTTCCCGCAGGGCGGTGAGGACATGCACGCGGCTGTGGCCCGTGAATGCGCCGCGACCCGCAACTCGCTGGGTATGTTCGATGCGTCGACCCTGGGCAAGATCGAGGTTGTTGGCCCCGATGCGGCCGAGTTCATGAACCGCATGTACACCAACCCCTGGACCAAGCTGGGCAACGACCGCTGCCGTTACGGCCTGCTGCTGGGCGAAGACGGGTTCATCCGCGACGATGGTGTCATTGGCCGCATGAGCCAGGACCGGTTCCACGTCACCACCACCACCGGTGGCGCGGCGCGGGTTCTGACCATGATGGAGCATTACCTGCAAACCGAATGGCCCGATCTGGATGTCTGGCTGACCTCGACCACCGAGCAATGGGCAACCATCGCACTGAACGGCCCCAACGCCCGCAAGGTGCTGGAACCGTTTGTCGAAGGTCTGGACATCTCGGGCGAAGCCTTCCCGCATATGTCGGTTGCCGAATGCACCGTGGCCGGTTTCGAATCCCGCCTGTTCCGCATCAGCTTTACCGGCGAGTTGGGCTTTGAGGTTAACGTACCGGCCAAAGATGGCCGCGCCCTGTGGGAGAAGCTGCACGCAGAAGGTCAGAAATACGATGTCTGCGTCTATGGCACCGAAACCATGCACGTGCTGCGTGCCGAAAAGGGCTACATCATTGTCGGCCAGGATACGGACGGCACTGTGACACCTGCGGATGCGGGCCTGACCTGGGCGATTGGCAAGAAAAAGCCGGACTTTGTGGGCAAACGCTCGCTGGATCGACCCGACATGCTGGTGGAAAACCGCAAGCAGCTGGTTGGCCTGCTGACCGACGACCCGAAAACCGTGCTGGAAGAGGGCGCGCAGATTGTCGAGGCGGGCGATACGTCAATCCCAGCCAAGATGATCGGTCACGTGACCTCATCTTACTGGAGCGCGGCGCTGAACCGTTCGATTGCGATGGCCGTGATCGAAGGCGGTTTTGGGCGCGACGGCAAGACGGTCGATATCCCGATGCCGGGCAAGACGCTGACGGCGAAAGTCACCGGAACTAATTTCTACGATCCCGACGGATCGCGGATCAACCTCTGAGGGAGCGAGAGATATGGCACAGCTCAATCAAACATCGGACCTCCGGGTGCAGGATCTGCCGTTCGAAGGTAAATTCAGCCTGCGCTGCCGTGCGGCAAACCTGCCAGCGGTGTCCAAGGCGCTTGGGGTCGATCTGCCGACCAAAATCGGGGACGTGGCCGTTTCGGGCGAGCGCAAGGCAATCTGCCTTGGCCCGGATGAATGGACTATCCTGTGCCCCGAAGCAGATCGGGCGCCGATCACCCAGGCCGGGGCCGACATCTATGAAAGCGCGATCCACAGCCTTGTGGACGTGTCTTTCCGCGAGATCGGCCTGCTGATCGAAGGCGCGGATGCCGCGACGCTGATCAACACGTCCTGCCCGCGCGACCTGAGTGCCATTGCCGTGGGTCGCGGCACACGGACGGTGTTCGACAGTGCGCAGGTCGTGTTGTTGCGCGAAGGGGAAACCGCGTTCCGCATGTATGTGTGGCGTTCGTTCTACCCCCATGTGCGCCATCTGCTGAGCGTGGGTGAAACCGAACTGGCTGTCGGTCTGTAACCCGCCCACACACCCAAAGTTTGACTGAAACTTTCAATTGGGAGTCTCCCGATATGTCTACTGTTGTCAAAATTTCGTCGGATGCCGAAATCGAAGCGGCGATCAATGCCGAGCTGACCCGCCAAATGGACCAGATCGAACTGATCGCGTCCGAGAACATCGTCTCTGAGGCGGTGCTGAAAGCGCAGGGTTCGGTTCTGACCAACAAATACGCCGAAGGGTATTCCGGTCGCCGCTATTATGGTGGATGTGAGCATGTGGATACGGTCGAAGATCTGGCCGTGTCGCGCCTGAAGCAACTGTTTGGCGCAGGCTATGCCAATGTGCAGCCGCATTCGGGCGCGCAGGCAAACCAGGCCGTGTTTCTGGCGCTGCTGCAACCCGGCGACACATTCCTAGGCATGTCGCTGGCCCATGGTGGGCACCTGACTCACGGTTCGCCTGTCACCATGTCGGGCAAGTGGTTCAACCCGGTCAGCTATGAGGTTGATCCCGAAACCCATCTGATCGACATGGAGCAGGTACGCGCCAAGGCGCTGGAAACCAAACCCAAGCTTATTCTGGCGGGTGCTTCGGCCTATCCGCGCCCCATCGACTTCAAGGCCTTCCGCGAAATCGCGGACGAAGTTGGCGCCTATCTGATGGTCGACATGGCGCATTACGCTGGTCTGGTCGCGACGGGCGAATACCCCAACCCGGTGCCGCATGCGCATGTTGTCACCTCGACCACGCACAAGACCCTGCGCGGCCCACGTGGCGGTATCATTCTGACCAATGACGAGGCGCTGGCGAAAAAGTTCAACTCTGCCGTTTTCCCGGGCAATCAGGGTGGCCCCCTGATGCACGTGATCGCGGCCAAGGCCGTGGCCTTTGGCGAGGCGTTGCAGCCGGAATTCAAGCAATACTGCGCCAATGTCATCGCCAATGCGCGCGCGCTGAGCGATGTGCTGGTCGAGGGTCAATTGGGCATCGTGTCGGGCGGCACCGATACTCATATGGTACTTGTTGACCTGCGCCCCAAAGGCGTCACCGGCAAAGCAGCCGAGGCGGCATTGGAACGCGCGGGCCTGACCTGCAACAAGAACTCGATCCCGTTTGACCCGGAAAAACCCTTTGTCACTTCGGGCGTCCGCCTGGGGTCGTCCGCGGGCACCACCCGTGGATTTGGTGAGGCCGAGTTCCGCCAGATCGGTGCGATGGTTCTCAGCGTGATCGACGGCCTGGCCGCAACAGATGGCGAAGGCGATGCCGAGGTTGAGGCCGCCGTGCGTGCCGAAGTCCTCGACCTGTGCAAGCGGTTCCCGATCTACGCCTGATCCGCGCCCCAGCCTATGCGAACTGACCGCAGAGCAAGGAGTCTGACATGTTTCTGAGCATTTTCGACATCTTCAAGATCGGAATCGGTCCTTCCAGTTCGCATACAATGGGTCCCATGACGGCTGCAGCAGCTTTTTTGCAAAAGCTGCCAAAGCACACAGACCGTGGCGCGGTGCACCGTTTGCGCGCATCGCTTCATGGTTCTTTGGCGTTTACCGGCAAGGGGCATGCCAGCGACCGCGCGGTCATTCTGGGGCTTGCAGGGTTCCTGCCGGCCACGCTGAACCCGGATCTGGCCGAACAGGAACTGCAAAGGCTGGGCAAAGAAGCGATCCTGCATACCGAGGCGCTTGGTTCTGTCCAATTCGACCCGGAAAAGGACGTCATATTCGACTATGACGAGACCCTTCCGGGCCATGCCAATGGCATGCGTCTATGGGCCGAGGATGCGGCAGGTGCGGTCGTGTTTGCCGAGGTCTACTATTCCATCGGCGGCGGCTTTGTGATGACCGAGGCCGAACTGGACGCGCAACGCGCCGAAGAAACGGATGAAGCGCCGCAGATCCCCAAGGAATGGAACTATCCGCACCCCTTCATTCATGCTGCAGAAATGCTGGAGATGGGTCGGCGGTCCGGCAAGTCGATTGCCCAGATGAAATACGAAAACGAGGTTGCCCATCTGAGCAAAAAGGCCGTCGATCAGCAGGTCGATGACGTGATTGCCGCCATGGACGGTTGCATTGACCGCGGCCTGTCGCAGCGCGGTATCCTGCCCGGCGGGCTTGAGGTCAAACGCCGCGCCGCTGATCTGCATGAAAAGCTGATCGCCGAGCGCGACAGCAACCTGAAACAACCGCACACCGCAAACGAGTGGATGTCTGTCTACGCCCTGGCCGTGAATGAAGAAAACGCCGCCGGGGGCCGCGTGGTGACGTCGCCCACCAACGGGGCTGCGGGCGTTGTGCCTGCGGTCTTGCGGTATTACCGCGAACATTGCATGGGCGCGACCTCTGAAGGAGAGCGTGAGTTCCTGCTGACCGCATCCGCCATCGGCGCGCTGATCAAGCTGAACGCCTCGATCAGCGGCGCCGAAGTGGGTTGTCAGGGTGAGGTTGGGTCAGCCTCATCCATGGCGGCGGCAGGGCTGTGTGCCGCCTTGGGTGGCAGCAATGAGCAGATCGAAAACGCTGCTGAGATCGCCCTGGAACATCATCTGGGTATGACCTGTGACCCGGTCGCCGGGCTGGTGCAGGTCCCCTGCATCGAACGCAATGCCATGGGTGCAATCAAGGCGGTTTCTGCCGCCTCGCTGGCGCTGCGCGGCGATGGCAGCCATTTCATGCCGCTGGACAATTGCATCGAAACGATGCGGCAAACCGGGCTGGATATGAGTAACCGCTACAAAGAGACATCGCTGGGTGGGTTGGCCGTCAACCTCCCGGAATGTTGATCAGACAGGTGCGTGGGTGCGTAAATATACATGCATTCTGCGCATTTATAATATTTAGGACCATTCTTTCGCTCTAGACGACCTGTGGGAAAGAAAAACGACATCAAATTCAAAATGCTCAAGGAGGAGAAATATGAAATTTGACACCCTGAAACTCGCTCGCCGTGGCCTGCTGGTCGCTGGTCTGGGTTTTGCTGCCGCGACGTCCATCCCGGCGATCGCAACTGCTGATACCGTGCGCCTGAAAATCGCCGGGACTCACGCCCCCGACCACTCGAACACCGTTCTGCTGAAGCAGATCGAAGAAGAACTGGAAGGCGCAGATGTCGACATCAAAGTGTCGCTGTTCCCTGCCAACCAGCTGGGCTCGGGCGAGCAGGTTTTTGGTGACGTGAAGAAAGGCGTGATCGACATTGCGCATACCTTCATCTACTCGACCAACGACCCCCGCCTGGAAATCAGCACCATCCCGTACCTGGTTGAAGACTATGACCAGATGCGCAAAGTGTTCACCCCCGGTTCGAACTACTACACCAAGTTCTCGGAACTGCTGGCGGAACAGAACATCAAGCTGCTGGGCATCGTGGGCGAAGGCTTCATCGGCGTTGGCGCGTCGAAACTGCCTGAAAACGCAACCGGCGTTGGCGACAAGGGCATGACCATCCGTGTTTGGTCGGCAAATGTTGCAAAAGAAACTTCGTCGGATCTGGGCTTCAACACCACCACCATCGACTGGGGTGACGTTTTCCCGGCGCTGCAGCAGGGTGTTGTTGACGGTGTGATCGGCGGTACGCCCGAGGCGAACTACACCGCATGGCGTGACGCGCTGAAGTACTACATCCCCTACAACGCGTTCGTTGAAAACACAGCCTACTACATGAGCAACGACGTCTGGAACGAAATGAACGCCGAGCAGCAAGCCGCTGTCGAAGCCGCGTTCAGCAAGGCGGCTCTGTCGTCCTTCGAAGTTTCGGAAGCCAAAGACGCCGAATTCACCCAGAAACTGTCGGATGACGGTATCGAAGTGATCGAAATCTCGGACGAAGACCGCGCCGCGATTGCTGCTCATGTGCGCGAAACCACCTGGCCCAAGCTGGAGCAGGCCTTCGGCAAAGAGCTGATGGACGCTCTGAAAGCTGACGTCAGCAACTAAGCCAAAAAATCAAAGCGGCGCGTCCTGAGAAGGGCGCGCCGCTCAACCATTTTACGGGAGGTACGGATGGAAGGTACGTTGACACCTAAATCCCCCGCTCTTCGCAGATTGTTGGCGTTTCAGAAGATACTGCTGGTCTCAGCCAGCCTGATACTTGCTGTAACCTTCTTCTTCGTCGTGATCCTGCGCTATTTGTTCCAGGCGGACCTGTTCGCCTATGAGGAATGGGTCATGGCCATCGCGTTCTGGCTGTATTTCATTGGCGGCGCGCAGGGCAGTTGGGAAGGCAACCACATCAAGGCCGACTTTCTGTCGGCATTCATCAAATCGCCTGCGGTCAGCCGGTTCTTTGCGCTGCTCGTCATCGCGATCGAATTTGTGGTTCTGCTCGTGCTGAGCGGTCTTGCCATCTACATGGTCTGGGAAAACATCGCCCAGTACCCGAAATGGCCGGCCACTGTGGCATGGCGGATTCCGTTCCTGGTTCCGCACACCGGCATCATGCTGGGCTTTTTGCTGATGACCTTCTTCACCGGTCTTCGCCTTCATGTGGCCCTGACGGACCCTGACTTTCTGAAGCCCCTCGACGACTCAGGAGCGACTCAATGATTCTGACGATCACCCTTCTGATACTGACCGTGACATTGATCATCGGCGTATCGGTTCCCCTTGCTTTCGGATTGGCGATGATCTTCATCGCTTTCGCGGGCGATGGGCATGACTTTACTGCGCTGCTCACGTCAGGGCATTTCCGTATGAACGCGCTGGTCCTGCTGGCGATTCCGCTGTTCATCATGGCCGGTGGCCTGATGGAGAAGGGCCGCATCGCGGCACCGCTGGTGGAACTGGCGGAGCTGTTCGTGGGCCGGATCAAAGGCGGCCTGTCGGCGGCTGCGGTTGTGGCCAGCGGCATCTTTGGCGCGATCTCGGGTTCGGCCTCGGCGACGCTGACCTGCATCGGCTCGATCATGCTGCCGCAGCTGCGCGAGGCGAACTATCCACGCGGTATTTCGGCTGCGATCATCGCAAACGCCGCACCTCTGGGCCTGCTGATCCCGCCAAGCGCGATTCAGATCATCTATGCCTGGGTGACACGTCAGTCGGTGCTCAAATGCTTTCTTGCAACCATCGTGCCGGGCCTGATCCTGATCGTTCTGCTGATCCTGTGCAACTTCTTCCTGCTGCGCAAATACAAGGACATCAAGACCCTGCCGCCGTCGGATAACTTCCCCAAAGAGGTTGTCAAAACCAGCTGGAAAGCTGTTCCGGCGCTGCTGATGCCTGTGATGATTCTGGGCGGTATCTATGGCGGCATCATGACCCCGACCGAGGCTGCTGGTATTGCTGTGATCTACGCGATCCCTGTTGGCTTCTTTGTTTACAAGGGCCTGAACCGCGGCAACTTCGGCTCGGCTCTGCTGGAAACGGCAACCACCACCGGTGTTGTGATGGTGATGTTCTTCATGGTGATGATCGTCAGCCGTATGCTGATCTTTGAAGATATCCCCGGCATCGCGCAGGACATCGTGTTCTCGGTCTCAGAGAACCCGATCGTGATCATGCTGATGATCAACGTGGTTCTGGTTCTGATCGGTATGCTGATGGACGACGTGTCGGGCATTCTGCTGGCCTCGCCGCTGCTGTTCCCGATCATCGTGGACCTGGGCGTGGATCCAATCCAGTTTGCCGCCATCATCGGCGTGAACCTGGGGATGGGCAACATCACCCCGCCGACCGCACCGCTGCTGTATCTGGGCGCGCGTGTGGGCAAGGCTCCGGTGACCGAGATGATCGGGCCCACCCTGTTCATGATCGCCTTTGCATGGATCCCGACTCTGCTGATCACAACCTATATCCCTCAGGTTTCGCTGTTCCTGCCGGAACTGCTGCTGGGGCGCTGATCAGCAAAAACAAAGGTCAGATCTGACCTCAGGCGGCACGCAGTTCCACTTCCCTCCCAGGGAATTGCGCGCCGCGCTTCAGTTTCAGGCGGCAAAGTCGCCGGGTGCGTGGAACGCACCACCAAATGACCCCATTCTCAGACAGCTCTGGAGGAGCGCAAACAAGGACGGTTGGCAAATGCAAAAGAACGCAAAACACGTGGAAACCCCCGCAGTCTTTCCCATCGCTTACGAAGGTGACCCGAAAGACGTGTATTTCTTCCTGCTGCCCAACCTGACCATGCTTGCCTTCAGCTCTGCGATCGAGCCACTGCGGATCGCCAATCAGATCACCGGAAAAAACCTGTACAACTGGGTGGCCTTGGCGCAGGAGGAAGAACCTGTCCGATGTTCAAACGGGGTTCTGATCACCCCCAATTTCGGCCGCAAGGACGCACGCCCTGGCAGCCAGATTTTCGTTTGCTCCGGGAACGAGCCGCAGAACCATATCAGCACCGAAGCCATTGCCTGGATCAGCCGACAGGTGACGCTGGGTTGCAGAATTGGCGGTATTTGCACGGGCGCGTTCGCCCTGGCCCGGGCTGGTTTGCTGGAAGGCAAACGGTTTACGCTGCATTGGGAATACCAAAACATTTTCTGCGAGATGTTCCACGATCTGCGCCCGACCTCAAACCTGTATGAGATCGACGACACGCTGATGACCTGTGGTGGCGGGGTGGCCGCGACCGACATGATCCTGAACATGATCGAACGGGACCACGGCACCCGACTGGCCAGCATCGTGGCGGACATGTGCCTGCATCTGCGTGTGCACAGCGATGATGCGGAACAACGCACCGCGTTTGCCAGCTTGTCCGATGTCCGCAATATCCACATTTCGCAAGCGGTCAGCATCATGGAAAGCAAGGTTGAAAACCCGCTTTCGACAAAGGAAATCGCCCAGTGTGTGGGTGTGTCGATCCGGCAGTTGGAGCGGTTGTTCAAACATTACGTCGGCAAACCGCCCGGCAAGGTCTATTCCGATATCCGATTGGCCCGCGCAAGCGAACTCCTGACGCTGTCCAACATGCGACTGATCGACATAGCCGTGGCAACCGGGTTCGGCAACGTGGCGTATTTTACCACGCAGTTCAAAAAGAAATACGGCCGGTCCCCGTCAAAATACAGACGCAGCTGGTGAAGATCGGACACTGACGCAAAACCAACCATCTGGCGACAGAATCGCGCCGCAATCGGGCGGGACGGGCAGGCGCATATTCGGCCGCACTAGGCGCCTGCCGGATGCTGCGTCAGTCGGCGATCACGCTTTGCTGCTGTTCGCCCAGACCCTCGATCCCCAGTTTCACCACATCGCCCGCGTTCAGATATTGTGGCGGGGTCTGTCCCATCCCCACACCCGGGGGCGTCCCGGTGGAAATCACATCGCCGGGGTGCAGGGTCATGAACTGGCTCAGGTATGAGACCAGATGGGCCACACCGTAGACCATGGTCGTGGTCGACCCGTCCTGCATCTGCTGGCCATTGACCGACAACCACATTTTCAGGTTCTGCGGATCGGGCACCTCGTCCCGCGTGACCAGCCATGGGCCGATCTGGCCGTATTTGTCGCAGGATTTCCCCTTGGTCCACTGACCAGCGCGTTGTAGTTGGAAATCACGCTCTGACACATCGTTGGTCACGGAATATCCGGCCACATGGTCCATCGCATCGGCCTCCGAGACATATTTGGCGGTTTTGCCGATGATGACGGCCAGTTCCACCTCCCAATCGGTTTTGGTCGATCCGCGCGGGATCACGATCGGATCGTTGGGTCCGCAAATGGCCGAGGTTGCCTTCATGAATATCACCGGTTCGGGCGGGACATCCATACCGCTTTCGGCGGCGTGATCGGCATAGTTCAGACCGATGCAGATGAACTTGCCCGTGCCCGCAATGGGTGGGCCCAGCCGGGGATCACCAGAAACAATTGGCAGGGCGGTCACGTCCATTCCGGCCAGCGCGCCGAGGTTCTCCAACACCGGGCCAGACAGGTCTGTAATCAGGCCGGACAGATCACGGATATTGCCGTCCGCATCCAAAACACCGGGTTTTTCGGCACCCGGCTCGCCATATCGTAAGAATTTCATGTCGTGTTCCCTAGATTGCCCAGCCGCCGTCAATGATGTGGCACTGGCCGGTTGTGAATGCACTGGCATCGCTGGCAAGGTAAACCGCCAGCGCCGCGATTTCCGTCGCTGTGCCGATCCGCCCCATGGGTTGCCGCGCGATGAAGTCGGTCATCGCCTGTTCATAATCCCCTGTTGCACGCAGCCGGTCATGCAAAGATGGGCTGTCGACCGTGCCCGGGCAGATCGCGTTGCAGCGGATGCCTTGGGTGACGAAATCGGCTGCGACCGATTTGGTCAAGCCGATCACCGCCGCCTTTGAGGCGCAATAGACAAAGCGGTTGGGCACCCCTTTGATGCTGGATGCAACTGAAGACATGTTGATGATCGACCCGCCGCCCTTGGCCAGCATCCCCGGCAGATAGGCCGAAATCATGCGGTATTGCGCCTTGGCGTTCAGATCAAAGGCGAAATCCCACTCGCCCTCGTCACAGTCCAGAATGCTGCCCGCATGGACAAAGCCCGCGCAGTTGAACAGCACGTCAATCGGGCCGGTCTCCTCGGCCAGAGCGGCGATCGCGGCGGGGTCGGTCACATCCAGCGCGCGTGCAGTCGCGCCGGTGATCGAGCCGACCGCCTCGGGGTTGAGGTCGGTGGCCCAGACAGTCGCACCGGCCTGCACAAAGGCTTCGGCAGTAGCGCGGCCAATGCCTTGCCCGGAGGCGGTGATAAGGCAGGTCTTGCCTGAAAGGTCGGTCATTGCGTTCTCCAGTATTCGGACGGATCGTAAGGGGGCGATCCGAAAGTCAAAGGGATGTCCTGCCCCGGTCTTAAACCGGCAGGCAGGCCGGTCCGATGGGTTCAAAGCTTTTGTAGGTCAGGATGAATTCGGTATGACCCAGATCTTCGGATTTGGTGGGCGCGCCGCCTGCGACGGTGCAGACCAGATCGTGGATTTCATCGGCAACCGTATCCAGACTGACGCCGTTCAGAATACGCCCGGCATTAACGTCCATATCTTCGGACAAACGCTCATAGGTGTCGGGATTTGCACAAACCTTGATCACGGGCGAGATCGCCGATCCAACAACCGAGCCGCGCCCGGTGACAAACAGGATCACATGCGCGCCGCAGGCGATCATCTCGGCAATCTCGGCATTGTCGTTGATGTTGGGAAAGCCATAGCGCACCTCGCCATCGGGAACGACATCCAGCAGATAGAGGCCCCCTGTGGGCGGGATATCCCCCGGCTTGATCAGACCCACAATGGGGGCCGCGCCAGATTTGGCATAAGCGCCCATGGATTTCTCCTCGATGGTCGACAACCCGCCCTCGGCATTGCCGGCGGCAAAGCTGCCATAGCCCAGCGTCGCGTAATAGGCGGCGGCCTTGTCGACCGATTGGACCAGTTCATTAGCCAGTTCAGGCGTCGCGGCCCGGTCGGCCATGATCTGTTCGCAGCCGATCAGCTCACCGGTTTCTTCAAAGATGCAGGCCGCCCCGGCCGCGCCCATCCGGTCAAAGGCCCGGCCCACAGCGGGGTTGCCGGTGATCCCGCTGGTGGCGTCCGATCCGCCGCAGATGGTGCCGATGATCAGGTCCGACATCTGCATCGGAACGCGCGGCGTGGTTTTCAGCGCCTCAAGCTGCCCTTCGACCCATTCGCGCCCCTCCGCGACCGAGGACCGGGTGCCGCCCGTGCGCTGGATCACGATGGATGTCACCGGGCGGCCACTGTCGGCCACCGCCTGTTCCAGCCGAAACCGGTTGAAGCTTTCGCAGCCCAGCGACACCAGCAGCACCGCGCCCACATTGGGATGGGTACACAGCCGCTCCATCATCGTCTGGGCGTATTCGTTGGGAAAACAGCCCGGAAACCCGATCACCTGCGCGCCTTGATCGCGATAAGGCAGAACGATTTCATTGGCCACATGGCGGGCGCATTCGACCAGATAGACCACGGTCACAACATTGCGGATGCCCTTGCGCCCGTCCTGCCGCAGATACCCTTCAAACATCTGATCCTCCTGCCGTTTCCTTCAACGAATGGGTGGGGGTATAGTCGCTTTGCATATTGTGGACATGCACATGCTCACCCGCCGCAATATCGGCCGAGGCCGAACCGATCGGGACACCGTATTTCAATACCTTCTCGCCCCGCGCTATGGCGTGACGGGCGATCTTGTGGCCCAGCGTCACTGCCTGTTTCACCTGCGCCACCGACCCGTCCGAGACCGGGTGCGGGCCTGCCTCGGTCGGCCCAAGCGCGATCAGCACATTGTCGGCGTCAGACAGAAGCAGCAAGTTCTGCGATGTGGTGGCTGGCATGGGCGGGCCTTTCGTTACAGGTGAAGAACGGTGGCGGCGTCGATCAGCGCCCAATCCAGATCGCGCCCAAGGCCGGGCGTGTCAGGCAAGCGGGCGATGCCGTTTTCAATGGGCAGTGGTTCGGTCAGGCCAAAGCTGAAATCCGCAACCGGACAGAGCAGTTCGAGATAGGTGCAATTGGTGATCGCCGCACACAGGTGCAGATTGACCATCTCAAGCGGGTGGAAAATGGCGGTATGCACCTCGCAATTCACATTGAAGGCCTCGGCCAGATGCGCGGTTTTCAGCACCGCCGTCACCCCGCCGGACCAGCTGACATCGGCGCGCACCGTGTCCACCACGCGGGTCGAGATACACTCGGCAACGCTGTAGGGATGTTTGGCGATCACCTCGGTGCCCCATATGGGAATATCCAGCGTGCGGGTCAGTTCGCGCAGGGCAGGGATGCTTTCATCAGGCATTGGCTCTTCAAACCAGGCAAAGCCCAGCTCTTCCAGCCTGCGGCCATAGCGGATCGCCTGCGGCAAGGTCATGAAGGCCACCGGGTCCGAGGCCAGCGTGAACTCTGGCCCGACCACATCGCGCACCTGCGCGTGAATCTCAAGGTCTTCATCAACCGAATTGCCCGGCGGGTGCAGTTTATAGGCAGCAAACCCCTGCTCCTGCGCGGCCTTGGCCTCGGCCACGTAAGGCGCGGCATCGTTGTGGAACATCGAACTGAGATAGACCGGGATTTCGTCGCGCGCGGCCCCGATGTATTTATACAGCGGCTGCCCGGCGGCCTGCGCGGTCAGCAGCCACAGGCAGGTGTCCAGCGGGCCGTAGATATAGATAGGCAGGTGACTCCAAAACCGGTCTTGCGTGCGGAAGGCGCGCCACAGCGCCTCGCGGTCGCGGGCGTCGCGGCCCTCAAAAAACGGTTTCAGCGAGGCTGCAAGATGTGCCGAGCCAGCGGCACTGGCCCCCGCGAACCCGAACATTGAGGCGCTGTGCCCGCACTCGGTTTCCATCGTGTAGACCAGAAACTCCATCCCCGCCGCGCGTTTGGCCCCGCGCAGCAGGTCGCCGACAGCGGCGTCGCTTTCGATGCGGCAAGCGCGGATATCAAGCGATGTGATGCGCATCAGAACTTACCAAACTCAAGATAGGCGTCCTGCGGATCGGTGCCGTTCATGATCGCGGTGCGCACCTTGTTTTCGGTCTGCATCGCGGTGAGGCTTTTGGCGGTCACATCTTCGACAATCGCGCGGGGAATACGCACCATACCGTCGCGGTCGCCCAGCAGGTAGTCGCCCGGTTCAATCCGCACATCGCCGATCTGAATGGGGATTTCCGTGGCCGTCGGCAGCCAGCGCCCCACGATGTCATTGGGGGTATGTCCCCGCCTCCAGGTCTGAAACCCGATATCAATCAGAAAATTGGTATCGCGCGCGTGCCCGTCCAAAACACAGCCCAGAACGCCCTTCTTTTGCAGGGTTTCCGCCGTCAACTCTCCCATCTGCGCCAAATCCAGCGTGTGGGGCTGGCACACCCAGATATGGCCGGATTTCGCCTTGGAGAGCAGCCCGGTCCATTCCAGTAGGGTCTGATGCCCGTCCGCCGTATCATCCGGGCGGCCTTCGATGGTAAAGGCAGGACCGCACAGGGTTTTTTCCGGCATCAGCGGCGTGATTTCGAGCGGCAATGTAAAATTGCGCAACCCCATGCCGCGCATAACATCATGCACAACGCCGGAATAGCAGGTCTCAAGTTGTTTTGTGATCGCATCAGTCATGGTGAAACACCTCCTCCATCATCGCCCACCATTCGCCTTCGGCATTGTCGGGCAGGGGGGTCTGACACGGGTCTGTCAGCGCCCACCATTCCTGCGTCTTGGGGTCTGCCGCCATTTTCGCCGCATCCGCTGCAAAATCGCTGCCGTGATATTCCCAATAGCCAAACAGCAGGTTTTCGGGCTGTTTCAGAAAAATCGAGTAATTGCGGATGTTGCAGGCGGTGATCCCGGCCAGAATCCCGGGCCAGGCCTGCGCGTGCAGCCGTTTATACTCGTCGATCTTGTCGGGTTTGATCCCGATCACCATACCCATGCGTTGCATCACAGATCCCTCAGGCTTTGGCCGGTTTCAGCGTCAAACAGGTGGCATTTTTCGATATGCAGCTCAAAGGGCAAAACCTCACCGCCCGCGACGGGGCGCGGGTTGTGCATCTTGGCCTGTATCTCAACGCCGCCCAGCTCGGTGAACAACATGGTTTCCGATCCCAACGGTTCGGCCAGCGCAACCGTCAGGTCAATTTGCGCAATCTGGCCGCTGTCGGACAGGGCATGGCCCCGGGGCATCAGCACATCGGCGCGAAAGCCGAACTGCACCCTGGCGCCGGGCTGCACCTTGTCCTGAAACTCGGGCGGGACGGGCACGGAATTGCCATCGGAAAACACAATCACGCCGTCCTGAATGGTACCATCGACCAGGTTCATCGGTGGTGAGCCGATAAAGGTCGCCACAAAGGTATTCACCGGCCGTTCGAACACATCCAGCGGCGTGCCGACCTGCACGATATGCCCGTCTTTCATGATCACGATCCGGTCGGCCAGTGTCATCGCCTCGACCTGATCATGGGTGACGTAGATGATCGTGGTCTGCACCTTCTGATGCAGGCGCTTGATCTCGGTCCGCATCTGGGTGCGCAGCTTGGCGTCGAGGTTCGACAGCGGCTCGTCAAACAAAAAGGCATCGGGATGGCGCACAATCGCGCGGCCCATGGCAACGCGCTGACGCTGACCGCCCGACAGTTCCGCCGGGGTGCGCTCCAGCAACTCGGCAAGACCCAGAATACCCGCGGCCTCATCCACCGCAGCGTCGATCTGGCTTTGTGATTGTCCGGCGATCTTCAGGCTGAACCCCAGATTGTCACGCACAGACATGTGCGGATACAAAGCATAATTCTGAAACACCATCGAGATATTGCGCCTGCGCGGCGGCAGTTCATTGACCCGCGTACCGCCGATCTGGATTTCGCCGTCCGAGATCTCCTCCAGTCCGGCAATCATGCGCAATGTGGTGGATTTACCGCAGCCTGAGGGGCCGACCAGCACGACAAATTCATTATGCGCGATATCCAGGTCGATGCCGTGCACGACTTCGGTCGAACCATAGCGTTTGACGATGTTCATAAGCGAGACTTCAGCCATGAATTATCCTTTGACCCCGCCGAAAGTCAGGCCGGCGATCAGGTGTTTTTGTACGAGGAAGGTCAGAACAAGGGCGGGGATGATGATGATGACGGCCATCGCACACATCCCGGCCCAGTCGATTGTGAACTGTGCGGTGAAATCCATCAGCCCCACCGGCAGGGTTTTGCTGTCGGTCGAACGGGTCAGCTGGCTGGCCAGCGCATATTCGTTCCACGAGGTCAGAAAGGCGAAGATGCCCGCCGATGCGATGCCCGATTTAGCCAGCGGAAACTCGATCTTCCAGAACGCCTGCCACGGGGTGCAACCGTCGATCTGGGCGGCTTCGTTCAGGTCTTTGGGAACCTGACGGAAAAAGCCTTCGGTCAGCCAGATGGTAAAGGGCACGTTGATTGCAGTGAACACCAGGATCACGCCGAATTTGGTGTCGATGATGCCCAGACGCGACCAGATGATGAAGATGGGCAATGACAGCGCAATGCCCGGCACGGTGCGCGACAGCATCAGCCACAAAAAGATCGGCCCCTTGGCGGGAAAGCGAAAGCGGGCAAAGGCGTACCCGCCGGTCATGCCGATCAGCACCGCAATAAAGGTCGAGGTCAGCGAGATTACCAGCGAGTTGCGGAAATAGCTGGCCACGGGAATCGCCACCACATCCTCGCCATAGCCAAAGATGGCGCGGAAATTGTCCAGGCTCAGATCTTGCGGGATCCAGATCGCCGGTTTGGTCAGAATCTCGCCATTGGGGCGAAAGGCCGACAGCACGATCCACAGACCCGGCATACAGATGATCAGCATGACGATGAAGGTCGACACCCAGACCAGCGCGGTTTTGGTTTTTGTCGGCATCAGAACGCCCCCAGATGTTTGCGGGCTTCCATCAGCTTGCGGAAGAAGAACCAGGTGAAGAAGATCGACAGCAGGATCGAGACATAGGCCATCGCATTGGCGCGCCCCATGCGGGCATCGTCATAGGCGGTGCGGGCGATCAGGGTCCAGAGCAGCTCGGTCCGGCCACCGGGGCCGCCGCCGGTCATCACGTCCACGATGTCATAGGCGCGTGCCACGTCCAGCGACCGGATGGTCATGGCGATATAGATGAAAGGCATCAGAAAGGGCAGGGTGATATGGCGGAACACCTGCCAGTTTGAGCAGCCATCGACGCGGGCGGCCTCGACCGGGTCTTTGGGCATGGCAAACAGCCCCGCAAGGATGAGGATGGCAAAGACCGAGGTGCTCATCCAGATCTCGGCAATGGCGATTGAGAAAAATGCCAGCCAGCGATCGACCAGAAACGGGATCGCATGTGTTGTCAGGCCCAACGATTGCAGCGCGTTGTTGACCACGCCGATGGTGTCATTGAACAGGTATTTGAACTGAAAGCCCACCAGAATGGGCGAAAACATCATCGGGAACATCATGATCGTGCGCAGGGTGCGCTGACCCCATGTGATCTTGTTGACCAGCAGCGCGATACCCAGCCCGAACAGCATTTCAAGGTTCAGCACAACGGTCAGGAACAGAACGGTGCGCCCGAAGGCAACCCAGAAATCCCAGTCACCCAGAATGCGCTCATAATTGCGCAGGCCGACCCATTGCCACAGGCTTTCGGGTTTGATCAGGCGATAGTTGGAAAAGCTGGTATAGAACGAGAACAGCAGCGGCAGCAAAACCACCAGCAGGATCACCAGGATTGCCGGCGATATCAGGGCCAGGGGCACGGCGTGCTCTCTCAGTGCGCGGCGGAAACCGGACATGGTGGCGTATTCCCAAAAGGGTCAGAATTGTGCGTGAGTAGGGTGAGATGCCGCGGGGGAGAACAGCGCGGCATCTCAGATTGCCGGTTTACAGGTAACCGGCGTCTTCCATAACCTCGCGGACTTCTTCGGCCGAGTCGTTCAGGGCATCTTCGACCGATTTGTCACCAAGGATGGCGGATTGCAGGTTGGGCCACAGGATGTTCGACACCTCGCCCCATTCCGCGATCAGCGGTGGTGTAAAGGCATGCTCAGCCATCGAGTCGCCCCAGATGTCGAACACCTCGACCATGAATTCATTGCCGTCGGCAGTGAATTCGGCGATCACGTCGTCCCAGACTTGTGTGCGTGTTGGCAACAGGCCACGGCGGGCCTCGACCATCTGCGCGTCATGGCTGGTCAGGAAGGTAACAAAGCTGGCCGCAGCCTCTTTGTTGTCGCAGGCCTGCGTGACCGAGAAGCTGTGCGAGCCGGACCACCCGGTGCGCTTGCCGCCCGATCCGGTCGGGGCCAGTGCCACGCCGACATCGCCGCCGATCTTGCTGTCATCGCCATTGAAATACGCGGCCCACCCCGCCCAGTCGAGGTTCCAGGCCACGGCACCTGCCGCAAAGCCAAGCCCCAAATCGTCCCAGACATAGTTGGTTGTGCCCGCAGGCACAGCGTCATTGGAATAGAGGTCGACGAACCAGTTCAACGCCCGCACACCGGCTTCGCTGTTGAAGGTCGGGTTCCAGTTTTCGTCAAACAGCGCGCCACCTTCGGCCACCAGCATCTCATAGAAGCGCCCGGTCAGACCTTCGTCCTTGCCGGCGAAATGGGTGCCGTAGCGGTCCGGCGCGTTGGTAAAGAACTTGGCCTGATCAGCCGCCTGCGCCCATGTTTCGGGCACGGCCAGATCATAGCCGAACTTTTCCTTGAACGCGGCCTTGTTGGCCTCATCCTCGTAGAGCGACTTCTGGTAGTACAGGTTCGACACGTCCGAATGGCGCGGCAGGGACAGCAGCTTGCCATCCACCGTGGCGTGACTGATCACGAGCGGCGAGAACCCGTCAACCGTGTCGGCCCCGACCAGCGCGTCCAGCGGCTCGGTCATCGAGACGTATTGCGGCGCGAAATTGGTATGATTGGCAAAGGCGCAATAGTCGATATTGCCCGCGGCGATGTCCTGTTTCATCTCGCGATCCAGCTCGAAATGGCTTTTGCGGGACAGGATTTCGACCTTGGCACCGGTCGCGGCCTCCCATTCGGGGATCAGGGTATAAAGCGGCTCGTATTGCGCGCCGCCGATCAGTTTCACCCGCAGCGTATAGCCGTCGAAATTCCCGTAGTCCTGAGCGGATGCGGCGCACGCGATTGTCGCGACCGCTGTTGTCGTGAGTATTCTGCTTATTTGCCGGATCATGGCGTCCTCCCGTTGATTCATGCGTACATGAATGATCAATTCATTTATGAAGTGGAGTGTTGTGTCAATCAAAAATTGCCGCTAGATTCGTATCGAACCGACAAGGAGGCCGTCGTGCTGGATGCCGAAAATGACAAGTATCGCGCCCCGGCGCTGGACAAGGGTCTGGACATTCTGGAGTTTCTGGCCGCCTCGCCCGAGGGCATGACACGGGCCGAGATTGCCAAGGGGCTTGGGCGGTCTCCGAATGAAACCTACCGGATGCTCAGCACTTTGGTGCGCCGCAACTATGTCACCTCGTCACCGGGCGGGGATAAGTTCATGCTCAGCCTCAAGCTGCTGACGTTGGCCAATGCGCATCCGCCACGGCGGCGTATTCTGGATATTGCCGAACCTCTGATGCGTCAGTTGTCTGCGGAAAGCGAACAATCGGGCCATCTGGCCTTGTGGGAGGATGGCGATATCGTCATCTCGGCCACTACCTCGGCCCCGGGCAATTGGCGGCTGGCGCTGCGCACTGGCGCGGTTGTCGGATTGTACAATACCGGGTCGGGCATTGTTCTGGCTGCGTTTCAATCGCCCGAGATGCGGCAGCGGATGATGCAGGAACACCAGCTGGTCAAAGGCGAAGAGGAAATCGCCAGTTCCGATTTCATTGCCATACTCGATGAGGTCCGCAGGGCCGGGCATACCAGCGGGGCCAGCCAGACATTGACCGGGGTCATCAACCTGTCCTTCCCGGTGCTGGACCCGTCTGGTACCGCGCTGGCCGCGCTGACCTGCCCGTATATTGAACGCATCGACGATTACGACGCCCCACCGATGGAAACCGTGACTCAGATGTTTGCCGAAGCTGCGCAGGAAATGGGGCGACAGATCAGTGGGAATTGAACGCACCAGCCTGACCTCATCAGGCACACCGCTCAGCAGTCTCGGCCTTGGCGCGGCCAGCCTTGCGGGTATTTTCCAACCGGTTGCCGAGCACGACGCACGCGCGACGATTGCGAACGCGCTGGACAGCGGCATCCGATATGTGGACACCGCGCCCTTCTATGGCCACGGCCTGTCTGAACGATTGATCGGAGACGGGCTGCGCGGACGTAAAGATGTCGTCCTGTCCACCAAAGTCGGGCGCGTCCTACACCCCGGTCATGATCCCGACCCCGGCGCGTGGGCCACGCCGCTGCCGTTCCGTCCTGTCTATGACTATTCCTATGACGGGGTTATGCGATCCTTTGAACACTCGCTGCATCGTTTGGGGCTGGACCGGATCGACATCCTGTACATCCACGATATCGGTGATCTGACCCATGGAACCGAGGCCGGGCCAGACTTGTTCGACACTGCCATGACCGGCGGATACCGCGCGCTGGATGAGCTGCGCGCCTCGGGTGCTATTTCGGCCATCGGGCTGGGCGTGAACGAGGCACAGGTGTGCAGCGATGCCCTGCAACGCGGCGATTGGGATGTGTTCCTGCTGGCAGGCCGCTATACACTGCTGGAACAGGCCCCGCTGGGTGACTTGCTGCCCGCCTGCGCCCATGCCGGAACCGATATCGTGATCGGCGGCCCGTTCAATTCGGGCGTTCTGGTCGGCGGTGAAACCTTTGACTATGGGGGTATCCCGCCCGAGATCGCGGACCGAGTGCGGCGGTTGACTGAAATCTGCCGCAGCCATTCCATTGACCTGCCCGCCGCCGCGCTGCAATTCCCGCTGGCACATCCCGTGGTCAAAAGCGTCATACCGGGGCCGCGCACCCCGGATGAGTTGCACCAGATCCTGACCTGGTGCAACCAGCCTATCCCCGACAGTTTCTGGTCCGACCTGAAGGTGGCCGATCTGTTGCACCCCGACGCCCCCATCCCAACAGCCGGAGCCTGAGATGAAGATCGACAGCCACCACCATATCTGGACCCTTGCGCGTGGCGACTATGGCTGGATGTCGCCCGAGCTTGGCCCGATCTACCGCGATTTCACCCCCGCCGATCTTGCGCCGCATCTGACTGCGGCGGGCATCGACAAGACCATCATCGTGCAGGCCGCCGACACCGTTGCCGAAACCGAGTTCATGTTGCAGGCCGCGCAGGACACCGATTGGGTCGCTGGCGTTGTCGGCTGGGTGGATATGGAACAGCCCGATGCGGTTGAGACACTGGAGCGGCTGGCCCAACATCCCAAATTCAAGGGCATTCGCCCGATGATCCAGGAAATCGCCGATGATGACTGGATTCTGCGCGCCGATCTGGACCCGGTGTTTGAGGCTCTGGTTCAGATGGACCTCAGCTTTGATGCGCTGGTGCTGCCGCGCCACTTGCCTCGCCTGCTGACACGGTTGGAACAACACCCGGATCTGCGCTGTGTGATCAATCACGCCGCAAAGCCGCATCTGGCGACCGGAGAGTTGGGGGACTGGCGCAGCGACATGGCACGTCTGGCGGCGGATACCCAATGCTGCTGCAAATTCTCGGGCCTTGTGACCGAGGCCGGTGCCGATTTCACCATCGACACGCTGCGCCCGGCCACCGATCATATCCTTGACGTGTTCGGCCCTGATCGCCTGATGTTCGGCAGCGACTGGCCCGTGTTAAATCTGGCCAGCGATTATGGCGCTTGGGTCGCGATGGCCCGGACGCTTACCGCAGACCTGACCGAGGCCGAACAGGCTCAGCTGTGGGGCGGGGTCGCAGCAGGATTTTACGGCATCACCTGATTCTCGGACCGACGAGGCCGGCCAATGGATTGCGCGCCAGTTCTTGCCGCTTAGCGGTGTTTAACCCTAAGCACATCCAGAACGTGCCCGGCGCGGCCTACGTCAATTCGGATAGGATGCACGGCACGCCGCTTCCCAGCTCGTCAGAAAGTCCATGATCTCCAGACTGTCACCGTGCCGAGGGGATGGGCGCGCCACTTCGCGATCACCGCGCGCGACATGACGCTCAACCAGTTTGGTTTGATGGTAGAACGCATCAAACGGGTCATCGACATGGATCAGCTCTGGCGCGCCCTCGTAAGGGGACCATTGCAGTGTGCCGCGTCCGACCTCTGGCAGCCAGGGATTGGTGACAAAACTCAGCACGCCGTTGTCGCCCATCACGTCAAACCTGTTGTGCATCCCAAACGAATCCGTCGACTGAAGGGTCGCCAGAACGCCATTTTCAAAGCGCACGGTGCAGGCTGCATCGCAGATCGTTCCATCGCTGCTCAGATTGCCGACCCCGTGCATCTGACGCTGCGCAAACGCCTGTTGCCCGCACATCCTCTGAACGGTCAGATGCAACAATGACGCCGGGTAGCAGCCCAGATTATACAGCGTTCCCATCCCCTTGGGGTTCACCACCTGCCAGATATCAGCGCAATACTGGCCGTGAACCGAACGCAGTTTTCCCAATCGATCACTGTCCAGAAACTCGACAAACCGGGCGATCAACGGATGCGCAAGATACATCAGACCCTCGACAAAGAATGTCCCGGACCTGGCAACCGCACCCATAAGAGCACCCGCCTGTGCCATCGTGGTGGTCAGCGATTTCTCTGACAGAACAGCCAGACCCTTTGCGGCGGCCTTGATCGTCACCTCGTGATGTAGGTGATTTGGCAGGCCGATATAAACCGCATCCAGCGACGGATCGGACAGCACCGCATCCAGATCTGTACCCCCATGGGGGATGCTATGGCGGGCCTGGAATTCGGCGACAAGATCGGGGTTGCGCCCAAAGATGCTATAAAGCTGCGAGCCGTCGCTTTTCTTGATCCCGTCAATCGCCTTGTCCGAAATGAATCCGGTGCCGATAATTGCCCAGTTGAGTGTCATGATCGTCTTCACATATTGGGTTGGAGCTTGGTCGAAAGCGGTGTTTAGAGGCTGCGCGATCACGCGGCAAGATGGGGTCGGTCCGGGTACCCGAACCTGAACCTCACGATTGGGGAACCTACCATGCCTCCCCCAATTCCCTATTACTCCTTCACCGGCGCGGTGGAAGTAAAATTGGGAATGACATTGGTCGAGGCCGGATCATCCTTGATACCCGGCCAGTTGTCATCTGCCTTTTTGATGTTGCCGGGGATATCCTTTTCCCAAAATCCGACCACAACCTTGGTGATATTCAGATACAGTTTGTCATCCACGATGCGCCACAGGTTTGGATTGCCCGGAACCTTGCCGCCCTGCGCGACCCCATAGGCACAGTGCCCGTCAAATTGGGGCGCGTAATAGGCCGGGTTTTCCAGGAACTTGTCGCGGTTCTCTTCGGTGGAAAAGGCCCAGGTGGCACCGTTATAGTCGGCGGTGATCGACATGTGACCTTCGACCCCCTGGGGCTGAGGGGTCCCGACCGGCGATGCAGTAAGCGTGCGATAGGTAACCACATCGTAACCCGAAACCGCATACCCCGTTCCGTCGATATACTGTGGTCCCGCCCAGACAGACGATGCCTGCATGGCGACAAACAAACCGGCCAGAACTTTCATTGAAACTCGTTGTTTTTTGTCAAAAACACCCATTTTGTTGCCTTTCATGCTAAGTTTATTCGTCCTTGGAACACAATTTTGCAAATTCCTGCGCCGCACTGGCCGAGCCTTGCAGGCTGATCTGGTAGTTTTGCCGGTCAATCATGTAATTCAACTGCCGCGCCTTGGCGATCCAGCCGATCAGCGGGTCCGAGGCCTTAACCGTGGCAACCGCGACATAGGCACCGGTCGCATCATCAAACACCGCCTTGCCACGTAAAGTCCTTCACCCTCGGTGGGCGGCGCGAAAACTGAGACCGGCACCTGATTGCCCGGGCCAAAATCTTCGGCTGCAAAGGGCGTTGTCCACATGAACGATCCGCTGCCTTTCCGGCACCGGGCCAGAAAATCCCGATTGTCGGTTTCGGGGATGCCATGCACCAGCTGCGCCATCTCTTCCCCGTCCTGAACAAACCAGATCGCCCCGTCCGAGGTGGTTTGAGGTGCAACCGCTTTGCTCGCGTCCTTGGCCCAGTGCAGGGGATGGCCGATGGCTGTCAGGTTCAACGCCGTCGCATGGGAAAGATCCGCACTTAGATCGCAGGAAAACTGAAAGGAGTTTGGTGTTCCCTCTGCATCCACGGACAACCCGGTTCCGGATAGGGTTTGCCCGGCCAGCGCGATCACAGGCAGCATTTGCTGCCTGTCCCGCTGCGCAGGCACACCCAGCACCAGAGACTGATCGCCCACCAGCGGATTGTCCGCAATCAGGGCTGGGGCCCCGATCGAACAGGCATATGCCGCTGTTAGCAACGGATTGGTGTTTTCCACTACATCTTTGGGTAAGCCCGGCACCGGACCGGTACCAGCACTGGCTGCAATAGCGCCGCAAACGCTTAACGCTATTGGCGATACAAGGCGTGCGCGATGCCCGCGGAAAAGAATGTATCGGCCCATGCTCATCTTGAGGCACGCCTGAAAAAAGATCCAACAACCTGTGGCGCGCGGGCACCGCACCAAGTTCGCTTCAGATCCCGGTTCACGCCAGTGTCAGGCAAAAGCAGGCCCGACCCGACGCGTATCAGTTCCAGCAACGGCGCTTCATCCGTTGAGGCAAAGAGAACGCTTCCCGCTGATCTGAGCATCGCCGGATCAGTTTCGCAGATATAGTTTGCACTTATCCCGGTAAAAACAACGCTATACCCGTCTGCCGGCGTTCCCGAAACCTCGATCTCCAACTCTGAATTTTGCCCGACATAACGCCCGGCCTGCAACAACGGCGCAGTATCGTCATCCAACTCCTGGATCCGGGTCAGGTAGCTTTGCTTGAGACACTCAAACTCGTCCTCACACAGCGTGCGGGTCTGCAACCAATTGCGCTGCTGTTGGGCAAGTTTGCCTGTCTCATCAACCTGTCGGGCAGCTTGGTAGACCAGTGCAAGCTCTTCGTCCAACGACGCCAAAAGCGGCGCGGAACAGATCATGGTTTCCGCCGGTGTTTCCGCCTTGGTGCAATCGAATGACTGTGCCGACACGTCCGACGCGGCGCCCCACAAGGCAAAACCCAGTGCCGCTGCGAACAGCGCCTTGCCAGTCATCCTGTGGTTCGGCGTTGATCACGCCCCTCAATGAACCTCAGGACCGCAACCAGCACGATGCCGTAGAGGACGTGCCCAACAAGCGCGACCCAGGTGATGCCGGTAAAGTTCAGAAACGGCGGCAGACCCGCAAAGCTTGTGACCCCACCGATGGCGAACAGCCAGAGCGCAAACCCATAAAGCGCTGATGCTACGCTCAGATGCGTGCCCGAGATGAACGACACCCAAGCCGGTTTGAATATAAAGACCCAGCCCATGGGATATGCAATCAGACCGACCACATAGAAATGCACGAAGAATCCCAGGAAGTTGCTGCTTGGCAGGCCCAGGCTTGACAGCAGGCTGATGGCCAGACCCTCGGGGGACAGGTTGGCCCACCCCAGGGACGGGCTGACGACCTGTCCCCAGAAATCAAACGCCATCGTGGCGCAAAGCCCGGCGACACACATGACGCCCAGATCGATCAGGGTGAAGGATTTAAGGTTCATGATCTTTCCTTTGCAAGGAACCTAAATGACATCGCGTTCGGCCCTTTGACGGGGCGCAGGCGGATCAGCCCGAGGCGTTCGCGGCAGTTGCGACATCTTCCAATGCGTTGCCGATGGCATCAATCTCTTGCAGTTTCTGCTGGTTCTCGCAGGCCTTCTGATCACCCGAGAAACAATCCAGATCCAGGTTCTGACGATACAGGTCACTTTGCAGCTCCTGCTGTTGCCTCTCATTCTGGCGTATTTCTTCCGGCGTCTGGGGCGGGACATCGCAGGCAGCAAGCAGGGCAAGGCCAGCGATCGCAAATCCGAGTTTCATATTATCCTCGTACTTCATCTAAATGCTGATGGTGTCTGCTTAAAATATGGCTTTTGTTTGGCGGATGGGCCTCGCCCTATCGCAGGAAAATCATACCCAGAGCCGCGTCCGTTCGGGTCGAAATCTACCTTAACATATCGCTCGTCAACTTACTCGCTTGTCATGGGGGCCAGAAACCTTCAACTGTCGTGTTCGAAGCTTAGAAACACCAGTGTTCTTTTGATCTCGCCCTTGTCCTTTTGGGACACGCGATAAAGACCGTTTGATGTCAGAAATTCCCTCTGCAGGTAGGTGTCGGGATGGTTGACCGGTTCAACGCGCTCTAACCGGGTTCCGTCTCTGCACCCAGTGATTTCGGTCCAGAAGTCGTCAAATGTACGCACGGCTTGTATGTCGCGGTATTGGAATTCCCAACGACATGAAACGCCTTTGGCACCGGCGGCGCCAACATAGGTTTCGCAGATCGCACCCTGCGGGGGCACACCGTCGTCGGCATAGCGTTCAAGCGCGGAAACCCGGTCGCAGCTCTCGGTAAAGCCAGCTCTGGGGAATGATGCGACCGTAAGGCCCAGAAAACAAACAGCAAGCGCTTTGGCTTTTGATCTCGCAATCACCGTATCATTCGGCCGCATCCGGGACGTTGTTTTCGAGGTAGACACCTTTCACACGCTCTTTCGAAGGATCAAAATGCGGGAACGGAACGATTTTGGCCTTCAGGCGCTTTTGCTGCCCATCCAATTGGCCGATTTCAATGTCGTGCCCAACGGTCGCGTGGGGCGTTGCGACTCGGCCCAAGGCGATAACCTTGCCCAGGATGGGTGACTTCATCGCGCTGGTGATTTCGCCGACCTGCGCCTTTCCGATGCGCACACAATCGCCCGGAGCCGGGATGGTTCCACCCTCTACTTCGAACCCGACCAGCTTGCGGTGAGGGTGCGCTTTGCGTTCCTCGATTGCAGTGCGACCGATGAAATCATCCATTTTTGATTTCAATGGGACGGTAAAGCCGATGCCAGCCTCAAACGGATCGGTCTGGTCATCGAATTCGGACCCGGCGAAGATCAAACCCCCTTCGATCCGCAACATATCGAGCGCGGCAAGCCCAAGCGGCGTGATTCCATAGTCCTGACCAACGTCCCAGACACGGTCGAAAATCTCGACAGCATCTTTGGGGTGGCAGAAGATTTCATACCCCAACTCGCCCGAATAGCCGGTTCGGGAAATCACCACCGAGGTTCCGCGCACATCCCCGACCCGGGCCACGGTAAGTCGGAACCAGGGCAGTTCCGCGATGGTCGGTTGCTGGGGCGGGGTCCAAAAAATCCGCGAGAGGATGTCGCGGCTGTGCCGCCCCTGAACCGCAATATTGTGCAACTGATCGGTCGAGTTGCGCACCCAGACGTTCATGTTGCGCTTGCGCGCCTGTTCCTGCAGCCACAACCCGCTGGTGTCATTGCCGCCGATCCAGCGGAAATTGGTCTCTGCCAACCGATAGACGGTGCCATCGTCGATCATGCCGCCGTGTTCATAGCACATGGCCGTATACACCACCTGACCCACGCTGAGTTTTCTCATGTTGCGGGTCACGCAAAGCTGCATCAGGTCTTCGGCATCAGGGCCGACAACTTCGTATTTGCGCAAGGGGCTCAGATCCATCACGGCCACCTTGTCGCGACAGGCCCAGTATTCGGCAATCGTGCCGTGATTTGTCATCGTGTTGGGCAGCCAATAGCCGTTATATTCGACAAAATCGCGCGTATGTCGCGCAAAACAGTCGTGAAATGCTGTTTTCTTGGTGTCTTCCACATCCGCCTCCGCAGATTTTCTATAGCCATAGGACCGTTTGAAATCTTCGGTCGCCTTGTAGGTTCGCACCTGAATGTCGGTCGGGTTCCAGCCATTGGCCGGGTCAATGTCGCAAGGACAGCCGGTGCTGACGCAGACCAGATCGGTCAGGGCACGCAGCAGCACGAAATCGCCGGGCCGCGACCATGGATCGTCCATGCCGATGGTGTTGGCCTCATCCAGCATCGTGTTGAAAAAGAAATTGATCGCAGGCCAGCCACCGCGCGGGCGAATGCCATATTGGCCCAGATCCTTGTTGATATTGTCGGAACAATTCAAATGGCCGGGATAACCCAGATCTTCGTAATACCGTGCCGTACAGGCCAGCCCGAACGTGTCGTGGCGCCCACAGGTATCCTGCACGATTTCAACCAACGGCTCCTGATCCACCGACCAGTATTTCGAGAAGATGCCCGGCTGCGGATACAGATTGCCCATCAGACTGCGTGTGGTGGTGGGATCAATCTCGCGCTCAATTCCCTGATCCAGCGCACGGCGACTGAAGGCTTGAAAGTCCGAGCATTCGCGGCCTTTGACATCCACGATCTGGATGAATTCTCCGGCTTTGACCTCGTAAGACTTAGCATTTCCGGGCTGAATGTTGATGTCCTTCAAGGGGTCGGCCAATGGATCGGGCGGGCCTATGTCAGGTTTTTCCAGCCCGGGCGCGGCCCGCTGAATGTACAGAATGATGTCCGTCGGAGGGTTGCTGTTTTCCGGCCGCATCGCATCGCCGGGGGCGGCGACGATCAATAGCCCGTCACTTTCCGCCACAAAATGCGCCATGTCACCGGGCCGCGATCCGCCCGTAAAAACCCGGATGGCATCGCCAGACCCGATGTCGAAGCCTGCGACCGCTAAGGCGCGCAGCACTTTTTTTCCCGAGGTCGAGCCATTTGCCAATGTAGCAATCACCCCCTCGGGCCGACCGTGCCCCTGCGCGCCAAGCATACCTGCGTCCGAGCTTCGGTCGGGGGCAAAGAAAACCATCTCCGCCGGTTGCATCCCGTCGCGATCCAGCAGCGTGATCGCATCGCCCCTGAACACCGGAACGGCGCGTGATCCCGCGCCGGGGACGGGATGGCGTTCGGTTCCATGCGGCAGAATCGGCAGACCGGGGGCCAGCACTCCGCTGCGTTCGAACGGCACCTCGAATACAGGTTTTACGTTCATCCTGGATACTCCGGTTAATCAAGACCCAGCGCGCGCTTGCGCTGTTCCGCCCAACTGCTGATGGCCATGTCGAAGGTCAGCGCCATCAGCGAGACATTCAGGCCAAGGACAAAATTCTTGCCCAGTTCGGTGCCCGCCAATGTGCGCTGCAACTCTTGCCCCAGATCCTGCGTGCCGATGAAGGCCGCGATGATGACCATAAAAAAGGCAAACATGATCGCCTGATTGAAACCGACGGCCATGGTCGGCAGCGCCAGCGGGAATTGCACCGACATCAGTTTCTGCCGACGGGTCGAGCCGGACATGTCGGCGGCCTCGGTCATTTCCGGCGGCACGCTGCTGAGGCCAATAATTGTGTACCGGATCAGGGGAACCGCCGCGAAAATCAGGATCGAGAACACCACAGCCACATCATTGACCCCAAACAGCATGATCGCCGGGATCAGGTAGATGAAGCTGGGGAAAGTCTGCGCAGTATCGCAGGCCAGCAGGATGCTTTTCGACCATCGTGCCGACCGGGCCGCGATCACGCCAAGCGGTATGCCGATCAGAGTGGCCAGCGCAACAGCCGAGATCACGGTATAAAGCGTGATCACCGACCGGTCCCACCAGCCCGAGAAAGCAACAATCGTAAAGAAAACAGCGGCATAGATACCGGGTTTGCGCCCGCCGACCCAATAGGCAAAGGCAACCACCAGCAGGATGAATGCAGGCGTCGGAATGGCAAGCAGCGTGTTTCGGAACGGGATCAGAACCTTGACATTCAGGAACCAGCGCAGCCATTCGGTTGTTCCCTTGATTGCGTCTATCGCCAGCACCGACTTGATCACCACGTCGATTTCCTTGCCCTGGCTCAGATGCTGTTTGCGGCCAATCTCTGCCAGGATCGGGAACGCCTGTGACAACAGGATAAACCCGACAAACAGGCCCAGTCCGACCAGCGAGATCTGATGCCGCTTCCACCATGGCGTGCCGCGTTCAAAGTGAACCGGCTGTTTGACGACCCATGCTTTCGACATCCGGTCCAGCGTCACGGCCAGCAGCACGATGGTCACGCCGATCTCGAAAGACCGACCCAGTTTGAAGCTGCCCATCATCGCCAGCAATTTGGCACCAAGGCCCGGCATGCCGATAAAGGCGGTCAGAACCACCATGGCCAGACACAACATGATCACCTGATTGACACCGACCAGAATCTCGGTGCGCGCTGCGGGCACATAAACGTGGCGTAGCATCTGCCATCGTGTGCAGCCCGACATCTGGCCCGCCTCGATCACTTCGGGGCTGACCTTTTTCAAACCCAGGGTGGTCATCAGGATCATCGGGGGAATGGCGAAAGTAATGGTCGCAACCGCCCCCGCCGTGGGGCCGACCTTGAAGAAGATCACTGCTGGCAGAAGGTAAGTGAAAAAGGGCAGGGTCTGCAAAATGGACAAAACCGGCTTCAACATCCGTTCAAACCAGCGGTACTTCCATGCGGCAATGCCCAGACCCAGCCCCAGCAGAAACGCCAACGGGGCCGCGACCACGATCACGGACATGGTTTGCATGGCGATCTTCCACTGTCCGATGGCTGCGGTCCAGATAAAGGTGCCTGCGCCCAGGGCAGCCAAGCGCCAGCCACCGACAGCGTAGCCCACAACTGCGGCTACGGCGGCAATTGCAGACCATGGGATCGGTCCCAGATAGGGCCAGCGCCGCTTGCCCTCCAACAGGTTGGCCGATGTATCCAACAGAAACTCAAGCGGGCCTTCCGCGATAAAGCGGGTCACATAGATCAAACCCAGATCATTCTGGATAAAGCTGAAAATCGCGTCCAGAACCTGTGCTGTTGGCGGAATCGCCGCTTCGGGAATGCGGTTCAGCCAGTCTGGCAGAATACCGACCATTTTGGCCACGATCAGCGCAAAGGCCACGATCAGCAGCGCGGTAAGGATCCGGGTCCGCCCCCACGGCTTGTTCGGTGCCTCTGTCAGATCTGTGGACAGCGTCGCCATCAGTCGGCCCCAAGCAGAACGTTCAAAGCGGCGTCGCGCTCCAGAACCCCGGTGACAACGCCTTTTTCGTCCGCGACCGGCAACAGGATGCGTTTGTCATTGACCAGAACCCGCGCCAGTTCGTGGATGGTCGCGCCGCCATTGATCGGTGCCCCTTCCAACACGTGGCCGTTCACGGGCTTTGCCAACCCTTTCGCATGTACGACGCGGGCTTTGTCGATGTCTTCGGTGAATTTAGCAACGTATTCTGTGGCCGGGTTCATGACGATCTGATCAGGCGTATCACATTGTTCGACCGCACCGTTGCGCATGATCGCAATCCGGTCAGCCAGGCGCAGCGCCTCATCAAAATCATGCGTGATAAAGACGATGGTTTTTCCCAGCATCTCTTGCAGACGCAGAAATTCATCCTGCATCTCACGCCGGATCAAAGGGTCAAGGGCCGAGAACGGTTCGTCCAGAAACCAGATATCCGGCTCAATCGCCAAGGAGCGAGCGATGCCTACCCTTTGCTGTTGACCACCACTCAGTTCGCGCGGGAAATATTCCTCGCGCCCCTCAAGACCGACCAGCTTGATAACTTCCAGTGCCCGCTCGCGCCGGTCATGGCGATCCTGACCGCGCATTTCCAACGGGAAGGCCACGTTGTCCAGAACCGTGCGATGCGGCAGTAGGCCAAAGGACTGGAACACCATACCCATCTTGTTGCGCCGCAACTCGATCAGGTCACGCTCGCTCAGGCTCATGATGTCCTGACCGTCAACTTCAATCGTGCCGCCGGTTATGTCGTGCAGTCGCGAAAAGCACCGCACCAGCGTCGACTTGCCGGATCCCGACAGCCCCATGATGACAAGCATTTCGCCCCGGTCGACTTCGATCGAGACATCCTTGACCCCGGCGATGTACCCGTCGGCACGCATCTCATCAAAGCTTCGACCGGCCGGCATGGACTTTAGATAGGCCTCCGGAGAGGCGCCGAACAGTTTCCAGACGTTTTTGGCTGAGATGACAGGCGCTGTGGCGGACATGGCTGTCTTTCTTTCTTGTTAAGTGCGGCCTTACTTCACCAGGATCCGTAAGGCCGCGCCAGTTTTGTTGCGTGTGGCTGAACTTTAGCTGCAGGCGCTGATCCAGGGATCAACAATAGCACGGTTGGCATCCAGCCATTCGACCGCTGCCTCTTCCGGTTCCAGCTCGTCAGTGTCGACCAACTTGGCCATTTCCGCGATCTGCGGATTGGTGAAGGAAATTTCGGTCAACACACAGTAGGCGGTGGGCCATTTGTCCTTCATTCCGTCCCACGCGGCCTTTTTCAGGTAGCCGGTTGCCGGGTTGCCACAATCATACAGCGCATCGGGGTTCGGACCCTTGGAGGGGTCTTTGTCGCAGCCATCTTCCCAAGCCGGGAACTCGACAAACTCACCGGGCCAAACCGCTTCGGCAAAGTTGGGGGTCCAATTGAAGACCAGAACCGGCTTTTTGTCGGCCTCTGCCGCGCCAATCTCGGCCCAAAGGGCTGCCGCCGAACCCGCATTGATAACTGTGAAGTTCAGATCAAGGGCTTCGGCCCGTTCCTTACCATGCTTCAGCCAGTCAACCGGGCCATCCAGATACCGGCCCTTATCGCCAGTTTCAGCCGTCGCAAAAAGATGCGCACAATCATTCAGCGCCTTCCAATCGGGCAGGCCGGGGCAGGATTCCTTGGTCCACATCGGATACCACCAGTCCTCGCGGGTGACTGCATCGTGATCGCCTGCATCATGTAGGCCGCCTTTTTCCAGCGCGGTGCGGAAGGACGCGCCAAATGCGCCTTCCCAGACTTCCATCTCAAGCGTGACATCGCCCAGTCGCACCGACTCGTAGACCGCCTGACTGTCGGTTGTAACGTATTCAACGTTATCACCGATCTCTTCGAACAACTGACCGACAACATAGGACATCACGATCTGGCTGGACCAATTGTGAATCGGGATGACGATCGGATCGCTGCTGTCTTCTGCAATCGCACCGGTGCCCGCTACTGCTGCCAAGGTTGCAGCAGAAAGTAGGTTTGAAAGTTTCATGTTTGCTCCCTGAGTGACGTTCATTTTTGGTTTGAGGACTCTTGCGGCCCCGAATTCGGTCATTCTGCCTAATTTCGCGCGAGACGCAGAACAGAAATTTGAGAGGCGTTGCCCATAAAATCTTGAGGCTAATCTGATTTTTTACTAACTTAACAGCCAGTTGCCCGGTCGACCTCCAGCCGACGCAGGCTTGTGTTTTCGATTGCGCCCCTCTTAAGATTGGGAATCCACCGTCAAATGCCAAAGAAAGCGCCAATAACCGGGAAAGTTCTGCCTCCGCTGGATTACCTATTGGCTTTTGAAGCGGCGGCTAAGGCGCAAAGTTTTGCGCAGGCCAGCAAGGTGCTGAACATCTCGGAAACGGCCATCAGCCGCAAAGTACGCCTGCTGGAGCAGCACTATGACGTCCCCTTGTTTGTCAGAGGTCATCGCTCGGTCTCGCTGACACAGCAAGGGGCTATTTTGCTGGCAACCGTGGAAAAGTCGCTGGACCTGATGCGCGATGTCAGCCGCGATATGCTGGCCAAACATCAGGCCAATACGGTGTCGATCTCTGCGACTAACTCGGTGGCATCCCTCTGGCTGATGCCGCGGATGCGCAAGTTCAACAAATCCAACGGGCGCATCCGTATTTCGCTTATGTCGTCAGACAGCGATGCTGAATGCCTGTCTGATGCGATGGACCTGACGATATTGCGCGGGGATGGCGATTGGCCCGGATATGAAGCGCAACTGTTGTTCGGGGAAACCGTTTTTCCGGTCTGTAGTCCGGAATACCTCAAAAGTAACCCAAGCGCGGACACTCTGTCGGCTTTGCCGGAACTGGATCTGATTGAGGTGACCAGCAGTCATGCGGAATGGATGACATGGCATACCTGGCTCAGCGGTAATGGAATTTCCACCACCTCAATGGAACGCGCCGTGGCCTTTAACACCTATCCTCTTTCCATCCAGGCCGCGGTTGATGGTTTGGGCGTCGCTTTGGGGTGGGCCCATCTTGTCGATCCGCTGCTCGAAAGCGGTGCGTTGGTCAGACCGATCCAAGACATATCGGTGCGAACGCAGTCGGGGTACTATCTTCTGAAAAGCTCAACCCACAAAACATTCCCGGAACGCCGCATCGTCGAAGACTGGTTGTTGGGGCTGAGCGCGGGTCGCAAACGGTACGCGTGATCTGCTGGTGCAATCGCTGAGGAATTTCCTTTCGGCCAAAGCATGAGCAACTCCAATGTTGACCAGAAAGAATATTTATTTACCCTAAAGAAATAAGTCGATTGCGCGCGAGGAACGTGTGATCGGCGCTGACTGACAGGCCGGGCGCATATGCGCCCGCTCCGCTTTTTGAAAGAAGGGACGACAGAATGGTAGCCCAGGTTATCGACGGTAAGGCCTTTGCCGCCAAGGTGCGTGCGCAAGTGGCCGATCAGGTTGCAAAGCTGAAAGAGGAAAACGGCATCACCCCCGGCCTGGCCGTGGTTTTGGTGGGCGAAGACCCGGCCAGCCAGGTCTATGTGCGCTCGAAGGGCAAGATGACGGTCGAGGTCGGCATGAACTCGTATGAGCACAAGCTGGACGCCGATACCTCCGAGGCGGACCTGCTGGCGCTGATCGACCAGCTGAACAGCGACCCGGCGGTGCATGGCATTCTGGTGCAGCTGCCGTTGCCGGGGCATCTGAACGAGGATCTGGTGATCAATTCGATCGACCCGGCCAAGGATGTGGACGGGTTCCATATCTCGAATGTGGGCCTGCTGGGGACAGGTCAGAAATCGATGGTGCCCTGCACGCCGCTGGGCTGCCTGATGATGCTGCGCGACCACCATGGATCATTGTCGGGGATGGATGCGGTTGTGATTGGCCGCTCGAACATCGTGGGCAAGCCGATGGCGCAGCTACTGCTGGGCGACAGCTGCACCGTGACCATCGCGCATAGCCGCACCAAGGACCTGCCCGACGTGGTGCGCCGCGCCGACATCGTGGTCGCCGCCGTGGGCCGTCCGGAAATGGTGCCCGGCGACTGGATCAAGGAAGGCGCCACCGTGATCGACGTGGGCATCAACCGGATCGAGCGTGACGGCAAAAACAAACTGGTCGGCGACGTCGACTACGCCAGCGCCTCCGCCCGCGCCGGCGCCATCACCCCGGTCCCCGGCGGCGTCGGCCCCATGACCATCGCCTGCCTGCTGGCCAACACCCTAACCGCAGCATGCCGCGCAAATGGATTGCCAGAACCTGAGGGGCTTACGGCGTGAGGGCCTAATCGGGTCATCGCCTTCTTAGCAGAATTAAGTCGATTGATCGGGCTGAAGAGCATGCACGCTTTTCAGCTCGATTTTCGTTTTATCTGAAATATTAATTCACACCTTAAGGGGATTGAAAGATGCCCCGTTGATGTTAATCCTGTGGTTCCAGCAGGTTAAGTGTTTCGTAACGGTTCTGCTGAGCAATTGGTACAGTGTTCGCAGAAGGGTGTGTTGCTGGGGATGAAAGCAAGGCTGAATTCAATGGGCGCAGTTTGCACACCCCAGCGTGTGATTGCCGCTGTGGTCTTCATTCCAATGTTGGCTTACCTGTTCGCCCCCTTTCACGATGCTGACACGTCTTTTCCACTTCGCCTGATATTTTGGACAGGGGTCATGGGGCTGGCCATCGGTGCCAGCTGGTTTGCTGGCAAACTTGTTCGCGATCACCTGTACCAGCATGCGGCTTTGATCCGGGATATTGCTTTTGCGCTGTTGATCCTGACAATGTTTGCCCCATCGCTGTGGCTTCTGTCTTTTCTGCTGTTTACCGCCAGCGGTTTGAATGCGCCGGGCTTATGGACCGTTGTTCCTTATGGCGTTGTGTTTGCAACCGGCCTGGTGCTGGTGCGCCAGCATGAGCCAGCGCCAGAAGCGGAAGAGCCTTCCCAGCCCAGGCTTTACAAACGATTGCGTGAGGGATTTTCGGGCCAGATATTTCGCTTGTCCGTTCGGGATCACCATGTGGACGTGGTCACCTCGGAAGGCACATTTACAATCCGCTCGCGGTTCACCGATGCGATTTCGGAAATGGAACCCATTGTTGGGCATTGTACACACCGATCGCATTGGGTCGCGGAAGCGGCGATTTCCGGGGTCGAGAAGCAAGGCGGTCGCACCATGCTCAGACTTTGTAACGGAGATCTGATCCCCGTCAGCCGAAAATACCGCCCGAACCTGGAACAGGCCGGGGTGTTCTAGGGCCGTTACCGCGGCATTGGTATCAGCCGAGGCTGCGCACCGATCAGAATGGCGCAGGCATCGGGCGCCATGAGCTGTGCCAATACCGGGTCCGAACTGCGTAAGCCACCGGTATAGGTGCCATAGGCAGGCAGTATCAGCCGGTCGTGATCAAACAAAAAGGCCGCGCGGCTGATCGACCGGCCTTTGACGCGCAGCAGCGCTTTGGGATGATAGTGACCGGACACTTCGCCCGAGGCACGCGGTTGCGCAATATGGCGAAAGGTCAACGGGCTCTGGTTCCAGTCGGACAGATGAGCCCCGCCGAGCTCAACCGGGCCGGGGTCATGATTGCCTTCGATCCAGATCCATCGACGGCCCGCTTGTAGTGTCGAGATGTGCAGGCGATCCATTGCGCCCAGTGATGTGGCGGAATCGAGATCATCGAAACTGTCGCCAAGGCAAATGACGGTTGAAGCCCCACTTTGGCCAATGTCGTCTGAAAGACGCGCCAGCGTTTCCCGGCTGTCATAGGGCGGCAGAGTCGGACCGCCCCGGCGCGCGGTGCGTTCGGACTTGCCCAGATGCAGATCTGAAACGCATAGCAAATCCTGCTCGGGCCACCACAACGCCCCGGACCCCAGCGCCACGAGGCGTTGACCGGCAAAGGTAAACTCAAGAGTGTTCATGTTGTGTTCTTCACTTGATCTGTAGGGTTTTGCAAGCTCAATCAGCCGCTCGCAAGCCCGGCGGTCTGCAAAAGACGTTCGCTTTCGGCCGCAAGCAACCGTTCCTCGGCCTCGCCTTTAACCGGGACCTTGCCGACTTCAAGAAACAGGGGGGCTGCCAAGGGGGACACGCGCTTTAGTCGGAGCAGGTCGATTCTGTCGCCGATCCGTTCGATCATCGCTTCGATTCGGCCGAAATCGACCAGCCCGCGCATGGCCTCTTCGCGGGTGATCTGCATCAAAAGATGATCAGGATCGTATTTCAGCAACGTATCATACAGGATATCCGACGAAAATGTTGCCTGACGCCCGCTTTTCTTTTGCCCGCCCGTATTGCGTTCGATCAGACCCGCGATTGTGGCTGAGGCGCGAAAGGTGCGTTTCATCACCGCATTTCCGGCCAGCCACGTATCCAAACCTTCGCGCAAGGCCTCGACCTGAAACAGGGGCCGGGGATCGGTCACCGCATCCAGCCCCCAGATCAGAGTGGCGTAGTCAGTGGCGACAAATCCAAGCGGGGCTAGCCCGGTTTCTTCCATCCGTTTTGTCAAAAGCAGGCCCAAGGTTTGCTGTGCATTGCGTCCGGCAAAACCGTAGACGCACAGGTTCTCTCGGCCATCATTGGGGAAGCTTTCGATCAGCAGGCGGTCGCGCTGAGGCAGGCGCGAGACGCCACGCTGCAGTGCCAGCCAATCCGAGGTGTGGCGCGGCAGTTGCGGCCAGTCGGGTTGTGTGAACATCCGCAAAATCCGGTCGCTCAGCTGGGTGGAGGTGGCAAATTTCGTACCTGAAAAAGTGGCGATTTTCGGTTTCTTTCCGGCCTGACGGCTTACTTCGACCACCATTTCGCGCAGGCCCTCGTACCGCACGATCTGACCACCAATCAGGAAAGTATCGCCGGGTGTCAGCGAGGCTGCAAAGGTCTCTTCAACTTCGCCCAAAGGCTTGCCACCCCGGTTGCGCCGCATGCGAACCTTCAGCGTGTCAGTGTCCTGGATGGTGCCCAGATTCATGCGAATGCGCTGTGCTGCGCGCGGGTCACGCAGTTGCCATTTACCGTCAGGGCGTTGCTGCAGGCGCTGCCAGCGATCATATGCGCGCAGGGCATAACCGCCGGTGGCACAAAATTCCAGACAATCATCAAACTCAGAGCGGTCCAGTGCTGCGAATGGCCCGGCAGATGTCATTTCCCGGTAAAGACATGCGGCATCAAATGGCCCCGCAGCCGCCGCAATCAGGATGTGTTGGCACAGCACGTCCCGCGGTCCGTGGCCCCGGGGATCGCCATCCAGATCATGCGCTTTCGCGGCTTCCAGTGCTGCAACGCATTCGACAACTTCAAATCGGTTGGCAGGCACCAGAATGGCCTTGGAGGGCGCATTGTACCGGTGATTGGCGCGCCCGATGCGCTGGACCAGCCGTTTGACGTTTTTGGGGGCGCCGATCTGAATGACCAGATCGACATCCCCCCAGTCGATACCCAGATCGAGACTGCCTGTGCAGACGATGGCGCGCAGATCACCGCGCACCATGGCGGCCTCAACTCGCTCGCGTTGCTGTCGATCCAAACTGCCGTGATGGATGCCGATCGGCAAAGCGTCATCATTCTCAAGCCACAGGTTGTGAAAGAAGATCTCGGCCTGCGCGCGGGTGTTGTGAAAGATCAACGTGGTCTTGTGCTGTTTGATCTGTTCCAGAACCGCCGGGATCGAATAGGCCGCGCCTCCGCCCGACCAGGGTGGCATTTCTGTTGTTTCCAACATCCAAATATCGGGGTCCGGGCCGGGATCGGCCTGAATGATCTGGCAAGGGTCGGGGTTGCGCGCCAGAAAGCGTGCAATGGCGTCCGGGTCTTCGACCGTGGCAGACAGACCCACCCGTCGCAAGGCCGGGCACAGGGTCTGAAGCCGCGCCAGAGCCAACATCAGCTGATCACCGCGTTTGCTTTCGGCCAGCGTGTGAATTTCGTCGACGATCACCCTTTGAACGCCTGCGAACATGCGCGAGGCATCTTCATATGATGTCAACAGCGCAAGGCTCTCGGGCGTCGTCAAAAGGATATGCGGAGGATCAACACGCTGGCGTTTTTTCTGAGTGGCCGAGGTGTCGCCGGTGCGGTCTTCGATCCGGATGGGCAGCCCGATCTGATCGACCGGTGCGCGCAGGTTGCGCCCTATATCCGCCGCCAGCGCCTTGAGAGGCGAGACATAGATGGTGTGCAACCCCGGCTGAGTGTTCTCGGACAGTTCCGCAAGCGTCGGCAGAAACCCGGCCATCGTCTTGCCGCCACCGGTCGGCGCAATCAGCAAGGTCGCCGGATCACGAGACCGGTTGAACATGTCTTGCTGATGCGGATGGATTGACCAGCCTTTGTTGGAAAACCAATCGGCTATAGGGGCGGGAATCTGCGTCATACGCGCAGATTAACCGCCCCGATCAGGATTGGCAGGGGGTCAGTGGACGATCTTTTCCTCTTTGACGAACATGTTCGCCCAAGCGCGGTCGATCAGGTCGGGGCTCATCTGATAGGGGATACCCTCGAACTCGCAGATCGAGATCATCTGGTCGATCAGGAAGATCGGCTGATAGTTCGCGTAGACATTCTGGATCGTCGGGTATTTGACCTTGAGCAGATGGACCAGCGCGGCCTCATCCAGCGGCATGCCGCGTTTGCGAGCCACCATGGCAAAGATTTTCAGGAAGTTCTCTTGGTTCGGGCCGTCGATCTTGATCTTGAAGAAGATCCGGCGCAGGGCCGCTTGGTCAAAGATTTCATTCGGGTGGAAGTTGGTCGAGAAGATGACCAGCGTATCGAAAGGCACCTCGAACTTTTCACCCGATTGCAGGCCAAGGATGTCCTTGCTTTCTTCCAGCGGAACAATCCAACGGTTGATCAGCGCCTGCGGTGGTTCCTGCTGACGGCCAAGGTCGTCCACGATGAAGATGCCACCGGTCGATTTCAACTGCAGCGGTGCCTGATAGGTCCGCGCGGTTGGGTTGTAGACCAGATCCAGCATGCTCAGCGACAATTCACCCCCGGTCACCACGGTCGGGCGTTCGCATTGCACGTAACGCGTGTCGAACCGCTTGCGGCGGCGCAGGCTGTTCGGGTCGTCGGCTTCCTGTTCGATGGCCGTGTGCACAATCGGGTCATAGACCGTAATCACCTGACCGGCATACTCGATAGCGCGGGGCACATAGACATTGTCGCCCAACGCATCGCGAATACCATTCGAGATTGAGGATTTACCATTGCCCGGAGGGCCATACATCAGGATCGATCGTCCTGCGCTGACCGCAGGGCCAAGGTGATCCAGCAGGCTGTCGGGCAGAACCAGATGGCCCATCGCGCCGATCAGCTGGTCCCGCGTGACCTGGATGTTTCGAATTGACTGGCGTTTGACCTGCTCGCTGTACACTTCCAGCGGTACGGGCATCGCGCCAAAATATTCAGACTGGCTGAGCGCATCCAGAGCACGCGCTTTGCCGGCATCGGTCAACTGGTAGCCCATTTCGTTGCCCGAGTTTGCGTTCAGCGTACCGGTGGCTTCCAGCAATTTCTGCTCCCGCGCGATATCGATCAATTCCTGGGTAACGGACCCGGGAAGACAAATCGCTTCGGCAACTTCGGAAACTGTATCAACGTTCTTACGAAAGATCGTTTTCAGCAGAATATCCCGCATCATGACCAGCGGGAGGCGCATTTCGGCCAAACCCTTCGGAGCGGGAGGCGCAATAACGGAGGAGTTCTGCATATTCATGAGCGTGGCTCGTCTATCCAAATTAACACGTAACTCACCCTGCAACGGGTTTCATCGTGGAAATTTGGCCTCGCTTTGTGGCTTTACCAAGGCAGAGGCAAGGCGCACTGATGATTGTTTACGAACCGTGGATTATACCAAGAATCAGATACAGGGTTAGGGTTCCCGACAGAACCAGCCCCATGGGGAACTTCTTGCCCCTGTTCCAGCTTTCCCAATGCGGTGCCATTTCGCGCAAGCGGGTATATTTCGCCAACCGGTGGGCTGCGAAGGCGCCCAGTGTTGTCGAGGCCAGAATGGCCATCAGGATAATCAGGTCCGGCACCCAAATAAAAGGAGAAGCGGCGGCAATGAACTTTGCGTCCCCCCCACCCATCGCGCCGATTGAATTCAAAAGAATGACGGCGATCAGAACCACCAGAAAATGCGAAAGTTGCCAAAGGTAGACGGGCAGCGAGAAAGACAAAGGACCGACATTTCCGGGAACCCAATCGCCGGACCACGGTGGCAGGACAAAAAGCCCAACCACAACAAACACCGCCAGCAAGCTGTCAACGGCGCGGTTCTTGATCCGCATCTCGCGCAAATCGGTGAAGGCGACATAGATGCAGATCGGCAAAACAAACGCAAGAAACCACGCCGCCGCAACAGACGGGATAGCCATGGGTCAGGCTTCCTCAAGCGCTCGGAGTGAGCGGACAGCCTCGTCAAAATGCTGCGGATGCGTGGCAATTGCCTCGCGGAACAGGTTTTTGGCCGTGTTCACATCCCCTTGTTTCACCGCAGAGATGCCCATCGTGTTCAGCAACATGGCCCGCTCAGTCTGACTCATGGGGATCACGGGCATGCCGTAGTTGCCCTGCGCGCTACGCGCCAGAACCAGGTTATTCTTGGCCGTGAACAAAGAGTTGTCCTGGCGAATGGCTTCGGTGAACAGACGCTCGGCTTCGGAATACTGACCGCGAGTCAGCTTGGAATAGCCCCAATTGTTCATCACACCTGCGGGGCGGGTGGTCAGGCCAACAGCGGTTTCATAGAAATGGTCTGCACGTTTCCAGTCTTTGCGCGAGTCGGCTACCACAGCCTCAAGCCGGTAGCGCTTAAAGGTTTCAAAGGTCGGCGGGATTTTATCCAGCGTGGCCTTTGCCCCCTGCCAATCACCGCTGCGCACCAGCGCGTCCGCATATTCGACACGGTCTGCGTTGTTTGCGCCGCTCATGTTGGTCACGCGTTTCCAGGCCGCTGCCGCTTCGGTGCTGCGTTTGGCCCGGGTCAGGCTGATGGCGAGACCCCGCTGCAAGTCTATCCTGTCGGGGTTTTTGCTGGCTGCGCCCGCAAAATAGGTGACGGCTTCGTTCGGGTCTGCGGCGCTTAGAAGAACGTCGTTCAGGTTGGTTTCGTCGATGACGTTGACTTCCTGAAAGGTACGTTCGACCTTTTCTTCTTCGCTTTCTTTCGCGCATGCAGACAGAATAACGCCGCACGCAAACATCGTCGGAATCAAGAAGGGTTGGCGCATTTTTGCGTCCTTTACTGCTCTTAACCTCTGTTACTGGGTTTTCCGCAGGACAAATTCTCCGTCGCCTCTGCGTTCCAGCTCGTATTCTTCTTCTTCTTGCTGCGTAGTATTAACAGGATTTTCCATTTTTGCGAGTGCTAAGCGCAGATTGTCTCGAATTGCGTCACTTTCGCCATTGTCCAATGCAAATGCCCGGCGAAAGACCTGCGCGGCTTCGGGATATTGGCCCGTTTCAACCAGAAAGACGCCTAGGTTGTTCCAGGCAACCGGCCAATCGGGATCGTCTTCGACCGCGCGCCGCAACAATGGCTCTGCCTGTCCAACGCGGCGCAGCCCCAGATTTGCGGTGCCCAGCGATGTCAGAACCTCTGGTGTCATTCCCTCCGCCAGCGCAGCCCGGGTAAAGGCCTCAAGCGCCAGTTCGTATTCGCCAGCCGCCATCAATCGGTTTCCAACCGCGATTTCGTCCGGGGCAGGGCCGTCGGGGTCAACGCCGGGTGCAAAGGGGTTATTTGCCCCGGTTTCAGTGCAAGAAGCCACCATGAACAGGATCATGGTGGCCGCAAGGAATTTTCGAAATCCGAAAGGCGCAACGCCCATTGATGATCTCATTTACTACCCGCCGACGCCGGGTCCGTTGCCGTTTGAGAAATCCATGATGCCTTTTGCCGAAGGGCCAACCAGGATCACCAGAAGCGGTGGAACCGTCAGTGTCATAGTGGCAAGTGTCATCTTTGTTGGCAACTTGTTCGCCGCCTCTTCGGCACGCATCACGCGCTTGTCACGCATCTCGTCGGCATAGACCCGCAAGGCTTCGGCGATCGAAGTACCGAATGTGGCAGACTGGATCATCACCGTCACAAAAGCGCTGACATCCTGCACGCCGCATCTGGTGGCGAAATCGCGCAAAACGGTGTCTTTTTCCTTACCCGCTTTCAATTCATGGGCGACAACTTCGAATTCCATAGATATTTCGGGGTAGGAGGCCTTCATTTCAGCAGCGACGCGAACAATCGCCTGATCCAAAGACTGGCCCGCTTCGACGCATACCAGCATCAGGTCCAGCGTGTCCGGGAAACCGGCGGTGATCGCCTCTTTTCGTTCTTCCACACGGCGCGTGATCCAGTATTTCGGGATGAGATAGCCAATCGCGCCAGGCACCAGAACACGCAGCAGGATCTGGTTGGTGTCGAATTCCTGATCGCCTGCAAACACGGTGACCAGCGATACGCCGATCAACAGGCCGATGATCCCCAATGCAAACTGGGCGAAATGAAAGAACCGTACCGCGTCTTTTGACTGGTATCCGGCTTGCCGCAGTTTCAGCTGAACGGCCGAATATTCTTCTTGGTTTTTGGGCTCCAGGAAAGTTGCAAACTTTTCCAGCTGCTCATTGTGACTGGCCTGCCTTAGCCGTTCTTTCTTGTCTTTCTTGGACTGTTTGGGTGGCGTCGTCGAGCGCTGAAGCTTTTTCAGCGGGTCTTCCTTTTGATTGAGCATCAAAGGAACTGTGACCAGGATCATAAAGAGCCCCAGTACGCCGACCACGATCAGCGGGCCGAATTCACCAAGATGCTCTGTCAGCAGGGTGTTGATACTGTTTAGAAATTCCATTGAACTTCCCTCAGACCTTGATGTTGGTGAGAATGCGCATGACGATCAGGTTCAGCGTCAGCATGATGCCCACAAAGAAACACATGGGAATAAAGAGCGGGTGATCGAGAACGTCGTCATAGTAGTTCGGCGACTTGACCAGAATGATGCCCAGGCAGGCCACCGGGAACCCCGACAGAAACTTGCCGGACCATTGCGCCTCGGCGGTGATTGCTTTCACCCTGCGGAACAGACGGAACCGGGCACGGATAACTTTCGCCAGACCGGCCAGAATTTCAGCAAGGTTACCACCCGATTGCTGCTGAATTGAAACCGCAACAGCGAGGAACCGCAAATCCTGCATGTCCAGGCGCTGTGCCATGTCCTTGAGTGCTTCGCCAACGTCACGACCATAGGCAACTTCATCTGAAATGACGCCAAATTCGGTCGCAAGCGGATCTTCAACCTCCTGCGCAACGATCTGCACAGACGAAACGAAAGGGTTACCAACACGCAAGGATCGAACCATAAGTTCAACCGCATCAGGCAGCTGCTCTTCGATCATGCCCATGCGCTTTTTGGCTTTGTTGTTGACCCAGGCGTAGACACCGCCGACGCCGATCGCCACGGAAATGGCGCCCCGCAGGATCGGGTCAGAACCGGTCAGAACGGTCAGCGCTGCAAAGGCCACCGCAGAAACCAGAGCCATGACCATGATCAATTGACGCGGAGTAAACGCGATCGCAGCTTTTTGGGCCTTGTCGGCCAGCAACGAATAGAGCGGGATGCTCTGCGTTTTCATATGCTGCTGCATTTCCTTGCGCAGCTGTTCCAGGACCTCTTCCCGACCGACGCCTTTGTCGATCATGTCGAGGCGCCGATTGACCCGGCTGTTCAGGCTGATGGATTTGCCAAAGGCAACAAGGTAAATCCCTTCGACGAGGAGGATAACCCCGACGAAAATGACGACGTAGATAAGCGCTTCGAACCGAAGTTCCATTGTTTCTGTCTCCTACATCGTAGTGGGATCGTAAATCGACGAGGGCAGATCAAAGCCCCACAAGCGGAAGCGCTCGGAATAGTGGCTGCGCACCCCGGTTGCGGTGAAGTGACCGATGATCTTGTTGTCCGGCGTCAATCCAACACGTTGAAACTTAAAGATTTCCTGCATCGAGATGACGTCACCTTCCATGCCGGTGATCTCGGTGATTGAGGTCATGCGGCGCGAACCATCCTGCAGACGGCTGGCCTGTACGATCAGGTTCACAGCGCTTGAGATCTGGCTGCGCACCGCCTTGATCGGCATTTCGATACCGGCCATCGCGATCATGTTTTCCATACGCGAGATACCGTCCCGGGCCGAGTTGGCGTGGATTGTGGTCATCGAACCGTCGTGGCCAGTGTTCATGGCCTGCAACATGTCGATCACCTCCGAGCCACGCGTCTCACCCACGATGATGCGGTCAGGACGCATACGCAGGGCGTTCTTCAGACAGTCGCGCGGGCTGACCTCGCCTTTGCCTTCCACGTTGGGTGGGCGGCTTTCCATCCGGCCCACATGGGTCTGCTGCAACTGAAGTTCCGCCGTATCCTCGATCGTCAGGATGCGTTCGGCATCGTCAATGAAGCTGGAAAGGGCGTTAAGCGTCGTGGTTTTACCAGAACCCGTTCCGCCCGAGACAATGATGTTCAGGCGAGTCGAGACGGCAGCTTGCAAATATGCGGCCATTTCTTCGGTAAAGGCACCGAAATTGACCAGATCGTCGATCCCCAGCTTGTCCTTTTTGAACTTACGAATCGAAACCAGCGATCCATCCACCGCAATCGGCGGCACCATGGCGTTGAAACGCGAGCCATCCGCCAAACGGGCGTCAACATAGGGGTTGGATTCGTCCACACGACGTCCGACCGCAGAAACGATCTTGTCGATGATCCGCATCAGGTGCTTTTCATCTTTGAACGTGATGTCGCTGAGTTCCAGCTTACCGGCGCGTTCCACAAAAATCTGCTGAGGGCCGTTGACCAGAATATCGTTGACTGTGTCGTCCTGCAGCAATGTTTCCAGAGGACCAAGCCCGGTGACTTCGTCATAGAGTTCTTTGTTCAGCTGGGTGCGGTCTTCTCGGTTGAGAACGATGTTGCGCGTTTCCAGGATCTCGCTGGAGATTGCGCTGATTTCCGCACGCAATTCGTTCTCGGCCGCGGATTCCAGGGCCGCGAGGTTGAGATTTTCCAGAAGCTCGCGGTGGAGCTCTTGCTTTATCTCACCCAGGCGCTCTTTCCGCTTGCGCTCCCGATCGTTTCCAACGACCTCTCCGGCTTTTTTCGGCGAAGGTTTGCGTGTGACGGACGTCGCCGCGGGCGCACTCGGGGCTGTGCTCGTGGGCGCAGCGGTCGTAGCGGGCGTTTTGACCGGCTGAGCGGCTGGTTCTTTCTTGTATCTTGAAAACACGGCGGCTCCCCCTCGTGCTATGCGGCTTCGGCGCTGTTGCTTCCAAGGCTATGGAGCGATTGCGCGAGCTTTGCGATTTCTTTGCGTAGCGGGTTTTTCGCCGCAGAACTGGCCAGTGGCTGACCATGATCACCTGCTTGCATGACGGGCTTGCCGCCCTCGGGCAGGTGCAAATCAATCGAGATCCCAAGGCTGTCACCCATGCGTTTGACACGGCTCTTGCCGCTGAGATCGGTGAATTTTGGTGCCCGGTTCAACGCAAAACGCAGCTTGTTGAACGGCAGCTCTTCTGCCTGCAACGCGCGTTTCAAACGCAGAGCGTTCTGAGCGGACCGCATATCCAGTTCGATCAGGGCAAAATACACATGTGCAGCCTGCAAAACCGTCTCAGACCAATGAACCAGCGTCGACGGCATATCGACGACGACATAGTCAAAGTGCTTGCGCGCCGTGTCGATCACACGCTGCACATCTTCCGGTGTGATGATATCCAAAGGCACCATGTCAGACGGGGCGGTGAGAACCTCCAGCTTTTCATCGAAGGTCTGCAGCGCCTGCGCGAACGATTCTTCGTCCATGGATGCCGTGTCGGAAAGCATCTCAAAAACCGCCTCGTGTCGCGGCAGGTCCAAATAGGTCGAAACTGTGCCAAACTGCATGTCCAGGTCGATCAGACAAACCTTGGGCGCCTCTTTGGCCGAAACCGTTGCCAGTTCCCAAGCCAAGTTGACAGCCATGGTTGTGGAACCGACACCACCAGCCAGGCCGTGGACAACAAACAGGGCGCCTTCTTTGGGCTTTCCGCCCTCCAATGCCACAGAAGCCTGAACTTCTTGCACCGGATCCGGCTGATTCATCCGATCAATGGCTTCCTGAAGCTCATTTTCGGGAAGAGGGTAGGGGACAAACTCGTCTGCGCCCTTGCGCAGCAGTTGGTGCAGCGACGCGGGGGTGACATCTTCGGCGATCAGGACAACTTTGATGCCTTTTTCCTTGGCCTGGGTGATGATTTCACCCATCAGCGTCAGGTTGTCTTCATCTTCTCCATCCAGGGCCAACGCCACAAATTGCAGGGCTTCGGCTTCGGGTTGGCTGAAAAAGGCCAGCGCCTCGGCAAATCCCAAATCACCCCAGCGCTCACCCAGAGCAGCTTCCATGTCTTCAATAAGCAAGTCGAAATTCTGGACATCCCTGCTGATGGTGCAGGCCAGAATGGCAGAGTTTTCGTCTTGCGGCGTCGCGCTCGTCATTAACACAATCCTCGTCGTGAGGGCTGAGCAAACCGATGAACTTTGATGAAAAGTGTTCTGATTTGCTGTTGCCCGGTGCGGTCAAGTCAGACCGCAGGTCACCCAATTGTTCGCAATGTGTCTGGAAAGTGGGGCGAGAATTGGGCGCAAAAGAACCAATTGTAGGGAATTGGGCGACGATGCCGCCCAATTCTTTGGTATTGTTTTATTCGCCGGCGCCGCCGGCTGTATCGGTACGTTGGATGTAGCTCGCTCTCGTCGCACTCGCTACGTATTCGCGGTAGATAATTTCAGCGTACTTCCCGTCGAGAACAAGCGGGTGACGATCCACAAATCCGGAAACCTCGGTTACCGTACGACGATTGCGGCGATCCCGGTTCGGTGTCGCAATCAGAGGCTGGGTTTTTCCAAAGGAAACAACAGCTTCCAGGCGTGATCTTGAAATTCCTTGACGGGTCAAGAAAGCCACGGCTGCATTTGCCCGGCGTAGACCAAGCTGCCTGTTGTAAGCTTCCGAGCCAACCAGGTCCGTGTGGCCAAAGACACGGAATCGAGCCTCAGGGAACTGTTTGATCCACGCGGCCTGCTGCAGCAGAATGCGCTGTGCAGAAGCGTCCAGTTGGGCACTATCGAAGGCAAAGTTGATCTGCGTCGGGACTTCGGCTGCGAATCGCTGTGCCAGGATCTGCCCGTAGGTCAGTTCACCGTTCATGACCTGAATATTGTTCAGCGTCGCATTGCCAAACGTGCCCTGATCAATCTCGTATCCGGCTTCGCGGGTACACCCGGCGACAGCAGCGGACAAGCCCAGTGTGAGTATCCACTTATTCATTGGTCGATCCTCCCAATCATTCCAGGACGTAGCCGTAGGAACTACCAAAGCCTTGCTTGGCCACTTCCGAGGCTGCTCCATTGCCGACCCGCTCGGTCCGAGCGGTGCGCCCGTTGATGAACAAGTCGAACTCGCTTGGCGGTTTCACGCGATCCGTTGGCAATGCCAGTGCTTCGCCCCGTGTCGGAGAAACCAGATGCGCGGTGACGATGATAATCAGCTCACTTTGTTCTCGCTGATACTGTGCGCTGCGGAACAAAGCCCCGAGGACCGGCACATCTCCAAGCCACGGAACCTGGTTGCTCAGATCCGTGAAGTCATCTTGAATCAGACCTGCAATCGCAAAGCTCTCACCGTCTCTCAACTCCACAGTTGTCTTCGTCTGACGTGTGATGAAGCTGGGCACAGTGTCGCCTTGGATGGTAAAGTTCGACGTGTTGTCGATACTCGATACAGACGCACCCATTTCCAGGTTTATGATGTCCGAGTCGGTGACGCGTGGTGTAAACAGGAGTTGCACACCAAATGTCTTATAGTCGATGGCGATGACGCCATCTTCCTGCGGGACAGGGATGGGAACTTCACCACCGGCAAGGAATTCAGCTTCCTGACCTGACAAAGCTGAAAGGTTTGGCTCGGCCAGGCTCCGCGCAAGACCTTTGCTTTCAAGTGCTTCCAAAAGCAGGCGTACTTGTGTCGACCCTGCACCGAAGCCAAAGAGGAGAGCGCCGGTATTGGTTTGCAACAAGGGAATGTTGTTGTTGATCGCGTTGGTCAGAGAAAACTGGTTGTTCAACGCGTTGAAGCCGCCGGTGGTGTCGCCACCGCCAAAGCCGAGAGAGGCGGTGAGGCTTTTCGCCACTGACCTGTTCATCTCTGCAAAGCGTACTTTCAACATGACCTGCTGAACGCCACCGACATTCATAAGGTTGGAAACCCGTTCGGGTGCATAACGCTCGGCAAGTTCAAGCGCGCGCGCCAACCGGGCGCTGCTTGAAATAGTGCCGGACAACACAATACCGTCATTTGCAGTGCGAACTTCGATTTGTTCGTTCGGCAAAATCTGGCGAAGCCGTTCTTTGAACTCGGTGACGTCGGGTGCAACGCGTACACGCACGTTCGACATCAGATTGCCGGCGCCATCGAACATTGTAAGTGTCGTCAAGCCAGGAGCTCGACCCAAAATGTACAATGTCCGGTCCGAAAGCGTCGAGACATCGGCGATGCCTGCGTTCGCGATACTGACTTCTGAGAAGGGTTGCTCGCTTTCTACCACAATGGCGCGGTTGACGGGCACATCCAGCGTTTCCGCCGTGCCTTTCTTAACCACGCGAAGATTTTCAGCCCAAGCGGCATCGCCGATCGGGCCCACAACAAGCGTCAACCCCATAAGGGTTGCGCCAATCCAGGAACGTATTGTCATGTGACCTGCCTCTCCGATCACCACTCTATTGTATGGGTCTAATGCCCTGTGTAAGGAAAACCTGCGCCAAATCCGGATTTATTGCAATAATCAATGGTTTCCGTTCTTTTCCTTATGTGGACAATTCGCAACAATGGAACGAAAAAGACCGCGCAAACAGCGCGGTCTTCAGTCGGTAACAACCTGAATTAACGTCAGTTTGTACAGGGAATAGGCGTTTCGATCACTTCGCCGCCTTTGCGGGTTTTGACGGTGCAGATCTTTTCTTCAACAACTTCAATTTCCGGCGCCGCTTCCTGGATATCCAGCAATTTGCGCTGGTCCACCTCGATGGCACTTGCAATTGTTTCATCCTGCACACCGACAAGCGCCAGGGAAAGTCGCCCGGTGTTTTGAGCCTGCGCCAACGCTGCAACCTCTTCGGGTGTAGCGGCGACAGTCACCGTGCGGGCAATTGTTGTGCCCGTGATATCAGATCCTGCGGACTGGTCTACCGCCACAAGTTCAATATTCGATTGAATCAAGCGTGTGATCTCGCCTCGTGCCGCACTGCCGGTACCGTTCACGTTACCGGTCCAGTAAACATCCACCCGATCACCTGGGCGAAGAAAACCTGACACGCCGCTTGCCACGTCAACGCTAATGGCAAAAGCGCGCATGCCTTTTTCAAGCCGCGACGTTAGGCCGGCCGATTCGCCGGGCCGGGTAATCTTCACCTCCAAAACCGCTTCGTCTTTTTCCATCGCCCGCAAAGCATAGCGATCCCGATCACCGGTTTCGGGGAAGAGCACGGTCATATCCACAAAAGTCCCTTCAGGAATCGCGTCTTCTGGCCACTGGACCACACGCACATCTTCTTCGGCAACTTTCTCGCCGTACTTCAGCGCGCGATTCAAAACGATGACACCGACAGTGGGAATTCGTTCAACCTGAGCATTGGCCAACGCTTCTTCGCGCAGTTTGCGTTCGCGTTCCAATTCAGCTCTGTTGTCGGAGATATATTCGCGCGCCATATAGACGGCTCCACCAGCCAGTGCGATCCCGATTATCAGAACAAGTCCAAAAACAGCCCGCATGTGTCCCTCGTTACGTTGTCTCTAAAATTTTCCGGGCGAAAAACGCCACCATGATTCAGTCTGCACGATATTTCCGAATTGTGTCGAAAAAGGGGACAATCTCGGATCTAATTCAGGAAAGAACTATTTCTCGTAAATTGTCGACACGGGAATTGGGGACAAAGCCGACTGGCTTTGCGTGACTTGTCTTAGTCAAACGTGATGTCAGGCACTTCGACGCTGGCGAGTGCAGATCCAATCTCTTCGTCGAATTTTTCAATTGGCTCATTCATATAAAAGTAAACCAATCCTCCGAGCCCCACGACGCCCGCAGTCAGCACAACCCAATCTACGGTGACCGCGCCACTTTCATCGAGATAGAACTCTAGCAACTTGTTCAACATGGTGCACCGCCTTGATTGGGTGGACTTTTAACAATGAAGGCCATGTCTTACAGCAAGACATGGCCCCCATCAAAACTTTTGTCAGCCTGGGACTTAGTTGCTGGTGTTGCCCAAGTTGATGCTGCCGACGCTTGCGCCCAGCAGTGCGCTTTCAACGTCGCTTGCCAGGTCGCTGGCACCGTTGCTGATCTGGTTGTATGCGATGGCTGCCAGTGCAACAACGGCTGCGGTCAGAACGACCCAGTCTACAGTTACGGCGCCGTCTTCGTCTTTGCGGAAGTTCTTGAAGAACTTGATCATGTTACGTCCCTCCTAAAGGATCAAAAAGTAATCTAACCTCGGCGTCTTTCAGAGCTTTCTCTCTCAGTCCGCTCCCGATCGTCTCGGCATGGGAATAGTTTTGCCCTTCGTCAGTGGCAGGAATTGGGCCAAACAGCATTTTTTTCAGCTTGAACGTAAATTTTTATTCAAAAAAACTATAACACATTGAAATAAATCAAAAAAATATGAAATCTTTTTTCCAAACCGGTGGGCGGGCGATGCATTTTTGCGGCAAATGAGGCGAAATTGCCCCATTTCGCTTTGTTTTTCTGGCCATACCGCCCCGATTCAGGTTCAGTTGGGCAAAAGAAAATTGAGGCAGGCAAAATGTTTATCCGGGGTACGCTTTTTTGTGCCAGCGTTTTGGCGCTGTTTTTTACAAGTACAATGCAAACCGCTGCGACCGAGCGGGAACCGCGCGGTGTTTACAAACGTATCTCCGCCCCCAAACCGGGGTCGCGCCCGCGCGTTACGATCCAAATAACGCCGCAACAGCATGCGCTGGCGCCGTCAGCCCCCAGTACCGGTGCGGATTTCTCTGAACCCGAGGTTATCTCGCGTGCCAAGGTTCCGCCTTCGGCTGCACCCAACACAGGCACTAATGGAAAGCCTGTTGGGTCCTACAAGGAATTCTGGAACCGTGTGTCGCCCGAGATTGCCGGTGCGAATGCAGGCAGGCTGAGCGAGGCTATTCAGGCCCTGTCCAGTATCGGTGTCGCGTCACCCAGGCTGCAAACATTGCACGACATCGCGCAAGAGCGTGGCGTTGACATCCTCAGGTCTACTGTCGGAACGGATGTCTCACCGGCTTTGGTGCTTGCTGTTATATCGGTCGAATCTGCAGGTCGTGAAAAGGCTGTCAGTTCGGCCGGGGCGCAGGGTTTGATGCAGTTGATGCCTGCAACGGCGGCTCGTTTTGGCGTTAAGGACAGTTTCGTGCCGGCGCAGAACATTTCCGGCGGGGTAAAATATCTGGACTGGTTGATGAACGAATTTGGGGATGACCCGATTCTGGTGCTGGCCGGGTACAATGCCGGTGAAGGCGCTGTGCGCAAGCACTCGGGCGTGCCGCCTTATGCGGAAACCCGGGACTATGTGCCCAAGGTTTTGGCCGCGTTCCAGGTGGCGCGGGCTTTGTGTACATCGCCACCGCAGTTTTTCTCGGACGGATGTGTGTTCAACACGCAGAACTAAGAAAGGCCCGCAACTTGGCGGGCCTTTTCACATTCTAAGGGTGATGGTCAGTTGACGATCGTCGCCTCGGTCGCCCCACGAATTTCATCTTCGGTCACACCTTCGGCCAGTTCAACGATCTTGAGGCCACCTTCAACCACATCCATGACGCCGAGGTTGGTAATGATGCGGTTAACCACTTTCTTACCGGTCAGCGGCAAGGTGCACTTTTTCAACAGCTTGGATTTGCCGTGCTTGTTGGTGTGATCCATCACAACGATCACGCGGCCAACACCAGCAACCAGATCCATCGCGCCGCCCATGCCCTTGACCAGAACGCCGGGGATCATCCAGTTCGCCAGGTCGCCCTGTTCGTCAACTTCCATGGCGCCGAGAACCGCAGCGGCGATCTTGCCGCCTCGGATCATGCCAAAGGAGGTCGCACTGTCGAAGTAAGCGGTGCGGGACAGTTCGGTGATTGTCTGCTTGCCTGCGTTGATCAAATCGGGGTCTTCTTCGCCTTCGAAAGGAAAGGGGCCCATGCCCAGCATTCCGTTCTCGGATTGCAGGGTAATGTCCTTGTCACCCACATAGTTCGCCACCAGCGTCGGGATACCGATGCCCAGGTTCACATACATGCCGTCTTCCAGCTCTTGCGCGGCGCGCGCCGCCATCTGATTGCGGTCCCAGGGCATTATGCGTCCTCCTTCTTGCGGGTGGTGCGTTGTTCGATGCGTTTTTCGTGATCGCCCTGAATGATGCGATGCACATAGATGCCCGGCAGGTGGATCGCGTCGGGGTCAAGCGAGCCGCGCGGCACGATCTCTTCCACCTCGGCAATGCAGATCTTGCCACAGGTCGCAGCGGGCACGTTAAAGTTCCGCGCGGTTTTGCGGAAAATCAGGTTGCCGGTGTCGTCGGCTTTCCACGCTTTCACGATGGCGAGGTCGGCAAAGATGCCTTCCTCCATGATATAAGTCTCGCCATTGAAGTCCTTGTGCTCTTTGCCTTCGGCGATCACGGTGCCTACGCCGGTTTTGGTATAGAACCCGGGAATGCCTGCGCCGCCTGCGCGCATCCGCTCGGCCAGCGTGCCTTGCGGATTGAATTCCAACTCTAGCTCACCGGCCAGATATTGGCGCATGAATTCGGCGTTTTCACCGACGTAAGAGCTGATCATCTTTTTGACCTGCTTGGTCTGCAGCAGGATGCCGATGCCGAAATCGTCAACGCCCGCGTTGTTCGAGGCAAAGGTCAGATCTTGCGCGCCGGACTCTTTGATAGCGTCGAGCAGCAATTCCGGGATGCCGCACAGGCCGAATCCGCCCGCCGCGATCATCATGCCGTCCGAAATGACCCCGTCCAGAGCTTCGGCCGCAGTGTCATAGATTTTCTTCATGGAAAACTCCCCAATGACATGGTGTTGGGCAGGTTGTGCCGCCGCGTCACCGGGAAGTCAATGAAACCGCGGGGTAGGTGGTATTTCTACCTAACCCGCCGTCATAGAGTTCAGTTGGCCGTCAGAATGCCACAGGCGATGCGCCCGCCTGCGCCGCCGATCGGCTGGCTGATATGGTCATCGCCTTTCTCGTGAATAATAAAGGTCGACCCATCGGCATCCAGCAACGCATGATCGCCGCCTTCCAGAGTGACGAGTGTGGTGAATGCCTCCATCTCGCCGATGCCATCCGCGCCGACATAGAGGTTCGGCAGATCACCGGGCTCGGGCCCTTCAGGGTTCATCAGTCCATGCGCCCCTTCAACCTTGCCCACATGACCCTTGGCGGTTTTGAACCCTTCGCCCGGTTCGCAAACGCCATGGCTGTGCAGATGCAGGCCGTGTTTGCCCGGAGGCAGGTCCGAGACCTTCACATGCAGCAAAACGCCGTTCGGGCCCTGCTTGGCGATTGCCTCGCCGATCACTTTGCCTTGGGCATTGATAATTTCGGCGCTTGCGGTTTTGGCGTGATGACCGGCTTCGCCTTTTACCACGCAGGCCAGAACCATTGCGGCACCCAAAGTCACTGCTTTCAACATCTGTCTGTTCCTTTCCTTGCCAACGCATTCCATCGTCGCGTCACAGGGAAAACACACAACCTGACAGATTTATTCAGGTTCGGGGCAGGGTGCGTCGGAACGCCACCCCTGCATCGGCACCATGGGTCAGCCTTTCTTGGCCGTCGCCTTTTTCTTTTTCGGGGCGGCCTTCTTTTTCGTGCCTTTCTTGGCCGCGCGTTCGTTGACCAGCTCGATGGCCATTTCGACAGTCACATCTTCGGGCTTGATGTCTTTGGGGATGGTCGCGTTGACCTTTTCCCATTTCACATAGGGCCCATAACGCCCATCCAATACCTGCATCGCGCCGCCATCGGGATGATCGCCCAATTCCTTGAGCGGCTTGGCAGCCGCCCGCCGCCCGCGTCCGGGGTTGGCGCGCTTTTCGGCCAGCATCTCGACCGCGCGGTTCATGCCGATCTCGAACACATCGTTGGGATCCTTGAGGTTGGCATAAACCGGTTTGGCCTCTTCCGGCATCTGATGCATGATATACGGCCCGAACCGCCCAAAGTTCGAGCTGATCATGCCGCCCTCGGGATGTTCACCGATCTGGCGGGGCAGGGACAACAGCGTCAGCGCCTTCTCCAGATCCATGTCATCCTTGCTCCACCCACGGGGCAAGGAGGCGCGTGGGGGTTTTTTGTTCTCGGGCGTTGGTTCGCCGCGCTGAACATACGGGCCAAAGCGCCCGGATTTCAGCCAGATCTCATCGCCTGCATCTTCACCCAGCAGGCGCTCGTCGCCTTCGGCTCCTTCGCCTGCGATGGGGCGGGTATAGGTGCATTCGGGATAGTTGCCACAGCCGACAAAGCCACCCGTGCGCGATGTTTTAAGGTGCAGCTGGCCCACGCCGCATTTCGGACAGATGCGTGGATCGGACCCATCTTCGCGTGGCGGATAAAGCTGAGGGGCCAGCGCCTCATCCAGCTTGTCCAGCACTTCCGAGATACGCAATTCCGACGTTTCGCCAATCGCTGCCGAGAAATCGCGCCAGAACTTGCCCAGCAAGTCCTTGTAGTCGCGGTCGCCCGCACTGACATCATCCAGCTCTTCTTCCAGATTGGCGGTGAACTCATAGCCCACATATTGGCGGAAGAAATTCAGCAGAAAGATCGTGACGATCCGGCCCTTTTCCTCGGGGATCAGCCGGTTCTTGTCTTTGCGCACATATTCCCGGTCCTGAATCGTGGTCACGATCGAGGCATAGGTCGAGGGACGCCCGATCCCCAACTCTTCCATCCGCTTGACCAGCGTGGCCTCGGTATAGCGCGGCGGCGGCTGGGTGTGGTGTTGCAGGGCCAGAACAGCCTCGTTGTCAGACAGGATCGCGGCTTTGTCTTCGGCCTTCGCGAACTGATCCTTCAGCGAGGTCTTGGCAAAGCGCGCCGGATCGCCCTGCATGATCTGCGGCAGGCGCTTGTCGTCGTCATCGACCACATCGTCGCGGCCTTCCTCATAAACGCGCATGAAACCGTCAAACATCACCACCTGACCGGTGGCGCGCAGGCCGACCTGACCGTCATCGCTGCCAATCTCGACCGTTGTCCGCTCCAGCCGCGCGGCGGCCATCTGACAGGCGATGGTGCGTTTCCAGATCAGATCATAGAGCTTGCGCTGATCTTCATCGGTAACCTTCAGCGCCTTGGCATCGCGGTTCATATCCGTTGGGCGGATACATTCATGCGCTTCCTGCGCATTCTTGGCCTTGTTCTTATAGATCCGCGGGCTGTCGGGCACGTATTCGTCGCCATAGCGTTCGGCAATTGCGTCGCGGGCGGCGGCCACAGCCTCAGGCGCCATGTCGATGCCATCAGTCCGCATATAGGTAATGTATCCGGCCTCGTAGAGGCGCTGCGCCACCTGCATCGCGTGCCGTGCGCCCATGCCGAATTTGCGGCTGGCCTCTTGTTGCAGGGTCGAGGTCATGAAAGGCGCGCTGGGATTACGCGCGGCAGGTTTGGCCTCGACCGAGGTGACGCGCAGCGCGCGGCTGGTGATCGCCTGTACCGCCAGTTCCGCCTGTGTTGAGTTGGCCAGATCGTGCTTGTCCAGCTTTTTGCCAGCCAGCGTGACCAATCGCGCCTCATACGTCTGGCCGCGCGGCGTTTCGAACAGCGCCCGGACCGACCAGTATTCAACCGGCTTGAAGGCCTCAATCTCCATCTCGCGCTCGACGATCAGGCGCAGGCAGACGGATTGCACGCGCCCCGCGGATTTAGCGCCGGGCAGCTTGCGCCACAGCACGGGCGACAGGTTGAACCCCACCAGATAATCCAGCGCGCGGCGGGCCAGATACGCCTCGACCAGCGGCATGTCGACGTCACGCGGGTTCTGCATCGCCTCGGTCACGGCGTCCTTGGTGATCGCGTTGAAGGTCACGCGGCTGACCGGCGTGTCCTTCTTGATCGAACGGCGCTTGGTCAGCGCCTCTTGCAGGTGCCAGCTGATCGCCTCGCCCTCACGATCGGGGTCGGTGGCGAGGATCAGCGCGTTATCGTCTTTCAGCGCGTCGGCGATGGCTTTGACGTGCTTGCGGCTGTCATTGCCAACCTCCCACTTCATCTCGAATTCATGCTCGGGATCAACCGATCCATCCTTGGGCGGCAGGTCCCGCACATGGCCGTAAGAGGCCAGAACAGTGTAGTCGGGGCCAAGATACTTGTTGATTGTTTTTGCTTTGGCCGGAGATTCTACAACAACTACAGGCATTTAAGGGGAAACCTCGCTCGACGAAATGGGCGCCTTTTATCGTGGTGCAAAATGTGTGGGGCAAGCGGGAATTGTCAATGCGTTCCTTTCGCATGTGAAAAAGTTGCGCGTTTTCAGTCGGCTACATTCGGGTTTGCCAGTTCTGACGGCTTCGATTCAAAGGGGGCAGGGTCTTAGACATTCAACCGGCCAGCGACAAAAGCCCGCCCGGCTGACGCTGGATTCGGCCATCCAGTTCCAGATCGACCAAAGCGGGACCAAGCTCTCCGGCCGAGGCGGCAATATCGCGCAGCAGTTGATCTTCGGCGATGGGCGATGGGCCGAGGCGTTCGAGGATTTGCGTGTGCAGATCGCCGGAAGCGGCGGGTATCGGCCTCGCGATCGGCTGCGGCGGGGGTACAGGGATTGCGTCCGGTTTGGGCAGCGCTTCGATCACGTCTTCGGCGGATCTTACAAGTGTGGCGCCGTCCCGGATCAACAGATTGCACCCGGCGGCCCGTGCATCGAACGGATGCCCGGGAACTGCAAGCACCTCTCGCCCCTGATCCAGGGCGTCGCGCGCCGTAATCAGGCTGCCGGACTTGGCGGCAGCCTCGACAACGACAACGGCCTGGGCAAGGCCCGAGATAATGCGGTTGCGGCGCGGAAAGTGCCGGGCTTGCGGTGTCACTCCCATCGGTTGCTCCGAAAGGCGCAGGCCGGTTTGTGCGATCTGCTCGGCAAGTTCGGTATTCTCGGCGGGATAAATCGCATCCACGCCACCCGCCATCACGGCAATCGTGCCAGAGTCCAGGCTGGCCAGATGGGCAGCGGTATCAATCCCGCGAGCGAGACCGGAAACCACGACAAATTCCTGGCCTCCCAGCTCTTTCGCTAAGTTGCGGGCCATGCGCGCGCCCAGGGATGAGCAGTTGCGCGCCCCGACCAAAGCGATCGCTGGACGCTGCAACAATGAAACGTCGCCGATGGCCCACAGCAAGGGCGGCGCATCGTTCAGGTCGCGTAACATGTCTGGAAAATCGGGGGCGCCAAGGCACAAAAGCCGCGCGTTGGCGGCTTTTGCGGCCTTAAATTCTGCCTCGATCACGCCGGGCGGGCATATTTCATACCCGTCTATTCCTGCAGCCCGTGCCATTTCCGGCAGCGCGGCCAGCGCGTTCTGCGCTGAACCATGTTCGCGCAACAGCCGACGAAACGTTGCCGGACCTACCTTGCGCGAGCGCAACAGACGGAGCCACGAAAACCGGTCATCTTCCGTGGTGGGTGGGAGTGTGGGGTGATAGGAAGATAGATGCTCTTCGGTCATCCGTTGCTCCGCCTGATTGCAGAACTGGTTTACGGGACTCAGAGTTAACAGCCTGTGAATCATCGAAAATTAGACGCGATTTTTTGCAAAGAATACCTTAAGATTGCGCCTATATATTTGAAATATAATGAAAAATACCTGGATTTTTTTGCGACCCCGCCCAAGCCGCTGAGCAATTGCGGGGTCACGAACTGTCAATCGAGTTAACACTCGGTCCGATCTAGGCGGCGGATCCACCAACCGTCAGGCCATCCATCAGAACCGTTGGCTGGCCTACGCCGACGGGCACCCATTGTCCGTCCTTGCCGCAGGTTCCCATGCCGGGGTCCAACGCCATGTCGTTGCCAAGCCCGCGGATGCGTTTCAACGCCGAGGGGCCATCGCCGATCAATGTTGCCCCTTTGACCGGCGCACCGATCTTGCCGTTCTCGACACGGTAGGCTTCGGTGCACGAGAACACGAACTTGCCGTTCGTGATATCGACCTGACCCCCGCCGAACCCAACCGCCCAGATGCCATCTTTGATGTCCGCAACCAGAGCGGCCGGATCCGCGTCACCACCCAGCATGATCGTATTGGTCATGCGTGGCATGGGCTTGTGCGCATAGCTTTGACGCCGCCCGTTCCCAGTGGGTGCAACACCCATCAGGCGCGCGTTCTGGCGGTCTTGCATGTATCCGGTCAGAACGCCGTCATCGATCAGGACGGTACGCGAACTGGGCGTGCCCTCATCATCCACGGTGATCGATCCGCGCCGGTCCGCGATGGTACCGTCATCCACGACGGTCACACCTTTCGAGGCGATTTGCTGACCCAACAGCCCGGCAAAGGCGGAACTGCCCTTGCGATTGAAATCCCCTTCAAGCCCATGTCCGATGGCTTCGTGCAGCAGGATACCGGGCCAGCCGGGACCAAGCGCCACTTCCATGACACCCGCTGGGGCAGGGACAGCCTCAAGATTGACCAGCGCGATTCGCAGCGCCTCGCGTGCTTTGTCCTGCCAATCCGCCGGATCAATCAGCCCGTCCAGACCGACGCGCCCGCCGCCACCGGCGGACCCGCTTTCGCGGCGCCCGTTCTGTTCCACGATGACCGAGACATTCAGGCGCGTCATCGGGCGCACGTCGCGGACCATAACACCATCGGGGCGCAGAATCTCGACCTCTTGCACCGCAGCCATGATCGTGGCGCTGACCTGGACCACACGCGGGTCGAGGTCGCGGGCAAAAGCGTCGATGGCGCGCAACGTCTCGATCTTGACCGGAAAACCAGCGGATTCGATTGGGTCCTCGTCGGTATACAGGCGCGTGTTGGTTGCCCGCGGAGCATCGGCCAGCGTGCCGCCCCCATCCCCGACAGCCAGTCGCGCGGTTTCAGCGGCGCGTTTCAATGCGGGAACGGACACATCCGTGGAATGGGCATACCCGGCCACGTCGCCTTGAACCGCACGCAGGCCAAACCCTTCGGATGCGTCATAAGACGCGGTGCGCAGACGCCCGTCATCAAAGACCAGCGACTCGGATTTTCGGCGCTCGACAAACAGCTCTCCATCCTCGGCCCCGGCTGTGGCCGATTGCAGAACGGCAAGGGCTTCGTCCTGCGGCAAGGCGCTTTCGAAGGGGCGAAACGGGTCGTTGGGCATGGGCTGGAGCCTTTCGAGTTTGATCCAGATCAAAAATAGCGTCTGTTTGACGCAAGCATTTTGCTTTATCTACCCGCAAGAATATGGTTTTTAACGCGGCCAAAGACAACGGGAGAGGTGCGACCGATTCACACCTTTTCGCGAGAGACGCAAAGATCAAACGATCAGGACAGAAAATGAAGAATGCTTTGATGCTTTCGGGCTTGATGACAGCCCTCTCCAGCCTTCCCGCCATGGCTCAGGAGCTTGAGATTATTGGCAAACCGGTTCCCGGCGGTGTCGGCTTTCAGCCTGCGGCCACCAGCCTGGCCGATGGAATTCAGCGTCTGGACAATATGATTTTGGTCATCATCACGGTGATCTGCCTGTTTGTTGCCGGGCTGCTGGTCTACTGCATCGTGCGCTACAATCAGCGCGTTAACCCGACCCCGGCGCGCTTTTCGCACTACACCCCCGTCGAGGTTGCATGGACACTTGGTCCGATCCTGATTCTGGTCTTCATCGGGGCGTTTTCGCTGCCGGTGCTGTTCAAACAGCAGGAAATCCCGGAAGGTGACGTGGTGATCAAGGTTGTCGGCAACCAGTGGTACTGGACCTACGAATATGTTGATCACGATTTCGCCTTTGACAGCTATCTGCTGGGCCACCCGGCCACACTGGACGAAGGTGCGCGCCCTGCGGATGCCGATGTGACGCCGTTTGTTCTGGATGATGCGATGCGGGCAAAGCTGACCGATGCAGGGTACAGCGAAGATGAATGGCTGCTGGCCACCGACACCGCCGTTGTTGTTCCCGTGAATAAGATCATCGTGATGCAGGTGACTGCGTCTGACGTGATCCACTCGTGGACCATCCCGTCTTTTGGCGTGAAGCAGGACGGTGTGCCCGGTCGTCTGGCCGAGTTGTGGTTCGAAGCCGAGAAAGAAGGCATCTATTTCGGCCAATGTTCTGAGCTCTGCGGCAAGGACCACGCTTATATGCCGATCACCGTCAAGGTTGTCAGCGAAGAAGCCTATGAGCAGTGGCTGCAAGGCGCGCTTGAGGAATATGCCGGTCAGCCTGCGAACTTTCAGGTTGCCTCGAACTAAGGTGCATTTGACCTAGTTCTGATACACTGCAAGCTGCGCGGCCACCGCGCAGCTTTCGCCCCAAAAGGACCCAGGATGAGCGACGCAAGCATCAATGCCAGCACCGTCACCGCGCAGACCCGCGCGGACGAGGCCAGCTTTGGCGATTACTTCGCCCTGCTGAAGCCGCGTGTGATGTCGCTTGTGGTCTTTACCGCTTTGGTCGGATTGCTGGCGGCCCCGGTTCCGGTACATCCCATCATCGGTTTCTGCGCCATACTGTTCATCGCCATTGGCGGTGGCGCATCCGGTGCGCTGAACATGTGGTGGGACGCGGATATCGACCGGGTGATGAAACGCACCAAGGGGCGCCCGATCCCGTCTGGCAAAGTGGAAGAGGGCGAAGCATTGTCGCTGGGTCTGGCGTTGTCCGGCCTCTCGGTCATAATGCTGGGCCTTGCGACCAATTGGTTTGCAGGCGCGTTCCTGGCTTTCACGATCTTTTTCTACGTTGTCATCTACACAATGTGGCTGAAACGCTCGACACCGCAGAACATTGTGATCGGTGGCGCGGCAGGGGCGTTCCCACCGGTGATCGGCTGGGTGGCCGCGACAGGCACGATGTCGATCGAGCCCTGGCTGATGTTTGCCTTGACTTTCATGTGGACCCCGCCGCATTTCTGGGCGCTGGCCCTGTTCATGCGGTCGGACTATGACGACGCAGGCGTGCCGATGCTGACCGTGACCCACGGGCGCCGCGCGACACGCTGGCATATCCTGGTCTACACCGTGCTTCTCGCTCTGCTGGCGGTGGGTACCGCCTTTTCAGGCATCGGAGGCCCGATCTACCTGACGGTGGCTGTCGTCATGAACGCGTTGTTTCTGCACGGTGCGTGGCAGATCGTGCGCCGAACCGAAGACCAGGCCGAGGTGGACAATTTCAAGGTTGAACGCAACTTCTTCAAGCTGTCGCTGCTCTACCTGTTCCTGCATTTCGGTGCCATTTTGGCTGAGGCGCTGCTGAAACCCTATGGGCTGGGAGGATGGTCATGAGCCTGCGCAAGACGCATGAACTGCACACGCGCCGCTTTAGCCGCAATGTGGGCGTCGGCCTGACGCTGGCGGCGTTTATCGTGATCATCTTTGGCCTGACCATCGTAAAGGTGTCGGGCCCCAGCTTGGGCGTGCCCGCGCAGGAGGTGCAGAACTGATGGCCTTATCCGGACCTCAGAAAACGGTTGTGCAAACGGTTGGTGTCGTTGTCTTGATGGGCAGCCTCGCCTGGGCAGCGGTGCCTTTTTACGACTGGTTCTGCCGGGTCACAGGCTTTGGCGGCACAACCGGCGTGGCCGAGGCCGCGCCCGAAGATATCCTGGATCGCAAGGTTACCATCCGTTTCGATGCTTCCAAGGCTAAGGACATGGCCTGGGAGTTCAAGCCCGTCGAGCGTGAGATGGAGGTTCGCATCGGCGAAACAGGCCTTGCGTTTTATGAAGCCTATAATCCGACGGATCGCCCGATTGCCGGGCAGGCGTCATACAATGTCGCACCGTATTCCGCCGGTGGGTATTTCCAGAAAATCGCTTGCTTCTGCTTTGAAGAGCAGGTGCTGCAACCCGGGGAACGGGTTGAGATGCCAGTAAGCTTTTTCGTCGACCCTGAAATAGTCGACGATCTGGAAGCAAAATATGTGCATACGATCACGCTGTCGTATACATTTTACGAAATTGACCTGCCCGAGGGCTATGCCGCCCTTGATGCGCAGGCTGATACAAACACGAACTAACGCCTGTAGGTGAGGGACGCTGATGGCACACGCTAAAAATCACGATTATCACATTCTAGCCCCGTCGATCTGGCCATTGATCGGCGCGGTCAGCGGATTTGTGATGCTGTTCGGAGCCGTTCTGTGGATGCATGGGGTAACTTCCTACATCTTCTGGATGGGGCTTGTCGGCGTTCTGTACACCATGTTCGCCTGGTGGTCAGAGGTTGTAGTGGAAAGCCGTCAGGGCGATCACACACCGGTTGTTCGCATCGGCCTGCGCTATGGCTTCATCCTGTTTGTGATGTCCGAGGTGATGTTCTTCTTTGCCTGGTTCTGGTCGTTCTTCAAACATCGCATGTACCCGATGTACGACTATGCGGGCACCGAATATATTCAGCCGGATATCCACGCAGTCGACCCGTTTCACCTGCCGCTGATCAACACTTTGGTCCTGCTGCTGTCGGGCTGTGCCATCACCTGGGCGCACCACGCGCTTGTGCACGACAATGACCGCAAGGCGCTGATCAACGGTCTGGCCATCGGTATCGTTCTGGGCATTCTGTTCACCCTGCTGCAGGCTTTCGAATATTATGAGCTGCTGGCGCATGAGGGTTGGGAATTTGGTGGCGACCAGTTCTATTCGAACTTCTTCATGGCCACAGGTTTCCACGGTTTCCACGTGATCATCGGAACCATCTTCCTGAGCGTGTGTCTGATCCGCGCACTCAAAGGGGACTTCACTCCTGAAAAGCATGTGGGTTTTGAAGCGGCAGCCTGGTACTGGCACTTTGTTGACGTGGTCTGGCTGTTCCTTTTCTTCGCTGTCTACATCTGGGGACAAGCACCGTTGTTCTGATGCCTTGGCAGATGATCCAATTGCAAAAGCCGCCCTAAGGGGCGGCTTTTTCTCTATCTGGGGCGCAAAATTGCGCCCCGTACAATTGAGCTATTGCATTTCCGGCCCGACCGCCCTTAACAAAACGCCGGTTTCCGACACGAGGTTCGCCCCGCCATGCGCCGCATCCTGTTCCCGCTGATCTTCGGCCTCGCCGGCTTAGGCGTGCTGCTGTGGCTGGGCATATGGCAGATGCAGCGGCTTGCGTGGAAGGAAGGTATCCTGGCCGAGATCGACAGCCGCATTGATGCAGCGCCAGTTGCGTTGCCGGAGGTTGTATCGGAAGAGCGGGACAAATATCTGCCGGTGACCGTGTCCGGAGAGATGCTGCTGGGCGAAATCCACGTTTTGGTGTCAGTCAAACAGGTGGGGGCGGGGTATCGGATCATACAGCCCTTCAACACCGAAGGCCGCACCATTCTGATTGATCGGGGCTTTATCCCGACCACAGCCAAACTGGCCGACCGCGTGACCGGCGCGATGGACGTAACGGGCAACCTGCACTGGCCGGATGAGATCGACAGTTATACGCCCGAGCCGGACATTGGCAGCAATATCTGGTTTGCGCGCGACGTGCCCGCCTTGGCTGCGTCCTTGGGGGCCGAGCCGGTGTTGTTGATCGCCCGTTCCCAGACGGACCCTAGTGTAACGCCTTTGCCCGTGGACAGTGCGGGCATCCCCAACGATCACCTGCAATATGCAATCACCTGGTTTGGTCTGGCTCTGGTCTGGGCCGCGATGACCGGATATTTTCTGTGGCGCAGCCGCGCCAGTTCTGAGAGTGACGCGCAATGAAATATATCTCGACCCGCGGGCAGGCGCCCGAATTGACCTTTGAAGAGGCGATGCTGACCGGCCTGGCCCGGGATGGTGGCCTTTACCTGCCCGCCGAGATCCCGGTTATGAGCCATGACGCGATCGCTGCGCTGGCTGGTCTGCCCTATGAAGAGATCGCGTTCCGCGTGATGTGGCCCTATGTCAGCGGGTCGTTTGCTGAGGATGAGTTCAAGCAGATCATCGCCCGTGCTTACGAAGGTTTTGGCCATGACGCCCGCGCGCCGTTGAAACAACTTAACGAGAACCATTTCCTGCTGGAGCTCTTCCACGGTCCCACACTTGCTTTCAAGGACTTTGCTATGCAGTTGATCGGTCAGCTGTTTCAGGTGGCTTTGAAACGGCGCAATGACCGCGTAACTATTGTGGGCGCGACTAGTGGCGATACCGGATCAGCCGCGATTGAGGCGTTCCGTGGGCTGGACGCGGTGGATGTGTTCATCCTGTTCCCCCATGGCCGTGTCTCCGAGGTGCAACGCCGTCAGATGACGACGCCCGCCGACAACAACGTCCACGCGCTGGCCGTGGATGGGGATTTCGACGACTGTCAGGCCGCGTTAAAAGACATGTTCAATGATTTCGACTTTCGCGATGGAGTCAAACTGGCCGGCGTGAATTCGATCAACTTCGCACGGGTGCTGGCGCAGATCGTTTATTACTTCTCTGCCGCCGTCAGCCTTGGGGCGCCGCATCGCAAAGTCAGCTTCACCGTGCCGACCGGCAATTTCGGCGACATATTCGCAGGCTATCTGGCCAAGCGCATGGGTCTGCCCATCGACCGCCTGGTGGTGGCGACCAACCAGAACGACATCCTCCACCGGTGTCTCTCGGGTGAGGGGTATTTTAAGGGCGACACGATCCCCTCGATCAGCCCGTCGATGGATATTCAGGTCAGCTCGAACTTTGAACGGGCGCTGTATTATGCTTATGGTGAGGATGGCAGCGCTGTGGCGCAGTTGATGGATGAATTGAAGACCGGCGGCTTCAACGTCAGCCAGGGCGCAATCGAGGCGTTGCGTGAAAACTTCGACTCGGGCCGCGCGTCCGAGGATGAAACGCTCGCCACGATCAAGCACACGCTGGCGCATAGCGGCGAACTGGTCTGCCCGCATACCGCTGTTGGCATCAAGGTGGCGGAAGAGCATCTCTCGGGCACGCCGATGATCAATTTAGCCACCGCGCATCCGGCGAAATTCCCGGCGGCGGTTGAGAAGGCGAGCGGGGAACATCCGCCTCTTCCCTCCCGCATGGCTGATCTGTATGAACGACCAGAACGGCTGACCCGCATCGCCAACGATCTGGGCGCCCTTGAGGATCATATCAGAAGGCATATCGCTGAGTGACTGTCAGACAAGACCAACTGAAGAACGGCTTTCGCATCGTCAGTGAACATATGCCGGGGCTGCAATCGGCGGCCATCGGCATCTGGGTGACCGCCGGTGGGCGGCATGAGCGGATCGAACAGAACGGCATCGCGCATTTCCTTGAACACATGGCGTTCAAGGGGACCGAGCGTCGTTCCGCGCTGCAAATCGCCGAAGCGATCGAGGATGTGGGCGGCTATATCAACGCCTACACCTCGCGCGAGGTGACGGCCTATTACGCACGCGTGTTGAAGGATGACGTGGCGCTGGCGATGGACGTGATCGGCGACATCGTTCTGAACCCGATCTTCGACCCGCGTGAGATCGAGGTTGAGCGCGGTGTGATCCTGCAGGAAATCGGTCAGGCCTATGACACGCCTGACGATGTGATATTCGACTGGCTGCAGGAACAAAGCTATCACGACCAGCCTTTGGGCCGCACCATTCTTGGGCCGTCTGAGCGGGTCAGCGCCTTCTCGCGTGAGGACCTGTCGGGCTTTGTGGCCGAGCATTACGGGCCGGAACAAATGATCCTGTCCGCCGCTGGTGCGGTGGATCATGACGCGCTGATGAAGATGGCCGAAGAGATGTTCGGACATCTGCAACCGCGCAAGGGTCTGGTCCCTGAGACCGCGCGCTTTACCGGCGGCGAGGCGCGGCAGGAGAAGGATCTGGAGCAGGCCCATTTCGCGCTGGCGCTGGAAAGTCCCGGCTATCGCGACGATGCGATCTATACGGCGCAGATTTATTCGACCGCTTTGGGCGGCGGCATGTCCTCGCGTCTGTTTCAGGAAGTGCGCGAGACGCGCGGGCTGTGTTACACGATCTTTGCACAGACCGGTGCCTATGCCGATACCGGCACGACCACGATCTATGCCGGAACCTCGGCCGATCAGGTGGGCGAGCTGGCGACCATCACCATCGATGAGATGAAGCGCGCCGCAGATGACATGAGCGCGGAAGAGGTTGCTCGCGCGCGTGCCCAGATGAAGGCCGGGATGCTTATGGGACTGGAAAGCCCTTCGAACCGGGCGGAACGTCTGGCGCGGCTGGTACAGATCTGGGGCCGGGTGCCGTCGCTTGAGGATACGGTTGCCAAGATCGACGCCGTTTGCACCGAAGATGTGTGCGCCTTTGCCGAGGCCATGGCCGTGCAGGCCCCCGCGGCCTTGGCGCTTTATGGCCCGGTCTCGGATGCGCCGACCCTTGCGGATCTGCAGGAGAGGCGGGCAGCGTGATGCTACTGGGTCGACGCAAGCTGAAACTCGAAACCGAGCGCCTCAGCCTGCGCCCGCCCGTGCATTCCGATTTCAACGAATGGACCGCACTGCGCCGAACGTCCAAAAGCTATTTGACTCCGTGGGAGCCGATCTGGGCCAGTGACCATCTGAGCCGCAAGTCGTTCACCAATCGAGTCTATTGGGCACAGCGCTCTGTTGCGAGCGGCACGGCGATCCCTCTGTTTCTGTTTCGTCGCGCCGATGACGTACTGCTGGGGGCGATCACGCTGGACAATGTGCGGCGAGGACCGGCCCAGGCCGGGACGTTGGGTTATTGGACAGGGCAGGCCTTTGCGCGGCAGGGCTATATGCGCGAGGCGATTGGGGCCGTGGTGCACTATGCCTTTACCCGCCTGGATCTGAGCCGGATTGAAGCGGCCTGTTTGCCCGAGAACAGAGCGTCCCGTGGGTTGCTGGAAAGCTCGGGCTTTAAATACGAGGGCGTGGCCCAGTCGTATCTGCAGATCAACGGGCGGTGGCGGACGCATGTTCTGTATGCGTCTTTGCGATCTGACCGGCGTGGCAAGACCGACGCGGGGTAGGGAGCTCTGCCCTCGCCGCGGCAGGCTGCGGCTCCCCGAGCTATTTTCGAACAAAAGAACAAGGGGCATGACTTGGCGGGCGTATGCGCTACACTCAGGTCATGCGGTGGATTGTTGTTGGGCTGATGTTGATTGCGGGTGGGGCGGTGGCGCAAGAGCGGCGACCGAGCCACTGCATCGCCATAGCGGATGCAGCACCCGGGATTGAGTACCTTCACAAGGCGGCATGGCAAGACCCTGTGCCGGAGTTTTCGGTTCGGATCAGCTATATCGCGCATGCGTCCTTTTTGATCCAGACGCAGGGCGGGTTGAACGCGGTGACGGATTTCACTGGTTTCATCGGATCCGCCGATCTGATCCCCGACGTGGTGACGATGAACCACGCCCACAGCACGCATTGGACCGCGCACCCGGACCCGGCCATCCCACACGTCCTGCCCGGCTGGGGCGAATTCGGCGAGGGGATTGAGCATCATCTGGACCTGGGCGAGTTGCTCGTGCGGAACGTGTCGACCGATATCCGGTCAGCCTTTGCCGGGGTTGAGGAGAAGGGCAACTCGATCTTCGTGTTTGAGGTTGAAGGGCTGTGCATCGGCCATCTGGGACATCTTCACCACGTGCCAACGGATGAACAATTTGCCGCCCTAGGGCGCTTGGACGTGGTCATGGCCGCCGTTGACGGGGGCACGACGATGCCGTTGCCCGAAATGATCTCGGTCCTGACGCGCCTGAAAAGTTCGGTCATCATACCGATGCACTGGTTCTCGGATTTTTCGCTGAACCGGTTTCTGGCCGATATTCGGGGCACTTTCCCGGTTGAACGGGACGGCGTGTCCGAGATCACAGTCTCGCTTCGCACGCTGCCCGACAGGCCAACGGTTGTGGTGCTTGAGCCGCAATACCTGATCGAACAGGAATAGGTCTTGCCGCCGCTTTGTTGCTGGGGCAAGGAACGGATATGAGTTTACACCCGGCAGATGAAACCTTTGGACGCCTGTTGCAGGACGATCTGGGTGACGAGATTTTGCGCCCGATCTCAGATGCCTATCTGGAAGAACCCCGGGGTCGTTTCAGGGGGCATGCCGGTTTGCTGGCGGTGCCGCGCAATGTCGAAGAGGTCTCTGTGTTGGTACGGCACGCCGGCCAAGCGCGCGTTCCAGTTGTGCCGTTTGGCGGCGGGACGGGGCTGGTTGGGGGTCAGGTAATGCCCGATGGTCCTGCGCCCATGCTGGTGTCGCTGGAGCGCATGACGGCCATTCGGGCGATCTATCCGACCGAAAACATCCTGATCGCCGAGGCCGGCGCCATTTTGGCAGACGTCCAGGCTGCTGCCGAGGATGCGGACCGCCTGTTTCCCCTGTCCCTGGCTGCGCAAGGGTCCTGCCGGATCGGGGGAAATCTGGCGACCAATGCGGGCGGCGTCAACGTGCTGCGCTATGGCAATGCCCGCGATCTGTGCCTGGGGCTGGAGGCGGTTCTGCCCAACGGAGAGATCTGGCACGGGTTGGGCCGTTTGCGGAAGGACAACACCGGGTATGACCTGCGTAACCTTCTGATCGGTGCCGAAGGCACGTTGGGGATCATCACCGCAGCCTCTCTCAAGCTGTTTCCGCGCCCGGCGGGGATCGGCACTGCGATGCTGTGTGTGCCCACGCCTGAGGCCGCAGTTGATCTGCTGAACCTCGCCCGCGATCAGGTTGGAGAAGCCGTCAGCGCCTTTGAATTGATCCACCGGCAAGGTCTGGATTTTCTGCATGAGGTCTTGCCTGATGTGCGTCAGCCCTTTGCCGACCCACCGGACTGGAGCGTGCTGATCGAGATTGGGTTGCCCGAAGGCCTTGATCCTTCGACTGCACTGGAAACCCTGTTCATGGCTGCGTCCGAGGCAGGTCTGGTGACCGATGGGGTGATTGCGCAGAACAGCACTCAACGAGACCAGATGTGGGCCGTTCGCGAGCTTATCCCCGAAGCGAACCGGCTGATCGGCTCGGTTTCCAGCCACGATATTTCGGTTCCGATTTCGCAGATCCCCGAATTCATCCAGCGCGGTCCGGGTGTGATCGCAAAGCTGGGGGAATTCCGCATCAACTGTTTTGGCCATCTGGGTGATGGCAATCTGCACTATAACGTCTTCCCGCCAAAAGGACGGGACAAGGCGGAGTTCGTCAATATCCGGGCCGAGGTTAAGCAGTCCGTGCACGATCTGGTGCATTCCTATGGCGGCTCGGTCAGTGCCGAGCACGGGGTGGGGCGGTTGAAGACGGGCGATCTTGAGCGCTATGGTGACCCGACCAAATTGCAGGCCATGCACGCGATCAAGGCCGCTTTGGACCCGCTGGGCATCATGAATCCCGGCGCTGTGGTCCCTATGTAGAAACGGCCCGGAACAGACCCGGGCCGTCTTTGACAACCACTCGATCACGAAGCAGGCAGGATCACCTTGTCGATCACGTGGATCACGCCGTTTTCAGCTTCGATATCGGCCTGAACAACTGTGGCGTCGTTGACCTTTACGCCGTCATCCAGATCGATGGTCACATCACCACCCTGAACTGTTGCTGCGGTCATGTCGTCGGACAGGTCGCCGGACATCACTTTGCCGGGCACCACATGATAGGTCAGGATCGCCACGAGCTGATCCTTGTTTTCCGGTTTCAGCAGGCTTTCAACCGTGCCTTCGGGCAGGGCGGCGAACGCCTCGTCGGTGGGGGCAAATACGGTGAAGGGGCCTTCGCCCTTGAGGGTATCCACCAGTTCAGCCGCTTGAACGGCTGCGACAAGCGTGCCAAACGTGCCCGCACCGACAGCGGTATCAACAATGTCTTTTTTGTTGCTGCCTGCGAAAGCAGTGGTCGAGAGCAAGACAGTGGCGACGCTGGCGACTGCGATTTTACGAAACATGATCAGTTTTCCCTTGTTGAGAATGCCTGATGTGGCATCATCAAGGGTACGGCATGATCCGGGTGAGGGATCACCGAAAGCGCACGTTTTATTGGGTTGAAAGCCGGACGAAACGGTCTAAGCCCGCGCTGTTTTCAGTGTCCAGTCAGGGATTCTGTACCGGCTTTGGCTCACAGACCTTCGAATTCGCACAGGACATGGACATCCATGCCCATCTCCTCCAGCACTTTGCGACCGCCCAATTCCGGCAGATCGATGATGAAGGCGCAGGACACGATCTCGCCGCCCAGCCGTTCGATCAGTTTTATCCCCGCCGCAGCCGTCCCACCAGTTGCCAGCAGATCGTCGACGACCAGTATCTTTTCACCGGCCTGAATGGCATCATCGTGGATCTCAACGATCGCCTCGCCATATTCTAGCTTGTAGTCCTGACTGATCGTGGTGCCCGGCAATTTGCCCTTTTTGCGGATCGGCACAAAACCGACGCTCATCTGATGGGCAATGGCGCCGCCCAGGATAAAACCGCGTGCCTCAAGGCCGACAACCTTGTCGATCTGCTCACCCGCGTAAGGGTGCAGCATCTGGTCAATGGCCATGCGAAATCCGCGCGGATCGGCAAACAAGGTCGTGACATCGCGGAACATGATCCCTTCATGCGGAAAATCCACGATAGTACGGATGTAATCCTTGACCGATTTGTTTCTGGACATTGGCGACCCCTTTGGCATCAAGACACGCCGGGCTGTTTGGCCCATCGGGGTCATCCATGCAAGACAACTTTGGCCTCAGGACTATTTCCGCGACTGTTTCATCGCATTCGGCAGGCCATAGTAGCGGTACAGAGCAGCTGGCAGCCAGGACAGGTGCGGTTTGCGCCAATTGCGTTGATCTCGCAAAAGAAATGCCTGAGCAGCATGAAGGTTCATTGCCAATTTCCTTTTTTTATAGTTAGGTGCCCGATACCTACAATATCTATGCGATGTATATACAATGCATTGCAATGTGAATCAAGTCCGAAGCGGAGCAAGTCGCGTGGCCAAGAAAGACGGAAAAGCGTCCAACAAGAAAAACAGCCAACTGGTCCTGCGCCTGGACAAGGATGAACGCGACGCTTTTGTTGAACTTTGCCGCGACCTCGATACTTCGGCCGCGCGTGAAATCCGGCGGTTTATTCGTGGGTTCATGAAGGAAAACGCGCAGAAATAAGCGGCCCGCTTATGTCGGTCGGCGCAAGACAGCCGTGGCAATTCCCATCCCGATCAGGGTCAGGCCGCCAAATCGCGTGATTGAGGTGATCACATTTGGCCGCCCGATCATGCGGCGCAGCCTGTCTGCCAGCAATGCATAGGCCAGCGCATTCAGCCAGGCCAGACCAACGAATGTCGCAATCAGGATCACAAACTGGGGCATCAGCGGCTCTGCCGGGCGCAGAAATTGCGGCACAAACGCGATGAAAAAGGCAATGGATTTCGGGTTCAGGGCCGTAACCGCCGCCGCGTGGCCAAACACACTACGGGCCGAAACGTCTCGATCCGATTTCAGGTCCTGCAAACCGCTCGACGGCGCGCTGCGCAACAGTTTCAGGCCCAACCACACCAGATAGACCGCGCCGACCCATTTCAGCGCCGTAAACAGCGTGGCAGAGGCCAGAACCAAAGCCCCAAGCCCCAGCAACGAGGCCATCATCGCCAGCAGGTCCCCGACCGCTACGCCCGTGGCGGACGCGACAGCAACGCTGCGCCCTTTGGACAGCGCGTAACTGAGGACCAACAGAACCGTTGGGCCCGGGATCAAAAGCAAAGCTGTGGAAGCGGCCACAAAGGCAAGCCAGAGGTCAAGTTCCATAGGTCATCCTTTTGCGACACAGCAAGCCCGCAAGACAGGGCAGGGTCAAGGGTTTTTGCCTTCGGTTAGCCGTCGCATCAGCGCCTCTAAGGGGCCACGCTTGAACCAACGAGACCAGACCAGCGCGTAAATGGCGCTGAGCAAACAAAACAACAGCGCATAGAGCAGGATCTGATCTGCGCTGAGCGACCCATCCAGCAAGCCTACCTCTTCCAGAATGCCCATGCCGATCAGAATATGGGCCATGTAGAGGGTCAGCGCCTGCCGCCCCGGCACCGCCATGGCTTGCGCCAGTGGCGTGCTCTCCAGCTTCTTCCACAGTTTCAGCAGCAGACCGATCACCACGCAGGAGGACCCCGCCCCAGCCATGATGTAGAATGGGCCGGGCGGAATGGATGCGGTGCCCAGATACGCAACAAGTTCGGGATCTGTAGCCAACTTATGTGGAAACACGGCCAAAACCGCCGCCCCAAAGCCCCACATGATCAGACGATGTTGAATGCAGAGGGTATGCAGCTCGGACCGTCCAATGGCCATGCCGATCAGCAGGAAAGCGGCCCAGGGAAGAACCGGATGCCAGCCATTGAAGACAGCGTTGCGCAGGAACCCCGACACCGTCCACAGATCAACGTAAGTCAGCGTGGCCCAATCCCATCCCGTCTCGTAGTCGAAGGTGAGATTGGCAATCACAGACAGCGCGACTATGGCCACCGCGCCAATCCAAAGGGCGCTGGGCCCTCGGGTCAGAAAGGCCGCGCCGACCACAAAATACAGTGCATAAAAATGCAGGATATCGGCATCGAAGATGGTCATGTTGATCAGGCCGAGGACGAACAGAAACGCGGCACGGCGCAACAACAAACCGCCCTTGATAGTGGACAGGCTGATGCCTATTCCGGCGAGGATCACAAAGAGCGCGGCGGCGCGCCCCTCCAGCGCATCGATAAAGGCATTCGCCCAACCCGATTGCGGCGCGACCTGTGCCGCGATCCGGAAATTGACCAATACCATACCGCAAAAGGCCAGAAAGCGGGCCGCGTCCAGTGCGTCGAGACGTTTCATACTGTACCCCGTTTTACGGTCTGCGCGCTCGAACCTGGACCGGCTCAGCACGGGCCTAACGATTTGATGTAAGACGCTAATCCAGCAAAAGGTGGCGACCGGCGGGCGGAGTTCAAGCATGCTGGTGACAAAAGACGCAAGCTTATGCATCGATGCAACAACCTAAAGATTGGGTTAACCTTTGAGGCCGATGCTTGAAACGGCCATGTAGGCACCCCGATCTAAGAAGGGACGGATCAATAGGAATGTGTAATGGCGCAGATGATGGAACCAGAACGGATGACAAACCAGCGCCGGGCCGGTGGGCGCGGTTTGCGGGTGTATCTTGTCACGCTGCTCGTCGCCGTTGGTCTGCTCTATGCGGGTGCCGTCGGCTACATGTATGTCAATCAGCGCGATATCCTGTTCAAACCGGGTGATGCGCTTGCTGATCCGAACACCATCGGCCTTGCGGATGTCGAGGCGCGGGCGGTTACGATGGCCGATGGCACGCAGATCATGACATGGTCAGCACCGCCAGCGAAGCCGGGTGCTCCAACGGTGTTGTTTCTGCATGGTCAGGGCGGCAGCTTGTCTGACCGCGCGGGACGGATGCGCGAAATTCTCAACAGCGGCTTCGGCCTGCTTGCCCCAAGCTATCGCGGTTATCCGGGCAGCGGGGGAGAGCCCAGCGAGGCTGCGTTGATTTCAGACGCGGTGGCGTTGTTTGATCAGCTGGATGCTGATGGCACAGCGGTGGTTCTGCATGGTCAAAGCCTTGGAACCGGTGTCGCTGCAGCGGTCGCCGCCCAACGCCCCGAAGCTGCGCTATTGGTGCTGGAAGCCCCGTTTACAGCCACGGTTGATGTGGCAGCCGAGAGATATCCGTGGCTGCCTGTTCATGCGCTGATGCAGGACCAGTTCGCGACGCGCGATATCGTTCAGGATATCGACGTGCCGATCCTGATCTTCCACGGCACCGATGACCAAACCGTCCCGGTTCAGCATTCTCAGTCTCTGCATGCTATGTCACCCGACAACACGCAGCTGTTCGTCGTTCCCGGTGGTGGTCACAACGACCTTTGGGGTCACGGCCTGTGGCAGGATGTACAGCGCGCGCTGGCCGCCAACTGACCGTCAGAGAACCCGCCCGGCCACCGCATCGAGCTTGGCCAGCAGGGCCGGGTCGCGCTTGTCCGGGGCAGTCAGGATCGCATATTCCAGTGCTCGGTCGCAGCCATGCGGGCAGGGGGCACGGTCCGAGCCCAGCAAAGCGGGCAATCCTTTGACCAGGGCGCGCCCTTTTTCGGCATTACCGGTGAGGGTGGCGATGATTGCGGTCACGTCAACCTCGCCATGGTCGGGATGCCAGCTGTCATAATCCGTCACCATCGCGACCGAGGCGTAACACAGCTCGGCCTCGCGGGCGAGCTTGGCTTCGGGCATATTGGTCATGCCGATCACGTCACAGCCCCACTGTTCTCGGTACATCTTGGATTCCGCCAGCGACGAAAACTGCGGCCCTTCCATCGCCAGATAGGTACCACCGCGGTGGACGGTGATGCCCGCAGCTTTGCCCGCCGTCTCACACGCATCCGAAAGGCGCGGGCAGGTCGGGTGGGCGACGCTCACATGCGCGACACAGCCGGTGCCGAAAAAGCTTTTTTCCCGGGCAAAAGTGCGGTCGATGAACTGGTCGACGATCACGAAATCCCCCGGCGCCATCTGTTCGCGGAACGACCCGCAGGCGGAAACCGAGATCACGTCGGTCACACCCAACCGCTTCAACGCGTCGATATTGGCGCGATAAGGCACCTCGGTCGGGGAATGCACATGGCCGCGCCCGTGCCGGGGCAGGAAGACCATGCCGACGCCATCCAGTTGCCCGGTCAGCACCTGATCCGAAGGCGTACCCCATGGGGTTTCTACCGTGACCCATTCCGCGTTTTCGAGACCATCTATGTCATAGATACCCGATCCGCCGATGACTGCGATCTTAGTTTGGGTCACGATTGTCCTCCGATGAAAAACCTGTTGAACGAGTTCTGAGGCGCGCGGCAGAATTTGACAAGTGGGTTCAGCAGTTTGTGAGTAAAGACCGCAAAGATATGCGCTTGGCGCATAGCAGGGTCCCGCCAGACGCTGTATCTAACGGCCTCAATGCCATGTAGAACGCCCCTTTCGCGCGAACCCATCGAACCGACAGGACCGATCCATGCCCCGAGCCTTGCTGGCAAGCTTTGCCAACCGTATCGCCATTCCCGATTTGCGTTGGATGCCGGATGAGGGGTTCTCGGTCTCTCGGGTCCGGATCGAACTGCTGTCTGGTCTGACGGTTGCCCTTGCATTGGTGCCCGAGGCCGTGGCCTTTGCCTTTGTCGCCGGCGTGCATCCTTTGGTTGGACTTTATGCAGCGTTCCTGGTCGGGCTGATTACCGCGCTGATCGGCGGACGACCCGGCATGATTTCGGGTGCGACCGGTGCGTTGGCCGTTGTCATGGTGGCTCTGGTTGCCGAACACGGGGTCGAATACCTGTTCGCCACTGTCGTTTTGATGGGCATCCTGCAAGTCATTGCAGGTGCAATGCACTGGGGCCGCTTTATCAGGCTGGTGCCGCATCCGGTGATGCTGGGCTTTGTGAACGGGCTGGCGATCGTGATCTTTCTGGCGCAGATGGGACAGTTCAAGGTTCCCGGAACCATGGAAAATACTGGCCATGGCGTGGGCGGTGGCGAGTGGCTTTCGGGCATGCAACTCTATACGATGCTGGGTCTTGTGGCGCTGACCATGGCGGTGATCTGGGTGATGCCGCGCATCACGCGCATCATTCCCGCCCCGCTGGCTGGCATCGTGGTCGTCGCGGCCATCGTTATCGGCATGGGCCTCGACGTCCCGCGCGTTGGTGATCTGGCATCGATCGAGGGAGGCCTGCCGGCGTTCCATATCCCGATGGTTCCGCTGAACTGGGAGACCTTCAACATCATCCTGCCCTACGCGGTCATCCTTGCTGCAATCGGGCTGATTGAATCGCTGCTGACCCTGAACCTTGTGGGTGAGATCACGGGCAAACGCGGTGGAGCCTCGCAGGAATGCATTGCGCAGGGTGCGTCGAATATTGTCACCGGCTTCTTCGGCGGCATGGGCGGCTGCGCCATGATCGGCCAGTCGATGATCAATGTGAAATCCGGTGGGCGCACGCGGATTGCAGGCATCGCAGCGGCGCTGTTTCTGCTGATCTTCATCTTGTTTGCATCTCCACTGATTGAACAGATTCCGCTGGCTGCGCTTGTCGGCGTGATGTTCATGGTGGTGATCGGCACCTTTGCCTGGAACTCGTTCAAGATCCTGCTCAAGGTTCCGGCGATGGACGCGTTTGTCATCATCCTTGTCACGGTTGTGACGGTGATGGAGGACCTTGCCGTTGCCGTGGTGGTCGGTGTGATCGTCTCGGCCCTGGCCTATGCGTGGAACAATGCCAAGCGCATTCACGCCGTCACACGGGAATCAGAGACCGAAAAAGGTGCGAAGGTCTATGAGATCCAGGGCCCGCTGTTCTTCGGCTCGTCTGATGGGTTCGTTGAGCTGTTTGACATCGCAAATGATCCTGAAACCGTCATCGTCGATTTTGCTGAAAGCCGAGTTGTGGATCAATCTGCCCTGCAGGCCATTGAAAACATCGCCGCGAAATACGAGGCGGCAGGCAAGCGCGTGATGCTGCGCCACCTCAGCCACGACTGCCACAGATTGCTCAACAAGGCCGGTCACCTGATGGTCGACAGCGACGATGACCCGGATTACGGCCTGGCGGTGGACTATTCTGTTCGCACCGGCATTCTGGGCGGTCACTAAAGCCCCGCGGGGCGCAGCAGAGGCCGCGCCCCGCGCTTAAATAGGGCTATTCGTCAGGTCGCGACAGCGAGAACACGTCGGATACCACCGAATAGTCCCGATACCCGAGGCGGGCCAGCGGTGTGAAGGATGTGACATCAAACTTGCCGTCGCGAATATGCGCGTCGTCCAGATGCACACCGGTCACCTCACCGAACACCACCAGATTTGACTCGCCGGGCAAAGTCACGATCTGGGTCAACTTGCATTCCAAAGCCGCGGGAACCCCGGCGATACGCGCGCAGGGTATCGTTTCGCATTCGATTGGGGTCAGCCCCGCATGGGTGAATTCGTCTTCATGTTTTGCCAGACTGGCTGAGGATGCATTCATCGCATCGCGATGCGCGTGGGAAACCACATTGACGCAAAAGACGCCGGTTGCCCTGATGTTGGCGATGCTGTCCTTGGTGTTGTCCTGATCGGGCTTCGCTCCGGTCGAGGCGAACATGACCTGCGGCGGAACATAGGCCACAGCGTTAAAGAACGAATAGGGTGCCAGATTGTTGATCCCATCCGCATCGCGTGAGGATATCCACCCAATCGGGCGCGGTGTGACAATGGCATTGAAAGGATTGTGCGGCAGGCCGTGGCCGTCTTCGGGGCGATAGAACATAAGATCTCCAAGCGTTTGCCCAAGGCGTAACGAAGTGCTAGGGCGATTGCCAGCAAGGAAAAGAGGGCAGGGGTGCAGCAGTTCGATATCAGGCCTGAGACGCCGGATGACTGGTGGGAGGTCGAGGCGCTCTATGACTTGTGCTTTGCGCCGGGGCGCGAGGCTTTGTCGTCGTATCGCCTGCGCGACGACGTGCCGCCCGTTCCGGGGCTGTCACTGGTTGTGCGGGATGGTCAGGGCATTCTGGCTGGCGCAATCCGGTTCTGGCCTGTTCACGTGGGCGATCACGATGCGCTATTGCTGGGCCCGGTCGCAGTACACCCCACGCATCAGGGCGAAGGGTTGGGTGGATATCTGATCCACGCCGGAATTGATGCAGGCCGCAAACAAGGCTGGAAACGGGTCATGTTGGTGGGGGATGCGCCCTATTACAAACGGTTCGGGTTCGCTCCGTTGGCTGGCGTGGACATGCCGCCCCCGACCAACCCGGACCGTGTTTTGGGCCTGGAACTGACACCCGGTAGCTGGGGTGCAATACAAGGGCCAGTGACCCGCTGGATGCGCTGAACTATTGAAAACTGAACGCAAAGTGCCGATCTTTCAAAGCAAGGAGGGCACATATGCAGGACGTTGTTCTGATCGAAAAAGTCGATCCTGAGGCCGAGTTGGATCGGCTTGCAACCCATTACAGGAACGCTGGGGGAGCTGGCGTGAAATTGCTGAACCGCTTGGGTGGCTCGGCGGAATCCCTGTTGGATCGATTGCCTGAGCCGGTTCGCGATGGCCTGACCGAAGCGACCGAGCAAGCCCTGTGGTTTTCAATGCATGCAGCGCAAGGATCACGCCGCGCAGTGCCGGATCAATTGCCATGGGTCAACACGGCTGTGACCACCGCAATGGGGGCTGCCGGTGGGCTGGGCGGGATGTCGTCTGCCTTGCTGGAACTGCCCGCGACCACCACGATGATGCTGCGGTCAATTCAAGGGGCCGCGGCCCGTGAAGGCTTTGATCCGGCAGCGGAAAACGTGAAGTTTGACTGTATCCGCGTGCTGTCCGCAGCAGGTCCTCTGTCCGAGGATGACGGGGCCGATCTGGGCTTTTTCTCGATGCGCCTGGCCTTGACCGGGCCAACCATGCAGCGGGTGATCGCCGCAGTGGCCCCCCGTTTGTCCGTTGTGCTGGGCAAAAAGCTGGCTGCCCAATCGGTGCCCGTTCTGGGCGCGTTGGCCGGGGGTGGCACCAACTATATCTACACGCGATACTATCAGCAGATCGCTCAGGTCCACTTCGGGCTGCGCCGTCTGGCTATCGATGCCGATATTCCTCAGGACGAGCTTATTCACCGCCTGACGCGCCGGGTCCTGCCCTAATCCCGGGCTTGGTGCGCAACGCTTCATGTGGTAGTTTTCTTCATGAAAGCCGCAAAATAAGCGGAATGGCCGATGAATCTCGGCCTGATTGAGGGGTGCATTTTCGTGTTGAACGCGCGACTACAGACGAATTGGGGCGCACAGGCGCGGGGCCTGCCCGTTTTGGCGCAGTCCGCAGCGCTGTGTCATCGCACCGTTCGGGGCCGCATTGAGGTTTTGTTGATCACCACGCGGCGGTCCCGCAGTTGGGTTATCCCGAAAGGCTGGGTGAGCGAAGGGCTTACTGCCGCAGAAACGGCGGCGCAGGAGGCATGGGAAGAAGCCGGTGTGCTGGGGCTATGTTCAAAACATCCAATTGGCCAGTTTTCCTACATCAAAAATCGACCCGCCAAGGGGGAGGCTTTCTGTGTGGTGGATGTTTATCCGCTGCGGGTGCAAAAGCTGCTGAGCCATTTCCCCGAGGCGGGCGAGCGCCGGCTTAGATGGCGGGCCCCGCAAAAGGCAGCCCGCCGCGTCCGGTCGCGGGAATTGGCAGATTTGTTAAGTGACTTTAAGGTCAATCCGAATTGAATGATCCCCGGAAGGACTTGATCTTACCTGGCCTCCCGGTATCTATTCGGCATCCGAGGATGTAGACCCACCATGATTCAATACGCGCTCAAATGTTGCAACGGACATAGTTTTGACAGCTGGTTTCAGTCGGCTGAAGCCTATGACAAACTTGCGTCAGCAGGCATGGTGACCTGCGCGGTTTGCGGCAGCACAGAGGTTGAAAAGGCGATCATGACGCCACGGGTCCGTCCGGCCAGAAACGCGGCCCCGGTTGCTGATGCGCCGGTGCCGGATCGCGTGGATGTGGCGACGCCTTCTCCGGAAATCGAAAAAGTTCTGTCTGAACTGCGCCAAAAGGTCGAAGATAATTCCGACTATGTTGGAAAGAACTTTGCCAGTGAAGCCCGCAAGATGCATGTGGGCGATGCGCCGGAACGCGCCATCTATGGCGAGGCAAAGCCGGAAGAGGCGCGCGCCCTTGTGGATGACGGCGTACCGATCGCGCCTTTGCCATTCATCCCCTCCCGAAAAACGAACTGAGCCTATGCATGTATTGATCACCGGAGCGAACCGCGGCATCGGGGCAGGCCTGGCCGAGCGCTACCGCGGCATGGGTCACGATGTGACAGGGACTGCGCGGGATGACAGCGCGCAGATCCGGCTGGATGTCACCAATCCGGATCATCACGCGGATATTGCAAAGACGCTGGAGGGTCGCCTGATCGATCTGCTGGTCTGCAATGCCGGTGTGTATCTGGACAAGGGGCACGGCATTGACGAATACCCGGCTGAGATGTGGGCACAAAGCTTTGCCACCAACGTGACCGGAGTGTTTCTGACCATCCAGGCGCTGTTGCCGAACGTAAAGGCGGCCAGAGGCAAGATCGCTATTCTGTCGTCGCAGATGGCCTCGCACACGCGAGCGCAGGGCGGCAGCTATATCTACCGGGCTTCAAAGGCTGCGGTGTTGAATCTGGGGCGGAATCTGGCAACCGATCTGCGACCTGACGGTGTTGCGGTGGGCATCTATCATCCAGGCTGGGTGCAAACGGATATGGGCGGCAGCGCTGCCGACATTACGGCCGATCAGGCCACGGGCGGGCTGATCGACAGATTTGAAACCCTCAACCTTGAAACCACCGGGTGTTTCGAGACCTGGGAGGGCAAACCCCACGCTTACTGAGGGTTCAGTGCGGCTGTTGGGATCTCATAAACCTCGCCGGGCGCCAGGAATACGATCATCGTTCCGCCTGATACTTCATAGCTGATCTTGACTGGCAAACTGCTTGAGGTCGGCACCCCATCGGTAAAGTAGATGTTGCGTGTGTCCCCGGTGGGCAGCAGCACGGCCAGAGTTGTGGTGCCATCGTCGCGACGCCGCAATTCTGCATTGCAACTGGTCAGCGGCTCGCCTGCGATGGCGGCGCAGGGGATGGTCCCCAGCGCATTCTTGCCGTCGGTGCCGGATTGGGTGGCGACCTGAGCGCTTGCTGCGGATGAGATCAGGGTCAGGGCCAAAGCAAATCGATACATGAAATCCTCATATCCTAAGATGTTGCGACAAGGCTGGCACCCGGCGGCGGGGATGTAAAGCCGCGCTGAACGGTCGCTTTGCCCACTTGCCCTTGTGGCCCCCCTCGCATAAGAGGCTCGGGACCTGAATTCCAAGGCGCGGAGACTTCATTCCCAATGCCCTTACTCGTAATGAAATTCGGTGGCACGTCCGTTGCCAATCTTGACCGCATCCGCCGCGCGGCAAAGCGCATTGGTGTTGAAGTGGCCAAGGGATACGACGTGATCGTTATCGTCTCGGCCATGTCGGGCAAAACCAACGAATTGGTGGGCTGGGTGAATGAAACCTCGCCCCTGTTTGATGCACGTGAATATGATGCGGTCGTGTCCTCGGGCGAGAATGTCACCGCCGGTTTGATGGCGCTGACGCTGCAGGAAATGGACATTCCGGCACGCAGTTGGCAAGGCTGGCAGGTGCCTCTGTTGACCACGAGCGCCCACAGCCAGGCACGGATCGAAGAGATCCCGACAGAAAACCTGAATCAGAAGTTTGGCGAGGGCATGAAGGTTGCCGTGGTCGCAGGCTTTCAGGGCCTCAGCCCCGAGGGTCGGATCACCACTCTGGGCCGGGGCGGGTCGGATACCACCGCGGTGGCCTTTGCCGCGGCCTTTGGTGCCGAGCGGTGCGACATTTATACGGATGTGGACGGCGTCTATACCACCGACCCCCGCATCTGCGAGAAAGCACGCAAACTGGACCGCATTTCGTTCGAGGAAATGCTGGAGCTGGCCTCGCTTGGGGCAAAAGTGCTTCAGACCCGCTCGGTCGAGCTGGCGATGCGTTACAAGGTGAAACTGCGCGTTCTTTCGAGTTTTGAGGAACAATCCGACGAGGCCGGCACGCTGGTCTGCGATGAGGAGGATATCATGGAATCCAATGTTGTGGCCGGTGTGGCCTATTCCCGTGACGAGGCAAAGATGACCGTTGTGTCCGTGGCTGACCGTCCGGGCATCGCCTCGATCATTTTCACGGCGCTCAGCGATGCAGGTGTGAACGTCGACATGATCGTTCAGAACATCTCGGACGAAGGGCGCACGGACATGACCTTTTCCTGCCCGACCGATCAGGTTGCGCGCGCTGAACAGGCCCTGCTGGCCATCAAGGAACAGGGTGAGCTGAACTATGCCGAGCTGGTCGCCGACGAAGATGTCTGCAAGGTGTCCGTCGTAGGGATCGGGATGCGTTCGCAATCCGGTGTTGCGGCCAAAATGTTCAAGGTGCTCTCGGATGAGGGGATCAACATCAAGGTCATTACAACCTCTGAGATCAAAATTTCCGTTCTGGTCGACAGGAAATACATGGAACTTGCTGTTCAGGCGCTGCATGATGCGTTTGAACTGGACAAGGCGGCCTAAGCTTTTTGAGCCACAGGTCTCGCCGGAAACCGTAGTGTGGGTGGGCGATGGCAGACGGCACGGAAACAGAATCACGCAAGCTGCTGGTGCGGCTGCGCGAGGCTATGGCCAGCGAATCGGCAGGTCAGGAGCGGCTGGATCGGATCACGCATCTGATTGCGGACAGCATTCAGGCCGAGGTTTGCTCGATCTACCTGTTCCGGGACGAAGAAACGCTTGAGCTGTGTGCGACAGAAGGCCTGTCACCTGAGTCTGTGCACAAAACGCGCCTTCGGCTGGGCGAAGGGCTGGTTGGCCGTGTGGCTAAATCCGGCAAGGTCGTCAACGCCGCCGATGCGCCGTCGACCAAGGGCTTTCGCTATATGCCGGAAACCGGCGAGGAACGGTTTACGTCCTTCCTTGGTGTGCCCGTTCAGCGCCTGGGTGAAAAGCTGGGCGTTCTGGTGGTGCAGTCGCGTGAAACACGCAAATTCACCGCCGACGAGATCTATGCACTGGAAGTGGTAGCCATGGTTCTGGCCGAGATGGCTGAGCTTGGGGCCTTTGTGGGCGAAGGGGCCGCCCTGTCGCCGTTGCACCAGCAATCTGTTCTGCTGCGCGGTGGCCCGGCGCAGGAAGGGTCAGCCGAAGGGCATGTCTGGTTGCATGAGCCCCGCGTTGTCGTGACCAACCCGATTGCCGACGATCCCCATCGCGAGCGTGAACGCTTGAACGAAGCCGTAGAAGAGCTGCGCGTGGGCGTCGACAAGATGCTTGAGATTTCACAGGGCGGCGACAAGGAACAGCTGCAGGTTCTCGAAGCCTACCGCATGTTTGCCAATTCCAAAGGGTGGATGCGGCGCATGGAAGAGGACATCGCGCTGGGCCTCAGCGCCGAAGCGGCGGTAGAGAAAGAACAATCGCAAGCCCGCGCCCGAATGAGCCAAGTCTCGGACCCTTATCTGCGCGAGCGTCTGGCCGATCTGGATGACCTCAGCAACCGTTTGCTGCGCATTCTGACGGGGCAGGGCAACGGCAATGGCGCGGATCTGCCCGCCGATCCGATCCTGATTGCCCGCAACATCGGCCCCGGCGATTTGCTGGAATATGGCCGATCGCTCAAAGGCATTGTGTTGGAGGAAGGTTCGGTCGGCAGTCATGCCACCATCGTCGCGCGCGCCCTTGCCATCCCGCTTGTGGTGCACGTGGGTCGCATCACGACCGAGGCGCTGAATGGGGATCACATTCTGGTCGATGGCGATCAGGGCGTTGTTCATTTGCGCCCCGAAGACACAGTCGTCGGTGCCTTTCGGGACAAGATCGCGATGCAGGCCGAAGCGCAAGAACGCTATGCCTCGATCCGCGAAACTCCCACTGTTACCCGGGATGGCGAACGCCTGAGCCTTGTGATGAACGCGGGTCTGATGGCTGATCTGCCCTCGCTCAGCACTTCTGGGGCGGAGGGCGTGGGGCTGTTTCGGACCGAGTTGCAATTTTTGGTGCGCAACCAGATGCCGCGCCGATCTGAACTTGTCTCGCAATATCAACGCGTTCTGGATGCCGCAGGCGAAAAGCGGGTTGTGTTCCGCACGCTGGATATCGGGTCGGACAAAGTTCTTCCCTATATGAAACATGTGGATGAGCCGAACCCTGCTCTGGGATGGCGCGCCATTCGGGTCGGCCTGGACAAGCGCGGCGTCATGCGGATGCAGCTTCAGGCGCTGATACGGGCAGCGAATGGCCGCCCCCTGACGGTGATGTTCCCATTCGTGGCCCAAGCGGATGAATTCCGTGAGGCGAAACGGGAGGTCGACAAAACCATCGAGCGTGAAAAGCGACTTGGGCACGTGCTGCCGGAAACGCTTGAAATCGGTGCAATGCTTGAGACGCCGTCGCTGGGGTTTGCACCACAGAAATTCTTTGACGAGGTCGATTTCATCTCAATCGGTGGCAACGACCTGAAACAGTTCTTTTTCGCCGCCGACCGGGAGAATGAGCTGGTCCGGCGCCGCTACGATACGTTGAATGTCAGTTTCCTCAGCTTTATCGAGCGGATCGTGGAGCGTTGCACGATTTCGAATACGCCTCTCAGTTTCTGTGGCGAGGATGCAGGCCGCCCGGTTGAGGCCTTGTGCCTTGCAGCGATGGGCATTCGCGCGCTGTCGATGCGTCCCGCATCAATCGGTCCGGTCAAAAGCCTGCTGTTGCGGTCCAATCTGCAGGACGTGCGCAAGATCATTGCGGATTCGCGCCATCGCGGAGAGCAATCGGTGCGTCCCGCGGTTATGGAGTGGCTGCGCAGCCAGGGGTAGGCTCAAAAAGCGAAGTCTTCGCAATTCTATGCTTGATTTCCTGCTTGGGTCTTTCTATTTACGCCGTGAATGTTAGCGATAACATGAGGTGATGACCGGTTTGGTGAGCCAAAACCGACACCTCGCGGCAAACTCGAAGAAGGGAGCCTGTTCATGGTTTCACGCGTAATTCCGGTTCCCCCGTTTGACCTGGTCCTGTTTGGTGCCACAGGCGATCTGGCGCAGCGCAAGATCCTGCCGGGGCTGTATCACCGCTTTGAGGTTGGCCAGATGCCTGAAGAGGCCCGTATCATCGGAACGGCAAGGTCCAAAATCGGGACGGATGCGTTCCGTCAGCAGGTTCAGGCATCGATGAAAGCGTTCTTGCCGGAATTCAAACAGGATGTTCTGGACCGGTTTCTGGACCGGGTCGAGTATGTCCCGGTGGATGTTTTGGGCGACGACGGTTGGTCTGAATTGGTTGCTGCAATCCGGCCGGACACGGTGCGGGCCTTTTATCTGTCCGTCGGGCCGAAACTGTTTTCTGGCATTGCGCAACGGTTGAACGATCACGGGTTGGCGACACCGGACAGCCGCATCGTTGTCGAGAAACCATTTGGAAACGATCTGGCCTCGGCCAAGGCGCTGAATGCCGGCTTGCGGGCCTGTTTCGAAGAGCATCAGATTTATCGCATCGATCACTATCTGGGCAAAGAAACCGTTCAGAACCTGATGGCCTTGCGGTTTGCCAATTCCCTGTTCGAACCGCTCTGGAACGCCACGCATATTGACCATGTTCAGATCACGGTGGCGGAAACCGTGGGCGTCGAGGGGCGCGGAGCCTACTATGATCAATCCGGCGCCATGCGGGACATGATCCAAAACCACCTGGTGCAGCTTTTGTGCCTGACCGCGATGGAGCCGCCGTCGAAATTCTCTCCAAACGCCGTGCGGGACGAAAAGGTTAAAGTGATCGAAGCGCTGGAGCCGGTCGATGCGTCTGGTATTGCGCGTGGTCAGTATCGCGCCGAAAGCGGGGGCGACGGATATCTGGATCATGTCGGCGACCCGGACAGCACGACGGAGAGCTTCATCGCCCTAAAGGCTCAGATCGGCAACTGGCGCTGGGCGGGGGTCCCGTTTTATCTGCGCACCGGAAAACGTCTTCGGGCGCGGGAATCCGAGATTGCGGTGTTCTTCCGCGACCCGCCGCACACGATCTTTCCCAATGTTGGGCCATTGCGCGGCAATGTGCTGGTCATCCGCCTGCAACCGGACGAGGGCATTACCCTGCGGACGACCATCAAGGATCCCGGGCCTGGCGGGTTCCGATTGTCTGACGTCTCGCTGGATATGAGTTTTGCCGAGGCTTTGGGCAACGATGCCCGGGCCCAGGACGCGTATGAGCGGTTGATCATGGATGTAATCCGTGGCGACCAGACCCTGTTCATGCGCGGGGACGAAGCCGAGGCGGCGTGGGCCTGGGTCGATCCAATCATCCACGGATGGGAAGAGCGGGGCGATCGCCCATCTCCTTATGATCAGGGCAGTTCCGGCCCTGAAGACGCCTTGATGCTGATGCATCGCGACGGTCGCCGCTGGCGCCAGATCGGAGGGTAATCATGGTCCATACCGTCATAAATGATGTCACCCAGCGCATTATCGACCGCAGCGCAACCTCGCGCAGAACCTATCTTGAACGCATGGATATGGCGCGTCAGGCCGGACCGGCGCGGGGGCATTTGTCATGCAGTGGTCAGGCACATGCCTATGCAGGCGCGGGGGAAGATCAATCCGCTATGGCAACCGGCACGGCCGGAAACCTTGGCATTGTCACAGCCTATAACGACATGCTGTCGGCACATCAGCCGTTTGAACGCTATCCCGAGTTGATCCGCCAGGCGATCCGGGCCGCAGGGGGCACCGCTCAGGTCGCGGGTGGCGTGCCTGCCATGTGCGACGGGGTCACACAAGGTGAGGCCGGGATGGAATTGTCCCTGTTCTCGCGCGATGTCATTGCACTGGCCGCCGCGGTCTCGCTGAGCCATAATACCTATGACGCCGCTGTTTTTCTGGGCGTCTGTGACAAGATCGTTCCCGGTCTTGTCATTGCGGCGCAAAGCTTTGGTCATTTGCCCGCTGTGTTTTTGCCCGCAGGCCCGATGACCAGCGGATTGCCAAATGATGAAAAGGCCAAGGTCCGTCAGAAATTCGCCGCCGGAGAAGTGGGGCGGGCGGAACTGATGGCGGCCGAAATGGCCGCTTATCATGGCCCCGGAACCTGTACCTTTTACGGCACCGCCAACACCAATCAGATGCTGATGGAATTCATGGGACTGCACCTGCCGGGTTCCAGCTTTATCAACCCCAATACACCGCTGCGTGACGCATTGACCGAAGAAGGCGCGCGCCGCGCTTTGTCGCTCAGCGCTTTGGGCAATCACTATACTCCGGTGTGCCAGATCCTAGACGAACGCGCCTTTGTGAACGGGATCGTTGGCCTGATGGCAACCGGCGGTTCAACAAACCTGTTGATCCACCTGATCGCGATGGCGCGTGCGGGTGGTATCGTGCTCGACTGGCAGGACTTTTCCGATATTTCCGGAATTGTGCCGCTGGTGGCGCGGGTTTATCCGAATGGGCTGGCGGATGTGAACCATTTCCATGCAGCTGGTGGTTTGGGTTATTGCATCAGCACCCTGCTCGAGGACGGCTTACTGCACCCCGACACGTTGACCGTTGCGGGGCAGGGCCTGCAAAACTACACCAAAGAACCCAAGCTGATTGACGGTGAGTTGGTGTGGCAGGACGGCGCGGGGCACAGCCTAAATGAGAAAATTGTCCGTTCGGCCAAAGACCCATTCCAACCCACCGGCGGGCTGTCGCGCCTGACGGGAAATCTGGGTACAGGCGTTATGAAGGTCTCGGCCGTTGCACCTGAACATCAGGTTGTGGAGGCCCCCGTGCGGGTCTTCCACGATCAGGATGACGTCAAAGCGGCGTTCAAGGCGGGTGAGTTCACGGGTGATGTCATTGTCGTTGTGCGATTTCAGGGCCCAAAAGCCAATGGAATGCCCGAATTGCACTCGCTGACACCGATCCTGTCGATTCTGCAGGGCCGGGGGCACAAAGTGGCGTTGGTGACCGATGGGCGCATGTCGGGCGCGTCGGGCAAAGTGCCCGCAGCCATCCATGTCTGCCCCGAGGCGCTGGATCAGGGGCCGATTGCCTATCTTCGGGACGACGATCGTATGCGTGTGGACGCGGTTGCCGGGGAGTTGGAAATTCTGACCGAAGGCGTGTTTGACCGCGCCCCCGCCACCGCAGACTTGTCAGCAAACCAATTTGGAACCGGACGCGACCTGTTTGGCGCGTTCCGCAATGCCGTAGGCGCGGCTGACACCGGCGCCAGTATTTTCGGAGCTTGAGTGATGTCCCCCAAAACCGAACGTACCCGTGAAATCTGTGCCTTGGCGCCCATCGTGCCCGTATTGGTTGTTGATGACGCCGCACAGGCGCGCCCACTGGCCGAAGCTCTGGTTACAGGCGGCTTGCCCGCGCTTGAGGTGACATTGCGCACGCCTGCCGCATTGGATGTTATCCGCGAAATGGCCCAGGTGCCGGGCGGTGTGGTCGGCGCGGGTACTCTGGTGACGCCAGATGACGTGCGCGCCGCGAAAGAGGCAGGGGCCCAGTTCGGGGTGTCACCGGGCGCGACCGATGCCCTGATCGCTGCGTGTGAGGCCGAGGGCCTACCCCTGCTGCCCGGCGCTGCCACCGCGTCCGAGGCGATGCGCCTGCTGGAACAGGGCTATGACATGCTCAAGTTTTTCCCCGCCGAAGCCTCCGGTGGCGCGCCTGCGTTGAAAGCCATCGGTGCACCTCTGCCCCAGATCACCTTTTGTCCAACGGGCGGAGTTTCTCCTGCCAATGCAATGGATTACCTGTCGCTGTCGAATGTTGTTTGCGCAGGTGGCAGCTGGGTCGCACCAAAACAGATGGTGGTTCAGGGCGATTGGGCCGGGATCGAAACACTGGCGCGTGAGGCTGCAGCCCTGGCGCATTGACGCCGCCTGCCGTGGCGCTAGTGTGGGCGCACATTCAGGCAGGATGCTCTTATGAACGATCACCATTCGCTGGCCCAGGGGCGCAGCTATCTTGCGATACCGGGTCCGTCCGTGATCCCCGATGCGGTTTTGCAGGCCATGCATCGTCCGTCACCCAATATTTATGATGGCGCGTTGATCGAAATGATGCCTGCACTGACCGCGGATCTGTGTCGTGTGGCTCGCACCCAGCACAATGTCGCGATCTATATCGCCAATGGGCACGGCACGTGGGAGGCGGCCCTGTCCAACGTCGTAGCACCCGGTGAAACCGTGCTTGCACCTGCGTCGGGCCGCTTCACCCACGGATGGGCGGAAATGGCCGAGGGCATTGGGGCCGAAGTCGAATTGATCGACTTTGGCACCTCAGCACCCTGGGACATGGATCGCATTGCTGAGGCGCTGCGCGCCGACAACGAGAACAAGATCAAGGCTGTGTTGGCGGTTCACGTGGACACGTCCAGCTCGATCCGCAATGACATCCCCGCATTGCGTGCGCTCTTGGACGATTTGGATCATCCCGCGCTGTTGATGGCAGACTGCATCGCCTCGCTGGGATGCGAACCGTTCGAGATGGACGCCTGGGGTGTCGATGTCATGGTCACAGCTTGCCAGAAGGGATTGATGACTCCGCCGGGAACCGGGTTTGTTTTCTTCAATGACAAGGCGCAGGCAAAACGGGCCAAGATGCCGCGCGTTTCGCAATATTGGGATTGGCAACCGCGCGCCAACCCTGAACTGTTCTATCAGTTTTTCAACGGCACCGCGCCGACCCACCACCTTTACGGCCTTCGGGCCGCGTTGGACATGATCCACGCTGAAGGGATCGAACATGTCTGGTCCCGGCACGCCGTGCTGGCCCGCGCCATTTGGTCCGCTTGCGAGGTATGGGCCGAGGGCGGTGCGCTGCATCTGAACGTAGCCGACCGGGCCTATCGCAGCCACGCCGTCACAGCGCTGAGTTTGACGGGTGGGCGCGGAACGCCATTGCGTCAGTTCACGGAACACAATCTTGGTCTGACCCTTGGCATCGGTCTGGGCATGGAAGATCAGGAAAGCTGTTTCCGCCTGGGTCACATGGGGCATGTGAACGCGCAGATGATCATGGCCATGCTGGGCGGGGTCGAGGCCGGGCTTGCCGCCCTGAACATTCCGCGTGGGTCTGGTGCGCTTGAGGCAGCGGCCCGGGTGCTGGCCGGTCAGGACGGTTAGCAGTTCTGCGCCGTTTTCAGCGCCTCGGGTAAAGCGGCTGCGAATTTGTCCAGATCAGCGGATGTTCCGCAACTGATGCGGATGCACCGATCCTGTGGCGCGACAAAAGGCATTCGGACAAAGATGCCCAGATCTGTAAGCGCGGCCAGAAAGGATCGCGCAAAATCTCCGCCTGCGCCACAATCGATGGCCACAAAGTTTGTGGCCGAGGGAAGAGGCGTCAACCCATTGTCCTGTGCGATCTGACTGATCCGGTCACGCGCATCTGCGATCTGTTTCAACACGTGATCCAGCCATTGCGCATCCTGCAACGCCGCCAGAGCGCCGACTTGCGCGGCGCGGTTCATGCCAAAGTGATTGCGCACCTTGTTGAAGGCAGACACAAGATCAGGCGCACCAATGGCATATCCGACCCGGGCCCCTGCCATGCCGTAAGCCTTTGAAAACGTGCGCATACGAATAACACGCGGGTCATCCGCCGCAACGGGCACGGCAGTTCCCGCCGGTGCGCATTCCACATAGGCCTCATCCAGCACCAAAAGGCAGCCCTCGGGCAGCGCCTCCATCCATGTCAGAATGTCCGACCCGGAATGCCAGGTTCCCATCGGATTGTCGGGGTTGGCCAGATAGACCAGCTTTGCATCTAACTCGGCCGCTTTCGCGAACAGGGCCTTGGGGTCTTCGTGATCTGCCGCATAGGGCACCTTGTGCAGCACGCCGCCATACCCGGCGACATGGAAATTGAAGGTTGGATACGCCCCGTCCGACGTTACGACCGCATCACCGGGGCTGACCATCAGCCGCACCAGATAGCCCAGCAGACCGTCAATGCCTTCGCCGACAACGATGTTTTCCGGTCGGATCTGGTGATGTGCCGCCAGCGCATGGCGCAAATCATGGTTTTCGGGATCGCCATACATCCAGATGTCAGACGCGGCAGATTGCATGGCCGCAATGGCCTTGGGCGAGGTGCCAAACACGTTTTCATTGGCACCCAAACGCGCCGAGAACGCCGCGCCGCGCTGACGCTCCTGCGTTTCGGGGCCCACAAAGGGAACCGTTGCGGGCAAGGACTGGGCAAGGGATGTGAACCGGGGACCTGTCATGCCCGCAGATAATCGGATGCCGACAGGATGAGCAAGCCCCCCGCCCGAACGCAAGTTTTGCCCTGACGTCGCAGTGGAATTGCGACGCGCTTTCAGGGCATGGTTGGGAAAACACCGTCACGGAGGCCGGAATGGCGCGCGTAACCGTCGAATACAAAGATCACATTGCCCATGTCACGCTGACCCGCGGTGACAAGATGAACGCGTTGGATGACGCCATGATCAAGGCGATCCTGTCTGCCGGGCAAGAGGTCGCGGCCTCTGACGCCCGTGCCGTTGTGCTGTCGGGCGAGGGCAAAAGTTTTTGCGCCGGGCTCGACATGGCGAGCTTTGCAACGATGGCGCAGAAAGACACGACCGAATGGCTGATGACCCGCAGCCACGAGGACGCGAACGAAATGCAGGAACTTGCGCTGACATGGCGGCGCGTTCCCGTGCCGGTGATTTGTGCGATTCAGGGCGTGGCCTATGGCGGCGGTCTGCAAATCGCGCTGGGCGCGGATATCCGCATCGCGCATCCCGATAGCAAACTGGCGGTGATGGAGATGAAATGGGGGATCATCCCGGACATGGGCGGAATGGTCCTGCTGCCGCATCTCGTGCGCTCGGACGTGCTGCGCCTTCTGACCTATACCGCACGTCCCATCGGTGCCCCGCAAGCGGCAGAGTGGGGGCTGGTCACCAAGCTCTCGGACGACCCCTTGACCGAGGCGCTGGCGTTGGCCGAAGACATTGCGGGCAAAAGCCCCTCGGCGATCCGCGCCGCCAAGCGTCTGATCGACGTGGCCGAAAGCCGGTCACGCGCCGAGGTGCTGTTGGAGGAATCATCCGAGCAAGTCGAGTTGATCGGCAAACCGGATCAGATGGAGGTCGTCATGGCCCAAATGCAGGGCCGCAAGCCCGAGTTCAAATGACCGCCGCGGCCATCACGCGCGTGATTCTATACACCAAGCGCATTGAAGATATGGTGCGTTTCTACAAGGAACATTTTGGCTACGTCGCCCGGCAAACGTCCGGGGATCGCATCGTTGAGCTTGTCCCGCCATCGAGTGGGGCACATCTGTTGCTGCATCCAGCCGCAAAATCCGCACGCGAAGGGCAAGCTGCCGTTAAACTTGTTTTTGATGTGCAAGACGTGCCGGCGTTTTGCGCTCAAGCAGCGGAAAACGGGCTGATTTTCGGTACGATTCACAAGGCGGACGGCTATGAGTTTGCCAATGCAAAAGATCCGTCAAAGAACTCGATTTCAGTGTCCAGCCGGGCTCACGTCGACATTGTCTAACGCATAAACGCCCGCCGTGCGTCGCGGGCCATGTTGTAGCGCATTTCCAACTCGGCCATTTCCGCCATTGCCGCCTTACGGTCCTCGGGGTCGGTCAGGTTGGCATAGGCTTTGCGGACGGCGTCGAGCTGTTTCTTGATCTCGAACTCTTCCGGCAGAACCCCGGCCTGAGCCATAATCCGATGGCCAGCCGCAAGTGCGGGATCGCTTTGCGCTTCCGAGGATCGGTCAGGCAGGGGTTGGCCTTCGCCCTCCAGCCCCTCTAACTGCCCTTCGGCTTGTGCCTTTCTGATCTGGCGTTCCACCAGTTTTCCAAACGAACCCAGCATGGGCCAAGTTTACGCAATCAACGCGGCAGGCGAAAGCGTTTAGCGCACCCGCTTGCCCAAGAAATAGACAAGCCCGCCGACGGCCAGCCCCCAGACAGCGGCCCCCAAACCGAATGCGGTGATGCCTGAGGCGGTGATGGCAAAGGTCAACACGGCGGCTTCCCGCTCGGCCGGAACCTCAAGCGCCGCGAAGGTTGCGTTGGCCATCACGCCGATCAAGGCGACCCCGGCCAATGTGCCCATCAACAGAGGGTCGGCATGGGCAGCAAAGCTGGTGATGGCGACGGCAAAGATGCCGAAGATGCAGTAGAATACGCCACCCATGATCGCTGACCAATAGCGCAGCGCGGGGTTGGGATGGCTATCTTCGTTCGAACACATCGCAGCCGTGATCGCCGCCAGACAGGTCGCCGGAGCGCCAAACGGCGCCGATACCATGCTTGTGCCGCCAACAGCCGAGAACAGCTTGCCCGGATTTGGCGCATAGCCAAAGCTGCGCATGACGGCGATGCCGGGGATGTTCTGTGTGGCCATGGTCACGATGAACAGGGGCAAACCGATCCCGATGGCAGAGGCGAGCGAGAAGCTGGGCATGGTCCAGACCGGAGCCGCGATCAGTTGCTCAGGTCTGATCGAGCTTTCCCCGGCATTCAAAATGACCACGATTGCAGCAGCCAGAACGGCTGCGGGAACCGCGAACAGCCGATTGATCCGGCCCGCGATAAACCAGGTCAAAATCACCGGAAGCGCTTGCCATGGCAATTCCACAGCCGCTTTGAATGGCACGATGCACAAGGGCAGCAACACACCGCCCAGCATCGCCTGGGCCAGGGTGGTCGGAATCGCCGCAGCCAACCTTCCAAGTGGGCGCCAAAGCCCCGCGAAAACGGTCAAGGCTCCGGCGCACAGGAATGCGCCAACCGCGCCCGAAAACCCCTCCTGCGGGGCGGCAGAGACAGCAAGTAGGGCGACGCCCGGTGTCGACCACGCCACGCTGATCGGTTGTTTGTACCAAAGGCTGAGCACAATCGCCGCCAGCCCCATTGCAACCGCCGCCATCATCAGACCTGACGCGGATTCCGTCGCCGAGGCCCCCATCGCGTTCAACCCCTGCAGCACAATCGGGAATGAGCTGAAAAAACCGACAACGGCCACAACAAGGCCGGTCGACACCGTTTGCATCGGAGGAAAAGCACGCGTCATCAAAGCCTCGGTTTTGTTCCTCCGACTTGCTATCAATCGCAAGCCGCTGTGAACAAGGGGAAACCTTCAACACAAAAGAAAACCCGCCGGGCCATGCGGCGGGTTTTGGGATTTCCGTATTTGGGACGAGAAGAAGATCAGGCGATTTCTGCCAAACGGGCGAGCGCCTCGTTGAGCTTCGCCTCTTCTTCCTCGCGGGCGGCGAGGTTGGCTTTGGCTTCTGCAACCACCTCTTCCGGGGCCGAGGCCACGAATTTGGGGTTGTTCAGACGTCCGCGCAACCCGCCGAGTTCCTTGGCCAGTTTGCCTTTGGCTTTCTCCAGCCGTTCCTTTTCCGCGCCGATGTCGATGATATCGGCCAGCGGCAGGCCGAAGGACGCGCCGGGGGCAGCGATGGAAATCGTGCCTTTTGGCAGTTCATCGGCTTTTGTCAGGCTGTCGATCCGCGCCAGGCGTTTGATCAGCGCCTCGTTGCGGTCCCAGGCGGCTTGACCATGCGCGTCGATTTCTGTCACCAGCATCGGTACATACAGACCCGCCGGAACCCGCATCTGCGCGCGGGCCGAGCGGGTGTTTTCGATCACCGAGATCACCCAGTTCATTTCGCGGTCGGCCTCAGCGTCGACCAGTTCGGTCCCATAGGTGGGCCAGTCGGCGTGTACAACCATCTTGGGCCGCGTGCCGGTCAGACCCCAGAGTTCTTCTGTGATGAAGGGCATGATTGGGTGCAGCAGAACCATGCACTGATCCAACACCCAACGCATCGTGGCGCGGGTCTCGGCCTGAGCCTCGGCGTCGTCGCCTTGCAGCAGGGGTTTGGACAGCTCCACGTACCAGTCGCAGACCTTGCCCCAGACAAAGGCATAGAGCCCGTTGGCCGCGTCGTTGAAACGGTAGCTTTCCAGCGCCGCGTCGACCTCTTCCCGAACGCGGGCGGTTTCGCCGATGATCCAGCGGTTCACGGCGGCTTTGGGTTTCAGATCGGCCACGTCCAGTTGCGGCACGGTGTCGGTGAAGACCTCGTTCATTTCGGCAAAGCGGACGGCGTTCCACAGTTTGGTGCCGAAGTTGCGGTAGCCGGTGATGCGTTCGCGGGACAGTTTCAGCACGCCGCCAATCGCCGCCATCGAGGCGTTGGTAAAGCGCAGTGCGTCGGCGCCGAATTCGTCCACGATCTCCAGCGGGTCGATGACGTTGCCGGTGGTTTTGGACATCTTCTTGCCCTTCTCGTCGCGGACGAGTTGGTGCAGGTAGACGGTGTGGAACGGGATCTGATCGACCACGGCCAGTTGCATCATCATCATCCGGGCGACCCAGAAGAACAGGATGTCGAAGCCGGTGATCAGGACGTCTGTTGGGAAGTAGCGCTCCAGTTCCTCGGTCTGCTCAGGCCAGCCCAGCGTGCCAATGGGCCAGAGGCCGGAGGAGAACCACGTGTCGAGGACGTCGGGGTCGCGAAATAGCGGAAGCGGTGGTGCAGAGGGGTCAAAATCAGCATTGTCGTAGATGGATGACGCTTCCTTTGCATCAGAGACGATGACGATTTCACCGTTCCAATCATCGGCACGATAGTACGCCTGCGCCAATTGGATAGCTTCTTCTTCTGATGGTGCGCAGAAGCGCTCCCACTCTATCAATCTGCTGCGGTTTTCATCGTCAGATATTGGCAGATCAATTGATTTGCCGTCTTCAGATTTCTTCGGCCCATACCAAACCGGAATCTGATGCCCCCACCACAGCTGGCGCGAGATGCACCAGGGCTCGATGTTTTCCAGCCAGTGGTAATAGGTCTTCTCGCCCGACTCGGGGATGATCTTGACCGTGCCGTCCTTGACCGCGTCCAGCGCGGGGCCGACGACCTTTTCGGCGTCCACGAACCACTGGTCGGTGAACATCGGCTCAATCACCACCTTGGAGCGGTCGCCGAAGGGTTGCATGATCGGTTTGCTCTCGACCAGCGGGACCAGCGCCGCCGGATCATCATCCTCGCCCAGCTTGGTGCCCAGACGGGGGTCATCCGCGCGGGTCATGACGGCTAGACCATCGGCGGTGATTTCCTCGACCACCCTCGCGCGGGCCTCGAACCGGTCGAGGCCGCGCAGGTGATCGGGGATCAGGTTGATCGCGTCGATCTCGTTCTCGGTGAAATCCTTGCCGCGTGCGTATTCCTGCGCTTTGTCGGCCTCCTCGGCGTAAGGCGCACCGTCGGACCGCATCGCGCCTTTGGTGTCCATCAGGCGGTACATCGGGATGCCGCCGCGCTTGGCGACCATGTTGTCGTTAAAGTCATGCGCGCCGGTGATCTTCACCGCGCCCGAGCCGAAATCGGGATCGGGGTAGTCATCGGTGATGATCGGAATTTGGCGGCGATGCTCTTTAGGCCCAACCGGAATCTCACAGAGTTTTCCGACGATTGGAGCATACCGCTCATCCGATGGATGAACCGCAACCGCGCCGTCACCCAGCATGGTTTCGGGGCGCGTTGTAGCAATAGAAATGTAATCCCGTTCTTCGCGGAATATCACATTCCCATCTTCATCTTTTTCCAAATACTCATATGTCTCACCGCCAGCCAAGGGGTACTTGAAGTGCCACATATGGCCCGGCGTTTCGATATTCTCGACCTCAAGATCCGAGATCGCCGTCTCGAAATGCGGATCCCAGTTGACCAGCCGCTTGCCGCGATAGATCAGGCCCTTTTCGTACATATCGACGAACACCTTGATCACCGCGTCGTGGAAATTGGCCGAGTTCTCATGCCCCGTGCGCGGATCACCCGCCGCACCGGCCATGGTAAAGGCATTGCGCGACCAGTCGCAGCTTGATCCCAGACGCTTCAGCTGTTCGATGATAGTGCCGCCGTATTCGCCCTTCCACTCCCAGACTTTCTCAAGGAATTTCTCGCGCCCCAACTCACGCCGGCCCGGCTGCTGGGTCAGCATCAGCATCTTTTCCACCTGCATCTGTGTGGCAATGCCTGCGTGATCCTGGCCGGGCTGCCACAGCGTGTCGAACCCGCGCATGCGGTGCCAGCGGATCAGGATATCCTGTAGCGTGTTGTTGAACGCGTGACCCACATGCAGGGCCCCCGTCACGTTGGGTGGCGGGATCATTATGGTAAAGCTTTCATCGCGCGATCGGTTCGCGCCTGCCTTGAAGGCTCCGGCCTGTTCCCAGGCCTCGTAAATGCGGGCCTCGGCCTCGGCCGCGTTGAATGTCTTTTCCATCGCCATGGGGTGCGTCCTGCGTCATCAATCTTGGGTCAGCGCCTGCAATAACGAATGCGTGCGGGAAGGGGAAGAGCCAAGGGAAACCGGCCCGATGATCTGGACAACCCCGAGGCGCGCCCTAATGTGGCGCCCAAGGCAGCGACAGGAGCATCCCATGGAAAAGTTCGGCAAAAGTCAGCCGGTGAAACGGACCGAAGATCAACGGTTTTTGACCGGCCAGGGCCAGTATATGGATGATCGGGTGCCCGAAAATGCGCTGTTTGCGGCCTTTCTGCGCAGTACGGTCGCGCATGGCCAGATCACCGCGTTGGATCTTGAGGCCGCGCGTGCCGCCGATGGGGTGCGCCTGGTCATGTCGCTGAGTGATCTGGCCGATGCCGGTATCGACACGGTTATGAGCGCAACAACGGTGGTCAATCGTGACGGATCGAAAGGGGCGGCCCCGGATCGGCATATGCTGGCCAAAGACCGGGTGCGCTATGTGGGAGAGCCTGTGGCGGTCGTTATCGCCGACAGTATTGCCCAAGCGCGCGACGCGGTTGAGATGATCGCGTTTGAAATGGACGATTTGCCTGCCAAGATCGATGTAACCGCCGGTGGTGAAACGCTTCACCCAGAGGCCCCGGACAACCGCGCCTTTGATTGGGGGCTTGGGGATGAGGCAGCCACTCAGGCGGCATTTGACGCAGCGGTTCACACCGTGTCGCTGGATGTGCATGACAATCGGGTCATCGTGAACTCGATTGAGCCGCGCGGGTGTCAGGCGGGCTGGTCTGAGGGCAGGCTGCACCTGTCTTATGGCGGTCAGGGTGTCTGGGGCATGAAGGCGCAATTGGCGCAAAAGCTGAAGCTTGAGCCCGAGGCCATTCGCGTCACGACCCCTGATGTGGGGGGCGGTTTCGGCATGAAGGCAATGCCTTACCCCGAATACTTCTGTGTGGCGGTTGCCACAATGAAACTGGGTCAGCCGGTGCACTGGATGTCCGACCGGTCCGAGGCGATGCTGTCGGATCATCATGGCCGAGACCTGACCTCGCTGGCCGAGCTGGCCTTTGATGCCGATCACAAGATCACCGCCTACCGGGTGCACAGCAGGATGAATATGGGTGCGTATAACAGCCATTTCGCACAGGCTATTCAGACCCAATTGTTCAGCCGCGTTCTGATGGGTGTCTATGACGTGCAAACCACCTATCTGCGGGTTGAGGGCTTTTATACCAACACTACGCAGGTGGATGCCTATCGCGGTGCGGGCCGCCCCGAGGCGATCTATGTTCTGGAACGCGTCATGGACCGGGCGGCGCGCGAGTTGGGCATCGACCCCTGGGAGCTGCGGCGCAGAAATTTCATTCGGCCCGACGCCTTTCCTTACAAGTCCGCAACGGGTGAGACCTATGACGTGGGCGATTTCGGCATGGTTCTGACCCGCGCCGGGCAACAAACCGAAGGGTTTCAGGTGCGCAAAGCAGCGGATTCTGCGCGTGGTCTGATCCGCGGGCAGGGCCTGTGTTACTATATCGAAAGTATTCTGGGTGATCCTTCCGAAGGCGCAAAGGTCGAGTTTTGCGAGGATGGGTCAGTGAACCTCTATGTCGGAACGCAGTCGAACGGGCAGGGCCATGAAACGGTTTATGCTCAGTTTCTGGCGGATCAGACGGGGATTCCGGCGGATCAAATTAACGTTGTGCAGGGGGATACCGATCAACTGGCGCAGGGCGGCGGCACCGGGGGCTCTCGGTCCGTTACTGTGCAAAGCAACGCAACACTGGTCACGGTCGACACGATGATTGCCGCATTCACGCCCTATCTGGCGGATAAGATGGGGGTCGAGGAAACAGACGTGAACTTTGACCATGAAACCTTCCGCGCGCCTGGGTCCAACATGACGCCGACGTTGATTGAGGCGGCCAACATGGCGCGGGCCGATGGGCGTACAGATCTGTTGCAGCACGAAGCACGCGCCAAGCTTGAGGCGCGTAGCTTTCCCAACGGGGCACATGTTGCCGAGGTCGTGATCGATTCTTACACCGGCGAAACTTGGGTGGACCGCTACACCGTTGTTGATGATTTTGGTAACCTTATCAATCCGATGTTGGCTGAAGGTCAAGTGCATGGTGGGGTTGTTCAGGGGATCGGACAGGCCCTGAACGAGCATGTTGTGCATGATGAATACGGGCAACTGCTCACGGCTTCGTTGATGGATTACGCCTTGCCCCGCGCGGCGGACGTACCCATGATTAAGTTTACCTCGGCGCCGGTTCCGTCAACCGCCAACCCGATGGGGATGAAAGGCTGTGGCGAGGCAGGCACCGTGGGCGCGCTGGCCGCGGTGGCAAACGCGGTTCAGGATGCGCTCTGGGATCACGGGGTGCGGCAGGCGGATATGCCGTTCACACCCCACAAGGTTTGGGAATTGCTGACACATGGTTCTGTCGCGGCTGAGTAAAAAGGTACTGGGATGGCTCGGACGGCCTTTGCGGTCCGAGCACTCGGCCGAAGCGCGCCATCGCGAACCTGTCAGCCATGTCATTATTCTGGACGGCACAATGTCGACCCTTGAGACGGGGTTTGAGACGCATGCCGGCCAGACCCTGCGCCTGTGCTGCGAGATGGGCAGCAAGGTGTCCGTGTTCTACGAGGCAGGCGTTCAGTGGGACGGCTGGAAATCTTCGCTGGATGTGATGATGGGCCGGGGCATCAACCGACAGATCAGGCGCGCCTATGGCTATCTGGCGTCGCGCTACAAACCCGGCGACCGGATATTCTTTATCGGCTATTCACGGGGTGCCTATGGGGTGCGCAGCCTGGCTGGCGTGATTGACATGATCGGTCTGCTCAAGGCCGAGCACGCGACCGAGCGCAATATCAAACAGGCGTATCGTCACTACGAATGTAACGCCCATGGCGACGCCGCTGCCGAGTTTCGCCGGCAATTTTGTCACGATGAGATCGCGATCGAGATGGTGGGCGTCTGGGATACGGTCAAAGCGCTGGGCCTGCGCCTGCCGCTGCTGTGGCGCTGGGCCGAGGAACGCCACGCCTTCCACAACCACCAGCTTGGCCCCGCCACGCGCCACGGCTATCACGCCATGGCGCTGGATGAAACGCGCGAGGTGTATGAACCCGTTCTGTGGAACAGCACCTCGGATCACGCAGGCCATGTCGAGCAGGTCTGGTTCCGCGGATCGCACGGGGATGTCGGCGGTCAGTTGAACGGGTTCGACGACGCGCGCCCGCTGAGCAACATCTCGTTGGTCTGGATGCTGGACAAGGCCGAATTGCACGGGCTGCCGCTGCCCCCGGATTGGCGTGACCGCTTTCCAACCGATGCCTCTGCGCCCTCTGTCGGTACATGGCGTGGTTGGGGCAAGATCTTCCTGCTGCGCCGCCATCGAAAAGTCGGACGCGACCCATCTGAAAGATTGCACGTCTCGGTGGCGCCTGATGATCTGCCCGGCTGGGTGCCGATGCCGGATTTGCCGTCGCATCCGGCGCAGTAAGGGGCGATCATGTGCCAGCGGCTCCACAATCACTGAAACCTCTATGTCAGGTTCGAGTCCAAAACGTCCGGTCAATTAGCGGAACGCTTGCTGCTTGGGTTAAAAAGAAATCCAAATAGGTAACGCTTCTATGTGTCTCTCGCTTCGTTTGGGTTTGAGCAATGATAGTTTGCTGAATGGTCTATAAGAGCCTCTTCAAACCGAACTAAGTTGCTGCGCTCATTATAAGTCATCCGAAACACAGGGGGTAGCAATGTCAAAGAGCCGGCCTTCCTGTGAATGGTCCAACGGTTCAAATATTTGATCTGCGGCAATCTGTTCCATAACTCAGCTTCAATTTTCGCAGCCTCATGACCTTCAATGCTTGAAAAAGTATCTGGCCAATTTGATTCTGGATAGTTGCGTAGAACCCAGTACCTGAAGTTGTTTATTTGAGGCTTATATTGGTAATACCTGTGATTTAGAGGCACTTCGGCAATGTAAAGATACCCGTGATCTGATGGCCTTTGCTGTACTTCATCAGCTTCGCTGAGGTCCAGTGTTCGTAGGTTAACGTGCCGATTATATTTCAATAGGTAATTGTTGCCTTCCGTAGGAACGGTCTCTCTTGAAAAGGAAACTGTACAACCATCGATATAAATATCGGAGTAGCCCATACTTTGTAGCGAACTAAGAAGCTTCGTATCGCTTGATGTTTCAGACGTAGACAGATTTGGAGCTATGGCTACAGCCCAAAATGCGACACCTGAAACGATTTGAATTGCACGCGACGGCCTCTTTGTCATGTTCGACTCATCTTATTTGAGCGGGGCTTGGAAGTTGTATTATGTCGTGGCCAGGCAGTGCCTTCAACGGCAACTTTGTCCGCACAGCCGAGGCTCCAATCTAAAACCCCCTCGTAGCATTCAACGAGGGAGTGTTCTCTGTAGGAGTTCATTACGCCTTGCGTCGCTCTTGACTATGCGACGCTTCCGGCAGGAGGCGTGGCGAAACGCCTTCGCCCCTTTCAGGTTGAATTGTAATGATTTAGGTTATGGTATGCGCTATTACCGCCGACGGTCCCGGCGTGAGCTCATGGGCTGGAACGCCACGCCTACATGCGCCTCGCAATAGGGCTTTCCGGCCTCAACCGGTAGGCCGCAGAACCAGAAATCTTCGGTCGCAGGGTCACCGACGGGCCATTTGCAGGTTTTCTCGGTCAGTTCCATCAGCGTCAGCTTCTTAGCTTTCTTCTCGACCTCATTGACCTTGGCCAGCGCCTCGGGGCTGATCTCATTCGCCGAAGGCTGCGGCGGCAGCGGCTGACCGGCGGGGATGATCTGACGGCGGGCCGGGGTGGCCGGTTTCGCCTCGGGCGCGGGGGCCGGGCGGGCCGGTTCTGTCTTTGGCGCGGGTTTCGGCTTGGCCTCGGCCTTGGGTGCGGGGGCCGGCTTTGCATTGGGCTCAGCTTTGGTAGTTCCGGCACCGGTGGCACGGTTGGAAAGGCCCAGACGGTGGACCTTACCGATCACCGCATTGCGGGTTACGCCGCCCAGTTCCTTGGCGATCTGGCTGGCCGACTGGCCCTCGCCCCACATTTTCTTCAGCAGCTCTACACGCTCGTCTGTCCAGGACATGATTTGCCTTTCAAAAGCGGAAAGCGGCCCCGGATTCGGGCCGCCTTGGGAATTCGTCTCAGCGCCCTATTCTAAACACTGCCGCCCGAGTTACAAGCGGCTTCGAATCAGGTATGGGGCAGATCATGCAGAATCTCATGGATCAAGACGCGCGCCGCTTTGGGGCGGTCAACTGGATTGGGCTTTATACGCTGGCGCAGCGCGAAACGCGGCGCTTCATGGCGGTCTGGACGCAAACCCTGCTGGCCCCGCTGGTCACGGCGGGCCTGTTTCTTCTGATCTTCAGCATTGCCATCGGCCCCAGCCGTCCTGACGTGATGGGCGTGCCGTTCCTGATCTTTCTGGCCCCAGGCATCATGATGATGACAGTGATCCAAAACGCCTTTGCCAACACGTCCTCTTCGATGGTGGTGGCCAAGGTGCAGGGCAACATCGTCGATACGCTGATGCCACCGCTTTCCCCACTGGAAATTCTGTTGGGCTATCTTGCCGGGGGCATAACCCGCAGCGTTATGATCGCGCTGGTTCTGGTTGCTGCGCTGGCGTTTGTTCTGAGCATTGCACCGCAGCATCCGCTGATCGCGCTGATCTTTGTTGTGTTGGGCGGCGCGTTCATGGGCGCGCTGGGACTTCTGGCTGCGATCTATGCCAACAAGTTCGACCAGATGGCGGCGATCACCAATTTCATCGTGACACCCTTGGCGTTTCTGTCCGGCACTTTCTACTCGGTCGAGGCCTTGCCCCCGGTGCTGAACGCGATCAGCCATGTGAACCCGGTCTTCTATCTGATCGACGGGCTGCGCTTTGGCATGATCGGCGTTTCGGACAGCTCTCCGTGGCTCGGGATGGTGATCTGTTCCGGTGCGACGCTGGTGGTGGGCGCATTGACCTGGCAGATGTTGCGCACCGGCTACCGACTCAAGGCCTGACGCTGACGGGTTTCGCGCCAAACCAGGATCAACCCACCCGTCAGGATGATGGCCGATCCGATCAGGCTGACTCCATCGGGGATGACGCGAAACACGACAAAATCATAGAAGCCGGCAAAAATCAGCGTTGCATAGCTGATCGGCGCCACAAACGACGCATCCGCGCGCGCCATGCCGTTGACGAAACAGGCCTGGGCACAGGCCATCAGCACGCCGATCCCGGCCAGAGCGGCCCATTGCTGGGGCGTAGGCGACTGGAACACAAAGCTGACCGCGACCGAGGCGATCGTCAGCCCCATCGCATTGTTGATCAGCAGGATCTGGATCGGAATTTCCCGGCCCGAGAGCTTTTTGATGAAAATCAGCTCCATCCCGATTACCGCCGCTGCGGTCAACGCCAGAAGGGCTGCGGGTTGAAAACTGGCGGGTGTCGGGCGCAGCAGCACCAACGCTCCTATCAGTGCGACGATGGCGGCCATCCAACGCCACGGACCCACGCCCTCTTTCAGCAGCGGGATCGCCAGAACCATGGCAAAGACCGGGTTCAGGAATGAGATCGCCGTGGCATCCGCAATCGGGATGAACGCGACCGAAGAAAACAGCAACGTGATCCCCAGCCAGCCAAAGCTTGTCCGCCCGATATGCAGCCCCCAATGCGGGCGGCGCAGGCGCGGACGCAGTACGCCAACGGCACTGACGATCACCAGGAACGCAAACAGAAACCGCCCATGGCTGATCTGCATCGGATGCAGCGCCGGGCCCAGAACATCCGTTCCCAATGCCTTGGCAAGCAACGTGGTGCTTGCCATCAAGGCGCTGGCACCGAAGATCAACAAAGCCGCAAGGGCCGGGTTCTGGCGGATCGGGGTCATGGCTCACCCCTGAGCCACCGCCCGGCAAATGGCAAGCGGCAAATCCCTGTCTCAGAGTGATTTTTTGCGGATCTGCAAAAACAGGGTTTTCAGAACCCACGCATGCCGCTATACGGCCCGGCATGATCAAACACGCACATATCCTGCGCCTCCGACGCCGACGCCTGACCGCGTAACCGGCTTCTTTGATCTTTGCGCCGTCTTTATCGGCGTGTTCTCCACCAAATCAGTTGACGAACATGGGCCGAGTGTATCACTCACGAGGTTCCAGATACCAAAAAGGATGATCCGATGATCCCGTCCGTTCTGCCGACCTATAATCGTGCACCCCTTACATTCGTAAAGGGCGAAGGTGCCTGGCTGACCGAGGCGGATGGCCGACGTTTTCTGGACCTTGGTGCAGGGATCGCTGTGAATGCGCTGGGCCACGCGCATCCTGCACTGGTTGCTGCGCTGACCGACCAGGCGCACGCGCTGTGGCACGTGTCGAACCTCTACAACATCCCCCAGCAGCAAGCACTGGCAGACAAGCTGGTCGAACATACCTTTGCCGATACCGTGTTCTTCACCAATTCCGGCACCGAGTCATGTGAACTCGCCGTAAAAATGGCCCGCAAGTATTTCTATGACAAAGGCCAGCCTGAGCGGGTCGAGATCATCACCTTCGACGGCTCGTTCCATGGCCGGTCCTCCGCAGGCATCGCTGCCGCCGGGTCCGAGAAGATGACCAAAGGCTTTGGTCCCTTGCTGCCCGGTTTTGTGCACCTGACATTCGGAGATCTCGACGGCGTCACCAACGCCATCACCGATCAAACGGCTGCGATAATGATCGAACCGGTGCAAGGCGAGGGCGGCATCCGCCCTGTCCCCGACGCTGAACTCAAAGCTCTGCGCCAGATCTGCGATGAAAATGGCCTGCTGCTGATCCTTGATGAGGTGCAATGCGGCGTCGGTCGTACCGGCAAGCTCTTTGCCCATGAATGGGCAGGTATCATTCCCGATATCATGATGGTCGCCAAGGGCATCGGCGGCGGCTTTCCCTTGGGCGCAGTGCTGACCACCGAAGAGGCCGCAAGCGGTATGACCGCAGGCACTCATGGCTCGACCTATGGCGGCAACCCGCTCGGCTGCGCCGTTGGTTGCGCCGTCATCGACCAGGTCGCCACACCCGCTTTCCTCGACGGTGTGAACTGCAAGGCGGGCCTTTTGCGCCAAAAGCTGGAAGGCCTGATCGCCGACCACCCCGACGTCTTCGAAGAGGTGCGCGGCGCGGGCCTGATGCTCGGCCTGAAATGCAAACCCACAAATATCGACGTGGTCAACGCAGGCTACGATAACGAAGTTATTACGGTTCCCGCCGCCGACAACGTGATCCGCCTGCTGCCTCCGCTGACCCTGACTGAGGATGACATCGCCCAAGCCTTGATCCGCCTCGACAAAGCAGCAAAGCAGATCGAATCCAAACACGAAACCGCCTGACCCTTCATCTTTTTAGAAGTACTCCGGGGGTCCGGGGGCAGCGCCCCCGGCCATCGACAGCCAAAAGCGAAACGATATGAACCACTTTCTCGACATTCACAAAACTGACGCCACCGCCTTGCGGTCCATGATCGATCAGGCAGGCGCGATGAAACAGGCGCGTCTGGGCCGTCCCAAGGCCGCGCCGGATGACGACCAGCCGCTGGCAGGTCGCATGGTTGCCCTGATATTCGAAAAACCCTCTACCCGGACGCGTGTTTCCTTCGATGTCGGTGTGCGACAGATGGGTGGAGAAACCATGGTGCTGTCCGGCAAGGACATGCAACTGGGCCATGGCGAGACGATTGCTGACACGGCCCGCGTGCTGTCGCGTTATGTCGACATGATCATGATCCGCACCTTTGACGAAACCATCCTGACCGAGATGGCCGAATATTCGGACGTGCCTGTGATCAATGGCCTGACCGACCGCACCCATCCCTGTCAGATCATGGCCGACGTCCAGACGTTCGAGGAACACCGTGGCCCCATCGCGGGCAAAAGGGTGGTCTGGACTGGTGACGGCAACAATGTCTGCGCTTCGTTCCTGCACGCCGCCGGCCAGTTCGGGTTCGATCTGACCTTTACCGGCCCGGCACAGCTGGACCCCGAGGAAGAGTTCATGGGGTTCGCCCGCAAAAAGGGCTCGACCATCACAATCGAACGCGACCCGTTCAAAGCCGTCGAGGGCGCCGATCTGGTGGTTGCCGACACCTGGGTCTCTATGCATGACAGTCAATCCGCCAAGGAGCGCCGTCACAACATGCTGCGCCCATATCAGGTAAACACTGACCTCATGTCCCACGCCAAACCGGACGCGTTGTTCATGCATTGCCTACCGGCCCACCGAGAAGAAGAGGCGACCTCCGAGGTCATGGACGGGCCAAATTCGGTCATTTTTGATGAGGCCGAAAACCGGCTGCACGCCCAAAAAGCGATCATGCGGTGGTGTCTCGGCCTGTGATCAGGGTCGGCTGCGTGTCTGGATCGACCAGACCCGCAGCCGGGCGAGCGTTCGAACGCTCGCCAGCACCACAAGGATGCATAAGGCGCTTTTGGTCATGATCTCCATGGTTCCTTCGATCAGCATGGCATGAACGACGCTGCCGATGACCGTAACGCCTGCCAATCCTGTGTGCCATAGACGCCAGGTCGCGTAGCCAAGCCCAATTTTTCGGCGCAGCACCGCCAACATCGCGGTTGCAAACACCGCCCACATCGCGACCACGCCCCAGGCCGAAAACGGGGTCGGGGAGGCAAAGAGCAGCGCGTCGATGACATCCGGCGGACTGGTGATCCACAGACCCGCAACATGCGCAATCACTGCCAGAACCAGGGCCGCGCCAGACAGGTGATGTAGATACCGACTTGTTTTGGGGGACAGGCCCGGCAGATCTCGCCCCGCCAGCAACGGTTGTATCAGCAGCAGCGCCATTGCTGTTACACCAGCAAACCCGGCCGCAATGTAGACCGGGCTGCGCCACGCCAGCAGGGGGCTGGCTGCTGCTGCCGCAAGCGGTACAAAAACGGCGATTACCAGCGCCGTCCAGATCAGAATGGCGCGGGCCGCCCTCATCCGTGCCGTTTCCCCCGCTTCAGACCGGTTGAAGAACGAAATCCGCACTGAGCGTTTTGTCACGCGCGCTGGACATGACCGGACGCAAAAAGACGGTCTGAAAATCCCCACTGTCATAGGCCAGATGGCCATGGGGTTGACCGAATGCTGGCACGATCTGCGGCATCTCCAGCCGGAACTCTCCATTTGCGTCGGTCAGGGTCGCACCATGGCTGTGCGGGTCTCTTTCGTGGCCTTCTGTCGTATGGGCCCAGATCTGGATGCGCTGATTGGCCAGTGGCGCGCCATCGCCCGCACGGCGTACAGTGCCGGTCATCCAAAACCCGCCGCCGCCGATGCGGTCGACGATTGGCGCCCCGGCGAGGTAGTTGTTTGACCCGCCCCGCATGGATTTCGTCGCGGCCAGTCCGCTTGACCGGGCGGGGGTGAACAGACCTGAGGCTGCAATGGCGCCTGCGGCCCCAGTGGCGACAAAGGATCGACGGCTCATCAAAATGCGGGTCATTCCGGTTCTCCTGTTGATCATGGGGGCGAGGCGCCGTTTGGAAACGGACCTATGCCCGTTGCAGGATGATAGCACGATCCTTCAGGATGCCGAGTGTTCACGCAGGCAAGATAGCCAAAACCTGCTCACAGCCGCGTGATCGCTGCCGCACGAGTTCTGTGCGCGCTTGCGCGTTACTTTGGGGGAGGACGCAATATATCCTGCAAATACGAACAAGTTGATCGTCAACCCAATTAGGGAGAACAGGAATGAGCTGGAACCCGACCCAAAATCCCGAATGCCTTTCGGGGCCATCGGCGCTGGAAACTCTGATCATCCCTCGGGCCCGGGATCTGGGCGGGTTCGAAGTACGCCGCGCGTTGCCCTCTGTCGAACGCCAGCTTGTTGGCCCGTTCATCTTCTTTGACCAGATGGGACCGGCCGAGTTCATCACCGAAGGCGGGATCGATGTGCGGCCGCACCCTCATATCGGGTTGGGGACTGTGACTTACCTGTATCAGGGCGAGTTCGAACATCGCGACAGTCTCGGCACGCATCAGATGATTTACCCGGGCGAGGTGAACTGGATGGTGGCCGGGCGCGGCGTGACGCATTCTGAACGCACAAGCGACAGCACGCGCGGCAAGAAACACAGCCTGTTCGGAATCCAGACCTGGATCGCGCTGCCCGAAGCGCATGAGGACATGGCGCCGGATTTTGAACATCACAAGCAGGGCGCTTTGCCTCATATCGAAGATACGGGTGTCAGCGCGCGGTTGATTTTAGGATCAGCTTACGGAGAAAACAGCCCCGTCAACATGCTGTCCGAGACCTTTTATCTGGATGTCCAACTGGCACCGGGGGCCGCGTTTCCTTTGCCTGACGATCACGAGGATCGCGGTGTCTATGTCACCGAAGGATCAATTGAGATTGCTGGCGACAGTTTCGAGGCCGGACGCATGATGGTGTTCCGCCCCGGTGATAAACTGTCTGCCAAAGCGGGGCCTTTGGGCGCGCGGCTGATGTTGCTGGGCGGGGCCACGCTGAACGAAGACCGGTATATCTGGTGGAATTTCGTATCTTCGTCGAAAGACAAGATTGAAACCGCAGCCCGGGATTGGCGGTCTGCGGATTGGGCGAATGGGCCGTTCCGCTTGCCCCCGGGCGACGAACAGGAGTTCATTGAAATCCCCGATGAGTTGGCGCGCACCAAACCGCGGCTGGCGCGTTGAGCGCGCTTGCCAACACCGCACGGACAGGTGATCCTGCCTTTAGGGCAGGGGGGTACGCATGAGAATTGTCATCGCAGGCGCAGGAAGTATCGGGTGTTTCTGCGGTGGTTTGCTGGCGTTGGCGGGCCATGAGGTTACCCTGCTTGGACGGCCCAAGGTTCTTGATCCAATCGCCGGTAGCGGCCTGCGGCTCACTGATTTCTCGGGTTTGGATCAGACGGTATCCGCAGAACGATTGGTGCTGAGCGAGCAACCGTCCTGCCTGTCATCCGCCGATCTTGTCATCTTGGCCGTGAAATCCAGTGCCACCACCGAGATGGGGCAACTGATCGCCAATCACGCAAAGCCCCAGGTTCCGGTCATTTCCTGGCAGAACGGCATGGACAACATTCAGCAATTGCGCGCGGTCTTGCCAGGCCGGGATGTCCGCGCGGGCATGGTGCCGTTCAACGTTGTGCCCAAGGCACCGGCCCATTTTCACCGTGCCACCTCCGGCGACATCGTGATCGAGGCCGGTCCCGGAAATCTGGCGCAAATCCTGACGTCCAAACCGCTGCCAGTGCAGGAAAGTGACCGCATCGAGGCTGTGCAATGGGGCAAACTTGTCGTCAATCTGATCAACGCGCTGAACGCGTTGTCAGGCCTGCCCTTGCAGCAGCAACTCAGGGATCGTCGGTGGCGTCGGATAATGGCGGATCAGATGGATGAGGCCTTGGCCGTGCTCAAAGCGGCCCGGATCCCGGTAGCCTCCATGACACCTCTACCAGCCTGGTTGATCCCAAGCGTTTTACGTCTGCCGACGCCTTTGTTTTCCAGAATTGCAGCGCGCATGCTGACGATCGATCCCGAGGCGCGGACCTCAATGTCTTATGACCTGGCGGCGGGGCGGGTTACTGAAATCGATAGCCTGCAGGGGCAGATCATTCGAATGGGTGATCGGCTGAGTGTACCCACCCCGATCAACACACGCGTCGCGGCGTTGATTTGCAATCAGCCGAAGGTTCCGATGGAGCCGGACCAAATCTAAGAGCGTTTGGAGTGTCGGATTTCGCCGATCACGCAAAGCTGGTCAGCAACAGGAAAACCAGTGCCGAAAGCGTAGCCGCAGCGGGGACAGTCACCAGCCAGGCCGCGACAATTGTCATGAAATGAGACCGGCGCACCAGTTTCCGTCGCTGGCGTTCTTCGGTAGCGATGCGCATTTCCGTTGGGTGTGGCACGGTCTGGCGGGCCCATCTGCGGTTCGAATTCCACTCACGATAGAACCCCACGCCGAAAACGGCCCCGACGGCAATATGGGTTGAACTGACGGGCAGTCCCAGCCAACTGGCGAAAATGACGGTGATGGCTGTGGACAGGGTCACGCAAAAAGCGCGCATCGGATTCAGTTTGGTGATCTGATTGCCCACCATGCGGATGAGCTTTGGCCCAAACAGAAACAAACCGAACGAGATGCCGAAAGCGCCGATAACGATGATCCAGATCGGGATCGTGACCTTCGACGCCACATCTCCGAACTGTGCGGCATGGACAATTCCTGCCAGCGGGCCGATCGCATTTGCCACATCGTTGGCGCCATGGGCAAAGCTGAGAAAGGTCGCCGAGATAACAAGGGGCAAGCTGAACAAAGCTTTCAGAGACCGTGTCCGGTTTTCCATTCCCTCAGACTTTCGGCGAACCCACGGCACGGTCGCAGCCCAAATGGCTACACCCACGCCAACACCGATCAGCAACGCAACTGACGGAGAGATGACGATGATCTTCTTCAAGCCCTTGAGCGCCAGATAACTGGTGAATGCCCCGGCCATAACGCCAACAAGGATCGGAACCCAACGACGCGCGGCTGCGATCTTGTCGTCCTGATATTGAATCTTGGACTTGATAAGCGCCAGAAACAGCGCCGCGATGGATCCCCCCAGAACCGGGGATATCACCCAGCTGGCCGAGATTGCGCCCATCGTGGCCCAATTGACCGCGGTGAAGCCACCGGCAACTATTCCGGCCCCCAGCACGCCCCCGACAACCGCATGTGTGGTCGAGACGGGCGCGCCCACCCAGGTGGCAAGATTGACCCAGACCGCAGATGAGATCAGCGCCGCCATCATGGCCCAGATAAAGACAGAACTGTCCTGAACCGACGCGGGATCGATGATCCCCTTGGAAATGGTCGAAACGACGTCTCCGCCCGCAAGCAGCGCTCCGGCGCTTTCTGCGATCGCCGCAATGACAATCGCGACCGACATGCGCAACGCATTCGCGCCGACCGCCGGTCCCATGTTGTTGGCCACATCATTTGCGCCGATGTTGATCGCCATATAGGCACCAAATACCGCCGCTGCGACGACGATCAAACCGCCATCGGCGACGCCAAAAAACAACGCAGCTATCAATCCCGCGACAACAATGAACGCCAAAGCAATACCCGGGGCGACCAGCGGGCGCGAGACAAAAGCTGTCGCGCGTTCAAAGCTGCTGATGCGCTGAAGATCGCGATCAAGACCTTGCCAGCGGTTTTTGGGGAATGCGTCGGACATAGCTTTTGGCGCTACCTTTGTGGTTGGCCCTGCTCGCTACGCGGAATTCAAATCATCTACAAGGGTTGAGCCCGAGGTGATCGCCGAGTTGTGATCTTTCGCAGTATGTCGCGCAACTCGGGTTCCCGGACGCGATCGGCGGCCTCATCTGGTGCAACCCAGGACCGTTTCCGTTGATGCGCTTCGGGAAAATCCTGGGCCAGATCTGCCACATGGATACGGTAAACGCTTGTGCGCACAGGCTGCGCTGACCCATCCTTCAGGATTTTGTCATAGTGATATTGGCCAACGGGTTCCGGATCGACCGATGCTGCATGTACACCAGCCTCTTCCCAGGCCTCTTGTTTGGCGGTGCCGGCACCGTCCAACCCATCAATGGGCCAGCCTTTGGGGATGATCCAACGCCCAGTGTCACGGCTGGTGATCAACAGAACCTCGGCCTGGCCGTTGGTTTCGCGCGTGCACAGGGCTGCGCATTGCACCCGCCTAGGGCGCAGTACCAGAGGTCTTGCGACCTCTTCCCAGATATCACGCAGCCATTTTCCCATTTCGACCTGACGTTGTTTTTGTTCTGCTTCGTTGATCCCAAAGATAGCGCTTTGTTAGCGGTATCTCAACGTTACTGCTGAATATTGCGCCTAAATACGAAGAAATTATGGAGATATCTTTAATTTTTGACCGATTTTGTGGCTTTGGTTGCTTTTTTGCCGAGTTAATTCGTGGTTTCAGTCGCGCCGTCGTTTCGCCCGTAAGGTCGGGTCCGCCTGGGTCGGGTCTTCAGGCCAGGGGTGCTTGGGGTACTGCGCGCGCATGTCTTTGCGAACATCGGCATAAGAGCCTGCCCAAAAGCCGGGCAAATCACGGGTGATCTGTATCGGGCGCTGCGCCGGGGAAAGCAATGTGATCTTCAGGGGCTCGCCCCCTACGACAGGATGTTCGGTGACGCCGAATACCTCTTGCAATCGCACTGCGATCTCCGGCGCCGCACCGCTGTAGTCTATGGGTACTTTGCGTCCCAGCGGGGTCCGAAATGCGCCCGGTGCCCTTTGATCCAATTCCTGGGTCTGTTGCCATGTCAGACGCGCCATCAGGGCCGGAAGCAGGTCGAACCGCTTCCAATCTTCAGCGCTGCGTACCCCTGACAGCATGGGAAGCAGCCAGTCTTCGACCGCGTCCACCAAGCCGGTGGCCGAGAAATCGGGCAGATCCGCGCCCTCGTTGCGCACCAGTTCGACCCGCGCAGCGAGGCGCGCTGATGGGCCTTTCAGTCGGATGCCAAGATCGCGGACACCGTCCAGCATGGCAATGGCGATCCGGTCATCGGGCACGTCCTTCCAGATGCGGTCGTCCAGGGTAATTGCGCCCAATTGCTCCTGCCGTCGTGCCACGACGCGGCGCTCACGTTTTGACCATTCGCAAGTATCGGTCCACGCAATCTGATCCTGAAAAAGATCGCGAATCTCACGCTCGGAAATCTGCGCGGCCATCCGAACACGGGCCTCTCTTGGGTTCCCGTCTGTGTCGATGGCAACGATATAAGGCGCAGCCGCAAGCGTGTCTTCGCTTTGCAGCACGACGCCTTTGCCTCCCGACAGAATGTATCGCGGGGTGTCGCCTTTCCTGCGTTGCCCGATCCGGTCCGGGTAGGCCAATGCCGCCATCGCCGCAGCAGACAGGTCCGGCGCATTGTCCCGCGCTTGCGGGCGCAGTCTTTTCGCCTCGGACCGGACGCGGTCCAGAATGCCCGAATTGGCGGGCCATGGCCTGTTTTGCGCGTATGTCCGTCGGTCTTTCAGGGCCTCAAGCCTGAAGGTCAGGTCGCTGGGTGCGCCCTTTAGCGGGTCACGTTCTGCCATCAAGGCCGCCGACAGTACAGCCTGTGGACCCGCAACTGCCAGCATGTGCCCAAGTCTTGGATGCAGGGGAAGCGAGGCCAGATCGCGCCCATGGGTCGTGATCCGCCCCTTCGCATCCAATGCGCCCAACAGAGTCAACAAAGCGCGCGCCTCAGCCAAGGCCCCCTCGGGCGGGGCCGTCAGGAAAGAAAGGTCCGCAGGCTCAGCGCCCCAAAGGGCCAGTTCCAGCGCCAGGCCAGTCAGGTCAGCCGCCTCGATCTCGGCGGGGGGGAAGGCCCGCAGTGCGCCTTCTTCGCCTTTGGTCCAAAGCCGATAGCAAACGCCTTCGGCGACACGCCCGGCGCGGCCCGCGCGCTGCGTTGCTTCGGCGCGCGTGACCCTTTCGGTTAGCAGTCTCGACATGCCCGATCCCGGGTCGAATCGCGCCCGCCGGGCCTGGCCCATATCAACGACCACGCGAATGTCGGGTATGGTCAGCGACGTCTCGGCAATCGACGTGGCCAGCACAACCTTGCGACCGGATTTGGCGGTCGCCAACGCGGCCTGCTGAGCGGCAAAGGGCAGGGCGCCAAACAGTGGCCTGACCTCACAATGTTTGGGCAGCCGACCTGACAGGGCCGCTTCGGCGCGCCGTATCTCACCCTCACCGGGCAGGAAAACCAGAATTCCGCCGCCGGTTTCGCGCGTTTCCCGCTCAGCAGCCACGACAAGGTCGATCAAAGCGTCCAACCTGCGCGCACTGGCGCCGAAAGGTCGATTCAACCAACGGGTTTCTACTGGAAAACTGCGCCCTTCTGATGTCACCAAAGGGGCTGCCATCAACTCTGAAACCGGGGCTGCGTCAAGCGTCGCAGACATGGCCACAAGGATCAGATCGTCACGCAAGGCCTCGGCAACCTCAAGGCACAGCGCAAGACCCAGATCCGCGTTCAGGGATCGTTCGTGAAACTCATCAAAAATGACAGCTCCCACGCCGGGCAGGTCGGGATCGGATTGAAGCATCCGGGTCAGAATGCCCTCGGTCACGACTTCGATCCGGGTTCTGTTTGACACCTTCGTGTCGCCGCGCACGCGATATCCGACGGTTTCTCCGGCTTTTTGGCCCAAGGTTTGAGCCATCCGCTCGGCCGCCGCACGCGCAGCCAGACGGCGAGGTTCAAGCATGAGGATCTTACCGTCACACAGATTGGCCTGCCGCATCTCCAGCGGAATACGGGTTGTTTTACCCGCCCCCGGTGGTGCCTGCAGAACGGCCCGTCGGTTCGCACGCAGCGCGCTTAGCAACTCGGGAATGGCGTCATCTATGGACAGGCGCGTGATCATTGCGCCCTTATCCGTCAACACGGGCCCAAGGTCCAGTTGCGCTGTCTGATCGAATTTCACCTGGACCAGTGGGATACATCCAACCCGCCGGATGACACTCTGGTCTGGACAAACACCCATCGTCGGCGGCAATTAGTCGTGCCGCAACACAGTGGGATCGGTATGGACATAGAAAGCCTGGGTGACAGCATTCTGAACGGGGATCGCCGCGGATTGGCGCGCGCTATCACGCTTGTGGAAAGCGGGCGCGAGGACCATCGCCTGCAAGCCAGCGCGCTTTTGACCTATCTCGCGCAGGCGGAACGGCAGGCGTTGCGAATTGGGCTTTCGGGTACACCGGGTGTGGGCAAATCCACGTTCATCGAAAGCTTCGGTATGATGCTGACAGGACAGGGCCTGCGCGTTGCGGTTCTGGCCGTCGATCCAAGTTCAGCCCGGTCGGGCGGCTCGATTCTGGGGGACAAGACTAGGATGGAGCGGCTGAGTCGCGAGAAAAATGCATTTATCCGGCCATCGCCCAGCCAAAGCCATTTGGGCGGTGTCGCCCGTCGGACCCGAGAGGCCATTGCCCTGTGCGAGGCGGCCGGATTTGACGTTGTTCTGATCGAAACAGTGGGTGTCGGGCAATCCGAAACCGTGGTGGCCGAGCTGTCGGACCTGTTCTTGCTGCTGCTTGCCCCGGCAGGCGGTGACGAATTGCAGGGCGTAAAGCGCGGCATCATGGAAATGGCCGATATGATCCTGGTCAACAAGGCGGATGGAGACCTTAAGGCGACGGCGACCCGAACATGCGCCGATTATGCCGGTGCCTTGCGTCTGCTGCGCAAACGGCCACAGGATCCGGCAGGCTTTCCCAAGGCCATGACCGTTTCCGCGGTGGAAGAGCATGGGCTGCAGGAAAGCTGGGAAGAGATCCAATCCCTGATCGGCTGGCGCCGGGAAAACGGGTTTTGGCAAAAGACCCGTTCCGCGCAAGCACGATATTGGTTCGATCACGAGGTCCGCCAGGCCTTGCTTGCCCGGCTCGACACACCCCAGGCGCGTGCGGAAATGGAGCGTTTGAATGACGAAGTTGCTCAGGGCCGTCTGAACCCGTCGATGGCGGCCAACCAGATGTTGTCTTTGCTGACCTGAACGGCGATCCGCATGCTTCATCTTTTCGAAAATACTCTCGCCGAAGGCACGGCCCGACCGGGCCGTTTGGCACGTCAGACCAATGTCAAAGAATTCGCGATGCCTGTCTTGACCCTTACCGCGATTCCCACTACACGCATCCAACCAGTTTTCGGGCGCGACTTCGGGTTGCGCCCCTTGTGATTTGGCCCAGGGTTTGAAACCCGGCCACCAGAAACAAAGGAAGAAACCATGTCGCGCCGTTGCGAACTGACCGGAAAAGGCCCGATGACTGGCAACAATGTCAGCCACGCCAAAAACAGAACTCGTCGTCGTTTTTTGCCGAACCTGAACGACGTCACCCTGCAGTCCGAAACTCTGGGCCGTGGCGTGAAGCTGCGCATTTCGGCTGCTGCGCTGCGCTCGGTCGACCACCGTGGTGGTCTGGACGCGTTCCTGGCCAAAGCCAAGGACGATGAGCTGTCGGCAAACGCCCTGAAGGTAAAGAAAGAAATCGCCAAAGCGCAAGCTTCGGCCTAAGTCTTTCTTTCGGACAGATTTCAAAGACCCTGCACCTGGCGGTGCAGGGTTTTTTGTTTTGCAGAATTGAGGGATTGTCCCCGAAATGAAGATAAATTCAAATATTGCGTGACGTTGTTCACAGATGCCTCGGCCAGCGCAGGTTATGTTTGCGCATATTCAGCTGCGGAGGCGATCCAATGCGCATCAGAACCTTTAACATCATGTCGCTTTTGCCTGCGGTCATCGGCAAAACCTTCGGCGCCTGCTTTCGGATGCAGCGCCGGGTGAATCGGCAGCACAACAGCCTGAAGGTAGACGTCGTCAAACGTCCCGAGGCCGATCACTGACGCAACGCCGCAGGGTGTCGTTATCACTTGAAGCCCGGTTTTTCCGGTGGTTATACCGGGCTTCAGTATGAGACCTGCCCGCCAAATAATCCTGTCCATCGTTCTTTCGGTCATGGTTGTCCTGACCGGTCTGGGCGTCGCGTCGTCGCGAGGGATCGACCATGTGGCGGGTCAGATGGTGCTGTGCACCGGTTCGGGCCCGGTGGTTGTCTACATGGACAAGGATGGCCAACCGACGCAGGCCCCGCATTATTGCCCCGAATTTGCTGTGTCACTGCTGGGCGCGGTTATTCTGAACCCATCGGAACTACCGCGAGAGCCCAGCGCCCGGATGCTTCACCCCCCGCGCGCTGAGACCAATTTGATTGCGGCTGAGGTTCCAAACCGTCCGGCGCGTTCTCCGCCCTCTGTTGCGTGAAGCTCAACGCAACCTGACAACTCATTGCAAATTTGGAGAGGCAAGATGTCCCTCAAACTGAAAATGGCGACCGCTTTGGTTGCCGCCGCTTTCGCAACATCCGCTCTGGCAGAGGGCACAATCCAGATTGACGACGCTTATGCGCGCTCAAGCGGTCAGCATGCCAAGGCCGGAGCGGCCTTCATGATGATCGTCAACAACGGTGACACGGATGATCGTCTGATCGGAGTGGATTCGGATGCCGCAGCCAGAATCGAGTTGCATACGCATGAAGTGGACGCGAATGGCGTTGCCAAGATGGTGCATCTGGAAGAGGGCTTTGTCATTCCCGCTGGTGAAACGCACATGCTGGCCCGTGGTGGCGACCATGTGATGTTCATGGGTCTGACGCAGCCTTTCGAGAATGGTGCCACGGTCCCTGTAACGCTGATTTTCGAAAAGGCAGGTCCTGTCGAATTGGAAATCCCGGTCGATCTGGACCGCAAGGACAGTGGTCATTCGCACTGACGCGCCTGTCTTCGGGCCGCGTTGCGGCCCTCATCCATGCGGCAGCCCGGGCAGGCCCGGTCTGCTGCACGCTTGGCGAGGTCATTGATTGATCGTGCGCATGGCCAGTTTGGCACTGGCCGCCTTAAATCGTTTGGCCAGCCAGAACATCACGCCTGCGAAGGCAAGCGCTGAAAATGCGATTGCCCACCCCAATGCGACAATGCCGGTTCCGGGCCAGAAGATCAGGATCAGCCCAATCGCGACCGCCGCAAAGCCAGAGTTTCGCAGCGTGTTTTTCTCGGGTGAGCGTTCATCGACCTGACGCCACGTGGCCAGAGAGCCGATGCCAACGATCAGTGCCCAGGCACCCAGCAGGAAGAATGTAAGGCGCGCGAACCCTTCGGGCCAGGCCATCAGAACAAAGCCGATGATGATCGCACCCAGCCCAAAGCCGCCCACAAGCCCCCGCCTGCCGAACCCCAAAAGTGTGACGCCACCGTCGAGGATCAGCAGCAGGCCGACAAGGCGCATGAGTAGCGAAATACTGCCCGAAGGCCAGAACAGGGCTGCAATGCCAACAGCCGCTGCCAACAGGCCCCGGATCAGGAAGGTCCACCACAGCTCGGCCAGGCGCGCATCTACCGCTTCGCGCGTTTCGATGCTGCCATCATCGACGATTTCGCCGGTTTTAGGGGTTTGATCTGCCATTGATCTCTCCGAGTTGCGTCCAGGCCAATGATAGCCGAAAGGATGCGCTGTTGTCTTTAAGCTTCAACGCCCTGCAAGCAGACCATCCACCCAGGCCGGAACACTCTCGGTCGCAGGGCCGCGATGCGTTTCATGGAAATGAGAGGCCCCGGCTGAAGGCTCAAGGCTAAGCTCGACCGTTTTGGCCCCGACGGCCAGGGCCTCATGTACAAAGGCGGCTGCCGGGTAGACCTGACCGGATGTGCCTATTGCGGCAAACACCGTGGCGCTGGCGAGGTGATCATAAATCTCCTCCATGAAGTAAGGCATTTCGCCAAACCAGACGACGTCCGGGCGCGCGGTGGGCTGGGCGCAGGCTGGGCATTGCACGGCAACGGACATCTCAAGCGGCGACATCCAACGATGCCCGCAAGACCCGCAAAGCGCCCTCGCGAGTGTGCCGTGCATATGGATGACATCATGCACCCCGGCGTTTTCGTGCAGGCTGTCTACGTTTTGCGTGACGATGACGACCTCTCCGGCCCAATCGCGTTGCAACCGGGCCAGAGCCTTATGCGCGGCGTTGGGGCGGGCCTGCGCGGCCTGGGCGCGGCGGGCATTGTAGAATCCGTGAACCAACGCCGGATTTTTGGCGAACCCTTCCGGGGTCGCCACATCCTCGATCCGATGCTGTGCCCACAAACCTCCCTCATCCCGGAAGGTACCAAGACCGCTCTCTGCTGATATTCCGGCTCCTGTCAGAATTACGATCTTTCCCATTTGACCCCCGGGCGATAGGTTGCGTCGATGACACACCGTATCCTCTTTGTCTGTTTGGGCAACATCTGCAGGTCCCCTTCGGCCGAGGGCGTTTTTCGCGCCCGTGCGCCGCATCATAAAGCGGACAGTGCCGGTACGTCGGGTTGGCATATTGGCGATCCGCCCTACGGCCCGATGATATCCGCTGCCGAGGCGCGGGGCATTCGCCTGAACGACCTGCGCGCACGGCAGTTTATGGCGGATGATTTTGATCGGTTCGACCTGATCATCGGCATGGATGCCGACAATATCGCGCAGATCGAGGCGTTGCGACCTTTGGGAGATGAAACTCCGGTCCGATTGCTGACCGATTTCGCGCCACAAACCGGGGCAGACCATGTGCCCGATCCGTATTACACCCGCGATTTCGACGCGGCGCTTGATCTGATCGAAGTAGCCGTCGACGGGCTGGTCGCGCATCTCGATGGCTAGCCGAGGATGGTGAGCCGGTCCTTGAGCCAGGGCAATTGTGCGATGGCCGGGTCCACAATCTGGTTCTTCATCAAACGCCTGATCATGTCGGCGACCTCTTGCGGTACCTGATCGGACCAGTCGGTACGTGTGAACAATGAAATTGTGCGGGAAAAATCGCCGAACGGGGCAGGGTGCGCCTCAATCGCATCATGGAACCGCGCCGCGCGCATAAAGCCGAACGGCGTCGTGATGGTCCATCCCAGCCCGCGCGCGACCATCGCCATCAGGGCCTGGTGCGAACCGATCTCGAACCGTTCCTCGAATTCCAGCTGTTGCCGGGCCAGGTGCCCTTCGATCTGGCGGCTGATCAACTGCTCGCGCGCATAGCGCAGAAACGGCAGGTCCTGCGTCGGCTGCTGCGCGTTCTTGGGTGCAACCAGTATGAACGGATCGCGAACCAGAGGAAATTCGACAACGCCTTCCAGAACCTCGCCGGAATGGGCCGATACGGCCAGATGCAGGCGCTGCGCCTCAAGTTCGGCAAACAGGTCCAGACTGGGCAGCGTGATCAGCTTGAAATTCGACCGGGTCAGACTGTCGGCCAGCAATGTCGCCAGACGCGGGGTCAGGTCATTGTCGAAATCGTCGATCAATCCGATGGCAAGCGTCGCCAGATGCCCCAGATCCATGACCGTAAGCTCGCTTTGCGCCATCTGCAATTCGGTCAGGATCGCCTCGGTCCGGGCCAGAAAACTGCGCCCGGCCTGGGTCAGGCGCATGGGGCGCCGCCCATGATCTACCAGATCCGTGCCCAAGGCATTTTCCAGATTACGCAATTGTTGGCTGACCGAAGGCTGGCTGAGCCCCGTGATCTCGGCTGCCTGCGCCACCGATCCGGTGCGCGCCAACGCCTCGAACACCTCAAGGCCACGCAATGTCAGCCCTTTCATCACCATGCAACATACCTTTCGCTGCGCCATTTCTGAGGCGCAGCGGACATCAGGTCAAGGATTGACAAGGATTAGCTGCAGATCGCCTGCGCCATCTGGCCAAAGTTCTGATACCGATCCCACAACGCATCATCGCGCGCGGTCTGCGACATCTTCAACTGCTGCGCCTGATGGGGATCAGTGAACCATTTGGCCACTGTGTTCTGATCGCTGCGGGTCAGTGCCTGATTGGCCACCCGCTGAATGCAACTGCACCGATCCCGCGTCGCTGCTGAGCGATCCGACGCCAGACACGCCTGCTTGATCTTGGCCGCACCCGCAACGTTCGCCACCGACATCAGCGATGCCGCACATAATGCGATTAGGAGGAACTTTTTCATGCTCATGCCTCGTTTTTGCCTGCCCGGAAGGATCTACGCCCCTCTCAGTCTGCGGCGGAGTATGAATCAAAGTGGAATCGGGATCAATCGGTTGGTTCGAAAAAGTGATTGAATGGGTTCAAGGCAACAGCTCGTAGGCCGGGCTTCAGCCCGGCACCCGTCAGGACAAAAACGGCAGCCACCGCTCCAAGGCTTCAATCAACGCTTCTATCTTCTCTGGATGTTTCGCAATGTAAGCATCCGCAACAACCGTTGCGCCTTTGGTGGTGCCAACCACGACCGCTGTACCAACAGCCAAATTGACTTTCCCCACACTCCATTTGAGAAGGCCCGCCAACCCGGATTTCAATTTTCCCAGTATCGCTTCTATCCACTCGTGAGCGGGACTTTCTTGTTCTAGAGCGGCCGAGAGTTTTTCGGTAGCCTCCCAGATTAGAGTGATTGGGACGGATAACCGCTCGTCTTGAATGGTCTCAGGAGGGTTGTTTCCCCCGATGCCATGGCGCGCAGAGGTCTTTTCATTTAAGCTATTACGTATGTCCGATAGAGCTTTCTCAACTTCCCAGCGGGCCCGGGTGTGTTCGATCTTACGGGCAATTGCGTCAGCGCCAGAATTCCATATGCTCTCATCGATCAGCGCAATCTTACGTTGAAGCTCCCAGTCTAGCGGATTTCCTTCTAAAAAGCCTTGGTGCCACTCTCGCCAAAAAGAGAAGCTATTGCTCTGGAAGAAATCTTTGAAATTGATTCTTTGATCTAGTGGATCTTTGAATGTTACGTTTTTTACCCAAAGTTCTTGGTTGAAAACTTCCGCACTGGAAAAAGCAAAATCAGTCAGGCTTGCTTTTGTCAAAGTTATGAAGGCCGAGTCATATGCGTGCCTTGTTGACCAATCTTCGCGAGACTTTGCATACAGGAACTGCTCTTCGTCAGCGGCGGTTCCGAATGAAGCCGCCACGTTCTCAATTGTTGCCATTGCCTTGTTGCGACTTCTTTCGAGTGTGGCAATAGCAGATAGATGAACTGAGGACTCATTTATGAAAGGGTCTCTCCACATTGGATTGGAAAGCGACCTCACTAAAGCTTCTCGCGAAGCCGCACACCCGAACTTAAAATGTACAAGAGCCTGCAGAAGTAGCTTCCCGCGAGGAATCAAATGGCTCTCACTCGCGTCTGCGTTGCCACTAAAGTTTGGTGGGGGAAATCCTCGAATAGCAGCACGTAACGCTACAGACGTGCATTTTTCTTCGGCTTGATGCTCGAATTCTGAATTGAGACGTTCAAAAATATCGTTTTCATTCATGGTTGCCCCATTATGAAAAATCGGTGTTCCAACACACTAAACGTGCCACCTTGACCAACCCACGATTCCTCTACATATCCCCAACCCATGACAGACCTCGCTCATATCCGCAATTTCTCCATCGTCGCGCATATCGACCATGGCAAATCCACCCTTGCTGACCGGCTCATTCAAGAGACCGGAACGGTCAAGGATCGCGACATGAAGGAACAGTTGCTCGACAGCATGGATATCGAGCGCGAGCGTGGCATCACCATCAAGGCCAACACGGTTCGCATCGACTATACCGCCGACAATGGCGAGGCATATGTGCTGAACCTGATCGACACGCCCGGTCACGTGGACTTTGCCTATGAGGTCAGCCGGTCCATGCGTGCGGTCGAGGGCTCGCTGCTGGTCGTGGACTCGACCCAAGGGGTCGAGGCGCAGACGCTGGCCAACGTCTATCAGGCCATCGACGCCGATCATGAGATTGTGCCGGTGCTAAACAAGATCGACCTGCCTGCGTCTGACTGTGATCGTGTGGCTGAACAGATCGAGGATGTGATCGGCATCGACGCGACCGACGCCATTCAGGTCAGCGCCAAGACGGGGCAGGGCATCCACGAAACTCTGGAAGCCATCGTACAGCAGCTGCCCGCACCGCAGGGCACTCTGGACGCACCGCTCAAGGCGATGCTGGTGGATTCGTGGTACGACGCCTATCTGGGCGTGATCGTTCTGGTCCGCATCATGGACGGCACGCTGAAAAAGGGGATGCGGGTCAAGTTCATGTCGAACAACACCTTGCACCATGTGGACCGCGTCGGCGTCTTCCGCCCCGAGATGGAGATGGTGGACTCGCTTGGCCCCGGTGAAATCGGCTTTCTCACCGCCTCGATCAAACAGGTCCGCGACACCCGCGTTGGTGACACCATAACCAATGATCGCAACGGCACCGAAGACGCGCTGGACGGGTTCAAACCCGCGCAGCCGGTGGTGTTCTGTGGCCTCTTCCCCGTGGACAGTTCCGAATTCGAAGACCTGCGCGATGCGATCGACAAACTGGCCCTGAACGACGCCTCGTTCTCGTTCGAAATGGAAACCTCGGCCGCGCTGGGCTTTGGCTTCCGCTGCGGCTTCCTCGGGCTGCTGCACCTAGAAGTCATCCGCGACCGGATCGAACGCGAATATGATATCGAGCTCATCACCACCGCGCCGTCGGTGATCTATCACGTCTACATGAAAGACGGCGAGATGATCGAGCTGCACAACCCCGCCGACATGCCCGACCCGTCCAAGGTCGATCATATCGAGGAACCGCGCATCAAGGCGACCATTCTGGTGCCCGACGAATACCTCGGCGACGTGCTGAAGCTCTGTCAGGACCGCCGCGGCATCCAACTGGACCTGACCTATGCGGGCACCCGCGCGATGGTCGTCTATGACCTGCCGCTGAACGAGGTTGTCTTTGACTTCTACGACCGCCTGAAATCGGTGACCAAGGGCTATGCCTCGTTCGACTATCAGATGACCGGTTATACCGAGGATAATCTGGTCAAGATGTCGGTGCTGGTGAATGACGAACCGGTCGATGCGCTGTCGACCATGGTTCACCGCGACCGGGCCGAGATGCGGGGCCGGGCGATGTGCGAAAAGCTCAAGGACCTGATCCCGCGCCACATGTTCAAAATCCCGATCCAGGCCGCCATCGGAGGCAAGGTCATCGCCCGCGAAACCCTCTCGGCCCTGCGCAAGGACGTGACCGCGAAGTGCTACGGAGGCGACGCCACGCGGAAACGCAAACTGCTGGACAAGCAGAAGGCGGGGAAAAAGAAGATGCGCCAGTTCGGGAAGGTGGATATCCCGCAGGAGGCGTTTATTAGCGCCTTAAAAATGGACAGCTAGTAGCTGGCCATTTTTACGGCGGGTGGGCACGCGGTTGGCACAGCCAACGGCGTGCTTACGGGGTTGGGTTTTGGGTATTCCGGCGTGACTAAGAAATCGGCATTGAAGAACTATTTGATTGCGCTCTATCTTTTATCTGCGTTCGAAACTAGGAGCAGACATGCCGAATTCTAACGAAAGCACCATCGCCAAATTTGGTTGCTATCACACAAGATGCAATCTTTGCGGTAAGGTACTTCGGTTTGATTCCTACAAGTATGAATTCATGGATAGTGATCAAACATACTTTGCCTGCACGAGATGTAGTGAACAGGTAGACGTAAAGAGAAAAGAAATGGTGCTTGGCGGTTACACCGAACCAGATGCAGACGAGCACCTCTGGCGTTACATGTCTGTTGATCACTTTTTTGATCTATTGCTGCGCAAACAACTTCATTTTACTCAGCTTGGCTTCTTTGCCGATAAGTTCGAAGGTAGGATCGGTAGCAAAGAACAAGAGAACGTATGGGATGAAGGAATGTCTGCCGTTTATGCAGAAATCCTAACTATGCCGCGTCCTGATGGAACAGTTCCATCTTTTTCAGAGAAAGAACTTACAGAACTGTCTTCCCAACACGCTCAAAGCCACAAGGAAATGTTCGATAGAAACCGAAGCGAGATATACGTCAACTGCTGGCATCGCGCCGCTCACGAGTCTGTTTTGATGTGGAATGTTTATACTGGTGGTTTGGACAATGGTGTTAGTATCAAATCCACTATGAGGCGTCTGAGGAGTTCTACTGGCCGTACACGCGAACGATCATCGGGTGTTGCGCAAGTAAAGTACATAGACTTCCGCAGGAGCACAGCAGTCGTGAATTTCAGTTTTATTTATAAGAGGTTGGCGTTCTCTTCTGAGCAGGAGGTCAGATATTTTATCCGCAATCACGATGATGCTGGGCCTTTCATGAAAGTTGAAGTGAGTTTAGAAGACCTAATCGAAGAGGTAATTGTTTCACCAGAAATGCCTTCTTGGCGGTTTGAGAACCTAAAGAACATTTCAGAACGTTTGGGGCTAAGGCTACGTTTTCGCCAATCGGATCTCAACGACGACCCATTCTGAGTATTTTTGGTGTGCCCGGCGGCACGGCCGGGCCGCGCCGACCCGCCCCCGTCAAACCGTAGGTTTGCCTTCGGCAAAACGGGCGGCGCGTTTGCGCCTCCCTTCGGGTCGGTGCTGCCCGCGGTTCTTTTGATCGACCGGTATTCATAATCCGTAGGGCGGGCTTAAGCCCGCCATTCACCTGGCCCAAATCCTACGCGCATGGGGCGGAGGGGGATGGCGGGCTGAAGCCCGCCCTAAGGGTGAATTGATGGGTTAAAACCCACCCTACGCAGGATGGGTATTTAACCCATCACGTGTATTGTGACCCACCTCACAGTTCCAACCGCACCCTCCTGCTACACTTGACCCAACGGAACCCTCTGCAGGAGGTGAAGATGTCCACATCCATGATCCCCCTCATCGCCCTCGGGTCGGCGGGGCTCTATTCCGTGGCCATGATCGCGATGAAGTTCTGGTGGAAACTCCCCGGCGTGGGGCTTGGCCTGCTGATCGTCGCGACCCTGCTGGCCGGGGCAACGCTGGAACTCGCCGCGCTGCGCGAGGAACGGCTGGGCATCATCTATACCGGTATTCTGGGCGCCGAGGTCATTCTGATCGCCACGGCCTCGTTCTTTCTGTTTGGCGAGAATTTCTCGTATCGCGAGGTTGCTGGGATCGGGCTGGTGCTGATCGGCACCGCGTTGGCCTGGGCCTGACGCAACGTTAACGCTTCATGAAGCTTCCTTTAGGTAAGTTGTAACCCGTTCTCGCCCTCCCAATCTGTTGAGCACGGCCTCTGACGGCCGCACCCTCAGGGAGGAGAGACCATGACCAGATATATGACTGCCGGAGCAGCCGCTCTGGCCACGAGCCTCACCCTTGCGACGGCCTCGATGGCCGACACCGTGCCGGACCTGCGTGGGACGTGGACGGGCAGCTATACGGCCGTCGGTCCGAACCGGACCACGACCGGAGATGCGCCGCGGTTCAACACTGCCGAGTGGGTTCTGGATATCCAGAAACAGCAGGACAACCTGATCTGGGGGCCCAGCAAGTGGCGCTCCACCCCGAACGGTGACTGGCGGATGCTGGATGCCACGGGAACCATCAGTCTGGATGATCCGAACCGGATCAGCATCGTTGAAAGCTCGACCAATCCCGAGATCGGGGTGAATTCCCTGATCGATGCCCGGTATCAGGACGGCAAAATCTATGCGGATTTTCGTAGCCTGCGTCGCGGAACGACCTACAGCACCGTTCTGCAACGACAGGTGAACTGAAGCGTCTCTGGCCCGGTCGGGCTGTAGGGGGTAAAAACCGCCGTTCGTGTTGATATCGGCGGGATTTAATAGGTTACTCTGGCCGGGCCGGAGCGCTTCTCAAAATAATCAAGACAGTCCCCGCAGGGAGGGGACGGGCCGGACGGAGCGCCGGCGGGTGACACTGGGTCGGACGATCTTGGGGTGGAACGCGGCGTTCCCCGCCCGCAGGATGTTCAGAAAATCCACGCGGTCCTTCAGCGCGACGTCACCTGCGGCACGTTTGCGCCGTCCGGCCCTGATTTTCGCGGGCCGGAAGGGCGTCTTTGCGATATCAGATGTTTTCCTGAACGTCCGTTGCGGCGTTCTGAATGGCATCGCCGGCTTTTTCGATGTCTTTTCCGGCCCCTTTTGCCGTTTCACAGGCGGACAGAGCAAAGAGGGCAAGACCAACCAGAAGAGCGCGTGTCATAGGGTACTCCATAAGTGCGTGTTTCTGATTGACTAGCAGCTTTCCTGGAACGGAGCCACCGGTTTTCGCACGGTTTTTTGTGGGTCGAAGCCTGTGTGAGGTTTAGTTGTCGCAGAAGAGCTCGTGCACAACTTCCAACATGCGTCGCGGGCGATCATCGGCAAGCCGGTAGTAGATGGCTTTGCCTTCGCGCCGCGGGATGACGAGGCCTTCCAGCCGCAGGCGGGACAGCTGCTGGGAAACTGCGGCCTGACGTGCTGACAAGAGCTCTTCGAGCTCAGTTACCGATTTTTCGCCGGAAACGAGGTGACACAGGATGGTCAGTCGCCCCTCGTGGCTGATTGCCTTCAAAAAGTTCGATGCTTTGGTTGCGTTTTCAACGATTTCACCAAGACTGTCTGACGACATGTCCGTCGAGATTTTGGGAAGCCCCATTTCTATTTTCCTCTGCCTGTCCGGTGTACGGGTGAGTGGTGAGTGTACGCGCAAAAAGTTAATGCGCTTTGTTACATGGTTTAATCATCATTCGCTACATGCACAGATCAAAATGATGTGATGAGTTAATATCTTTAGCAGACCCGTGGGCGGCAGCCGCGCGGCTCAGGGAACCTCTGCCGGGAAGACAAAGGTTCTGGGGCGCTGACTGAATATCTATGACCTGCACCCCTTGCAGCCCCCCGAAGGCGGCACTAAGACTCGGGTAATATCTCTTGGGGTAAAGTCCCGATCCAAAGCAAATCAGGCAGGTCACACATGTTCGATCCAGTTGATACATATATGAATACGCTCGTCCCGATGGTCGTCGAACAGACCAGCCGGGGGGAACGCGCCTACGACATTTTCTCGCGCTTGCTGAAAGAGCGGATCATTTTCATCAATGGCCCGATCCATGACGGGATGAGCCACCTTGTGGTCGCTCAGTTGCTGCATCTTGAGGCGGAAAATCCCAACAAAGAGATCTCGATCTACATCAACTCGCCCGGTGGCGTGGTGACCAGCGGTTTGTCGATTTACGACACAATGCAGTATATCAAGCCGAAATGTTCCACTTTGGTGATCGGTCAGGCAGCCTCGATGGGGTCGGTTCTGCTGGCCGGGGGTGAGAATGGTATGCGCTTTTCTCTGCCCAACAGCCGGATCATGGTGCACCAGCCCTCGGGCGGATATCAGGGCCAGGCCAGCGATATCATGATCCATGCTGCCGAGACGCAAAAGCTGAAAGATCGCCTCTATGACATCTATGTGCGCCATACGGGTCAGACCAAAAAGGCGGTTGAAAAGGCGCTGGATCGTGACAATTTCATGAGCCCGGAAGAGGCCAAGGAATGGGGCCATATCGACGAGATCGTCGAAAACCGTGCAAAGATGGACGGGGATGAGGCCTGAGTTCAAATTGGCGCGCTTGCGCCGTGAAGTTCGATTTTGACATTGTAGCCGCCAGAACGCTGGCCTAAGCTGCACCCAACTCCTGCATCGGCGGCCCGGCTTGGGGCCGCTTGGACGAAGTCTGAAAGGTAAAACATGGCGACGAATTCAGGCGGTGACGGTAAAAACACGCTCTATTGCAGTTTCTGTGGCAAAAGCCAGCATGAGGTGCGAAAGCTGATTGCGGGCCCGACTGTGTTCATCTGTGATGAGTGCGTCGAACTGTGTATGGATATCATCCGCGAAGAGACCAAGGCCAGCGGCCTGAAAGCTTCGGATGGTGTGCCGACACCCAAGGATATTTGTGAGGTTCTGGACGATTATGTGATCGGTCAGGCCACCGCCAAGCGGGTGTTGTCGGTTGCGGTGCACAACCACTACAAGCGTCTGAACCATGCCCAGAAGGCGGGCAGCGATATCGAGCTGGCCAAATCCAACATCCTGCTGATCGGCCCGACCGGTTGCGGCAAGACGTTGCTGGCGCAGACACTGGCGCGGATTCTGGATGTGCCGTTCACGATGGCGGACGCGACCACGCTGACCGAAGCAGGTTACGTGGGTGAGGATGTCGAGAACATTATCCTCAAACTGCTGCAGGCCAGCGAATACAACGTTGAGCGTGCGCAGCGTGGCATCGTCTATATCGACGAAGTCGACAAGATCACGCGCAAGTCCGAAAATCCCTCGATCACGCGCGACGTGTCGGGTGAGGGTGTGCAGCAGGCGCTGTTGAAGCTGATGGAAGGTACGGTCGCATCCGTGCCGCCGCAGGGCGGACGCAAGCATCCTCAGCAAGAGTTCCTGCAGGTCGATACCACCAACATCCTGTTTATCTGTGGTGGCGCGTTTGCGGGTCTCGACAAGATCATTGCGCAGCGGGGCAAGGGCTCGGCCATGGGCTTTGGCGCAGATGTGCGCGACAATGATGACCGCGGCGTGGGCGAGATCTTCAAGGATCTGGAGCCTGAGGATCTGCTGAAATTCGGCCTGATCCCGGAATTTGTCGGTCGTCTGCCCGTTCTGGCAACGCTGGAAGATCTGGACGAGGATGCGCTGGTCACGATCCTTACCAAGCCCAAGAACGCCTTGGTCAAGCAGTACCAGCGCCTGTTCGAGTTGGAAGATGCCGAGCTGGACTTTACCGATGACGCGCTGAAAGCCATTGCCAAAAAGGCGATTGAACGCAAAACCGGTGCGCGGGGTCTTCGGTCGATCCTTGAAGATATCTTGCTGGATACGATGTTCGAATTGCCGGGTATGAAAAACGTGACCGAGGTTGTGGTCAATGAAGAGGCGATCACATCCGACTCGCAGCCTTTGATCATCTATGCCGACGCGGCCGAGTCAGCCTCGGCAGGATAAAGCCAGACCTTATTTCTCACCATGGCGCGGCGTTGGTCGCGCCATTTTCATTTCAGGGGGTAGCATGAAGATCAAACGGATCTCATCAGGTGGCGAATACGAGGCCAAGGTCGGCTATTGCCGAACCGTGGTTGCGAACGGTTTCGTCTTTGTCGCGGGCACATGCGCGCAAGGCGACAACAGACCCTCGGATATTGTTGGCCAGTGTCGGTCAGCCCTGGAAGCCATCGGCAAGGCCTTGGCCGAGGCCGAGGTCGGATTTGAACACGTGGTTCGCGTGAACTACTACCTGCCGGACATGTCCGAGTTCGAATTGTGTTGGCCAATGCTGGCCGACACCTTTGGCGACAATCCGCCCGCTGCAACGGTTATCGAGTGCAATTTGATCACCCCTGAAGACCGTATCGAGATCGAGGTCACCGCAGCCCTGCCAGAGTAACGGGTGCGGCCCTTGCGGCACTGGACCTCGGGCAGGGATTGGTCCATATCTGCAGGTACAAAGAACCGGAGGTCATCCATGGGAATCCTGAATACTCTGTTGCGGGCCGTAACCTGGTGGAATGGGGCGACCCTGAACACCCAGATTTACACCGCGCGCAAGGGCGTCAAGGTTGGTGAGGATGACGAAGGCAACGTGTTCTACCGCAACGCCGATGACAGCAAGCGATGGGTGATCTTTAACGGTGAGGCCGAGGCCAGCCGCGTTGATCCCGATTGGCATGGATGGTTGCACAGAACCTGGGATGAGCCTCCGACGGACCGGCCATTGGCGCATAAAAACTGGGAAAAGCCGCATCAGGAAAACCTGACGGGCACGGCCTTGGCCTATGCGCCCGCCGGATCGCTGCGCCGGACCGACCCGGTTGAGCGCAAAGACTACGAAGCGTGGACCCCGGAATAGGCGCCGATCATGTCAGGTTACAACACGACTGAGGTTCTGGTCGGCGGGGCCGTTCTTGCCTGCGCCGTTGCGTTTGGTGTCTACGCCAGCCAATCGACGGGTCTGTCGCAATCACAGGCCGGGTACGAGCTGGGTGCGTCCTTCCGATCCCTCGAAGGGGTCAGCGTCGGCACTGACGTGCGTCTTGCGGGGGTGAAAATCGGCACGGTCACCGGCGTTTCGCTGAACCCGGACACGTACCGCGCGGACACCAGGTTCTCGGTTGCGGACGGTATCCTGATCCCGGATGACAGCGCCATTGTCATTTCTTCCGAAGGTCTGCTGGGCGGTAACTTTGTCGAGGTTATGCCCGGTGGTTCGCCCTTTTATTTCGAAGCAGGTGACGAGATCGAAGACACGCAAGGCGCGGTCAGCCTGATCTCGCTGCTGGTCAAGTTTGTGGCCGGGAACGGCGACGAATGAGACAGCTGGCGCTGATGCTTCCGTTGCTGTTTGCCACATCAGTGTCGGCGCAGCAAAAGACCGAATCCGGCCCCGGAGCGATGTTGCGCGGGCTCGACAAGGTCAGCGGCCAGACGGTTGATGTTGAAATGCGCAATGGTCAATCGGCTGCAGTTTTTGGTCTGGACGTCGCGCTGGGCGATTGCCGGTATCCGGCAGACAACCCCACAGGTGACGCTTTTGCCTATCTAACCATCTGGGAACAGGGCAAGGCCGAACAGCTATTTGACGGTTGGATGATTGCAACCTCTCCGGCCCTAAACGCGCTGGATCATGCGCGTTACGATGTTTGGGTGATCCGCTGTATCACGCCCTGAGGCGTCTGCGTCAATTCGGCAGTGAAATCGGCACTCTGTTCCAGGGCCTGTTCTAACTCGGCATGATACTCCGCGCGCGGTATCTCGATTGCACCCAGCGAGGCCAGATGTGCCGTCAGAAACTGGGTATCGAACAGATGAAACCCTGTGCGCCGCAGCCGATCCACCAGATAGGCCAACGCGATTTTCGAGGCATCCGTGCGGCGCGAGAACATGCTTTCGCCAAAGAAGGCCGCGCCCAGAACAATGCCGTAAACCCCGCCGATCAGAACCGGCCCGTCGCGAACCTCAAGCGAGTGCGCCTGTCCGGTTCTGTGAAGGTCGCTGTATAGACGCCGAAGCTCGGGGTTGATCCAGGTATCGGGCCGATCTGCGCAACCGTCCACGACACCTTCGAAATCCCGATTTATGGTGACCTCGTACCCGGATTTGCGGATACGTCGCGCCAGGCTGCGCGAGATGTGAAATCCATCGAGCGGAAAGACCCCGCGAAACTTTGGGTCTACCCAAAACAGCTCGGGGTCGTCGCGGTGTTCGGCCATCGGAAAAATACCGATGGAATACCCATGCAACAGCAGTTCGGAAGATAGGCTCATGCCGACAGCGCTGAGACCGGCAGGTGCGCACCTGCCGGTCTCATTGTGTTATTGTGCCATGTTCTCCGCAAGCCAGTGCTCCAGCCAGTGGATATTATACTCGCCACTGTGCAAATCAGGTTCCTGCAGAAGGGCATGGAACAACGGCACGGTGGTGTCGATGCCGTCCACGATCAACTCACCCAATGCGCGCTCCAGACGGGCCAGTGCCTCGGCCCTGTCGCGCCCTTGCACGATCAGCTTGGCGATCAGCGAGTCGTAGTAGGGTGGAATCGAGTACCCGTCATAAAGCGCAGAATCCATCCGCACGCCCAGACCGCCCGGCGCGTGATACGCCGTAATCTTGCCGGGGCAAGGAGAGAAATTGGGCAGCTTTTCCGCGTTGATCCGAACCTCGATGGCGTGGCCGTTGATTTCCAGATCGCCCTGACCGAACGACATGTCTTCGCCTGCGGCAACACGGATTTGTTCGCGCACCAGATCGACGCCAAAAATACCCTCGGTCACCGGGTGTTCCACCTGAAGGCGGGTGTTCATTTCAATGAAATAGAACTCGCCCTTCTCATAGAGGAACTCGATCGTGCCCGCGCCGATATAGTTGATCTTGGCGACCGCGTCGGCGCAGATCTTGCCGATCTTGGCGCGTTCTTCCGGCGTGATCGAGGGGCCGGGGGCCTCTTCGAAAACCTTCTGGTGGCGCCGCTGCAGCGAGCAATCGCGTTCGCCCAGATGCACCGCCTTGCCCTTACCGTCGCCAAAGACCTGAATCTCGATATGGCGGGGCGTGGTCAGGTATTTCTCGATATAGACCTCATCATTGCCGAATGCGGCCTTACCCTCGGCCCGCGCGGTCATAAACGCGCTTTCCATCTCGTCGGCGCTGTTGGCAACCTTCATGCCACGCCCGCCGCCGCCGGCTGTGGCCTTGATGATCACGGGATAGCCAAATTCCTCACCGATGCGCTTGGCGTCTGCCAGTGTCGGAACACCACCGTCCGAACCGGGAACGCAGGGCACGCCCAAGGCCTTCATCGTGTCTTTGGCGGTGATCTTGTCGCCCATCACGCGGATATGTTCAGCGGTGGGGCCGATAAAGGTGATGCCGTGGTCTTCGACGATCTGCACAAACTCGGCATTTTCGGACAAAAAGCCATAGCCAGGATGGATCGCCTGCGCACCGGTGATTTCACAGGCCGAGATGATCGCGGGCACGGACAGATAGCTTTGCGGGCTGGGCGGAGGGCCGATGCAGACCGACTCGTCTGCCATGCGCACATGCATGGCGTCGCTGTCGGCGGTGGAATGCACGGCAACCGTCTTAATCCCCATCTCACGCGCGGCGCGGATCACGCGAAGGGCAATCTCGCCTCGGTTGGCAATCAGGATCTTGTCGAACATGGGCCCGCCTTACTCGATGATGACCAGAGGGGTGCCGAATTCCACGGCGTCGCCATCGCCAACGAGGACGCGCTTGATGGTGCCCGATTTGGGTGCATGGATGTGGTTCATGGTCTTCATCGCCTCGACGATCAAAAGCGTATCGCCTTCTGACACCGATGCGCCGACCGAGATGAAGGCAGGCGCGCCGGGTTCCGCCTGCATGTAAACCGTGCCGACCATGGGCGAGGTTACAGCGCCAGGATGGCTGGCCGGGTCGTCGACGGCAGCAGGTGCCTCGGCTGCGGCTGGAGCGGCGGCAGGGGCTGCGACCGGTGCGGCAACCGGTGCTGCGGCTGGAACGGCCACCTGAACCGGAGCGGACGCAACCGGCGCGGCACGGCTGACGCGCACGTTCAAGCTGTCTTCTTCGCCGTATTCACGCTTGACCTGCAACTCGGTCAGGTCGTTTTCGCGCAGCAATTCGGCCAGTGCCTTGATGAACGCGACATCCGCTTCGTGTTTGGTATCTGTCATGAGTGTCCTCGAAGGTTCCCCTTGGGCCCGTCTGTTTCCCGCGGGCTTTTGATCTGATTACGCAGCGTTATAAGCTATGCAAACGGTCATGAAAAGCGCCGTTTGAGCACGATAAACAGGGTGGATATGCCATTTCTGGCCCGTGTTTCAAGTCAAAGGGGCATTCCAGACAATTTGGCTACCAATTCCGGCAATTTGCGCGCACCGAATTTCTCAAGAAGGCGGGCGCGATAGGCTTCGATCGTGCGATAGCTCAGACCCAGTTCCGCGCCGATCTCTTTTGCTGAAAGACCCCGGCAGGACATGATTGCGACTTCTCGTTCGCGGGCGGTCAGTTGGACCAGGGGGCGTTCTTCCGAGATATCGGAAAAGCTCCAGACTCCATGGCGAAACGGGTCGTCGGGTGTCAGCGATCGCCCACGAGCGCGGCACCAGAACAGATCCCCGTCGCGCCGCCGCATGACACGCTCATCGGTATAGTACCCGGTGTCGCGCATCACTTGCAAACTGCGTGCGCCGATACGTTCCCAGTCCGCCACGGACGGGTAAAGATGCAGCAAGGGCATATTGCGATACTCGGCCTCATCCCCACCAAAGGTGCGGGCAAACTGCAGATTGCAGCGCCGGATGATCCGGTTTTCCAATTCTACCAGTCCAATCGGCGCGTATTCAAAGGCAGGATCGCTCATATACGTATGGTGACGGGTATTTTGGCGAAAGAGAAGGGGAAGCTTGGGCTCAGCGGTTTCGGAACGCTGGGTGCGAACTGTAAACAATGTAAAATGCCTAGGAAAACACTTCTGTAACTGATAGATTTACATTGGTTATTCTGAAAAAACCAAACTCGACAGGTCGTCAGTCGGACCTGTGAATGAAAAGGCGGATACCGATGCGCGACACGCTGACCGGCAGCCGGATACGCGAGAGACGGCAGATTTCAGGCATGCGTCAGACAGAGTTGGCGCAGAAGGTCGGTATCTCGGCTTCATATCTGAACCTGATCGAACACAATCGCCGCCGGATCGGTGGCAAGCTGCTGGTGGACATCGCAGGGGCCTTGGCGGTTGAGCCATCTGTGCTGACCCAAGGTATTGAAGAGACGCTGATTTCCGCACTACGCGAAGCCGCCGAAGACGCGGTGGGGCAAGAGGCCGAGGTCGCAGCACTTGAGGAATTCGCGGGCCGGTTTCCAGGATGGTCCGGCGTCCTGGCGCAGATGCATCGCCGCGTTGTGTCGCTTGAGCGGACGGTCGAGACACTTTCGGATCGCCTGACCCATGACCCGCATCTTGCTGAATCGATGCACGAAGTTCTTTCAACCGCCGCGGCGATCCGGTCCACCGCAGCGATTCTGGCCGAGCCCGAAGAGATTGATGCCGAATGGCGCGACCGGTTTCATAGAAACCTTCACCAGGATGCGGAACGGTTGGCCGAAAGCTCCAAGGCGTTGGTGACCTTTCTTGACAACAACGCGGCGCAAGGCGAGCTGGCCGGTGTGCCGCTGGATGCGGTCGAGGCGTTCTTTACGGCGCAATCCTACCATTTTCCACAGATCGAGGCGGGCGCGGCGGCGGGCCAAGTCAATATGGACGATTTGGGGTCGAGTGCCGCACGGGCCGTTGCGACAGAAATTCTTGAGACCTACGCAGCGGACGCGCAAGCGATGCCGTTGGATCGGCTGGGTGATGCGCTTGGGGGGTCGATGCTTGATCCGCTGGCGCTGGCCGCCGCATTCTCGGTGGACTTGACAACAGTCTTGCGCCGGTTGGCGGCGCTGCCCGAGGAGGTGCTGGGACGACCGGCGGGTTTGGTAATCTGCGACGGCTCGGGCCGTGTTCTGTTCTTCAAACCTGTCGTCGGGTTTGCGCTGCCGCGGCACGGCGATGCGTGCCCGTTGTGGCCGGTGTTCACAGCGCTCAATCGTCCGCTGGTTCCGATCCGAAAACGGGTGGTACAGTTGGGCCGATCTGCGGCCGAATTTGAATGTTATGCCATTGCCTGGCCGCAACCTTCCGCCAGTTTCGGGGCAGAGCCTGCATACCGCTCGGTCATGCTCGTTCTTCCGACGGACGCGACAGATCCGGCGGAGATCTCGACGCAGGCGGGAACCAGTTGCCGCATCTGTCCCAACCCGAATTGCAACGCGCGCCGGGAACCGTCGATTTTGAGCGAAGGTTTTTGACAGTTTCCTGACAGACGGATTAACCTGCACATGACAGGTTGCCCCAATGCGCGGCCCGTCATTGGGAGGACGTGAAAATATGAGCCGAAAGGTTCTGCTGATCGAGGATGAGCCTAACATCACCGAGGCCATCCGGTTTCTGCTGACCCGTGAAGGGTGGCAGGTTGATACCCATGCCGAAGGGACAGATGCGATCGACGTGATTACGGCGGCGCAGCCGGACCTTGTGATCCTGGATGTCATGTTGCCGGGCAAAAGCGGCATGGACATTCTGCGAGAGCTGCGAGAGCGTCAGGAGTTTCAGGCGCTACCCGTTCTGATGCTGACCGCACGGGGCCAATCGCGCGACCGCGAGATGGCTGAACAAGCGGGCGTAAGCCGTTTCATGACCAAACCTTTTTCAAATGTCGAGGTTCTGACCGCGGTGCGTGATCTGCACGCGCAGGCGTCAAAGGCATGACACAGTCTGATGATACCGATCAGGCGCTGCCTCCGGCGCGGCCATCGCTGTTTCTCGAGCGTCAAAGCTATCGCCGGCGCCGGCTGATGGATGCGGCTCGGCTGCTGCCGTTTCTTGGGGCCGCGATGATCGCATTGCCGTTGCTTTGGCCGGATGAAAGCAGTGGAGTCGAAGCGGTCCCGCTTTCTGCAGCGATTTTATATGTCTTTGCCTGCTGGTTCGCCCTGATTGGAATAAGCGTCGTGTTCGGATTTGCCGCCAGACGATTGTCCGCAGGCGAACAGACCGAGGCGGAGCCCAAACAATGGCAACGCTAAACGTTCTGATCCTCGTTTGTCTGGGCTATGTCGTTTTGCTGTTTGGCGTTGCATTTGCCGCTGACCGTTTGGCGGCGGCTGGCAAGGGCAAATGGTTGCGCTCTCCGCTGATCTATACCCTGTCGCTGTCTATCTATTGCACCGCCTGGACCTTTTACGGTGCGGTCGGGAACGCTGCGCGTTCGGGGTTGGAGTTTGTCACGATTTACCTGGGGCCCACGCTGGTCATGGTCAGCTGGTGGTGGGGGCTGCGCAAACTGGTGCGCGTCGGGCGCAGTCAGCGCGTGACCTCGATCGCCGACCTCGTATCGTCGCGTTATGGCAAGTCGAATACGCTCGCCGTTTGTGTGACCATTCTGGCTGTTCTGGGTGGAACGCCCTATATCGCGCTGCAACTGCAGTCGATCACGCTGTCCTTCTCGATCTTTGCAGAGTTTGATCCCGGCGGACCCTATCGCGAGGGGTCGAGTGTTTTTTGGGTCGCAGCCGGGCTTGCTGTTTTTGCCATCCTGTTCGGGACCCGCAACCTGGACGCAAACGAGCGTCACCACGGCGTTGTCACGGCCATCGCCTTGGAATCGGTGGTCAAACTGGTTGCCCTTTTGGCGGTGGGTATCTTTGTCGTCTGGGGGGTAGCGGGGGGCGTCGGGCCGATGATGGCGCGGATCGATGCCTCTGAGATCGGACAGTGGAATGTCGATGCCAGCCGCTGGACCACGTTTATCTTCCTGTCCGCGGCGGCCTTTGTATGCCTGCCCCGGATGTTTCAGGTCATGGTGGTCGAAAATGATGACGAAAGCCATCTGAGGACCGCCGCCTGGGCCTTTCCCTTGTATCTGTTGCTGATGAGCCTGTTCGTGGTGCCCATCGCCGTCATCGGCCTTGATCTGATGCCCGAAGGCGCCAATCCCGACCTGTTCGTTCTGACCGTGCCGCTGTCGCAAGGCAACGACTGGCTGGCGATGCTGTCCTTTATTGGAGGGTTCTCTTCGGCCACGTCCATGGTCATTGTCGCGGCGATGGCCTTGTCGACCATGGTGTCAAACCATGTGGTGATGCCGATCTGGTTGAACACGCAGGAAGGTACAGTGTCGGTTTCAGGGGATGTTCGGACCATCGTTCTGATGGCGCGACGCCTGTCGATCGCCGGGATCATGGCGCTGGGCTATTTCTACTATCGCATCTCGGGCGGAGGTGCAGCTCTGGCCTCGATCGGGCTTGTGGCTTTTGCCGGGATTTCGCAGATTCTGCCCGCTTTGGTTGGGGGGCTGTTCTGGCGTGGCGCAACCCGGGCGGGGGCTTTGGCGGGGCTGAGCATGGGGTTCTTCCTGTGGATCTATACGCTGCTTTTGCCCAGCATCGGCGGAGGGATTCTGCCAATGTCGGTAATCGAAAACGGACCTTTCGGCATCGCTTGGCTGCGACCGCAGGCCCTGTTTGGTATCGATGGGATCGATCCTTTGGTGCACAGCGTCATGTGGTCGTTTTCGCTGAACACAATCGCATTTTGCGTCGTCTCGCTGATGAGTTTTCCCAGCCCGCTGGAACGGCTTCAGGGCGCGCAATTCGTCAATGTCTTTGACCATACCGTCGCGCCGCGTGGCTGGACAGGCTCTATCGCGCAAAGCGAAGACCTGATGATCATGACGCAGCGCATTTTGGGCGCCGGGCCAGCGCAGGAATTCTTTCAGGCCGAGGCACAGCGGCAAAACGGCAGGTCCGGGCGGTTGCCGGAACCGACGCCGGGGTTTCTGCAGCGGCTGGAACGTGAACTCAGCGGATCCGTCGGCGCGGCCACCGCTCATGCGATGATCGCGCAGATTGTCGGCGGGTCGACGATCTCGGTCGAGGATCTGTTGGCGGTGGCGGACGAATCCGCGCAGATGCTGGAGTATTCCGGTCAACTAGAGCTTCAGTCAGCCGAGCTGAGCCGCACCGCGCGGCAATTGCGCGAAGCCAATACCAAGCTGACCCAGGTCTCGATGCAAAAAGACGCGTTTCTGAGCCAGGTGAGCCACGAACTACGCACGCCGATGACGTCGATCCGTGCATTTTCCGAGATCATGCGCGACACCGAAGGCCTCAGCGCCGAGGAGCGCACGCGCTATGCGGCGATTATCTATGACGAAGCATTGCGGTTGACCCGTTTGCTGGATGACCTGTTGGATCTGAGCGTCCTTGAGAACGGCCAGGTCAGTCTGAATCTGGGCGAGGGCACGCTGGGGTCGGTTCTGGACCGTGCCGTTTCCAGCGCCCTTGCGGGCAGTGATCGCAAGCTAAAGGTGCGCCGTGTTCGCGCAGCGGAACGTATTGAAATTCAAACGGATCTTGATCGGTTGGGGCAGGTTTTCATCAACCTTATCTCGAATGCGCAGAAATATTGCGACGCGGTTGATCCGCTGCTGACCATCTCGGTCCATGATGTCGGCGGACAGGCGGTGATTGATTTTATCGACAACGGCTCTGGCATTCCAAAGGACGCCCGTTCCGTCGTGTTCGAAAAATTTGCCCGTGTCGGATCCGACAAAGCCGGTGGTGCTGGGTTGGGTCTGGCGATCTGCCGCGAGATCATGCAGCGGCTGGGCGGAGATGTCTCATATCTGCCAGGTCAGGGCGGCGCCGCGTTCCGGGTCAGCCTGCCGGTGATCGCGCAGCAAGCCGCACAGTGATGGCCCCGTAAAGGGATTGGTAAGGGTAGGGCGGTTAAACCGGAGGTCCGATCAGAATGGAAGTGGCAGAACCGCTTTATGACCGATACCAACCGCTCCGCCTTGATGCGCAAGCTCTCTTCGGGTTCGACGACCCATAACAGTGCGCCCCGATCTGTGATGCGCGCCTTGCGCCTGTCGCTTGCACGCTCGGCTGATGAAAAGATGAAGCTGCCCCTGACCGTCATCGGAGCGAAACAGGCAACGCGCAGCGTTGAAGAGTTGGCCGATATCCTTTCGAGGGATTGGTTACTGCTGCAGTTTTCGGGCCAAAGCGGTACATCTGCAGTGTGTCTGGATCCGGGCTGCGTGTCTGCTTTGGTGCAGATGCAGACCCTGTCACAGGTGTTGCCCGACGCGCCGCAGCCACGCGGGTTTACCGACACTGACGCCGCCATGGCGGCCCCTTTGTTCGAAAACGTCTTTGCCCGGGCGCAGGGGCTTGTCGAAACCCCAACTGACATCGACCTTTTGTCAGGTGTCGAGTTTTCCTTTCGCGCCGAGGATGCGCGGGCGCTTGCCCTTGGTCTGACGGAAGACACCTATCGGGTGTTCGACCTGAAGGTTGAGCTTGCGGGTGGCGTGCGGCAGGGGCAGGTTCTTCTGGCCTTGCCCGAGGCCGCTGTTCCCGATCAGGTGCAGGCCGAACCCAGCCTGCCCAATGGCCCCACATTGGGCGCCGCAGCGGGGGTGATACGTGCGGATCTGTACGCGATCATTTGCAGGATGGATGTGCCACTGTCCGACTTGTCGAACTGGGACCCGGGCGGCGTCATTGCTCTGCCCGGCGCGCGGTTGGACCAGACCGAAGTGACTGCTGTTGATCGAACGCGGGCCGGAATAGGCCGTCTGGGCCAGTGTGGTGGCATGCGGGCAGTGCGGATCAATGAGCAAGGCCTGACACCGGCGATCACCGCAAATGTTCAACCGGAATTCACTGCGGCCACTTCGTCGGGCGCAGATCCCGATCTTCAGATCCCGGATGCGGACCTGACTCTCACCGGGCAATTGGACAACACGCTGTCGCCTCCTAGGGATCATCTGCCCGACACGATTGACCGCGATCCCGATGACTTGCCTTCGGATCGGATTGTGGATGAAATTTCACAGCTGGCAGGGCTGACTGGCCCGGATGACCTGATGGAACCGGATTAAGACTTGGACCCGGCCAGTTGCTCCAAAGTCGGGCGTAGCTGTTCCAATGTGTATCCGGCCTTACCGGTGGCATCCAAAATCGCATCCGCGTCCATCTGGTCGCACTGTCCCAACGCCCAAACAACCGAGCAGCGGGTGCCAGAGGCGCAATAAGCAAGCACCGGGCCGTCGCAATTGCTGGCCAGTGTTTTCTGCAGCGCCACGTTCTCGGGCGTCATGGTCTGATGGGTCAGTTCCAGAACCTCGAACTCCATGCCGGCCGCGCGCACCGCTTGTCCGATCGGATCGGATTGCATATCCATGGGGACTTCGGAATTCGGGCGGTTGCAGATCACTTTGACAAATCCGGCCTCGGCGATAGCGGGCACGTCCTCGACCGTGATTTGCGGCGAAACGGCGTAGCGGGGGGTAATCGGGCGAATCTCCATGGCAATTGCTTAGGCCGCGTTTGCGGTTCTGTCCAGTTGCGCCCCCAGCTTGGGTGCGGCGATCATGCCCGCGATCATCGCGATCAGGAACACAATTCCGCCAACTCCACCGTAGCTCAGCGATGCCATGGCCGGACCGGGGCACAAACCGGCCAGCCCCCAGCCCATCCCGAACAGGACAGAGCCAACGATGAGCCTGCGGTCCAGCTCGGTCCTGGCGGGTGTCGGAAATGTGCCGCCAACCATGGGGCTGCGTCCGTGCGTCAGGCGCCAGGCCACAATCATTGGCAGGATCGCTCCGCCCATGACAAAGGCCAGCGTCGGGTCCCAATTGCCAAAAATATCCAGCCATCCTTGCACTTTGGTTGTGTCGGTCATACCCGAGATCAACAGGCCGGTGCCAAACAGTGACCCGGCGACAAAAGCCAGCACGCCGCGCATCAGACGATCCCCCAGACATGGCGGAACAGAGTCAGGCTGACCGCGCCGGCAAGGATATAGCAGAGGGTCGCCCCGATCCCGCGCACAGACAGACGCGAGATCCCGCATACCCCATGCCCCGATGTGCATCCGTTGGCGATCCGTGTGCCCACACCAACCAAAAGCCCGGCCACGATCACGATCCAGATATCACCGGTCAGATGCGTTTGCGCCTGAGGCGCAATCAGCGGGCGCAGCAAAAAAGGCATGCCCACGACCCCGGCGAGGAAGGCCAGCCGCTCGATCCTGGCGTCGCGCGTGCTGCTTTGAAACAACCCGCCCAGAATGCCGCTGGCCCCCATGATCCGGCCATTGCCCAGCAAATACAACGCCGCCCCGAGGCCGATCAGAAAACCGCCGGCAAAGCCCAAAATCCATTCGCCCTGCATGTCGTGCGCCTTTCCTGGTTCAAAGCTTGTTGACGGGGACTTTAAGGTACACGTCGCCGTTTTCGTCCGCAGGTGGCATCTGCCCTGCGCGCATGTTCACCTGAATCGATGGCAGGATCAGACGTGGCATCCCAAGGGTTGCGTCACGGGTGTCGCGCATCTCGACGAACTCTTCGATGCTGCGGCCCTGGCCAATATGGATGTTCAGCTCTTTCTGTTCACCAACAGTTGTTTCCCAGGCGTATTCGTCCCGGCCCGGCGCCTTGTAGTCATGGCCGACAAAAATGCGGGTGTCGTCCGGCAGGGACAATATTTTTTGAATCGAGTTGTACAGCATCGATGATGATCCGCCGGGAAAGTCGCAGCGCGCGGTGCCGAAATCCGGCATGAACAATGTGTCCCCCACGAAGGCCGCGTTGCCGATCACATAGGTCATGCAGGCGGGCGTATGGCCAGGCGTATGCAGAACATCGCCGCGCAGCTGACCGATGTGAAAGCTGTCACCTTCTTTGAACAGCGCATCGAACTGACTGCCATCGCGTTGAAACTCGGTGCCTTCGTTAAAGACCTTTCCAAACGTGTCCTGGATGACGGTGATATTGGCACCGATGCCGATCTTGCCACCCAGCTTTTCCTGCAGATAAGGGGCCGCCGACAGATGATCCGCATGCACGTGGCTTTCCAAAATCCATTCGACCTTGAGGCCATTCGTGGTCACATAGTCGATGATCTCATCGGCCGAGGTGGTCTTGGTGCGGCCCGAGGCATGATCGAAATCCAGCACGCTGTCGACAATCGCGCAGGCGCTGCCTTCAGGCTCCTGAACGACATAAGAAACCGTGAATGTATCCTGATCAAAAAAAGCCTTCACGTTGGGTGTCATAGAATCCTCCGTCTGAGTGATCTCACATATTGATAGCGGAATGTGATAGGGTTTCCAATTCACGAATTGATGAATATCAAAGCGCAGCGTCCGAAAAGGTGCATAAGATTTACCCGTGCCATACCGATCTGACGAAATGTTACAGCAAAAGGCGAATTTCTGCGCGGTGTTCATTTAGTCTCAGGCTGATCTTAATTTCGTTACCTATATCAGGCACAATACCGCAACGTGGGAGGACGTATTATGACTGCTCAGGACCTTTATTCTCAGGCGGAAATGCTTGAACAAAAGTTGCAGGGTGCATGTCTGGACACACGTTTGGCTTTGCAGCCCTCTTTCAGCAAGGTTGTCGATACGATGCGGATAAAAGGTATGCATGTGCCGTCGCGGCTGCGGCGGCTGGACATGGCGTTGTGCGAAGACGCTATTGAAGCCCGTTTTGACAATATGCCGGTATGACCGGGTTGGTCATCCAAAGGATATCCCGAGGATGACCAGCATCAATCCGATGACAGACAAAAACAGCGATGCCAGGTTCCAGGGCAAAACGCTTTGAACCTGCGCGCGCAATTCGTCATCCGACAGCCCGGCCTTGCGCGCCTTCATCACTTTCAGGATGCACCACACCAGGCCAAGAAGCCCGGCAAATGACAGTGCGGCGCCGCTCCAAACCATGATGTCGAACATTGTTTTCCAAGCCTGAAAATTGAACCTTCTGCGCGCTTAGCGGATCGGGTGGGTTCCGACAAGCCTTGTCGCCCGATTGTTCGCTTGCGCCCCGTGCGGTGGCGATGTATCCGCCACATTGCCCGATGGCATCTTTTGACTTTTCAGCCCTACGGAGAGACGCAGATGGAAGACATCACCGAAGATCAGTCCGCCGCAAATTACCGAGTGACCGCAGGCGAGCTGCGTCAGTTCATCGAACGGTTCGAGCGTCTTGAAGCCGAAAAGAAAGACATCGCGGATCAGCAGAAAGAGGTCATGGCCGAGGCCAAAGCCCGCGGTTATGACACCAAAGTCATGCGCAAGGTCGTCGCATTGCGCAAGCGCGACAAGGATGACATCGCCGAAGAAGAGGCGGTGCTGGAAATGTACAAAGAAGCGTTGGGGATGTAAGCCACCCCAGCTTACGGCCTGAGAAAGCGGATGCCCGGCATGTCGCGCAAATGGGCAACATCCTGTTCATAGAGTTCGGTGAAGGCGTCTGCGACATCCGCACTCCAACCGGGCATGTCCAGCTCTTGCTCGATTTCATTGGCAAGCGCGTGCTTGCGGAACACCTCCGCCAGCGCCGCACGTTGAGCAGGGCCACCGTTCTGGGCAGACTCTTTGGCCAATAGCTGGATCTCATGTTTACCGAGATCCGAGACCAGCGAAGACAGAAACGCATATTCCTCGATCAGCGGTGCGTCCTCGGGAAGACCCGCAATCAGCCGAGCGATGTCGCCCCAGATCAGCGGCGTATCCTCATTGCACCAGACAGTAAGTTTCACATCCGGTGCCAGATCGCGAATGTCATCGATCAGGTGCATCCAGGTCAGACCGCTCAGATCCGTTGTTTCCAGCAGTTCCTGCCGATCCCCCTCGGGCATCGCCATCAGAACACGCGAGATAAAGCTGCCCGGATTGCACAGGCCGACAAACAGCTCGACCGTGTCTGTTTCGAAAAACCGATCAAGGGCTGCAAGGCGCTGTCCCGCCATCGGATAGAATTGCCCGTCCATGATCGTGGTCTGGGTTTCGCCCAGATACTCCACTGCGCTCAAAATGGCGCGTTCCAGCCCGATTTTGTTTGCGGTCAATTCGTCAAACTCTGAGCGCGCAGTAGATATCGCGGCTTGATCCTGAGGGGCGTTCAGAACCGGGCGAAAGACCCTCTTGTAAGCCCGAAAGCCCCAGATCCCGCCGTTGTAACTGTCAATGGTCGGCGCGTTCGCTCTGAACAGTTTCATCAACCGACCTTCATCGGTAAACGCTGCACCGGCGTGAATGGCGATCTTCATACTGTCCGTGACCCTGCACTTTGCGACCTACAAGCCGGGTTACCTGTTGGTTTTGGCACAGTCAAATCGACGCTGTCCCGCAAGGACGATTACAAATCGCCATCGGTTTCAACAAAGCACACATTTCGGGCTTGCAGTCCGCCCCCAAAATAAGTACTCGACCCCTCAGGCCCCTATAGCTCAGCTGGTAGAGCAACTGATTTGTAATCAGTAGGTCCGCGGTTCGAGTCCGTGTGGGGGCACCACTATTTTCCTTTCAGAGCTTTGCAGTGTTGAAAATAACGGGTTTCCAAGCCTGTTTGTAGGAACATCTGTAGGGCTTTTACCTCCGAGGGAATAGGGCGTGGTAATTTTAAAGCGCCAACGCTTTTACTTTGAGAAAGTCGAAAAATCGTCTGAAACGGGGTTGGCCATTGTTTCGGACGACATGGGTCGAAATGGGGTGAAAAGGCGTTGGTGTTTTAGCCTCGTGTGCGACCCCAAAGACTCGACTCGGCTGAGGTGGAAGTTTATTAAGAACAAATAGTGAACATTAGGTATCTGGCATGTTCGATGGGATACAGCGGCGCGTCGTCTCATTGTGGTTTCCCCGGCTCGCGAGTGACCGGGTTTTACGCCAGTGCCAGATTGAGGGGCCTTTTGCCCTGACGCTGAAACAGCAAAACGCCAACCGGATTTACTGCCTGAACTCTGCCGCGGCACAACAGGGCTTGCATCAGGGGATGCCGTATGCAGATGCTCGTGCCTTTTGCCCGGACCTGCAAAGCCAGTTGGCGCAGCCTGAGCAGGACCAACGGTTCTTGCAGACACTCCGCCGCTGGGCGACGCGATACTGCCCGTGGGTTGGAATTGAGGGTGGGGATGGGTTGGTGCTGGATGTCACCGGTTCAGCGCATCTGTTTGGCGGAGAGGCGGCCATGCTGGCTGACATGCGCATGCGCCTGATGCGCGCCGGGATTTCGGCGCAGATCGGTCTGGCAGATACACGTGGGGCGGCTTGGGCTTTGGCGCATTATGGTGAGGGGATTGCCCCCAGAGGCGAGACACTGGCCACCCTGGCGGCCCTGCCGGTTGCGGCCCTGCGGATCGAAGACAGTATGTCAGTCACGTTGCAGCGCCTGGGATTGCCCAGCATTGGCGATTTGGCAAAGACCGCGCGTGCACCGCTGACCCGCCGGTTTGGCCCCGGTCTTTTGCTGCGTTTGGATCAGGCCCTGGGCGCACAGTCCGAAGAGATTTCTCCTTATGCCGATCCGGTGCATTACGCGGTCCGAATGACCCTGCCAGAGCCGATCGGCCTGCTTGCAGATGTGATGGCCGGGACCGAGCGGCTTTTGGTTCAGCTTTGTGCAAAACTAAAAACACAGGAGGTGGGCGCGCGGAACTTGTGCATGACGCTGCGCCGGGTGGATCAGGGCCAGCAGCAGGTCGAACTGCGCTTGGCGCGCGCCCTGCGTGACCCTCTGCGTATCCTGCCGCTGTTTGAGCGAGGGCTGAGCGAGATCGATGCGGGGTTCGGCATTGATCAGCTGCGGCTGGAGGCGACGCAGGTAGAGACCCTGCCGGTGCAGCAGATCAGCCATGTTGCAGGTGGTGGAAAGGGCAAGCTGGATGATCTGGTCTCGCGGCTTGGCACGCGGATCGGATTAGAGAACATCCAGCGGTTTCTGCCCGCTGACAGCCACATCCCCGAACGCAGCTTTATCGTTGCACCCGTGGCGTATTCGGATCCGGCAGGCAGCTGGATCACCGCACATCTGCGTCCGCTCGTTCTGTTTCCCCCAGAGCCGGTTGCCGGAACAGGCGTGCGCCCCCCTGCGCGGTTCCGCTGGCGGCGGATGTCATTCACCACAGGTTGGGCCACCGGGCCCGAGCGCATTGCCCCGGAATGGTGGCTGGAAGACGATAACTGGCGCTCGGGCCTGCGCGATTACTGGCGGGTGGAAACGCGTGAGGGGCGCAGGTTGTGGTTGTTCTATACACCGCAAAACCCCGGCTGGTTTGTGCAAGGAGAGTTCGCATGATCGAGGTCAATCGCACCCATCGCCCCGTCAAGGCTTTCCGGCAGGACATGCTGGACAATCGCATGGCAGCACAAGATTACGCCGAGCTGTGCGTCACCACAAATTTCACCTTTCTGACCGGGGCCTCGCATCCCGAAGAATTGGTGGTGCGTGCGGCCGAACTTGGCCTGTCTGCCATTGCCATTACAGACTGCAATTCCCTGGCTGGCGTGGTGCGGGCCTGGTCTGCGCTTGAGGAGCTGAAACGCGAAGCGCAGGACACTGTGCAAATACGATCTCAGCAGCGCATGGACAGCTCGTCCCGGCAGGTCAGGGATCAGGGTAGCCCCCTCACCAAGCCTGACACGATCATGTTGCCCAAGCTTATCGTGGGGTGCCGGTTGGTCTTGCAGGACAGTTCAGTGGATTGGATCGCGCTGCCGCGTGACCGGGCCGCCTATCAACGTTTGACCCGCCTTTTAACCCTGGGAAAACGTCGGGCTGAAAAAGGGGAGTGCCTTCTTTACAGAAAAGATCTGTTCCCAGCCTGCAAGGGCATGATCCTGATTGCTCTGCCGCAGGGTGATTTGGCAGAAGCCGCAGCAGATATCCACAGTTTGGTGCGGCATTTCCCCAACCATGTCTTCCTGGGGGCCGCACCCCGTTACGACGGCAGCGATCAGGCCTATCTGCACGCCTGCGCGCAGACGGCGCAAAGGGTCTCGGCCCCGATGGTCGCTGTTGGCGATGTACTCATGCACCGGGCCAGCCGCCGCCAGTTGGCGGATGTGCTGACTTGTATGCGCGACCATATCACCATTGATCAGATTGGCACCCGTGCGCTGCCCAATGGCGAACGTCGCCTGAAAGCCGGGGTCGACATGGCGCGTCTTTTTTACAACCACCCGGCGGCGCTGCGCCGCACATTGGAAATCGCCGATAGGTGCAGTTTTGATCTGGGTGAGCTCTCTTATGAATACCCGCATGAGGAAACGGCAGGGGAAACCCCGCAGGCACGTCTGGAACGGCTGGCCCAGGAGGGGCTGAAACATCGCTACCCGGATGGCCCACCGCAACGGGCACTTGAGCTTTTGCAAAAAGAACTGGCCGTCGTGAAAGAGCTGAATTTCCCCGCCTATTTTCTGACCGTGCATGACATTGTGCAATTCGCCAAATCCAAAGGCATTTTATGTCAGGGGCGGGGCTCTGCGGCCAATTCCATCCTCTGTTATCTCTTGGGCATCACGGATGTCAGCCCCGATATGATCGCAATGGTCTTTGAGCGCTTTGTCTCAAAGCACCGGGGCGAGCCGCCGGACATTGATGTCGATTTCGAGCATGAACGGCGCGAAGAGGTGATCCAGTGGATTTATAGGAAATACGGGCGCCACCGCGCCGGGCTTTGCGCCACCGTGATCCACTTTCGCACCCGCGCTGCCATCCGCGAGGTGGGTAAGGTCATGGGGCTTAGTCAGGACGTGACCGCAGGTCTGTCCGGCCAGATATGGGGCATGACCAATGGCGGTGTCGATCTGGACCGCATCCGCGAACTTGGCCTTGACCCAAGCGACAGGCGCCTGATGCAAACCATCAACCTGATTGGTGAGATCATCGGTTTTCCGCGTCATCTCTCGCAGCATGTAGGGGGCTTTGTCATCACCCGTGGACGGCTTGATGAGCTTGCCCCGATCGAGAATGCCGCGATGGAAGATCGCACCGTGATTTGCTGGGACAAAGACGACATCGACGCTCTGGGCATCCTCAAGGTCGATGTGCTGGGGCTGGGTATGCTGAGCTGTATTCGCAAGTCCTTTGCGTTGATGCAGGCACACGAAAATATCAGCCACAACATTGCCTCGGTGCCCCAGGGTGACACCGCCACCTATGACATGCTGTGCCGGGCCGATGCGATTGGTGTCTTTCAGGTGGAAAGTCGGGCGCAGATGAACTTTCTGCCCCGTATGAGACCGCGTGAATTCTATGACCTGGTGATCGAGGTTGCCATTGTCCGCCCCGGTCCTATCCAGGGCGACATGGTGCAGCCTTATATCCGGCGGCGAAACGGTCAGGAAATCGCGGAACCTTTCGGTCCTGCGCTGGAAAAAGTCACCGCGCGCACGCTGGGTGTGCCGTTATTTCAGGAACAGGCCCTGCAAATTGCTGTGGTTGGCGCCGGGTTCTCGGCCGAAGAGGCCGACCACCTGCGGCGGTCTCTTGCCTCGTTCCGCCGGATGGGGACCATCGGCAAATACCGAGATAAGTTCATCGCGGGCATGCTGGACAATGGCTATTCCCCCGAGGTGGCCGAACGGTGTTTTGGCCAGATCGAGGGCTTTGCAGATTATGGCTTTCCCGAAAGCCACGCAGCAGCCTTTGCCATGCTGGCTTATGTTTCGGCCTGGTTGAAATGCCATCACCCGGCGGTTTTTGCCTGCGCCTTGCTGAACTCTCAACCCATGGGGTTTTATGCCCCCGCACAGATCGTGCGTGATGTCCGTGAACACGGGGTTGAAATCCGCCCGATCTGTGTAAACCACTCGGACTGGGATAACACGCTGGAACGCCGCCCCGATGGCGCGCTGGCATTACGCTTGGGCTTTCGCCAAATCAAAGGGTTGAAAGAGGAGGACGCAGGCTGGATCGTCGCAGCCCGGGGCAATAGCTATCCTGACCCCGAGTCGCTGTGGCTGCGTGCGGGCCTGCGCCCGGATGTTCTGACGCGTCTGGCCGAAGCGGATGCGTTCTCGGATATGGGGCTCAAACGGCGCGACGCATTGTGGAAGGTCAAAGCCATCCAAAGCCCTAAGCCTTTGCCTTTGTTCAATGATCCGATTGACGGCGAAAACATCCAGGAACCACAAGTGGCCCTGCCGGTCATGCAGCTGGGTGAGGAAGTGGTGGAAGATTACGTTTCCACTCGTCTGTCTCTGCGCGCTCACCCGATGGAGCTTTTGCGTCCTGCGCTTCCCGGTCTCATCACGCATGCGTCTTTGAAAGATGTTGCTTTGGGGCGCTACAGTGTTTGCGGCCTTGTCATCACCCGGCAGCGGCCCGGAACGGCATCTGGCGTGATTTTCCTGACGCTTGAGGATGAAACGGGCGTCAGCAATGTTGTGGTCTGGCAGAATGTCTATGAACGTTTTCGGCGCATTGTGATGGGCGCGCGGCTCTTGCGTGTGACAGGCTATCTGCAACGCGAAGGGATCGTTGTGCACCTGATTGCACAGGACATTCAGGACATGTCGCACATGCTTTTCGAACTGGGCCACCCGGAACCAGAAGCCCTGACCACCGAAGGTCCCCGTGCCGATGACACACCCAAGCAATCGCGCTATCCCGCGCGCGCCATGCATCCCCGCGACCAGGCAAAGCGCCTCTTTCCCAGTCGCGATTTTCATTGATGCTGACATTTGGAAAGATTGCGGCATCTGCGGGCCGGTTTATCTCGCCAATGTGACGAACCCAAACCGAGGTGGTACGCCCCGGCGGGGCATTTTGGCCCTGACCAAGATGGGCGCGCGAAACCGACAGGGGGGCAGGGCTCAGCCAAAGAGATGGCATTCCCTTGAACGGTCAGATTTGCTGTTCAAGCGTCCGGTGTTGCAGGTTCTGCAACTTACGCGGTGGATTTCGACCTAGGTCGATGGTCGACAGAGTGATATCGACTTTGCGTAGGCTTAATCATAGGAAGACCAACTATGCATCTTTCTCGTTTCCCCCGGGTGCACCTCGCACATTTGTCGACACCCTTAGAACCCATGGCGCGCTTGTCCAAAGAGCTGGGCGTTGATCTCTGGATCAAGCGCGATGATTGCACTGGCATGTCGACCGGGGGCAACAAGACGCGCAAGCTGGAATTTCTGATGGCCGAGGCGCTGGAGCAGGGCGCCGACATGGTGATGACACAGGGCGCGACCCAGACAAACCATGGCCGCCAGACCGCTGCGTTTGCCGCGAAGCTGGGCCTGAAATGCCATATCCTTCTGGAAGACCGCACCGGTTATCAGGATGGCAACTACAACACCAACGGCAACGTTTTGCTGGATCATCTGCACGGCGCCACCACCGAGAAATTTCCCGGTGGCCACGACATGCCCGGCGAAATGGAACGGGCGGCCGAAAAGATGCGCGCAAAGGGCCACAAGGTCTATGTCATTCCCGGGGGCGGGTCGAACCCGACCGGTGCGCTTGGATATGTCAACTGCGCGTTTGAGCTGTTGGAACAGGCCAACCGGACCGGGTTAAAGATCGACCGCGTCGTGCATGCGACCGGATCCTCAGGAACGCAGGCCGGTTTGGTGACAGGCATGTGCGCCATGAATTCGCAGATTCCGGTGCTGGGCATCGGCACCCGCGCGCCGCAGCCGAAACAGGAACAGATGGTCTATGATCTTGCCTGCAGGACGGCAGAAAAGCTGGGCTGCCCGGGGGTGGTCAAGCGCGAAGACGTCATGGCCAACACCGATTACGTGGGCGAAGGCTATGGCCTGCCAACCGAAAGCGGTATCGAGGCGATCCGCATGTTTGCTGAACTCGAAGGTATTCTGCTGGACCCATGCTATTCCGCCAAAGGTGCGGCCGGTCTGATCGACCTTGCGCGAATGGGCCAGTTTGAAGGTGAGCGGGTCGTGTTCCTGCACACAGGCGGTGCTGCGGCGCTTGGCGGGTATGACTTTGCCTTCGACAACAGCGACCGCTGGGTCAATCTGTAGGCAAGGAGGGCGCCGTGGCGCGTATGACTATCGGAGCATTCTCGCAGTGGGCGTTGCAAAGTGGGCGCGCGCATCGCTGTGACCGGTTGCCCGATGACGCCGCAAGCGAGATCGCCCCATGACCCGTCGTGTTGTGGGCGTTTTGGGCGGTATGGGCCCTGAGGCTACGATTTTGCTTCAGCAGCGTGTTCTGCAACAGGTCGATGCGCGCGATGACGCGGATCACCTGCCGCTGCTGATCGATATGAACCCACAGGTTCCGTCCCGCATTGCGCATCTGATCGAAGGGCAGGGCGAAGACCCCGGCCCGGTTCTGGCCGACATGGCGCGCGGGTTGCAAAAGGCCGGTGCCACCGCTCTGGCCATGCCCTGCAACACCGCCCACCACTATGCGCCCTACATCACCCAAGCGGCCTCGGTCCCGTTTCTGGATATGGTGACGCTCTCGGTTGCGACGGCGCAGGACAGGCTGCGCGAAAACGCGACCGTGGGTCTTCTCGCCTCACCTGCGGTGAAGCTGGCAGGGGTGTTCGACGCCCCGTTGCAGACCGCTGGACTGACGGCACTGTGGCCTCAGGACACGGACAAACTGCTGAGGTCGATCCGAATGATCAAGGCAAACGACCAAACCCCAGAGGCGCTGGACATTCTGCGGGATGCCGCGGATGAGCTGACCCGGAATGGCGCTGAATTGCTGTTTGTCGCCTGTTCCGAATTTTCCCTGATGACACGGGACCTGGCTGCGGATGTACCGATCATCGACACAGTGGATGTGCTGGCGGCCGCGATCCGGGACCACATGACACACAACACGAGCTGACCCGATGGCAATAACCTACCTGAAGAAAGCCGCCCCCCGGCCTGCGACAGAGAGCAACGACATCCGCGATATCGTCTCGGTCATGCTGGCCAATATCAAGCGCGACGGCGAAGAAGCCGTGCGCAATTATGCGAAAAAGCTGGATGGCTGGACCGGTGATATCGCGCTGTCTGACGAGGCCCGCGCCGCCGCCTGCGCGCGCGTTCCGCAGGATCTGAAAGACGACATTCAGTTCGCCTATAAAAATATCCGTCGTTTCGCCGAGGCGCAAAAGGCGACAATGGGCGAATGCGAGGTCGAAATCATCCCCGGCCTCATTGCGGGTCAGAAACAGATCCCGGTCTCCAGTGCCGGGTGCTATGTGCCAGGGGGCCGTTACAGCCACATTGCCAGTGCCCTGATGACCATCACCACCGCCAAAGTGGCCGGTGTCAAACATATCACCGCCGTTTCGCCCACCCGGCCCGATGTCGGTATCCCGGATGCAATTGTCTATGCCATGGATCTGTGCGGTGCTGATCTGATCCTGAACCTGGGCGGGGTGCAGGGAATTGCCGCCATGGCGCAGGGCCTGTTCGGGGGCAAGCCCGCTGATATCCTGGTGGGGCCAGGCAATTCCTACGTCGCCGAAGCCAAGCGGATGCTGTTTGGCGAAGTGGGGATCGACATGTTCGCTGGCCCCACGGATTCGCTGGTCATCGCAGACCACACAGCCGAGGTGGAAACCGTCGCCTGGGATCTGGTCAGTCAGGCAGAACACGGCGCAGACAGCCCGGTCTGGCTGGTGACAACCAGCCAGGACCTGGCGCAGGGGGTGATGGCGCGGGCGGATGCGCTGATCAGCGAATTGCCCGAACCCAATCAGACCGCAGCACGTCAGGCATGGGTCGACCGGGCCGAGATTGTTTTGTGCGACAGCCGGGAAGAGGCGGCACAGACCAGCGACCAATACGCGCCCGAGCATCTGCAGGTGCAGGCCGAAGACCTGGATTGGTGGCTGGACCGGTTATCCGCCTATGGGTCGCTGTTTCTGGGCAAGGAAACCACTGTTTCCTTCGGGGACAAAACCTCGGGCCCGAACCATGTGCTGCCGACAAGTGGTGCCGCGCGCTATACGGGTGGTCTGTCGGTGCACAAGTTCACGAAAACCGTCACTTGGCAGCGCAGCAATGCCGAAGCGTCCAACGAACTGGCGCAGCGCACGGCGCGGATCAGCCGGATGGAGGGTATGGAAGGTCACGCACGAGCCGCTGAGCTTCGCCTGAAAAGCGGGTCTTCCGGCATTCCACGCCATGCAAAGTTGAAGCTTGATGAGGTATAGCAATTGCGCCTGACCTGTTGCGTGGATTTACCGCCCTCGTTGCAATGGCCTTTGGCCGCAGCGTTCGGGATGTTCCTTTAATACAAGGAAATCGCCTGATCCTCAGCGCGCGTTCCGAAACTAGGTTTCGTGTTTCGGCCGCACAACATGGGCGCCCGGTTGAAGCGTGTTGAAATAGCGCCTGCACTGGTCAGCAAGGTGGCTGACGATACGTCTTGGCCGCGTCTTGTCATAGCCCAGCGAAAGCGTCAGCGGCGGCAACGGGGTTGAGATCGGCACAGCCACAAGCGTATCTCCGGCATAGCTGGTGGCTGTCAGCGGCAACATGTTGAGCACCGTAACGCCATGACCCGCACCAACCATGCTGCGCACCATCTCGGTAGAGTTGGCGTAGACCAGCGGGCGAAAAGCTGCCTCGGCTTGCCTCAGGATGCGGTGATAGTAGTCATTCGCGAAGGGGCGGTTCAGGACGATCAACTGTCGTTCTGCCAGTTCATTCAGATCAACTGCACGCCTGCGGGCGAAGGGGTCTTTGGCAGGCACCAGGCAATATGCGGGCGCCTCGACCAGAACGTCAAATTCGATTTGAGGAACCGCATCGTCGGAAACGAACAGGATGGCATCGAACTCACCTGCAAGGAACCCTTCCTGCGCCCGGGTGTTGTCACACTCCTCCAGATGAAATTCGGGCTGAAAGTCCGCGCCCGCCAGCGGCTTTAGGATGTTGGGCAGAAACGCTGGTGCAATCGGGGCATAATACCCTATTTTCAACGTTCCTTTCAGCGCCTGTTTCAGCTCTGACCCCTCAAGCATCAGGGCGTCGTATTCGTCCAGAATCCGGGCAAACTTGCGTTGCATGACCCGTCCACTGGCCGTGGCCACAATACCTTTTGAGCGAAACCGATTAACCAGTTTGAGCTGAAATTCCGTTTCGATCTGTTCCACGGCTGCCCAGACAGCCGATGCGGCAACATTCAACTCGTCAGCCGCACGCGCAATGCTGCCGTGAGACAGTGCAGTGTTGAAATAGCGCATGGCTCGGATCGAGATGGTCATACAAGTTCTGTTTTTCAGGTGAAGTTCATCGATATCTTCTGTTTTTCAATCCAACCGGAAAATGTCAATCTCGTGCAAATTCTGCACGAGGGGCCCAAGTGTCTGATGAAAAGCTAAAGGGATGGAACCACCTGCCGGAAATTCCGATCAAGATTTCTCCGGTTTTTCAATGGCCTCCCAACCCGAAAGAAATAGCGAAATGGTTCTGGAACTCGTGGTTCCTGATCAGTGAAAAGCTGATCATCGTCGGCATAGCTTTTGCCTGCTATCTGTGGTTCCAGCCGCCATTGGAACAGATGAAGACCTTTGAGTTCGGCTGGGTGGCACAGGCATATGTGCGCAACATGGTGCTGGCGCTTTTGGTTGGCGGGGCGTTGCACGCGTGGTTCTATACCTACTCTGCACAGGGCAAGACCCTGAAATACGATCCACGCCCGTTGATGGTGAACGGCAAGCAGTTCACGCTGGGCGGGCAGGTGCGGGACAACATGTTCTGGACGCTTGGCACAGGCGTCATCATCTGGACCGCCTATGAGGTGATTTTGCTTTGGGCGTTGGCGAATGGCTACATGCCCCTGATCACCTTCGAGGCTCATCCCGTCTGGTTTATAGCAATCTTCTTTCTGATCCCGATCTGGGAGAGCTTTTACTTCTACATCATTCACCGCGCGATCCATATCCCGTTCCTGTACAAGCATGTGCACTACTTGCATCACCGCAATATCAATGTCGGTCCGTGGTCAGGCATGTCGCAGCACCCGATCGAGCAGATGATCTTTCTTGGCTCGGTCTTTGTGCACCTGATCATCGGTGCACATCCGGTCCATATCCTGTTCCACCTTCAATACTATTTTCTGACCGCGATGACGACGCATACCGGTTTTCAAGGGCTGCTGATCGGTGACAAGAACCGGCTTGCGCTTGGAACCTTCCACCACCAGATGCACCACCGGTATTTCGAGTGTAACTATGGCAGCCTGGAGATCCCCTGGGACAAGTGGTTCGGCTCGTTTCACGACGGCACCGTCGAGGCGAATGAAAAAATGCAAGAGCGTCGGAAAAGGATTATGGGTAAATGAACCAAAGCATGTCCATCACCGACCTGAGTGCGCTGAATCGCCGGATGGGCTTATTGTCGAGACGCCCTTAGATCACATCTGAAACATGCAGGAGCAGTGGCGTATATGAGGCTTGAGTGGATCGAAGATATACTGGCCGTATATGACACGGGGTCGTTGCGCGAAGCGGCGGCCAAGAGATTGCTGACCGCGTCCGCGTTCACCCGCCGGATCAAGACCCTGGAAGAGGCGGTAGGAGGCGATATTTTCGACCGCAGCAAGAAGCCCGTCGTTCTACGCCCCCATGTCATTGAATTGATCCCCCGATTGCGCGAAACCGCAGCAGAGATGCGCGAAATCCATGCCGAGCTGAGCGGTTCGGCGACCCGCGCGCGGGTGATGCGGCTTGTGTGTCAGCATACTCTGTCCGTGTCATGGGCCCCCAGCGTCGCGCGCGTGCTTGCAGAGGACGGCCCGCGATTGCGCATTCGGTCCGGATCAAGGGACGAATGTGGGTTCAGTGTCCTGAAAAACGATTCCGATCTCGCACTTGTCTATGATGATCCAAACGAGCCGATTGACGAAAGCTTCAAGCTGTTTGATCGTTTCCAGCTTGGCGCGGAAGAATTCGTTCCCGTTGCAGCGCTGAAAGAGAATGAAGACCTGCAAGCTGCCATCAAGGCCAAGAACATCCCGCTGGTGATTTATCCCCGCTCTCTTTTCCTCGGAGAGATGCTGGAAAAGGTTATCTCACGGCCGTTCAGGCAAGAGCTGAACCTGACAACCGTTGCCGAGGCGGGTCTGGGGCCAGCCGTGTTTGAATTTGTACGCGCTGGATTTGGCGTGGGCTGGTTGCCGCGTTCCATGATCACCGCAGAAATCGCATCGGGTGAATTGCAGGTTATGGACGAATTGCTGCCGAGCTTTTGTCTGGACGTCATTGCGCTAAAATCAAGAACCGCCCGCGACAAGAGCGTGGACGCGCATTGGAAACGGCTTAAAAGCAAATTCGATTTTTGAGGTAGATCACACAGCCGGGTAGGGCGACTGTAAAAGGAACGAAATTGTGCCCGCTGCGGAACATGGCGTGGACCGGTTCAACCTGAGAATTGTCTGACGAAGAACGCGCTCGCGGATCTCAAACGCCGGGGAGCGAAGATAATCCATTTTTAGGTTGGCGGGTATCGTCGTGATCCAAACCTAAACGCGCTTGGAAACGAGAAGCGCGAGACAATGCCCAAAAACACTGATTGACCTAACCCCGCCCATTTGAGTGCGGCATGCAGACTTCGGCGCTGTTTTGTGGTAGGATCGAAGGGCTGCGACTAAGGATGCAGCGAGGGGAGACCTCCATCGTCTCACGAATGATTGAAAGTGATTGGTGGACTGAGAGGCTGGATGAGGGGGTCGAGTCCAGCCTCTCGCTCAAGGGGGAAAGGACCGCGAGGCGGCCCCGTAGTTATGGTCTACCACATGAACAATTCGGCGGATATTGGGGCATTCCCGTAGTGGAGCAGTTTATTTGGGTACTGCCTGCTGCGTCAGGGTTTGCGCGGCCCCGAGCTGGGTCGGCAGATCGGTTATTTTCCCTTCGCAGATCACATCAGGATCATAGGCTTGGCGTGAAAACACCTCGCGCACCATGGGCTCAAAGAACGTCAGCGGTTCGCTGGTGTATTCGGGATCGAAACTGGACTGGTCCCAATGTTCACAGAAGGCCGCGCAGGTTTCGAACAAAGGGTGGTCGCGATACCGATCACGGGCATTGCGGTCCCAGCCGTAGTGGTGACCATAATAAAGCGTTTGGAAAATGCCGTGATGTTCGATCGTCCAGGATACTTCCCAGCGCACAAAGGGGCGGATTACTTCGGCGGACATACGGTCATGGTTCTGTGGGGCCAACCCGTCGCCGATGTCATGCAGCAGCGCGCCGACGACCCAGTCGATATCGACACCGTCCCGGAGGGCGCGGGTGCCGGATTGCAGGCCATGATCCAGCCGGGTGATCTTATAGCCCTCAAGTGTCGCGTCACCGGCCCGGCGCAGCTCGTCGATCACGCGGTCGGCGGTCAGGGCAAGGAATGGCTTTTCCAGCTTTTCCAGCAGCTCGTAATCTTCTTTGGTCCCGTCCTTCATGGCGGTGAAGCTGACTGTTTGGCTCATTGGGTCGCTCCTTGTGCTGCGTATAGGCCTACGGATTCGGTTGCACCTGCCGCCAGGGTACCGGCCTGACCGGACAATATTCGATCATATAGAGCAACATCTGACGGGTGAAACAAGGCGCGCGGTCCTGCGATACAGTCCCAGCCACCTGCAGGAGCCTCGCCACGCACCAACATGGCCCAATCACGACCCGGGGCATGATCGCGCACTTCGGGTGTGACATAGCGGATGGCCAGCCCGATCCTTCGGTCGTCACTCTGGTTTGCGCCGGACGCATGGAAACACCGCCCATGGTGCAGCGACATCTCACCGGGGAGCAGCGGGCCGTGCACGGCCTTGGCCTCGTCCACGCCCGGAATGGCTTGGCCGCGCGACAACAGGTTGTCGGCATCAAACGTGTCGTCATGTTCGGCGATACTGCCGTGATGGCTGCCGGGAATGAACCGCATGCAGCCCGCGCGTTCGGATACGTCAGACAGGGCAACCCAGGCGGTGACCTCATCATCGGTTTCCCCCATGCCCCAATAGGTCAGGTCCTGATGCCACGACACGGTTTTGGCACTGCCGGGTTCCTTTATGAAAAGTTCAACAGACCAGGCCAGCAGGTTCGGGCCCAATATTGGTTCGACCAGATCCAGAATTGCCGGTGTCCGGGCGAGATCGGCCAGCAAGGGAATAACGACATGCCCGTTGACGCGAAAGAACTGCCCCAGATCATGCGATCCGGCGCCTTCGGCATGATTCTGCTCTAAATGTTCGATTTGTTGCCGCAGATCGGCAATTTCCGTCGCCGAAAACACAGGAAGTCCGGCGACAAACCCATTTTCGCGATATCGGGTGACGTAGGGCTGAGTGAGATTTTCCATGGCACGCTCCTGATCGTATGGAAACGCTACACTGCGGGGTGGGGATGGAAAGATATCTCTCTTGCCCGCTAGGATAAGCTGAGCTTATCCTGCCTCATGGCAAGACGTATTCCCTCCCTGAACTGGCTGCGCGTATTCGAGGCCGCCGCGCGCACGGGCAGCTTTGCGCGCGCCGCTGAGCGTCTGGCCATGTCGCCGCCTGCCGTCAGTCAACAGATCCGCGCGCTTGAGACGCATTTGGGCCGGGCTCTGTTCGACAGGGCGCCGGCGGGTGTCACGCTGACGGATGCCGGGCGCAGCCTGTTGGCCGTTGTGGGTGATGCGCTCGGTCGGATGGAAATGGCGGCTGAGGCCTTGTCCGGGCCTGCGCGCCCTCCGATCGTGATCGGCGCATCGCTGATGTTTTCAATCGGCTGGTTGGCCCCAAGGCTTTCGGCGTTTCTAACAGCCTATCCCGAGATCACCGTGCAGATGAATTCAATGGTCGGCCGGCCAGAACTGCCGCCGCGCGAGGCGCTGCAGTGGATCGCATTCGGTCCCTCGCTGCCCGGGACCGAGGCGATCCCCTTGTTTGGGGAACGTCTTATTCCTGTGGCGCATCCGGCTTTGTCAGACAGGATCGAAACGGCGGACGATCTGTTTGCGCATACCCTGATCGAGGTCGCAGACCACAGGCGAAACTGGGCACAGGTGTTGGGCGTCGACTTCCTGCCCGCAGACAGCCGCGTTGTATATGTTGACACGACGCTCTCGGCCTTTGCCATTGCGTCGACCCAAGGCGGGGTTGCGCTGGCGCGGCCGCCGGCGACGGACATTTTGATCGGAAGATACGGATTGGTGCCCTGCCTACCTGGCTTCGAGCTGGGCGGGGTTGAGGAATATCACCTGACTTGTGCCAGCGGTGCAAAGCTGGACCCTGGCAATCAGGCGTTTCGAGACTGGCTTTTGGCAGAGGCAGAAAAAACCCGCCACGCCGAGACGTCGCAGCGAGGCATTTGAGCTCTTTCCAATCGGCGGGGTAGGCGATAAGACTTGCCCAGGTCGCCGCGTTCTTGGATGCCGGTGGTAGAAGTAGGCACAGAAGACAAACAGCCTGCACGCGGATGTGGTGGAATTGGTATACACAAGGGACTTAAAATCCCTCGCCGTTACTGGCTTACGGGTTCGAGTCCCGTCATCCGTACCAACCTTTAAACCTGAGAATTGTGCCCGGCGATGCACCCGCTACGTCGGAAATCCAAGTCGCCGGATCAGGTTCCAGATGTCGCGATTGGCGTCTGACAGTCTTTTGACAACATCTTCGATCTCTTTCAGCGCATCTTCGTCAACGGTGTCTTCGCGGCCCAGCTTAATATCCGTCTTCCGGTCCGCGATGCGCATCAAAATGGTTTTTGGATTCCCGCTTTCGGGGTCAAAGGAATAGATGCAATGGTTGTATTTGTTGCGAATGGCCGACAGGCGCGACAAGCGCTGAGTATGATCCAGGATTGGATCGCGAATTTCGGGCGTTTGCCCCTCCATCTTGGCCAGACGCTCGACAAGGTCGATGCGCGCGCGCGTTGTGTTGAGGGTCAGAAAGATGATCACCGCCACATCTTTGTTGGTACCCGAAAGCCCGGCGATCAGGTGGATCAGCAGGCTTTCGGTATTGGTCCACATATAGTTGAGCCGCCCAACCAACAGGATGAGACGGTCGAATTTGGTTTCGAAATCTTCGCTCAAGGCGCGGTCTTTCGAACCTGATCCGGGGCGACTTCGAAATAGAAATGGGCAGCGGCCGTGCGATTGCTGACGCCGATTTTGCCGGACACGTTATGCATATGCAGTTTCACGGTGTGCTCGGTGATACCAAGGTTCGAGGCGATGGTTTTGTTGCTTTTGCCCTGGGAAACAAGCCGCAGAACCTGCTTTTCCCGACGCGTCAGCTTGGAAAATAACGGCAGTTTCTCGGACGCGGCTGGTGCGCGCGGGCGGGCAGCTATCGGATCAGACTGACCTTGCATTGGGGCCGAGGGCAGACAATCGGCAAGGAAGCTGGGCAGGTGCAGTTCCTCATGCATCAAAAGTCGCAGGATCGCGCGCCAGACATCAGGCGCCACATTCATCGGAAGATATCCGATGTCTCCATGCCGCGCCCGGTCCCAGTGTTCGAACAGTATCCGCGCCGAGCTTTCCTTGCGATAGGCAAGGGCAAGGCACCCCGAATTGGCAACTGCCATATAGTCTTTCGGTCGGGCCAGAAGATCTTCGATCATCATCTGGTCGACAACAACGATCCGCGCGGTTGCCGGAGTTGCCCTATGTTGCGCCAACAGATCGTCCAGGCTGTCAAACCGCAATGCGACAACCCCGAATTCACTTTGAACACTTCTGAGAGTTTGATTTGAATAGAATAATTCTTTTCCGACGAAGACAATCGCCAACTCTTCGGAATAATCCATTTCACCACACGCGCGGTCATTCAATGAATCACTCATTGACTTCCCCCCACTGATACCTGCGTCGCTAAATGATTTTGAAATGGTGTATTTGCAGCGACACGAAACGATAACGGAATCTAAAATTAACGGCTTAATGTTAGCGGAAAGTGCGAAATGCGGCAATAGAATGTTCTTTCTTGTCATTGAGTTATAGAACTATCGATTAAGTGATTTCTGAAAATTACCCGTTAAACCTCTGTAAAATATAAGATTAAAATGTGATCTACTATGGCGTCAGCGAAATTGCCTGAAATTTAGACTTTAAGGCGCGGTCCCAAGAAAAAACCTTTTTAGGACATAATCTTGCCTAATTTAATGCTTTCGGCCAGCTATTCAGACCCCCGGGCCGCTGCAACGATAGCCCTGCTTTTATTCCAAAAGCGCGACTGTTCCTGACGTACCCAATTGCCGTGCATTTCTACGGCGGAACTGCGGGTACCTGATCGGCTTGGCCGAGAAAGGGGGTATCAAAAACCAGAACGAGTGACTGCCGCACAAGCGTCTGCAAATGCGATTGCTGTGCGGAATTCTGTTTCAAGCGCACTGCATGCCGCTTTGTAGATGAATGGCGGTCCGGTGCATCGGTATATTGGAGAAAATCATGAGTAACCGCAGACCGTTTTATGATTGGGGTCATGGCAACCAGGGTCGTGACGACATTGATCAGATCGTCGTCGAACACGAAGAAGAAACCGAAATCGAACTGGAACTGGATGCGCAGCAACAGCAGCAGCAACAGGGCCAGGACGTAGACAATTCGAACGTCCAGTTTGATCACCAGACCCAGTCACAGACCGACGAAAACAACAATGACCAGGATCAGGGCCAAGCCCAGGGTCAAGGTCAGGCGCAAGGTCAGGCTCAGGGTCAGCAGCAGGCCAACCACAATGGTGGTGAAGACAACAACACCAACAATAATGGCAACAACATCCATATCGACTTCGGCGAAGGCGAGTGGATTCCTCGCGATGACGACAATGTCGACGTCGACGTTCAGCATGTTGGCAGTGTTGGCAATGTGGTCACGGCCGGGAACAATCTGGACTATGATCCGGGCGATGACCTGAACCTTGATATCTCACTTGATGGCGCCGGAAACGACTTCTCATCAATCAACAACCAGCTGGCGCAGCTGGATGATGCGGATCACTTGAGCGGTGTATCGCTGGATAACTCGGGTGGATTTACGCAAAACGGCAGCGCCCATGGTGGTCATGCCTATGCCGAAGAGGGGATCGACTCCAATTCGGATGGCGGCAATTCCGGTCAGGGCGGAACCAGCCACGGTGGTTTGGCCTATGGTGATACCCATGGCGGCGGCGCTCTGGCGTTTGGCGGACATTCCGGCAACGCGGGTGCATCGGCGCAAGGTGGCCAGGGCGCATCTTCGGGTGCTGCGCATAATGTAAGCGCGGGCCTGGGACTGTCCGGCGCGCATGCCAACGGCACAAGCGCTGGTGGCGCAGGCGGTGCTGCCACCACGACATCGACAGCTGCGAACACGGGCTCGTCAAGCTCGAACGGCAGTGCAACTGCCGGTGGCGGCGGAAACGCCGGTTCGATCGGTCTGGGCCTGGGTGTTGGTCTGTCCGGCTCGAACGCGGATGGCAACGCCAACGGCGGCGACAACGCCTCTGGTTCGCTGGGCGCAGGTCTGGGTCTGGCTGGTACCGACGCATCCGCGCAGGGCGCAAATGGTGCAAGTGGTCAGTCCGGCTCAAATGGCAACGCCAACAACACCGCCTCTGGTAGCAACCAGGCGAACGGTGCGACCGCTGGTGACAACTATGGTGCCGGTATCGCAGGAAGTGGTGCAGTCGCTGCGAATGACGCGGATGGCGGCAACGGTCCCGGTGGTAATGGCCCCGGCGGCAATGGTCCTGGCGGTAACGGTCCTGGTGGCACCGGTCTTGGTGGCACGGGTCTGGGCGGAAACTCGGGTCAGGCCGAAGGAGCGCTGTCCGCGCTGGGTCAGCAGAACCTGGGTCTGGGCCTGAATCACGGGTCTTCGAACGCTCAGAACGGCAGCGATACCAGTGGAAATAACCCGGGAACCGGCGGAACCGGTACGGGTGGCACTGGTACGGGCGGAACCGGAACCGGCGGTGCTGGCAATGGTGGCGCGGGTGCTGGCGGAGACGGAGGCGGCCATTCGGGCGCGATCTCTGGCGCGCAGGGCATGGGCGATCAGACAACCGGTGGACCGGACGTTGATCAAAGCCCCGGCGACATCAACGGCGCGAACTCGAACGTGCAGATGCCTGACGGATCCGGTGGTGATGGTGGCCTGAACGCGACCTATGGCCTGTCCAATGGTCAAGGCTCGGGCACGTCCTCTGCCGATGGCGCAGGCGGTGCCGGTGGCACAACCACGCCAACCTCGAACTCGGCCGCAAGCGGTGCGGGATCGGCGGATGCAACCAATACCGCAGGTGGCGGTGGCCATGCTGGCGTCTTCTCGGATGCCGACACAAATGGCTCTGCCGACAGTCTGGCGCATGCGATTGCCGGTTACGGCGGATCGTCCAGCTCGGACAATGACGCAACCTCGACCGGATCAGGCAGTGCAACTGGTACAGCTTACTCGGGCGCAGGCGGTGCAGGCGGTGCGGGTTCCGCATTGGGTGGCACCAGCGGTGCGGCCAACGGAACCGCGACGGGTGGGGAAACCCATGGCGCGTGGAACACCGGCGGCGAAGCATCGGGTGCAAACTCGGGTGACGGCGGAGCCGGCGGTAATTCGGGCACATGGGGTTCGAACAACGGTGGCGACGGTATCGTCAACGGTGAATCCTATGCCTCGGCCGCAGCAGTTGTGGATACCGAAGCGTTCAACCAGACAATCGTCATGGGTGCCAACGTCCTTGGCAACGCGGTCGACACAACCATGGTTGGTGGTTCGATGACCTCGTCCTATTCCAGCGACGACAACGACGTTTAAGTCTGACCTCTCGGGGGCCGCATTTTCGGCCCCCGGTTTTGCGAAATCGCCGGGGCCGCGCGTTGCGGCCTCGGCTCAACCAAACCCGAACCGGAAATTTCTGGCCGGTAAGGGGGTAAAGGAAAGAAGTGATGTCGTTCGACAGCGTTACCGAAAAGATTGCACACTTTATTGGAACTTTTGATCTGACGATTGAGCAAGCCCGCCTGAGGGATCAATACGAAGAGTTCACCGCGCAGCGCCGCAAGGCTGAACTTGAAGAGCTGGAAGAACCGCAGCAGATCAAGATCAAGGCTGATCTGGAACTGGACCCCGACAAATACGGCCCCTTATCCTATCGCTTTAACCCCCCTGAACAACAACCGGAATTGCCATTTATCAAGGGCTTTCCAATTCAGGAAACCTTCATCGCACTCGATCCGACATTTGATGGCAGCCCCTATGTTGCCGCGCCCGACGTGTTCGGGACGCGGATCGAAACCAAGATCATTTACATTGAGACCCCGATTGAATTTGAGTTCACCGTTGAGACCGAGTTGATCGGATCAGCCGTGACCTACACGTTCCAGAAACTCTATCTGAACGACAATGATACCGTCGGCGTAGGGGATTTCCGGGATGCCGAGGCACTGATGGCACTGGCCGACGAGGCCGCGGAAACCGCCGCTTCGCTGCACGCGATCAACACGGTGTCCTATGATGTGTCCGACTATCTGTCGGTCGAATATGTCGAAGCGCTGGCGCAAGAGTTCCAATCGGTCGAGATGCCCGAGATCGAGAGCGTCACCGTCCATCAATTCCAGGGCGACGCCGCGTTGGGCATCATCGTCAACGGCGAATATGTGGACGAGGCACCGGTCTGGACCGATCTCTTGCCCGCCTATCATCAGCCGGACGAAGAGGATGAAGACGCCGAGCCAAGCCCGCTCCCGGCTGAGTGGGACCAGGACGACGACACCGGAGCCGAGGATGGGCACAGCGTCATCACCGGCGGTAATCTGGCGATCAATCAGGTTTCGGCCACGATTGCCTGGATTGACGCTCCGTTCATCGTTGTGGGTGGTAAAGCTGTCAGCCTGACCGCGATCAGCCAGGTGGCGCTGGTTTCGGACATGGACAAGGGTGCGGTTGGGCACGAATCTGGTACGAATGTCGTGCAAAGCACCGAGATTGCGTTTGAGTCCAAATCGGCGCATTGGCTGCCCGAAGGCGCCGGTGAGGGTGAACAACCCGTGTTCGTGACGGTCGACTGGATCCATGGCGACCTGCTGGTCACCAACTTTGTCCAGCAGATCATCGACGCCACGGATATCGACCATATTCAAACCGAAATCTCGGCCTCATCCTCGCTTTACGCACTGGGCGACAACCAGTTGATGAACGTCTCGGATCTGGTGCAGCTGGGCACCTACTATGACGTCATTCTGATCGGCGGCAACATGATCTCGGTTGATCTTTTGCACCAGACGTTGGTTCTGATGGACGATGACGTGGTGACCGGTGGATTGCCTGCCATGGATGACCAATCCGACGAGAACCTGTTGATGAACCAGGCTACGGTCAAAACCCAAGGTCAGGACACACACGAAGCGCTGGGCGACAACCTCGCGGGTGCGCTGGACCTGACGCAATCCGACATGGACGCGCTGGAGGATGCGCTGCTGAACGATCCAACCTTTGCGGGGATGGAGCAGTTGCGTGTTCTGAAAATCGACGGCTCGCTTTTGCAGGTGAATGTGGTCGAACAGGTCACCATCCTTGCTGATCAGGACGATGTCCACCTTGAGGGCGGCGCTGCGGATGCGACCGAAGTCGTAGCTGGCAGCAACGCATTGCTGAACGCAGCTACGATCACCAAGGCGGGGATCGATTCCACCGTCATGGCGGCAGACGGGTCTTATTCGGAACTGCTGATCCATCAGGCCAGTCTGATCGACGTTCCCGAAAACGAAGAGATCGAAGAGATCGCGAACGAGGCGATCGCTCTGATGTTGGAGGAAAACGGCGCAGTGGGCGACAAGGACGCGTTCGGACCAAACGCTGCCGATCTGACGCCAGCCGAGATGACCAATGCCTCTGACGGCCTGCAGAGCATGCTGGCCTAACCTTTCCTTCCGTTACGAGTGACCCAAGGGTTTTTTTACATGTCGATCGTTTTTTCGTCGCGCCGCACCCGATACGCCAGTCCGTTGGACCGTCATGGGGGCGGGGGCGTCCTCACCCTGAAACTCAGTGATCGGGTTGTGGGGCCGGATTGCGGCAAAGCGGGCAAAGTTCCCGGCCCGTTTCGTCTGAGCAAGGAGTTGCGCGTGCCAGTCACCCAGCGAAATTCGCAGGACTCTGAGATCACAGGCGCTCGGGACACCAAGGCGGGGCAGCAGACCGCGCCCGCCGCGAGGACGTCAGGTCCCGCAAAAACCAGCCAAGAAAAACAAAACACGGCAGAGCAGACAGAACCATCGCGCGTCGGCTCTCCCCTTCGGCGCGCTCCGTCGCAACCCGGGCAGAACCAAAATGCCAAGGGCCGCGACGCTGGGGTGGCCGATGCCAGTAACCCCGATCGTGAACCTGCTGAACGAACAACTGCGCGCATGACCCCCTCTGCGCCGACGGGCGGTGGGAAAAGTGTTGGTACCACGATCGAAGCCAAGGCAAATGAGCCGCTTATCCGCTCCACCTCGGGCGGAGGGAATGGCAAAGGGCCACCCCAAACCTTTCACAAGCGTACCCCGCCTGAAGACTTCCAGAAAACACTGCGCACCTCGTTGCGGGCGATCTGGCGGAACCTGGCCTTCGTGCTGCTGCTGACATGCGCAACCAACATCCTGATCCTGGCCATTCCGATCTATCTGTTCCAGATCAGCGACCGTGTGCTGACCAGCCGGTCACTGGACACGTTGATCATGTTGACGGCCATTGTCGCCGGTGCGGTGATTTTCCAATCGACCTTCGACGCGGTGCGGCGGTTCATGCTGATGCGGACCGCGGTCGAAGTCGCAGCCCGGCTTGGCGCGCCGATCCTCAGCGCAGCGGCTCATGCGTCGTTGCATGGCACCGGGCGTGAGTACCAGACGCTGGGTGATTTGCAGCAGGTGCGCGGATTTCTGGTGTCCAGCACTCTGATCTCATTCCTGGATGTGCCCTTCGCGCCTTTGTTCATCCTGATGATTTTCCTCGTGCATCCGCAGCTTGGCATGATCGTGGTTGTCACGGCCCTGCTGTTGATGACCATCGCGCTGATCAACCAAAAGATGACGGCCAAGCCATTTGCCAAGGCCAATCAGGCTCAGTCGATGGCGAACCAGCACCTCGACTCCATGTCGCGCAACAGCCAGATCATCAATGCGCTGGCCATGATCCCCGAGGCGGTGCGCATTTGGGGTCGCGATACGGCGCAATCGCTGACATGGCAGGTGCGCGCGCAGGACCGCAACGTGATCTTTGCCGCCATTTCCCGCGCCGTGCGATTGCTGACGCAGATCGCGATCTTGGGCTGGGGTGCGTTTCTGGCCCTGCAGGGTGAGATCACGGGCGGCATGGTGATTGCAGCCTCGATCATCGCAGGCCGCGCGTTTGCGCCGATCGAAGGGTCCATCGAGGGATGGAACACCTTCCTTCTGACGCGCGGCGCCTTTGGCCGGATCAAGGCGCTGCTGTCCAGTTCGGCGCTGCAATATGAAAAACTGCGCCTGCCGCGCCCCGAAGGTCGCGTGGATGTGGAAAGGCTGCTCTATGTGCCCGGCGGAACCAAGCGCGTGGTTCTGAACGGCATCTCGTTTTCCCTGAACCCGGGCGAGACGCTGGCCATCATCGGCAATTCTGGCGCGGGCAAGACCACGCTGGGCAAAACGCTTGTCGGCTCGATCCTGCCGACATCCGGCAGCGTGCGGCTTGACCTGATGGACATTCGCAACTGGGACCCGCGCCAGTTTGGCGAAAGCATCGGATACCTGCCGCAGGATGTGCAGCTGTTCCCTGGCACCATCAAGGACAATATTGGCCGGATGCGTTCGGATGCGACTGATGAACAAATCCACGACGCTGCTGTTCTGGCGGATGTTCATAACATGATCGCGACCCTGCCGCAGGGGTATGAGACGGTTGTCGCCGCAGATGGTGCGCCGCTGTCGGGTGGGCAGAAACAACGTATCGCCCTGGCGCGCGCGTTCTTTGGCAACCCCAGAATGGTGGTTCTGGATGAGCCGAACTCGAACCTCGACGTTGCGGGCGACAAGGCTCTGGCACGTGCGATCGCGCAGGCCAAGGAAAGCAAGATCACCGTTGTGGTGATCACGCAGAAACCCACGCTTTTGAATGTCGTGGACAAGATCATGCTGCTGACCGACGGGCGCGTTGCGCTGTTCGGTCAGCGCGAGCAAGTGCTTCAACAGCTCAATGGGCCACGCCCGAACCCCGAGCTGCAGGGGCAGGGGGGTAAATCATGAATGACTTGGTAAAAGTAGAAGAGCCGCAGGTCTGGTACTCGGAAGTTCCCCGTTCGATACACAAGCAGATAGTGCTGGGTTTGATCCTGCTTGTGGTTTGTTTCGGCGGCTTTGGTCTGTGGTCGTTCCGCGCGCCCCTTGCGGCTGCGGTGATCGCGCAAGGCAGCTTTGTCGCCACCGGTCGCAACAAGATCGTGCAGCACCTTGAGGGCGGGATCATCGAAGAGATTCTTGTGACCGAAGGCGAATCCGTTCAGGCCGGGCAGGTTTTGATGACGTTGGATCAAACCTCGGCCGAAGCCAATGAGCGAGAGTTGTTCATCCGAAAAATCCGCCTGCAAGCTATGACCGAACGACTGCTGGCTGAACACAGCGAGCAAGAGAAGCTGGCGTTCTCGGCTGCTTTGATCAAGGCTTCGGACGATGTCGAAGTGATGACCATTTTGGACAGCCAAAAGCTGAGTTTTGATGTCTCACGCAAAACCCTGATGAATGACATCGCCCTATTGGAACGCAACATGGAAGCGCTGCGCATTCGCGCCGCTGGCTTTGAAGCGCAACTGGCCAGTATGGAGCGGCGCTCGGACATATTGCAGGAAGAGTATGAGACCAAAAATTCTTTGTTCGAAAAAGGCCTTGTCCGCAAGGGAGAGTTGAACACGATCCGCCGCGTTCAGGCCGAGGCCGAGGGTCAGTTGGCCCGGCTTCAGGCGGAAACGGCGGAAGTGAATCAGATGCTTCTGAAATATGAAGAACAGATTTCGCGCACGCGGTCGGCCTATCGCGAAGCGGCATTGGATGAGCTGGGCGTGATCGAGGCCGATCTGGAAAGTGTCCGCGAAAAGGCCCGTCAGGCCCGCAGCGTTCTGGACCGCGCTGTTGTGCGTGCCCCGGTCACAGGCACGGTTGTGCGTCTGCATCACCACACGCCAGGGGGCGTTATCGAAACAGGCGAGGCAATTGCCGAGATCCTGCCCGCCGATGCCCCGCTGATCATCGAGGCGCAGATTCCCAGAACCGAGATCGACAGCGTGGTGACCGGCCAGTCGGCGACCGTCCGCCTTGTTGCCTTGAACCAGCGCACCACTCCGGTGCTGAGCGGAGAGGTCTTTTATGTCTCTGCCGACTCGCTGGTCGAGGATTCGGCTGGCATCCCGCAAGAGGTGTATCTGGCGCGTGTGTCCCTGACGCCGGATGAGATGGAGCGCGTGCGGGGCTTTGTCCCGACCCCGGGCATGCCCGCCGAGATCATGATCCAGACCGAAGAACGCACTTTTGCGGCCTATATCGCCAAGCCTGTCACCGACAGCATGTCCCGCGCGTTCCGCGAGCACTAGCGCGGGAATTCAAACCGGGTGGCATTGGGCTGACCAACGCTGAATGTCCGAATGTAACCGCCAAGCGGCAATGAATGAGTGTCAGGCATTCAGGAAGGCTCTGACCGCCGCTTCGAACTCACGTGGTTTTTCGGCGTGCAGCCAGTGTCCCGCGCCGGGTATCTTTGCAAACCGCGCGCCGGGGAACAGCGCTCGGATCGTGTCTCGATGCTCGGGCAGTACATAGTCGGACGCCGCGCCGGACAAAAACAGCGCGGGTCCACCCCATGTCGTGGCCACGTTGGGAAACCCCATGATCTGCGGCATCTGATCTGCCAGAACGTCGAGATTCAGGCGCCAACGCTGCCCCTCCACGTCCAGCGATTGGGTAAAGAAGCTCTGCAATGCTTGTTCCACGCCCTGTTCGGCCAGCTGCGTTTCTGCCTCGGACCGGCGAGAGACACGGGACAGATCAACGGCGCGCATGGCCTCGATATACTGGATCTGACTGTGGCCGTATGCGACCGGGGCGATATCCGCCACGACCAGTTTGCGCACCAGATCACTGTGCTGCAACGCAAGGACCATCGCGGCTTTGCCGCCCATGGAATGCCCCACGACATCCGCGCGCCCGCCGACACTGTCGACGACCTCGGCAAGATCTTGCGCCAGATCGGGGTAATTGTGATGCGGGTCCCAAAAGCTGTAGGCGTGGTTGCGCATATCGACCGCAATCACCTGACGTTCATCACTCAGCCTGCGCGCGATCACGCCCCAATTGCGGGCCGAGCCGTAGAGCCCATGCGCAATCAATAACGGAGGTTGCTCGGTCGGGTCGCCATGGATGATCGTGTTCAGCATATCGACGTGATACAGCCCGTGCGCCAGAACGACCACCCCCATTGTCCCCGCCCGGTCAGGTGGTTACATTGCCCGCTCAGGAGGCGCCGATGTCGCAAGATGCCGATATTCAGACCCGAATAGCCGAAACGCTCGCGCTAATGCGGGACAAGCTGGGCGTGCGGGACAAGACTTTGACAGAGTCGGTCAAGCGGGCAAAGCGCAGGCTGCCGCGCCCGATCTATAAACAGGCGCTGTTTCTGGCAAAGGCCGAAACCATGGCAGATCACCCGAAACTGCGATTGATCCTTGATACTCCGGTTCTTGAACAGGCTTCGGACAATGTTCAGGCACATCTGAAGGCGATCAATCTGTCCGACCGTCGCATGGCCCTGTTCCTGAGTATGTTGGGGTCATTTGCCTTCGGGGTGCTGGCCCTGTTTGCCTTGGCAATACTCATCCTACGCTGGCGCGGATACATCTGACACCCGTGTCACCGCACAAAAACGGCGCCTGCAAGAGGCGCCGTTTTCGTTGCTCATCTGACCCGGGTCAGAGGTTTGGGTAGATCGGGAAGCGGGCGCAGAGCTCTGCAACCTCGGCTTTGACCTTGGCTTCGACCTCGGCATTGCCGTCTTCGCCATTGGCAGCCAGACCGTCGACCACCTCGATGATCCAGTCTGCGATCTGGCGGAACTCAGCCTCGCCAAAGCCGCGCGTGGTCCCGGCGGGAGAGCCCAGGCGGATACCGCTGGTGATCGTCGGTTTTTCGGGGTCAAACGGCACGCCGTTCTTGTTGCAGGTGATATGCGCGCGGCCCAGTGCCTTTTCGGTCGCGTTGCCCTTGACGCCCTTGGGGCGCAGGTCGACCAGCACCACATGGGTGTCGGTGCCGTGGGTCACGGTATCAAGCCCGCCTTTGATCAGCTGATCGCTCAACGCCTGCGCGTTGGTGATGACCTGCTTGATGTAGTCCTTGAATGCGGGCTGAAGTGCCTCGCCAAAGGCCGCCGCCTTGCCTGCGATCACGTGCATCAGCGGGCCGCCCTGAATGCCGGGGAAGATGGCCGAGTTCACTTTCTTGGCAATCGCCTCGTCATTGGTCAGGATCATGCCGCCACGCGGTCCGCGCAGTGTCTTGTGCGTGGTGGTGGTCGCAACATGTGCATGCGGGAAGGGGCTGGGGTGTTCGCCTGCTGCCACCAGACCGGCGAAATGCGCCATGTCCACGTGCAGATAGGCACCTACCATGTCGGCGATCTGACGCATCCGGGCAAAGTCGATCTGGCGCGGGATGGCCGAACCGCCTGCGATGATCAGCTTGGGCTGGTGCTCTTTCGCCAGCGCCTCGACCTGATCATAGTCCAGCATGTTGTCCTGCTGGCGCACACCGTATTGCACGGCGTTGAACCACTTGCCCGACTGGTTCGGGCGGGCACCGTGGGTCAGGTGGCCACCGGCATCCAGGCTCATGCCCAGAATGGTGTCGCCAGGCTGGATCAGCGCCTGAAACACGCCCTGGTTGGCCTGAGAGCCCGAGTTCGGCTGAACATTGGCGAATTCGCAGCCGAACAATTCCTTGGCGCGGTCGATGGCCAGGTTTTCGGCGATGTCGACGAACTGGCAGCCACCATAGTAACGGCGACCGGGATAGCCCTCGGCGTACTTGTTGGTCAGAACCGATCCCTGCGCCTGCATCACGGCGGCAGAGACTATGTTTTCGGACGCGATCAGCTCGATCTCATCGCGCTGACGGCCCAGTTCAGAGGTGATCGAACCAAAAAGTTCGGGGTCACGGTCCGACAGGGACTGGGTGAAAAAACCGGTATCACGAAGGTTGGCGTTCATGTGCGCTCCGCATGGCTGGGTGTATCTGGCGAATTTCCTATCGGAAACCATGAATGCCAGAAAGGCTATAAAACGACGAATTGGTCGGCAGAGGCGTCAACTCTGGCCTATTGGGGAAAGGTATGTTTGTTTCGGAGCCAAATGAGTAACACCGGAAACCGGAAACGATGACAAAGAGAATCGCTTTTCTTGCCAGCGACGTGGATGTGGCGCAAAGCGCCCGCGACGTGTTGGTCAAGCGATATGGACAGGCCGCCCCGCGGGATGCGGATGTCGTGGTGGCGCTGGGCGGCGATGGCTTTATGTTGCGCACGCTGCACGGGACGCAGCACCTCAACACACCGGTCTATGGCATGAACCGCGGCACCATCGGGTTTCTGATGAACGAATACAGCGAGGCTGATCTTCTGGATCGTCTGACCGAGGCCGAGGAAGAGGTGATCAATCCGCTGGTCATGAAAGCCATGGACCAGTCCGGTCAGGTGCATGAGGCACTGGCGATCAACGAAGTGTCCTTGCTGCGCGCAGGGCCGCAGGCTGCACGTTTGAAAATCAGTGTGGACGGGCGCGAGCGTCTGGAAGAACTGGTTTGTGACGGGGCGCTGTTGTCCACACCGGCCGGCTCGACGGCCTACAACTATTCGGCGCACGGCCCCATTTTGCCCATCGGTTCCGACGTTCTGGCGCTGACGGCGATCGCTGCGTTTCGTCCGCGGCGGTGGCGGGGGGCGCTGTTGCCCAAAACCGCTCAGGTGCGATTTGATGTGATTGACGCCGATAAACGACCGGTGATGGCGGATGCGGATTCGATTTCCATCCCGGATATCGATTGGGTCGAAATCCGATCCGAACCGGCTGTGCGCCACCGGATCCTTTTCGATCCCGGTCACGGTCTTGAGGAAAGGTTGATCTCGGAACAATTCACCTGAGTTCGGGGTCGGAAAAAATTTTCGCTTGTGTGAACCAGTTCACAGGCACGGAAATAACCCTTTGTTAACTTGTCCGTGCCCGGAGAACACGCCGGGGTGGAAGTGAGTGGCCATCCCAAGGTGTTTTCGAACTACCGCGCTTTATTCGCGCTAGCAGGGGTGGGTGGTGCCACGCCTGTTATCTGAAATCCGGGCATATTTTAGTATGCGGACCCCGGGCACAAAACCCCGGGGTCTATTTTGTTTTCGGGTGCTGTGCGCGGCTTTTATCCTGCGGTGGCCATCTGTTCCCACAGAATCGGTGCCATTTGGCCGACCCGCGATTCGATTGCGGCAGCGGCATCCACAGCCAAATCCTCGCGCCAGCGCCGGGCGGCAATCTGAACGTTGATGGGCTGCGGCCCGTTTGGCAGCTGCGCCAGTCGCGCGGGAACACAGGCGGCAGGCAGACCCAAATAATTCATCGCATAGGAATACACCGCACAGCCCAGAACCTCGTGCACACCTTCCGCACCTTCGGTGTCGCGGTCGGGCTTAAAGAAGGGCTGCGGCAGGAACGGCGACAAGACCAGCGGATACTCCTGCAAAAACACTGACCAGTCACGCGCATATGCCGAGCGTTTGGCCAGCATTCGCACCATCTCGGTTTCGACGATGGGCGGGAATTCCTGAAAATAGACGTCAAAGATATTGCGGATCGTCTGTGAGCCAGCCGCCTCGATATCGCTTTTCATCAGCGTCAGAACTTCTCCCATCAGGGTCCGATACCCGATCCGGCCGCATTCAAAGACGTTCGGGGGTTCGACATCCTCCACGCGATAGCCCGCGTCGACAAGCGCCTCGCGCGCGGTATCCAGCGCCTTTTCGACCTCGGGGTGCAGGGCATAGCCAAAGGTGTTTTTGGTAAATGCGACGCGGATGGGACCTTCGGGTTCCTCGCCGCGCCAGGGCAACGGCACATGAAACGGATCGCGCGGATCAGGTGCGATCAGACTGGGCATCGACAGATGCAGGTCCGCAGCAGAGCGGGTGATCAGGCCCTGAACCGACATTGACTGTGCAAGAATACCGCGTTCCACCGACTGGCTAGGGTTCCACGCCGGTACTCGCCCAAGCCCGGGCTTGACGGTGACGGCCCCATTGGCCGCCGCGGGAAATCGCAGGCTGCCACCGATGTCGTTGCCATGGCCCAATGCTCCGACACCTGCCATCACGGCAGCCCCGGCACCACCCGAAGAGCCGCCGGGCGAAATGTGTCGGCCCCAGGGATTATGCGTGCGCCCGTGCAGCACGTTGTCTGTATCTGCGCGAAAGGAAAATTCGGGCGTGTTTGTGCGCCCGATCACAATTGCCCCGGCATTTTGCAGATTGGAAACCACTGGCGCGTCGTCGGGCGCGATCACATCCTTCAACGCAACAACACCGTTTGAGGTGGCATGCCCCTTTTGATCGACGTTGATCTTGATGGTGACCGGAACACCATGCAACGGACCTGTTGCTGCGCCGCCGACGCGCGCTTTGTCCAACTCGCGGGCACGTTCCAGAGCTTCGGTGCCCAGGTCCTCGACGACTGCGTTCAGATCCGGGTTGACCTGATGCATCCTTTTGATCGCGTCCTGAACGACCTCTTCGGCGGCCAGATCTCCGCTTCGCGTCAAGTCGGTCAGTTCGGTGGCGCTCAGTCGCCAGATGTCGGTTTGTGTCATGGGGCCCTCGCTGTCTGAAGATGACAGTAGGCGCCCCATCACGGGTTGCAAGGGAAAGACGACCGGGCAGAGCAGAGGCCGCCCGGCTAAGGGTTACTGCGCGTAACCGATTGTTTTCAGCGCCTCTGTGATTTCGTCCAGAATGGTCGGGTCATCGATGGTGGCGGGCATTTTGTAGTCCTTGCCATCGGCAATCGACACCATAGTGCCGCGCAGAATTTTGCCGGATCGGGTCTTGGGCAATCGATCCACCACCACGGCCTTTTTGAAAGCGGCAACCGGGCCGATCTTGTCACGGACCAGCTTGACCACATCCGCGACGACATCATCGTGGTTGCGGTCGGACCCTGCGTTCAGGCATAGAAAGCCGACCGGCATCTGACCTTTGAGCTGATCGGACACGCCGATCACGGCGCATTCGGCAACGTCAGGATGCGCGGCCAGAACCTCCTCCATCCCGCCGGTCGACAGGCGGTGTCCGGCGACGTTGATCACGTCATCCGTGCGCGCCATGATATAGAGGTAACCGTCCTCATCAATCATGCCCGCATCCCCGGTTTCGTAGTAGCCGGGGAATTGGTTGAGGTAGGAAGACCTGAACCGTTCTTCGGCATTCCACAGTGTCGGCAGCGTGCCCGGGGGCAGGGGCAGCTTGACCGCAATTGCGCCCAACTCACCGGTTTTCATAGGATGGCCGCCTTCGTCCAGTATCTGCACGTCGTAGCCAGGCATGGGTTTGGCAGGTGAGCCCAGCTTGATGGGCAATTCCTCGATCCCCAGCGGATTGCCCGCGATGGTCCAACCGGTTTCGGTCTGCCACCAATGGTCGATCACCGGCACGCCCAGAGCGTCTTGGGCCCAGAGGATCGTGTCGGGGTCTGCGCGCTCACCGGCCAGATACAGCGCGTTCAGGCAGGACAGGTCGTAATTGGCCAGCAACTCGCCCTTGGGGTCTTCGCGTTTGACGGCGCGAATGGCGGTTGGGGCCGTGAAAAAGCTTTTGACCTTATGTTCCGAAATGACGCGCCAGAAGGTGCCCGCGTCGGGTGTGCCGACGGGTTTGCCCTCGAACACAATGGTGGTGTTTCCGTGGATCAAGGGCGCATAGCAGATATAGGAATGCCCAACGACCCAACCCACGTCTGATGCGGCCCAGAACACATCGCCGGGATCGACGTTGTAGATGTTCTTCATGGTCCAGTTCAGCGCAACCAGATGGCCCGCCGTCGGACGAACGACCCCTTTCGGCGAACCGGTGGTGCCGGATGTATAGAGGATATAGGCCGGGTCATTTCCATCGACGGGCACACATTCCGCTGGCTCAACACCGTATTGGAAACCGTGCCAGTTATAGTCGCGGCCTTCGACCAGTTGGGCGACTTCCTGTTCGCGCTGGAAAATAACGCAGAACTCGGGTTTGTGACTGGCAAGATCAATGGCGCCGTCGAGCAGAGGTTTGTAGTGGACGACGCGGCCCGGTTCCATCCCGCAAGAGGCGGCGATGATCGCCTTGGGTTTGGCGTCATCGATGCGAACCGCCAATTCGTTGCTGGCAAACCCGCCAAAGACCACGCTGTGCACGGCACCCAGGCGCGCGCAGGCCAACATCGCTTCAAGCGCTTCGGGGATCATTGGCATGTAGATGATAACCCGGTCCCCTTTTTCGACGCCCTTTTTGCGCAAAGCACCGGCCAGCGTGGCCACCCGGTTGCGCAGTTCGACATATGAAATCTCGCGCTTGGTATGGGTGATCGGACTGTCATAGATGATCGCCGTCTGTTCACCGCGCCCGTTTTCAACGTGGCGGTCCACCGCGTTCCAGCAGGTGTTCACACGCGCGTCATTGAACCATTCGTATAGGGGTGCGTTATCGTCGAACAATGCTTTGCTTGGGGGGCTGACCCAGTCGATGCCTTTTGCGGCCTCCATCCAAAACGCCTCGGGATCGGATTTCCAGCTGTCGTACACATCCTTATAGGCCATGGGGTCCTCCTCCCTGAAATCTCTTGGTATTCTGTTAAGGACGTGCGTGCTATGGAACAAGCCGGTCAAATGACGGCGCGTCAGTTTATCGCAAAAAAATTTGCAGAAATCCTCAAATTTTCCTGCAAATTTTTGCAAATTCACCATCAAAAGGCGCTTTTCTCGGACTTTTTAGTTCGTTTTGCAAATGTGCAAATTTTTCGGTGCAAAACGTTAGCGCGCACAGATAGAAAAACAGGCACCAAAGCCGGTGCCTGCCGTCTCATACGCCTTGGGCCTGCGATTTAACCGTAATGCGCAACCGGTGTACCGGCGATGGCGGCCATATTCAGCAAACCGCGTGCCGTAATTGATGGTGTCACGATATGGGCTTTGTTGCCCATGCCCATCAAAATCGGCCCAACCTCTAGCCCGCCCGCCTTCATTTTCAGGATATTGCGCACACCGCTGGCCGCGTCCGCATGGGCAAAGATCAGCACATTTGCCGGACCCTGAAGCCGCGAATTGGGGAAAATTCTGTCACGCAGATCGGGATCCAAGGCCACATCCAGGTTCATTTCCCCTTCATAGGTGAAATCGCGGGGCTCGGAATCCAGGATCTCCAACGCCGCGCGCAAACGTTTGCCGGACCCTTCGGATTGGTTGCCAAACTGAGATTGCGAACAGAAGGCGATCTTGGGTTCAAGCCCAAAGCGACCCACATGGCGGGCCGCGCCGATGGTGGTCTCGGCAAGTTCCTCGGGTGTGGGCAATTGCCTGACATGGGTGTCTGCGATGAACAGAGGGCCGTCTTCAAGGATCATCAGCGACAAGGCCCCATGTGGGCGCAGATCACCGTCGTCGAGAACTTGTTCGACGTAGTTCAGATGCCAGCGATATTCGCCGAAGGTGCCGCAAATCATGCTTTCGGCCTCGCCGCGATGCACCATGATGGCGGCAATAGCGGTCGAGTTGGTGCGCATGATCGCCTTGGCCAAATCCGGGGTGACACCGCGACGTTGCATGACCTGGTGGTAGGAGTTCCAGTACTCATAATATCGCGGATCGTTTTCCGGGTTCACGATTTGGAAATCCTGACCGGGACGCACTGTTAGGCCCAGACGTTCGCACCTGGTTTCGATCACCTCAGGCCGCCCGATCAAAATCGGCGTTTCGGTGGTCTCTTCCAGAATGGCTTGCGCGGCGCGCAACACGCGTTCGTCTTCCCCTTCGGCAAACACGATGCGGCGAGAGGCTACAGCGGCGGCCTCGAATACCGGTCGCATGATGAGGGCCGATTTGAAGACGGTCTGATTGAGGCGCTCTTTATAGGCTTCCATATCATCGATGGGACGCTTGGCGACCCCGCTTTCCATGGCGGCCTTGGCCACAGCCGAAGACACCACGCCCACAAGGCGCGGATCAAAGGGTTTCGGGATCAGATAGTCGGGGCCAAAGGTCAGTTGCTCGCCCTTGTAGGCGGCCGCCGCCTCGGCGCTGGTGGTGGCGCGGGCCATTTCCGCGATACCATCGACGCAGGCGATCTGCATGGCGTCGTTGATCTCGGTCGCGCCCACATCCAGCGCACCGCGGAAGATGAAGGGAAAACACAGGACGTTGTTGACCTGGTTGGGGAAATCGCTGCGGCCGGTTGCGATGATCGCGTCGGGCGCAACCTCGCGCGCGAATTGCGGCAGGATTTCAGGCGTCGGGTTGGCCAGCGCGAATATGATAGGGCTTTTGGACATGCGCTTGACCATTTCCGGTTTTAGCACATTCGGCCCGCTGAGCCCCAGAAACAAATCGGCCCCGTCGATGACATCATCCAGGGTGCGCAGGTCGGATTTCTGGGCGAACTGATCCTTGTGCGGGTTCATATCCTCGGCCCGGCCTTCGTAGACCAAACCATGAATATCGCAGAGCCAGATATTTTCGCGTTTCACCCCCAGTTTAACCAACATGCTCAGGCAGGCGATGCCCGCCGCGCCCCCGCCGGTCGAAACGATCTTGATATCCTCGAACTTTTTGCCGGCCACATGCAGGGCGTTCTTGGCTGCCGCGCCTACGACGATTGCGGTGCCGTGCTGGTCGTCATGAAAGACCGGGATATTCATCCGCTCGCGGCAGATCTTTTCGACCGTAAAGCAATCCGGGGCTTTGATGTCTTCTAGGTTGATCGCGCCAAAGGTCGGTTCAAGCGCACAAACGATATCTGCCAGTTTCTCGGGGTCGGGTTGGTCGACCTCGATGTCAAAACAGTCGATACCGGCAAATTTCTTGAACAGGACGGCCTTGCCCTCCATCACCGGCTTTGAGGCGAGCGCACCGATATTGCCAAGCCCCAGAACGGCCGTACCGTTCGAGACAACAGCCACGAGGTTGCCGCGCGCTGTATATTTTTCCGCGTTGGCGGCGTCGGATTTGATTTCCAGGCTGGCTTCGGCCACGCCCGGCGAATAGGCCCGCGCCAGATCGCGCCCATTGGCCATTGGCTTGGTGGCCCTGATCTCAAGTTTTCCGGGTTTGGGATGAGCGTGATAGTCAAGCGCGGCTTGCCGCAAACTGGGTGTGTCGGACATCTTCTATTCTGCTCCCTTCCAGAAAGTGTCTTAGGGTTAATCCATTTCTCCGCCCTTGGCCATGTCGCTTGTGTGACGCGAGGTTTTTTGAGTTCACTAATCTTTAACTTGATTAGGTTCATATTTTTTTTACATTACCGGCCTTACAGCGGGCAGAAAAAAGACAGGCATGGCATTCAACACCGAAACCAAAGCAGAGCGTTGGGATCTGCCTGTACGATTTGGGCCCGCAACCCGCGTTGCGGCAACGCATTGTGTCTTGCTGGCAACGTTGCTTTTCTGCGCCGCCGGAGTTTTATGGCCATCCTGGGCAATCTCGCACGTCGATGAGGGCGGATTTGTCGAGGTGACCTCGGCCGTGATGCTGTTTTTGGCGGCGCTTGCGGCGTTGCTCACGCTTAGGGGCCTGCCGCGGATTTATATCGCGCTGGGCTGTTTTCTTTTGGCGGAGAGAGAGATCGATACGGGGATCTTTGCCGCAGATAACCCGCTGGTGGCGGTTTTTGATAGCCTGGACAGCATGCTTGAACCAACATGGGTTCGGCTTCTGCTGGGCGGAATACTGATATTCGGGACTGTCTGGCACGGAATCCCCACGCTTTGGAAAGCGTGGAAAGCCCGCGCGCCATTTCTTTCGGTATTTGCCCTGGCGGTACTGGCCGTCGTCGTGGCGCAATTCGTGGATGAGATCGCAAGGCCCAAGCATACAGATTTTTCAAAAGTGACGTTGATGCGGCTTTACGTGGTGGAAGAAACGCTTGAGATGTTGTTTTCGATTGGCATTTTCGCTTCGGTTCTGATCGGATGGCGCAAATCCAGTTTGCAAGAGAGACTGCATGACACGTCCTTCGCCTTCAAATCAGACGATAGCCGAGTTCCGCTTACCAACAAATGAGCTAAGGGACGACATCCCGTTTTACACCAAGGTCTTGGGGATGCGGATGGATATGATCTATCCCGCAGACGATCCACGGACCGCCGTATTTTCGGGGCACGGGCTCCGGCTGCGTATCGAAAAGGACGCGCCCGAGAAGGCAGGAACGCTGCGCATTCTGACCGAAGATCCCGATGGGTTTGCCGAAGGTCAGCGTGTATTGGTTGCCCCAAATGGAACGCGGATCGAAATTGAGGATCGTGATCCGCCGTTGGTGATGCCCGAGACAGTCCATTCCTTTGTGGTCCGGCGCCTCAAGGATCAGGCGCCCTGGATTATCGGGCGGGCCGGAATGCATTACCGCGATCTTGTGCCTGACAGGCTGGGCGGGTCGATCATTGCCAGCCACATCCGCATCCCCGATGGCGGGCCGGTGCCGGACATGGTGCATTTTCACAAAGTCGGCTTTCAACTGATCTTTTGCATCCATGGCTGGGTCGACGTTGTGTACGAGGATCAGGGCGAGAAAATGCGCCTGACGGCCGGTGATTGCTTTATCCAACCGCCCGAAATCCGTCACCGCGTGCTTGAAGCATCGGACAATGTTCAGGTCATTGAAATCGGCGTGCCCGCTGAACATGTCACCGAAATCGACCACGAGATGACATTGCCGACGCCGCATCTGCGGCCGGATCGCGAATGGCAGGGTCAGCGGTTTGTGTACAACAAAGCCAGCGAGGCCAGTTGGGTGCCGTTCCGTATTCCGGGCTATGTCTGCCGCGACACGACGATTGCCGAAAACACCAAAGGTGTTGCCGGCGTTCAGGTGGTGCGCAGGGGGCAGGGCGATCCGGTCTGGTCCAGCCATGACACCGATATCCACTTTACATTCGTCATGAATGGCACAGTGACGCTGGAGGGCGAAGGGAGAGAGCCCTATCGCCTTGAACAGGGGGACGCGTTTGTGATCCCGCCGGGGATGCGCACCTGCCTGTCTGATCCGTCCGATGATATTGAACTGCTTGAGGTCACATTGCCTGGCACGTTCAGCACCACCCTGGATACGGAATGAGGGCTGCCGGGGGCTTTAAGTCGCCACGGTTTTCAGTATAAATTGCGCAATTCTGACCGATTGATCAAAAAAACAGGGGATTCGACATGTCGCTGAAAGACGCTGCACTGAAAGTTCGTGAAAACGCGCACGCCCCATATTCGAATTTCAAGGTCGGCGCGGCGATCCGGTCCGCCAATGGTACCGTCTTTTCAGGGTGTAATGTCGAAAACGTCGCCTACCCCGAGGGCACCTGTGCCGAAGCGGGCGCAATCGCTGCGATGGTCGCCGCAGGTGAAAAGACCCTGACCGAGGTCTATGTCGTTGCCAGCAGCCCGCAACCTGTTCCCCCTTGCGGCGGTTGCCGCCAGAAACTGGCCGAGTTCGGTAAGGGCGATGTTGTGGTCACTTTGGCAACGGTCGACGGAACCGAGCTGCGCACTACTATTGCCGATCTTTTGCCGGGTGCGTTTGATGCCTCGCACATGAAGGACGCGTGACCTGATGGATGCACGCTCGATCATCGCCAAACTGCGCCGCAAAGAGGTTCCGACACATGCTGAGCTGGCCTGGTTCGCCCAGGGCCTGGCCGATGGCAGCGTCAGCGACGCGCAGGCCGGTGCCTTTGCCATGGCCGTATGTATGGTCGGTCTGGGGGCTGAGGGACGCGCGGCCCTGACATTGGCTAAACGCGACAGCGGCGATGTCCTGCATTGGGATCTGGACGGGCCGGTGGTCGACAAACACTCAACCGGTGGCGTGGGCGATTGCGTCAGCCTTGTGCTGGCGCCTGCGCTGGCTGAATGCGGGGCTTATGTGCCGATGATCTCGGGGCGTGGCTTGGGTCATACCGGCGGCACGCTGGACAAGCTTGAGGCGATCCCCGGCGTCAGTACGCAGATCGGACAAGATCGGCTGGTCCAGATCATGCAGGATGTTGGTGCCGCCATTGTAGGGGCCACAGCGCAGATCGCACCGGCGGACAAGCGGCTTTATGCAATACGCGATGTGACCTCGACCGTTGAAAGCCTGGACCTGATCACCGCGTCGATCCTGTCCAAGAAACTGGCAGCCAGTCCCGATGCGCTGGTTCTGGACGTCAAGGTCGGCAGTGGCGCGTTCATGAAAACACTGGATGAGGCACGACAACTGGCGGTCGCCCTGTCAGAGACCGCAAATACCGCCGGGTGCAAGACCTCGGCCGTTATCACCGATATGGACCAGCCCTTGGCGGCGTCTTTGGGCAATGCCTTGGAGATTGCCGAGGTGATGAAGACCCTGACGGGCGATTATGACACGCCTCTGGCTGAAATCTCGACAGAGCTGGGCGGGGTTTTGCTGGTCGATGCCGGGTTGGCGGACACGGTGGAAGAGGGGCGGCAGCTTGTCGATGCTGCCCTGCGCGACGGACGCGCCGCCGAGCGGTTTGGCCGCATGATGGCCGCTGTGGGCGGGCCTGTTCAGCTGGTCGACAACTGGGCGCGTTTTCTGCCCGAAGCCAATGTCATTCAAGAGGTCTCGTCACCCGAAACCGGCTATGTGACTGCAATCGACGGTGAGGCGCTGGGCCTTGCCGTGGTCGCGCTGGGCGGCGGTCGACAGGTGGAAAGCGATGTGATCGATCCGTCGGTGGGCCTGTCCGATCTGGTGCGTTTGGGGGCAGAAGTCACCAAGGGTCAGCCTTTGACGGTGATCCATGCCTCTCGCGAGGATACGGCCCATCGCGTCACGGAAACCGTTTTGAACGCGATCACCATTGGCGCAGACCCGGTAGCCGCGCCCGATCTGATCCATGAAAGGATTTCACCGTGAGCCGGGCCTTTCTTGTCGTGATGGACTCGGTCGGGATCGGCGGCGCGCCGGATGCGGATCAGTTCTTCAACGGCGACGTGCCCGACACGGGCGCCAACACCCTTGCCCATATCGCACAGGCTTGCGCCGAGGGCCGGGCCGAGGATGGCCGCACAGGGGCGTTGCGCCTGCCGACGCTTGACCGTTTGGGGCTGGGCGCTGCGGTTCGTTTGGCCTCTGGGCAAGAGACGCCGGGACTAGATGCAGAACCAGTTGGGCTATGGGGCTGTACGCGCGAGCATTCACCGGGCAAGGACACGCCATCAGGGCATTGGGAATTGGCGGGATTGCCGGTGCCGTGGGATTGGCATTATTTCCCCGACACGCAGCCGGCCTTTCCCGCGGATCTGGCCCAGGCTGCTGCCCGTGCCGCGGGTACAGACGGCATTCTCGGGAATTGTCACGCCTCTGGCACCACCATCATTGCCCAGCTAGGGGCCCAGCATATGCGCACCGGTTGGCCCATCTGCTATACCTCTGCCGACAGCGTGTTTCAGATCGCCGCGCATGAGGAAAGCTTTGGCCTGGATCGCTTGTTGGCGATGTGCAAGGCTCTGGCCCCGCAACTGCACGCGATGAAGGTCGGGCGGGTGATCGCACGCCCGTTCATTGGCTCGCCCGAGCAGGGTTTCACGCGCACCACCAACCGTAAGGACTATGCCATTCAGCCACCCGGACCGGTTCTGACCAACTGGGTGCAGGATGCAGGCCGTAAGGTTCATGCCGTGGGCAAGATCGGTGACATCTTTTCGATGCAGGGGATCGACACCGTTTGCAAAGGCTCGGATGCCGAGCTGATGGGCCATCTGTCGGCTCTGGTTGATCAGGCCGAACCCGGCAGTCTGACATTCGCCAATTTTGTCGAGTTTGACAGCCTCTATGGCCACCGGCGCGATATCAGCGGATACGCACGCGCGCTGGAGTGGTTCGACCGGGAAATTGGCGCGATCCTTGGTAAACTCCGCCCGGATGACCTGTTGTTGCTGACCGCAGACCATGGCAATGACCCAAGCTGGACCGGAACAGATCACACGCGGGAACAAGTGCCCGTCCTGATCGCCGGGCAAGGGAAGGGGCAGATTGGGCGCGTGGATTTCGCTGACATCGCGGCCAGCGTTGCACATCACCTCAACGTTCCGGCACACGGGCCGGGAAGGACATTTCTATGAACGTCGCAGACCTGCCAAAGATTGAGCTGCACCTGCACCACGAGGGCGCGGCCCCGCCGGCCTTTATCCGGCAGCTGGCGCATGAGAAAAAGATCGACCTCAGCGGTATCTTCAAGCCCGACGGGTCTTATGATTTCCGCGATTTCGCGCATTTCCTCAGCGTGTATGAGGCCGCTTGCGAGGTGTTGAAATCGCCCGAGGATTTCCGCCGCTTGACCCTGGCCATCCTTGAAGAAAGCGCCGCAAACGGAGTGGTCTACACCGAAACCTTCCTGAGCCCGGATTTCTGCGGAGGTGGCGATCTGCCTGCCTGGCGCGATTACCTGAGCGCGGTTCAGGATGCGGCTGACGAGGCTGAACGGAAATTCGACATCACGATGCGCGGCGTTGTGACATGCGTGCGCCATTTCGGACCCGAACAAGCCAAGCGCAGCGCCTTTTGCGCCGCGGAAACCGCGGGCGACTGGATCACCGGCTTTGGTATGGGCGGCAACGAAGCCATGCACACACAAGGTGATTTCAAATGGGCCTTTGACTGCGCGCGCGAGGCCGGGTTGCGCCTGACCACACATGCGGGTGAATTCGGTGGCCCCGACAGTGTGCGCGATGCCATCCGTCATCTGGACGTCGAACGCATCGGCCATGGCGTGCGCGCTGTTGAGGACCCGGACCTGCTGCACGAGTTGAAAGACCGGGATGTCACGCTTGAAGTTTGCCCGGGCTCGAACGTTGTTCTTGGGCTGTTTCCGGATTTCGGGTCCCATCCGATCCGCGACTTGCGCGATGCCGGCATGAAGGTCACCGTTTCCACCGACGATCCGCCGTTTTTCCATACCACGATGCGGCGTGAATATGAGATGCTGGGTCAAGCCTTCGGCTGGACGGCAGAGGATTTTGCTGCACTGAATGAAACCGCGCTGAACGCGGCTTTCTGTGATGAAGACACCCGCACGCGGGTCAAGAAAAGACTGGAGAGAACATGAGCGAACACCTGACCGTCGTCGATCACCCGCTGGTGCAGCACAAACTGACGCTCATGCGGGACAAGGGGACCTCGACTGCTGTGTTCCGGCAACTGCTGCGCGAGATTACGCTGTTGCTGGCTTATGAGGTCACACGCGAGTTGAAGCTCACCACCCGTCACATCGAAACCCCGATGGAGGAGATGGACGCGCCCATTCTTGCGGGCAAAAAACTGGCGCTGGTTTCGATCCTGCGCGCGGGCAACGGGATGCTGGACGGTGTGCTGGAACTGATCCCCTCGGCCCGCGTCGGCTTTGTCGGGCTCTATCGCGACGAAGAAACGCTCAAGCCGGTGCAATATTACTTCAAGGCTCCCGAAGGGTTGAAAGATCGTCTGGTCATTGCGGTTGATCCGATGCTGGCCACCGGCAACAGCTCGGCCGCGGCGATTGACCTGCTGAAAGAGGCGGGGGCCACCGATATCCGGTTCTTGTGCCTTCTGGCCGCGCCCGAAGGCGTCGCCCGCATGAAAGAGGCGCATCCGGATGTGAAGATCGTGACCGCGTCGCTGGATCGAGAGCTGAACTCGAAAGGTTACATCATGCCGGGGCTCGGCGATGCTGGGGACAGGATGTTCGGCACCAAGTAACGGGTCATTCGCCACAAATATTCTGCAGCCGGACCCAGTCGTGGTCCGGCAAGACCTGTTCCAGCGTTCGCCCGGCCATGGGATCGGCCTCGATCAGTCCCAGGGTGCTTTCCCCTGTCACATCCACCGCATACGCATAAGGGGTTGAGGGCAGGGCGGCCTGCGCAAAACTGGACAAAAGCTGTTCGTCGGTCAGGCCAGAGCGCGGGTCCGAAAGAACCTGCTCGGTATAGGTGTCCACAATGGATTCGGTCAGTTGCCCGGTGGTCAGCAACCGAAAGGCAGCCGACGGGCCGGTACGATCCAGCAGATCGTCCAACGGGTCCTGATTTTCGGCGCGCGCACGGGCGGCAATGACATAGCCTGCGGCAATGGCCGGATCCTCGTGATCTTCGACCATGGACCGGCTCAGCAAAACCGTTCCGCCGGGCAGGCTGAGGCTGTCGGACAGCCCCGCAGGCAGGATCACCACTTGCCGTACCCCGGTGCGCCGTGCCAACCGATCCAGCGAAGCCTGTGCATCCGGGGACGCGCAGGCCTTGCCCGAGACCCTCTCGATCCGTTGCAGGATCGTGGCACCGATCTCTTGCCGCTTCACCTCGGGCACCACTGACACGACATGATTTTGCAGCGCACGAGGCAGCCACAGCATGAGCACCGCAATCACGGCCAGCGCCACCCCGGCCACACTGAGCCACCGCAAACGGCCCGGGTGCGGCCGCGACCAGTCGATCGCGCGCTGCAACCGATCGATCGCTTCGATCATCGTTTCTTCGGTTTGCGCCAGCTCAAGGGTTTCATCCGGGTCGCCATCCGGGTTGAAGATCGCCGGATAAGCCCCTGGGTTTTGACGCACCAAAGCCGCGAGTGACCAATGGGTCAGGGCCCGGTCGTTGAAATCGGAAACGGTCAGCGTCGCTTCACCAATCGAGACAACAACTTCGCGCCGTTGCTCGTCAGGGGAAGCGCGCCACAAACCGGTCGCTTCGATCCGCTGATACTGTTTGAGTGCGGTCATCAGGTAATGCTGCTCGGAACAATTTTTCTTTACCTTAGCACGCGGAAATCCGCTGGCGCAAACCCGTTACCGGATGCAATCACGTTGAAAAGCCTGCCGGTTTCCCGCCGTTCCCAAGGTCGAAAGAGATTCGAGGAAGATATGTGGAAAAAGTGGTCAAAAGTTTCTGATTCGGGGAAAGATACGGTTTAAAGCAGTCAATTGTTCACAACTTATGGCTGAAAATGCGTAATATTGGCCCGATTTGGGCCCAAATGTGTCAAAAGTAAGCCGCGGTGCCAAATTTCTGATAGGACTGATCTATCGGTTTTAGTGAGTTGTGCCCAAAGGGGGAACTGGCACGTGTTGCAGGTAGTTAGTTTTTCAGAAACGTCTGATCTTGACGAAGATATCAAACCAAATTTTGGACTGACCGCGGTAACGTCCCGGCGTGGCGGGTTTGTGCATGGCACAAAGATCGCGACCGACCGTGGCTGGACCCGGGTGGAACGTCTGCGCCTTGGCGACAGCGTCCGGACCCTGGATAACGGGTTCCGCAAGGTGCGCCGGATTTCCACGGATCTGGTCAGCATTCCCAAAGGCGAAACCCGCGTCGACAATCTGCCCGTGCAGGTTCCGGCGCAAGCGGCCTATAATGGCCGTCCTGTATGGCTGATGCCGGAACAGGGGATGGCGCTGGATCACAACAAGATCGACAAAAACTCGGACGGTGTTTCTGTTCTGCCGGCCCGGATGCTCAGCGGCACGTGCCGCTTGCGCTCGCGTTCTCCGGGCTCTTCGTTCGAGGTCAGCAGTCTGTTTTTTGACGAAGACGAAGTGATTTTCATCGAAGGTGGTTTTCAGGCCTATTGCTCGGCCGGTCGTTTCAATACGCCGGTCGGAGGTCGCAAGACATACGAGATCCTGAACGACGATACCGCTTCGGGCTGGATCGATATCATTTCGCGAAAGGCGGATATTTCCGCATTCGCAGATTCATTGGGCGCTCTGCCGGCGCCCATTCCGCAGGAACCGATCTTTCCGATCCGACCGCCCAAATCTTCGCGGCGTCCGGGTCGTCCGGGTCGCCCCGGCCTTCCGGCCTTGTTTCTGCGGCCAGAATGGCAGACCTAAACAAGCACTGAGCGAAAGTCGCTGGCGTTTGGGGGCAAACGCCAGCGACGCCTGTTGTCAGGCCGCCTGGGCCTTGGGGCTGAAGCGGCCATAAAAGCTCTGACCTTTTTCAGCCATCTCACGCAGCAAAGGCGGGCATGTGAACCGTTCGCCATATTGCGCGGTCAGTTGATCGCACCGTTCCGCCGCGTAGGGCGTGCCGATGATGTCCAGCCAGGACAGCGGGCCACCGGACCACGGCGCAAAGCCCCAACCCAGAATGGCGCCCACATCGCCTTCGCGGATATCTTCCAGAACACCTTCCTCCAGCGCGCGTACCGCTTCCAGAACCTGCGAGAACATCAGGCGTTCCTGCACTTCGATCAGGTCAGGCTGATCTTCGGCATGAGGGTATTTGTCGGCCAGACCTTTCCAGTATTCGACACGCTTGCCCTTGTCGTCATAGTCAAAGAAGCCCGCATTGGCCTTGCGGCCCAAACGGCCTTCGCTCTCCATCCAGAAGATCAGATCATCGGCGGGGCTTGCAGGATAGGCATTGCCCATCGCGGCCTTGGTCGCCCGCGCGATCTTGGCCCCCAGATCAATCGAGGTTTCGTCATTCAACTGGATCGGCCCGACAGGGAAGCCCAACTGACGCGCGGCATTGTCGATCAGCATGGGGCTGACGCCCTCGGTAATCATCCGCAGACCTTCGTTGATATAGGGGATGATGCAGCGGTTGGCATAGAAGAACCGCGCGTCGTTAACCACAATCGGCGTCTTGCGGATCTGGCGCACATAGTCCAGCGCCTTGGCCACCGCACGATCTCCGGTTTCCTTGCCCTTGATGATCTCGACCAGGAACATCTTCTCAACGGGTGAGAAGAAGTGGATACCGATGAACTGCTCGGGCCGCACGCTGGCCTTGGCCAGATCGGTGATCGGCAGGGTCGAGGTGTTCGAGGCAAAGATGCAATCCTCTGGGATGATTGCCTCGACCTTTTTGGTCATCTCGGCCTTGACGCCGGGGTCTTCGAACACCGCCTCGATGATCAGATCGCAGCCTTTCAGATGCTCCAGATCCGGGGTGGCGGTGATCTGCGCCAACAGGGCCTCTTTCTTCTCAGCCGTGGCTTTGCCGCGCTTGATGCCCTTGTCCATGTAGGTCTCGGAATAGGCCTTGCCCTTGTCGGCGGCGGCCTGATCACGGTCGATCAGAACAACCTCCATCCCGGCCTGCGCCGAGACCAGAGCGATCCCGGCCCCCATCATGCCCGCGCCCAGAACGCCGATCTTTTTGACCCGCTGATCGGGCACATCCTTGGGCCGCACCGCGCCTTTTTCCAGCGCTTCCTTGTTCAGGAACAGCGAGCGGATCATCGCAGACGAGGACGGATTCATCAGCACATTGGTGAACCACCGCGCCTCGATCCGCAGGGCGGTGTCGAAATCGACCAGCGCGCCTTCGTAGATCGCGCTCAGCAGAGCCTTGGCGGCCGGGAATGCCCCTTGGGTCTTGCCGGTCACCATGGCGCTGGCGCCCACAAAGGTCATGAAACCAGCCGGATGATACGGCGCACCGCCGGGCATTTTGTAGCCCTTCGCATCCCATGGTTTGACGAGATCGGCGTCGGTGGCGTTCAGAACCCACTCTTTCGCCGCCGCGACCGGATCATCCGCCAAAGCGTCGACCAACTGCGCGCCCTTGGCCTTTTTCGGGTCCATCATCTTGCCTTCCAGCAGGACAGGGGCCGCCGCCATCGCACCCACCATTCGGCTGTAGCGCATGGTGCCGCCACCGCCGGGGAAGATGCCGACCATGATCTCCGGCAGCCCGATCTTGGATTTCGGGTTGGGGGTCATGACGCGGTGATGGCAGGCCAGTGCGATCTCGGTCCCGATGCCCGCGCAGGTGCCGTTGATGGCGCAGGCCACAGGCTTGCCGTCTTTCTTGGTCTTGGGGTCCATCCCTGCCAGTTCCAGCTTGCGCAGAATGTGGTGGCCGTTCATCACAAAATCGAACAGAGCCTGCGCCGGTTCATCCCCCGCTTCCTGACGGATCGTCGCCAGCGTGTTCAGATCCATGCCACCGGCAAACGAGCCTTCCTTGCCGCTTGCGATGACGATGCCTTTGACCTCATCATCCTCCAGCGCCTGATCAATCAGGGTGCTGACCAGTTCAAAGGCTTCGCGGGTCAGGACGTTCATGGATTTGCCCTGCGCGTCCCAGGTGATTACGGCGACGCCGTCTGCGTCCTTGGTCAGAGTGAAATCAGTCATTGTCCTCTCCAATCTGGTCAGCCGTCAGCGGGCTGCCATCCTTGCGGGTAAAGGCGAAACCATCGGCATCGAACTTCACCATCATGTCTAAATCGCTGTAATAGCCGGTCTCGGTCGGTGTCCGCGTGCCCACCACAAGGAACGTCGCGGGCGCATCGGTCTTGTTCACAAGGTGATGGCCATTGGCCTCACCCGCAGGCCAGGCGGCACAATCGCCGGGCAGCATCCGGTGCTCGCCATCGTCGTCGATCAGCGTGCATTCGCCGCTGAGCATGATCGCGAACTCGTCCTGCTCCATGTGATAATGCCGCAGTGAGGACAGGCCGTTGGGCTCCAACCGCACGATGTTGACCCCAAATTGGGTAAGGCCGTTGGCGTCACCCAAGGGTTGCACGTAACGGTCATCGCCAGCGCGCGCCAGTTTGCCGGGATAGCCGGACCCGTTGCGAAACGGGATTTTGGACAGATCAATCTTGGGCATCAGACACGCTCGATAATCGTTGCAGCACCCATGCCAGATGCAATGCAGAGCGTGGCCAGACCGATTTCCTTGTCCTGACGCTCCAGCTCATCCAGCAGGGTGCCGATGATCATCGCGCCGGTTGCACCCAGTGGGTGGCCCATGGCAATCGAACCGCCATTCACGTTGACCAGCGCCGGGTCGACATCAAACGCCTGCTGGAACCGCAGCACGACTGAGGCGAAGGCTTCGTTCACCTCAAACAGGTCCAGATCGCTGATCTTCATACCGTTGTCGGCGAGGATCTTCTCGGTCACTGGAACAGGGCCGGTCAGCATGATCGTGGGATCGGTGCCGATCTTGGCGGTCGCCTTGATGCGCGCGCGGGGTTTCAGACCGTATTTCTCGCCGAACTCTTTGTTGCCGATCAGCACAGCCGCAGCCCCATCCACGATGCCCGAGCTGTTGCCCGCGTGGTGGATATGGTTGATCCGCTCCAGATGCGGGTATTTCAGCATTGCAACCTTGTCGAAACCCGGCATCTGCTCGCCCATCATCGCGAAAGACGGGTTCAGCGCGCCGAGGCTCTGCATGTCGGTGCCGGGGCGCATGTATTCGTCCCGATCCAGAATGGTCAGACCGTTCTGATCCTTGATCGAGATCACCGACTTTTCGAACCGGTTGTCTTCCCAAGCCGCCGCCGCGCGTTTTTGCGATTCAACGGCCAGCGCATCCGCATCATCGCGGCTGAACCCATATTCCGTCGCGATGATATCGGCCGAGATACCCTGCGGCACAAAATAGGTCTCCATCGCCAACGTCGGGTCAACCGCAATCGCTGCCCCATCGCTGCCCATGGCCACGCGGCCCATCATCTCGACACCACCCGCGATATAGGCTTCGCCTGCGCCGCCTTTGACCTGATTGGCCGCAAGGTTCACGGCTTCCATTCCGCTTGCGCAAAAGCGGTTGATCGCCAGACCGGGGATCGACTGATCAAGGTCGGATGCCAACACGGCCGAGCGCGCCAGACAGCCGCCTTGCTCCATCACCTGCGTGACGTTGCCCCAGATCACGTCCTCAACGGCGTGACCTTCCAGATTGTTACGCTCTTTCATCGCGTTCAGGGTCAGGGCGGACAGGCGCACCGAGGTCACCTCGTGCAGGCTGCCATCCTTGCGACCCTTGCCGCGCGGGGTGCGCAGGGCGTCATAGATATAGGCTTCGGTCATAGGGTCTTCTCCTTAACTTCGATCCGACGGATTGCCGGGCATCAGGTCATAGGGCGGTTTCCAACCGGGCTGCTCGCTAAGGCGCGTCAGCCAGGTATCGATATGGGGCCAATCGGCCCGATCAAAACCGAAGGGTTCTGGGTAATACAAATAGCCGCTGCAGCTGAGGTCGGCATTTGTCACGCCATCCCCAACAATCCAGTCGCGGCCTTCAAGATGAGCGTTGAGAACCTGATAGGCGGCTTTCAAACGGCCTTGGTTGAACGCAATCACATCCGCATTGCGATGTTCTTCGGGAAGGAAGTTGCACAGAAAACGCGTCATGCCGGCGTTTGAACTCAGCTTGTGATTGTCCCACAGCACCCAGCGAAAAATGTCATAGTTTTCATCCCGATCCTTGCCACCGAACTTTCCCGATTTCTCGGTCACATAAGCCTGAATGGCGCCCGATTGGCTGGTGCGGAATTCTCCGTCGATCAGCACGGGCGCTTCGCCCATTTCATTGACTTCGGCGCGGTATTCGGGCGTGCGGGTCTGACCGTTGAAGAAATCGACAAAAACCGGTTCCCAGTTCAGCCCGGACATCTCCAGTGCCAGCGCGGCTTTGTAGCTGTTCCCGCTTTCTCCGAAACAATGAAGTTTGATGGTCATGTCTTCGCCCCTCCCAAGGCGCGTGTGGTTAAGTCGGAATTGAGTATTTATTAAAAGATGAAGTTGCTTTCGTAATGTTCAATTAACGATCTTCTGTCTTCTTGGTTCTACGGTACAGGCTGGAGAGCCGATGGCCGCAAAAGGTGAAGTCGTCCCTGTCCTGATGGCGAGTGCGCCCGGTGGCAGGGACGCGTCGTCTCTTCATCTTTTCAAAAATACTCCCGCCGGAGGCATCCGTACTTAAAGCTTGTAGTGGCGGTTGTTCTGCATTCAGTGCTCACCGTTTGCGGGCCTCAAGTTCCGAATTGAAGAGGCGCAATCGGCTGGCCAGGTTCTCCTCATTGATAATGCTGTTGAAGTTCTCGAACAGAAACGACAGGGCTTCGCCTTCGTCCAAACCGGCCTCTCGGGCAAACGATCGCAGCTTCCGATAGCCATCTTCGGTCATGGCGGCAGGGAAGCGGCGGGTCAGGCGAAAGCGTTTTGGCATTCTTGCTCCTTTTCGAAAGTGCGGGCCCGGATGGCGTTATCCGAGCCCAACACTTGCTTAGAAATTGGCAGCGTCCAAGGCCATAACCGTGTCTGCGCCGGATTGGATGCGTGCCAGATGCATGGCCGTCGCAGGCAGCCGGCGGGCCATGTAATAGCGCCCTGTGTTGATCTTGGTCTCATAGAACTCTGTATCCGAGGCACCGCCGTCAAGCGCGTCCTGAGCGGCTTTGGCCATCTGCGCCCACATCAGACCCAGGCACACATGGCCAAACATGTGCATGAAGTCATAAGACCCGGACAGCGCGTTGTTTGGGTTCTTCATACCTTCCTGCATGAAATACATACCAGCGGCCTGCAAGTCTTTGGAGGCGGCTTTCAGCGGTTCGATGAACGAGTTGTCATAGGCTTCGTCCTTGCCGCCATTCTCTTTGCAGAAGGATTTGACCATCTCGAAGAAGGCCATGACGTGCTTGCCGCCATCCTGCGCCAGCTTGCGGCCAACAAGGTCTAGCGCCTGAACGCCGTTGGCCCCTTCGTAGATCATGGCGATGCGGGCGTCGCGGGTGTATTGCGACATGCCCCATTCTTCGATGTAGCCATGGCCGCCATAGACCTGCTGCGCCTGAACGGTCATGTCATAGCCTTCGTCGGTCAAAAAGCCCTTGATCACCGGCGTCAGCAGCGAGATCAGCCCATCCGCATCCTTGTCGCCTGAACGGTGCGCCTTGTCGATCATGGTTGCGCCCCACAGGATGAACGCGCGCGCGCCTTCGGTGAAGCTCTTCTGATCCATCAGGCTGCGGCGAATGTCGGGGTGCACGATCAGCGGATCGGCGGGGCCATCCGGGTTCTTCACACCGGTGACGTCGCGACCTTGCAGACGGTCCTTGGCGTATTCCAAAGCATTCTGATACGCGGCCTCGGCCTGAGACAGGCCTTGCATGCCCACACCCAGGCGCGCTTCGTTCATCATGGTGAACATGGCGCGCATGCCTTTGTGTTCCTCGCCCAGCAGCCAGCCTGTGGCCTCGTCATAGTTCATGACGCAGGTCGAGTTGCCGTGGATGCCCATTTTCTCTTCGATCTTGCCGACCGAAACGCCGTTACGCTCACCCGGTGTACCATCCTCGTTCACAATGAACTTGGGCACGATGAACAGCGACACGCCCTTGATCCCCTCGGGGCCGCCCGGGATTTTGGCCAGCACCAGATGGATGATGTTATTGGCCATGTCGTGATCGCCAGCCGAGATAAAGATCTTTTGGCCGGAAATCTTGTAGCTGCCGTCACCCTGCGGTTCCGCCTTGGTGCGCATCAGGCCCAGATCGGTGCCGCAATGCGGTTCGGTCAGGTTCATAGTACCGGTCCATTCGCAGCTGACCATGTTGGGAAGGTATTTGTTCTTCTGCTCGTCCGAGCCATGCGCCAGAATGGCCGAGGCCGCGCCGTGGGTCAGGCCCTGATACATCACAAATGCCTGGTTCGCGCCCGAGAACATCTCGCCCACCGCAGTGCCCATGACATAGGGCATGTTCTGGCCACCATATTCCTCGGGCATGTCGAGACCCGGCCAACCGCCTTCTTTCATCTGCTCGAACGCGTCCTTGAACCCGGTTGGCGTGTACACGATGCCGTTTTCCAACCGGCAGCCTTCGGTGTCGCCGACAACATTCAGCGGATGCAGCACGTTTGTGGCAACTTTGCCGGCCTCTTCCAGAACCGCGCCGGTAAATTCGGCTTCCAGCTCATCATAGCCGGGAATATCCGACTGCGAGACTTTCAGAACGTCATGCAGGATGAATTGCGTGTCTTTGGTTGGCGCGTTGTAGACGGGCATGTGAAGCTCCCTTTATTCAAATGTCCGGAGGGCAGGGCGAGGGTTACTCGGCCGCCTTCTTTTCCTGTTTCATCGAGGCGATGACTTTCTCGCCCCAGCGCAACTGCTCTTTCAATTCGTCGATGGCCTGGGTCAGTTCTTCGCGGCGCGATTCCATGTCGGCCAGACGTTCGCACGCGATTTCATAGGTGCGGGTCATCTGGGTCAGTTGCTGGTCGCCCACATGGTACAGATCCAGAAGCTGGCGGATTTCTTCCAGGCTGAACCCAAAGCGTTTCCCGCGCAGGATCAGTTTCAGGCGGGCCCGGTCACGTTTGGTGAACAGGCGTTTCTGGCCTTCCCGGATCGGGAACAGCAGCTCTTTGGCTTCGTAAAAGCGCAACGTGCGTGGCGTTACATCGTATGTTCCGCACATCTCGCGGATGGTCATCAGATCTTCGGTCATGTCTCAAACTCTCATCACTGGCGTCATGCTTAAGGAGTTGCGCAGTCGATGAACGTTTTACAACACACAATTGACGTTTACGTAATGCGGACGCTGCGTCACAACCAAGTTGACGTAACTTCCGAACACGTAAATCGTTACCAAGGGTAATATTCTTACTTTGGGTAAACGGTCGATGAAGACACAAGCCAAAGGGAAGGGGCGGCGGGCCAGCTTATTTCAGCATTCCCTCAGCCTGCTCGCGGAGCTTGAGCAAAATCTCCATCGCTTCGTCCAGCTGTTCGCGTTGCTGGGTCAGCTCTTGCATCTGGCGGTCGGCCATTTCGATGAATGTGTTCATCTGCGCCTCGTTGCCCTGATCTTCGTAGATCAGCAGCCACTGGCGTATCTCTTCCAGGGCAAAGCCCACTTTGCGCCCGCGCAGGATCAATTTCATCCGGGCGACTTCGCGGGGGCCGTAAAACCGGGACCGACCTTCGCGTTCGGACTGCAGCAGTTCGATATATTCGTAGTAACGTACGGTGCGCTTGGTAACGTCAAAAGTCGCGCACATTTCGTCCAGTGACAAACGGTTGCCGGGCATTCCTGGTCTCCTCGGCAGCAAATTAGGCCGTCATTCCAATAAGCGCAACAGGTGGGCTTGCCCTTTGCGAAAGGCGCGGCCCATAAAGGGCCAGTGAAATGACAGGACCCAACCCGATGGTCGATAAAACAGTTTTAGCGCGCCAGTTTATCGAGGCGATCCCGCATGCCAAGGCGTTGGGGCTTAACCTGACCCGCATCGGCGAGGGCGAGGCCGAGATCACCATGCCCTATAGCGAACAGCTTGTGGGCGATCCCAGAACAGGGGTGATCCATGGCGGTGCCGTCTCGGCCATACTGGATACGTGCTGCGGGGCCGCTGTAATGAGCCATCCGTCAGCGCCGGGGGCCACGGCGACCATTGATTTGCGCATTGACTATATGCGGGCGGCAACACCGGGGCAGAGCATTCGCACGCACGCGACCTGCTATCACATCACGCGCAACGTGGCTTTTGTTCAGGCAACGGCGACCGATGATGATGCCGAGCGCCCTGTGGCCACCGCTTCGGGCGCCTTCACGGTCGAGGTGCGCTGAATGGCCCGTCCACGTCCCGAACCGATGCAAGTGGTCAAACACCGGCGCGATGCCGCCCTGAAGGCGCTGGTCGAAGGTGTGCCCTATATCCAGTTCCTCAACATAACGTTCGACCGTCGCGGCGATGAGCTGACTGGGGTTCTCAATTTCGACGAAAAGCTGATCGGCAACCCGTTTCTGCCTGCCATTCACGGCGGTGTCACGGCTGCATTCCTCGAAGTCACGGCGGTGATCACGCTGAGCTGGGAAAACCTGTTCCCAAGGATCGAAAGCGGCGAGATCAATGCAGCCGAGATTTTGACCGACGAGAACATCAGGTTCCCCAAGACAATCGACTTCACGGTCGATTATCTGCGGTCAGGCCTGCCGCGCGATGCCTATGCGCGGGCTTTTGTCAACCGGTCCGGGCGGCGCTATGCCTCTGTACGGGTTGAGGCGTGGCAGGACAACCATGCCAAACTGTTTGCGCAGGGCACGGGGCATTTCCTGATGCCGCAGCCGCCATCCCCTGACGCCTGATCATGTCCGTCGCGGCTGAGCCCATAACGCACCGTCGGGTGCTGAAGATTGCCGTGCCTATCGTGCTGTCCAACGCCACGGTGCCCATCCTGGGTGCGGTGGATACGGGCGTTGTCGGGCAGATGGGGCAGGCGGCGCCGATCGGAGCGGTTGGCATGGGCGCAGTCATCCTGTCGGCGATCTACTGGATCTTCGGCTTTTTGCGGATGGGCACCACCGGCTTGGCGGCGCAGGCGCGCGGGGCAGGGGATACGGCGGAAACCGGGGCGCTGCTGATGCGCGGTCTGTTGTTGGGGGGCACCGCAGGGCTGGTGTTCATTCTGGCGCAGGTCGGCGTCTTTTGGGGCGCATTTGCCCTCTCGCCCGCCAGCCCCGAGGTCGAAGCCCTGACGCGAAGTTATCTTGAGATCCGCATCTGGGGTGCCCCGGCCACGATTGCGCTTTATGCCGTGACCGGCTGGCTGATCGCCATCGAACGCACGCGTGGCGTTTTCCTGCTGCAGATCTGGATGAATGGCCTGAATATTGCACTGGATTTGTGGTTCGTCCTTGGTCTGGGCTGGGGTGTCGAAGGCGTGGCCGTTGCCACGCTCATTGCCGAGTGGACCGGCCTGGCGCTGGGCCTGTGGCTGTGCCGACAGGCCTTTACCGGTAATCAATGGAGGGACTGGCCGCGGATTTTCGACGCGGCGCGGTTGCGGCGGATGATGCAGGTGAACGCGGATATCATGATCCGATCCGTGCTATTGACCGGGTCGTTCACCACCTTTTTGTTCATCGGTTCCGATCTGGGCGACGTAAATCTGGCTGCAAATCAGGTGCTTTTGCAATTCCTTGAGATCACCGCCTTTGCGCTGGACGGTTTTGCCTTTTCAGCCGAGGCGCTGGTGGGCAGCGCGGTTGGGGCGGGCCACCGGACGCAGGTGCGCCGTGCCTCGATCATGGCCTCGCAATGGGGCGTGGGCGGCGCGCTGGTGCTGGGTGGCGTCTTCTTTTGGGCAGGCCCTGCTCTGATTGATCTGATGTCTACATCCTGGGAGGTGCGCATCGCGGCGCGTGAGTTCCTGATCTGGGCGGCCCTGGCCCCGATCATTGGCGTTGCCAGTTGGATGTTCGACGGTATCTACATTGGCGCGACATGGACCCGGGCCATGCGCAACGCCATGCTTCAATCCGTTGCCATCTATGTGGTGGCATTGTTTCTGCTGGTCCCGACCTTTGGAAATCACGGTCTGTGGGCTGCGCTGATGGTACTGAACATCGCGCGGGGCGTCACTTTGGGGTGGCGCTATCCCCGGCTTGAAGCGCAAGTCGTCTAGAGCAGGCCTAGCAAGGTCTCGGGCGGTCGACCAATAGTGGCTTTGTCGCCTGCAATCGCCAGCGGGCGTTCAATTAGGATCGGGTTTTCGGCCATAGCACGGATCAGGTCTTGATCCGGCGCGGTTTTGGACAGCCCCAGTTCCTTGAACCGTTTCTCACCGGTCCGCATCATCTGGATTGCGGAAATGCCCAATAGCCCCAGCACATTTTGCAACTCTTCCACGGACGGAGCGTCCTCAAGGTATTTGCGCACGCGCAGGTCGGCGCTTTTGTCCTGAAACAGGGCCAAACCCTGACGCGACTTTGAACAGCGCGGGTTGTGCCAATATTCGATCACAGCCAGTCCTTTCGTTTGCTGCCGACGGCCTGTGCCACGGTTTCGAACCCGTCGCGTTGCAGCAAGTCATCCAAACCTTTGGCGATCTCCGCCGCCAGTGAGATGCCGCCATAGACCATGGCAGTATAAAACTGCACCGCCGACGCCCCGGCCTGTATCTTGGCATAGGCCTGTTTGGCGGAACTGATGCCACCCACACCGATCAGCGGAATGTTCCCGTCGGTCAACTGGCTGAGTCGCGCCAGCACGCGAGTGGATTTTTCGAACAGCGGCGCACCGGACAGCCCGCCTGTCTCTTCCCTATGCGCGCTCTGCAAACCGTCCCGCGACAAGGTTGTGTTGGTTGCAATCACCGCATCCACGCCCGTTTCAAGCGCGACCTCGGCGATGTCCTGCAACTCGGTATCGCTCAAATCCGGGGCGATCTTGAGGAACACGGGCAAGCGACGCGGCAACGCATCGCGCGTATCAATCACCCCGGTCAACAACGCAGTCAGCGCGGCTTTGCCTTGCAAATCGCGCAGTTTCTCGGTGTTCGGGGATGAGACGTTGACAGTGGCAAAATCCAGATGCGCGGCGCAATGGGCCAGCACTTTGGCAAAGTCGCCCGCCCGGTCGGTGCTGTCCTTGTTGGCCCCAAGGTTCAGGCCGATCACTGCGTCCTTGGGACGGTGGGCGAGGCGTTTGGCCATCACCTCCATCCCTTCGTTGTTGAAACCAAAGCGGTTGATGGCGGCGGCATCTTCGGTCAGGCGAAACAGACGTGGTTTTGGGTTGCCCGGTTGCGGGCGCGGGGTGACGGCGCCCACTTCGATGAACCCAAATCCGCAGCGGGACAGAGGGGTCAGGACCTCTCCGTTCTTGTCGAAGCCCGCGGCCAATCCGACAGGGTTGGGCAGGCTCAACCCCGCCACTTGTGTTTTCAGACGAGAAGAAGTCACCGAACCTGGGCTGGGTGCCAAGCCGGCTTTCAATGCCTTGATCGAAAGCCCATGCGCAGTTTCAGGATCCAGTCGGTGCAGCGCTGCCAGACCAAGCCGTTCGGTGATGTTCATTTGTCACCCTCATTGTCGCAGATGCCGGGGCTGCGAGATTGGCCGCTCACTCCATCGCCTCCGGGAAAACATGGGCCTGACCGTCAAACGGAAGGGGTTCTGACCAGACTACGTCTGTCAGGCGAATCTGACGGTAGAGATGCGGGAACAATGCATCGCCGCGCGAGACCTCCCATTTCAGATCGTCGCCCATCGCGTCCGCGTCACAGGCCAGCAGCGTCAGGCCTTCGACACCCGCAAAATGTTTCGCGGCCGTTTCCGCCGCTTGCCGGGCAGTTGAGAAGTGCACATAGCCATCCGCCACATCAATCGGGGCGCCATCTGTTGCGCCTCGCGTCTGCAGCGCAGCCCATTCTTCGGCCCGAAAAATCTTGTAAATCAGCATGGCCCACTGATGCCTTGCAAGGGGTGGGGAATCAAGTCGGAATTCCCCTTTGACTCTTTGCCTTCCGCATCGCACGATTTGTGCAATCACAAACAGGGAGTCTTTCAATGTATACCCGTTTTCTGGCCTGCACAGCCGTACTTGGGTTGACCGCTGGCATGGCTGCGGCCGAGTACAAGCTGACCATTTTGCACACCAACGATCTGCACAGCCGAGTTGAATCGATCAACAAATACGATTCCACCTGTAACGCCGAGGATGAAGCCGAAGGCAAGTGCTTTGGCGGTGTCGCGCGTCTGAAAACCATGGTCGATACCCGGCGCGGCGACCTGGCGGATGAAAATGTGCTGGTGCTGGACGCAGGCGACCCGTTTCAGGGATCGCTGTTCTATACCACCTACAAAGGTGCAGCCGAGGCCGAGTTCATGGAAGCCATCGGCTATGACGTCATGGCAGTCGGTAACCACGAATTTGACGACGGCCCCGAAGGGCTGGCCACGTTCATCGACGCGGTCAGTTTTCCGGTAATCTCGGGCAACCTTGATCTGTCTTCCTCTGCCGAGCTGAAAGACCGGGTGCAGAACCACGTTGTGCTGGATGTGGGTGGCCAGAAGGTCGGGATCATTTCCGCGCTGGCGACTGACACGGTTGATACCTCAAGCCCCGGCAAGGACGTGATCTTCAAGGATGAGATCGAAAGCCTGAAAGCCGATGTTGCCACGCTGCAAGGTGAGGGCGTTGATATCATCATTGCCCTGAACCATGTGGGTCTGGCCAAGGATATCGAGATTGCCGAACAGGTGCCCGGCCTTGACCTGGTGATTGGCGGACATTCGCACACCTTGCTGTCCAACACCCAAGAGGGCGCCGCCGGGTCGTATCCCATGATGGTGGGCGACGTGCCTGTGGTACAAGCCTATGCCTATTCGAAATACTTGGGCGAGGTCACGCTGACCTTTGACGATGACGGCAATCTGGTTTCCGCCGAAGGCGAACCGATCCTGCTGGACGCCTCCGTCACACCCGATCCCGATATCGCCGCCCGTGTGGCCGAGATGGGCGCGCCCATCGAAGAGATGAAAAAGCGCGTCGTGGCAGAAAGTGCGGCAGTGATCCAAGGGGATCGCGCGGTTTGCCGGGTTCAGGAATGCGAGATGGGCAACCTTGTAGCTGACGCCATGCTGGCCCGCGTGGCCGATCAGGGCGCACAACTGGCCATTGCCAACTCGGGCGGTCTGCGCGCCTCGATCGATCCGGGCGAGGTTACAATGGGCGAAGTGCTGACGGTTCTGCCGTTCCAGAACACGCTGTCCACGTTTGAGATCAGCGGCCAGGGCGTCATCGATGCGCTGGAAAACGGTGTCAGCCAGGTCGAAGAGGTCAAAGGTCGTTTCCCGCAGGTGGCTGGCATGACCTTCACCTGGGACCCCTCAGTTGCCCCGAACGAAGGCCGCATCGTCGAAGTCATGGTCGCCAAGGATGGCGGGTACGCGCCGATTGACCCGGCGGCCACATATCTGGTTGTGACCAACAACTATGTCCGCAATGGCGGTGATGGGTACAACATGTTCGAAGGCGACGACAAAAACGCCTATGATTTCGGCCCCGATCTGGCGGATGTCACGGCGGAATATCTGGCCGAGAACGCGCCATACCAGCCGTATCTGGATGGGCGCATCAAGCAGAAATAAGCTTGTAAGAAATGGAAATGGGCCGCGCCTTGTGGGGCGCGGCCTTTTTTTGTGACTCCTCAGTCAAAGTGCTTTCCTGAAGATCACCTTATCATCGCCATCCGCCCAGAAATCACGGATACGCGCTTCTTCCTCATACCCGTTGCGAGCATAAAATTTCCGGGTCAGAGCAAATTCATCAGTGCCCGATGTCTCGACGATCAGCATGCGTTGGTTTCTGTCCGACAAGTGCTGTTCAGCCGCCGCGACCAGTGCCGCTCCCATCCTTTTGCCTTGCAATTCCGGAAGGACAGCCAGCGCGAGCATGTTCCATGTGCCATCGGCAAGCTCCTCCGGAACCGTGTAGCACAGGCCAATTGCCTTGCCGTTGCGGTGACATGTAAGCCAGAAGGCTTCTGTTTCTGCGGCAATCGAAGGCGCCAACATATCTGGCAGCAATTCGCTGGGGAAAAGACCGGTTTCATCCAACACTATTTGAAGGTCCCGGACATCGTCCTGAGTGGTGGGTTTGATCGTTGCATTGGTCATTCTGAAGGCCTTATCGATTGTCATATTGTGGATTGACCGAACGGATACCGAGCCGTGTCGCGCGGTAGGGCCGTCCGTTCACCGATTTGATAAATCGCCGTTTCTTCAGCCGCTGAAAAAGCTGCAGCGTGCAATCGGCCAGGACATGGCCGTCGCGTGTGAAACAGGATACTTCGCGCACTTTGCCGTTTGTCATGCGCTCAAAGCGGATCTCTCCGCCCTGTGCAAGAACGTGCAAAACACGCTGTTCGCGTTTTGAGATATTCAATGGAGTGTCTCGTGAGATTATGCCAGCTGAAAAGGCTTCCGGCATCGCGCGCGGAAGTCTTTTGGTTCAAAGCGGTCCAATCAAGTGGACCTTAGCGGCGGGCCGCAATCGTCGACATAAATTCTCCATCGCCCTTCGATGATCGCGGGCGTAGCGCGTACTTAGTACCGGAAACCGAATGACTCAAGTCATTGGGGTAAGAAAAGAAAAACCGGTGCTGAACCGCAATAGTCGGAAGTGTGCTTTCACCCGCGGGCTGCTGATCGGGCAGGGACCCGCAATGGCCCTGATACGTTAGCCAAAGTCATATTCCGGCCAGAGCGCCGGGTCGAAGCCCTTCAGCATGGGTTGGATGTGGCCGGATACCTTGCTCCACCCGCCTATGGATTTGGTCGAGATCTTGCTGCGGACTTGATCGATGCTGGCGGTTCGAACCTGCTTGGTGTTCTCTTCGGGATGCATCATCCGTTCGTGCCAGTCGATGCCGCAGAACTCGGCCACCTGCCGGCTATAGGTTTCGGGGTCCGCCACCAGGGCCTCATACGGCACGGTCAGGATGCGCTCGCCGAAAACGGTGTGCCAATGGGTCATGTAGCGGCGGTACAGGTTGGCGGAATGCGCGATGGACCCCAGGTTCGAAGCATAGCGCATGCCCGGGGCCGGAAAGCGTCTGATCCATTTTGACAGACCGACGTCGCGCGGGTCGCGCAGCATGTTGATCACCCGCGCATTGGGAAACGCGGTCAGCAGAAAACCCGCGCGCTGAAAATTGTGGGGCATCTTGTCCACAAACGCGGTCGATCCCTCGGGCAGCGGTGGCATCAAGTCGCGGAAATCCTGCGCAAATTTCTGTGCAGCCTTGGTGTCGAACGGTTTTTCGTCCTCGACCAGGGGCTGAGACAGATCCGCGGCCAGTGTCAGCTCTCCGCACCCGGCAATGTCGGGGGCCGAGCTCAGCATCATTTCCATCAGCGTCGTGCCGGACCGGGGCTGCCCGATCACAAAGATCGGCAGTGGGCCTTCGGTGATATCGGCCGTGGGCGTTGGCGTGTCCACTGGGAACATGTCGCAGATGCGGCGCAGTTTTTCCTCTTCGTGTTCAACGTTATAGGGGTTGGTGCCATGCTGCGCCTCGTTGGCGATGGCGAAATAGGGCAGGGCCGCATCCAACCCGTCGCGTTTGGAGACCAGATGCGCGCGCGCGAACTCCAGATCGATGACCTTGTGTTCGCTTTCAGCCATCGCAGCCTCGACCTTGGCCAGCAGATCGGAAACCTGATCCTTGCTGGCCAAAGTGGCCAGTTGCAAAAGCGTTGGTGCATGGACATCGTTTTTTGCGTGAACGCGCCACAGAATCTCGGTGCACCCCTCTTTGTTGCCGGACTGATGCAGGTGAACGGCCATTCGAAAGGCGATCTTTTCGTCTTCCGGCTCAAGCTCATAGGCGCGCCGGATATCCGCTGCGCTTTTGTCGACATAGGCGATCTGACCATAGGCGCGGGCGCGGCTCGACAGTAGGGCCGCATTGTCGGGGTCCGATTCAAGGCGCATCGTCGCGTGCTCGATAATACTGCGCCAGTTATTGCCCTTTAGCCCGATCTCATCGATGACGCGCACCAGTTCCTTGTTGTTCGGGAACTGTTCGAGTTTTTGTTCCGCATAAGCCAGCGCGCGCGGGATCTGCTGGGTCTGCATCAGCGCATTGGCGAGGTTCTCGGCAAATTGCGGGTCATCGGGTTTCAGACGCGAGGCTTCGACAAAAAACGGAATGGATTGCTTGTACCGCTTCATCTCGGTCAGAACAAATCCGGCGATGGCGTGGTAGTCGACATCCTTGGGGAACTTTTTCGCCCCCAACTGCGCCTTTTTCAGCGCCTGTTGCAGTTTGCCGGCATCGAGGTCATTCAACGCTTTGCTCTTGAGGGAATTCGCTGTTTGTTGTGCCATATGACTGCGTGGGGCCTTGTGCCTCGTGGAAACGGTGGTTGAGAGTTCATTACTCATGTGCGGACGGTTTGCAATAACTCTTCCTGACGATGCAATGGCGCGGCTGTTTGCTGCGCGACCGGCGAATGCGCTGCCGCCTGTTCCCAACTATAACGTCTGCCCGACCAATCCGGTGCATGTGGTGCGATCGGATGCGGGGCAGCGCAGGTTGGACGCGCTGCGCTGGGGGTTTCTGCCCCATTGGTACAAGACGGAAACAGCTGGTCCGCTGCTGATCAATGCGCGGGCGGAAACGCTGGCCGAGAAACCGGCCTTTCGCAACGCGTGCCGGGATCGCCGCTGTCTGATCGTGGTGACGGGATTTTACGAATGGACCAAGACCGAAGAAGGTAAACGATTGCCCTGGTACATCGCCCGAAAGGATCAGGCGCCCATCGCGTTTGCCGGGGTCTGGCAGGATTGGGGGCCCGAACATGCGCGTCAGGGCACATGCGCCATCGTCACCACCGCTGCCAACACCACGCTGGGTCAGATTCACCACAGAATGCCGCTGATTCTGGATCAAAAGGACTGGCCGCTTTGGTTGGGCGAGCAGGGCAAGGGTGCGGCACGTCTGATGGTGCCCGGTCCCGAGGAAATGCTGAGTTTTCATCGGGTCGATCCAGCCGTGAATTCCAATCGCGCTTCGGGCCCCGAGCTGATCGAGCCGTTCGAGGACGCGTGAAGGAACTTTCCTTTCACGCGACCGCCCGTTAGATCGTGGGCATGGTCTTGAAATTCACCGATTTACCACAGCTCTTTGCGCACCCGTTCGATACGGTCATTGATGTGCGCAGCCCGGCAGAATTTGCCGAAGATCATCTGCCGGGCGCGATAAATCTGCCGGTTCTGGACAATGAAGAACGCGCGCAGGTCGGTACGATCTATGTTCAGCAAAGCCCGTTTATGGCCCGCAAGCTGGGCGCAGCACTGGTGTTTCGCAACGCCGCCAACCACATAGAACACAGCCTCAGCCACCATGAGGGTGGATGGCGGCCACTGGTCTATTGCTGGCGCGGTGGGCAGCGGTCAGGGTCGTTTACCTGGATGTTGCAACAGATCGGGTGGAGGGCCGAGGTGGTCGAGGGTGGCTATCGCACCTATCGGCGTCTGGTTAATCGCTATCTTTATGATGATCCGTTGCCGCATCGGTTGATTGCGTTGGACGGGTTCACCGGCACGGCCAAGACGGATATCCTTGCCTGTTTGCGGACCCGGGATGTGCAGGTTCTGGACCTCGAAGGGCTTGCCAATCATCGCGGTTCGCTGTTGGGAGAGAGGCCGGGTGGGCAACCCAGCCAAAAGGGGTTCGAATCCGCGCTGGCACGCGCGCTTTGCGCATTGGATCCTGCAAGACCTGTTTTGGTCGAGGCGGAATCCTCCAAGATCGGGCACCTGATCCTGCCGCCCAGCGTCTGGAGCGCGCTGTGTGCCGCACCAAGGATACAGATTTCAGCGCCCATCGAGGTACGTACCGACTATCTTGTGGCGGCCTACGATGACATTCTGTCAGACACCACGCGGCTGCGCGACCGCCTGATGCCGTTGCGGTCCCATCGCGGGCACGAGGTGGTCGACGGTTGGCTGGCCATGATCGATGCCGGTGACAAGCAAGCGCTGACCCGAGCACTGATGGAGCAGCACTATGATCCGGCTTACACGAAATCTCGGCGTGCCAAGAACCCCGAGGTTTTGGCCGAAGTTCAGGCCGCGACGCTGGATGCGGCGGGACTTGAAAACGTGGCAGAGCAGGTTGAACAGGTGTTGGATCAGCTCTGAAGCTGAAGGCCCGGCGTTTCGGTCAGTTCTCCGATGATCACGGCGGGGTATCCGGCGTCTTTCAGGCCCTGCAGCATTGCGTCTGCCTGATCAGGGGAGACGGCGGCCAACAACCCTCCAGCGGTTTGCGGATCATAAAGCAGATCGGCTGTGCCGCCTTCGGGCAACTTTGGGGTGATCATCCGGTTATCCGTGAAGATCGTAGACCGAATGCCCAACGCGCTGAGCTCTACGGCGCCCGGCAGAACTGGCACGGCGTCCAGGTTCAGCGTCGCACCACATCCTGAGGCGGCGCAGATGCCATTCAGATGCCCGGCCAGGCCAAAGCCGGTCACATCCGTCATGGCATGCGCGTCGGACAGGATGCACGAGGCCTCGCCTTGCGGCTGGACCATATGCGCAAACGCATCTGCGACCCATGCGCCATCGGCCTTGCATGCCATCTCGGCGGCCATAAGAACGCCGGTTCCCAGAGGTTTCGTCAGGATCAGCACATCACCGGGGCGCCCGCCGGACAAGGTGATCGGATCGCGTTCGCACAAGCCGGTCACTGTAAAGCCAATGGTCATCTCGTCGCCCATAGAGCTGTGGCCACCCACGATGTCAGCACCGGCATTGCGCATGACATCGCTGGCGGTTGCCATGATTTCGGCCATGGTGCGCTGCTGCATCTGCGCGGACATGCGCGGCAGGATCAGCGTTGCGGTCGCAGCCTGCGGCGTGGCCCCCATTGCCCAGATATCGCCCAAGGCATGAACCGCGGCGATCCGTGTCATCACCACCGGATCCAGCGAGAACGCGCGCAGATGGTCCGATGTGATGACCTGCCGCGCGCCACCGGTGGTCAGCAGGGCGGCATCATCGCCGGGCAGGGCCGTCACATCCGACCTGTTCGGTGCGGGTAGGTCTTGCAAAGCGGCCTGCAATGCGCCGCGCCCAACCTTTGCACCACAGCCGCCGCACATGGGTTTGTCGCCCAGCGCCTCAACCACACCGGCTGCGTGATGACGGGGCAAGGCTGGTGTGCTCATTTGCGGCAGATCGCGGAACTTGTTCATGAATCCCTGATCAATGTGGTTTTTCCATTTCCACATCAAAGGACCGCTAAAGGAGGTTCCCAATCGCTCGGCCAAGGCCGACTTACTGCCCAAAGAGATCAGTTTCAGGTAGTCCCCTTGCGCTACGTAGCGCCGCATGTTTCCCGCACCAAGTGCTGCGCGCAAATTGTTGAACAAAACAGGGGCTTCACGCACCGCGAATACGCCCGCCTTCGGGCGCGGATTTTCGGTCAGGTGCGCGCAATCTCCGGCTGCGAAAACACCCGGGTCGCTGGACTGCAAATGCCCGTCGACCCGGATATATCCGTCCTGCAAGGCGAGGCTTGTGTCGGCAATCCAGCCATAGGGCCGCGCCCCGGCGGCGCCGGTCACGAATTCGGCCGGGATCGAGCGCCCATCCTGCAGTTCCAACCTGCTTTCGGTAACTTTGGCGATTGCGGCCTGCTCGATCACGTCTACCCCAAGTTTGGCCATTGCTGAGCGAATGGTGTCAGCCGCTTTGGGCGAAGCTGCGGTCAGCGCTGTGGCGTTGTCGACCAAGGTGACCTGCGCCTGGCGCGCCTTGGCCCGCAACGCGTGCGCCATAGCCATTGCAAGCTCAACGCCTGCGACACCGCCGCCGATCACGGCGACCGAGGCGGGCCCGTCGCCGGCAAGATAGCTGGCCCATCGGGCCGCGAATGGCCCCAGCGGTTTTGCCGGAACCGCGTGTGCAGCAAAACCCGGAAGCGCAGGCATATCCGAGGTGATCCCAACATTGACCGATGCGATGTCGAAGGCGATGGGGGGATGCCCCTCGACATGAATCACCTTTGCATCGGTATCCAGGCCATGAACCGAGCCCAGAATTACGCGTGCACCGGCGAACCGCGCGAGTTTCACAAGGTCGATGTCCAGATCCCGGCGCGCATAATGGCCGGCCACAAACCCCGGCAGCATCCCCGAATAGGGCGCGGTCGGCCCGGGGTTGATGACCGTCACCCGCACACCGGGCAAAGGGTACATGCCCCATTTGCGAAGGACAAGCGCATGCGTGTGGCCTCCGCCGATCAAAACCAGATCGCGGGTCAGGGGCAAAGGGGGATGGTGCATCTGTGTTAATTCGCGCTGTGGTCCGGGACGTCCTCGACCTGCTCGACAGCGTGCGTGGCCCAAAGCTCATCTTCACCCGCGTCCGGCAGATCTTCGGGCCTTTCATGCCGGTGTATGTGCCATTTTGCAATGAACAGGGCCGTGATCGGGGCGGTCAGGAACAAAAACAGCGTGATCAGCAGCTCGTGCAGGGACGGGTAGTCCTCGGACACAAACGAATGCAGGATCGACGCCAGCAGGACACCGCCGACGCCCAGCGTGGTTGCCTTGGTCGGCGCATGCAGGCGCGACATGGGGTCTTTCAGTTTGATCATGCCAAACGAACCGACAAAGCCGAAAATACCCGACACGATCAAAAAGAAGGTGAGGAAGATTTCGAACAAAACCGTCATGTTGCCCTCACTCGATAATATTGCCGCGCAGCATAAAGCGCGCATAGGCAACGGTTGAGACAAATCCCAGCATGGCGATGATCATAGCGGCTTCGAAAAAGATTTCGGTGCCCTGATCCAGTCCATAAAGGATGAGCAGTGCGATGGTGTTGATCACCATCGTATCCAGGGCCAGAACACGGGTGCCGACGCCGTCTGCCGTGATGATCCGCCAAAGGCACATCATGATTGCCGCCCCAAAACATGTGAAGGCAAAGTAGATCGCATATTCGATCATTCGAAAATCTCCTTCAGGCGGCGTTCATAGCGGCTTTTGATCTGGTCGCGGACCTCTTCGGGGTTTGGCGCGTCCAGACAGTGAACCAGCAGGTTATGCCCTTGCGCGGACAGATCACAACTGACAGTGCCGGGTGTCATCGTGATCGTACCGGCCAGAACCGTGATCGCCTCGGGCGTGCGCAGTTCCAGCGGGATACAGATCCAGTTGGGTTGCCGATCCGCATCGCGTTTGAACAGGATGATCCGGGCCACGGTGATGTTGGCCATGACGATATCCCACAGCACGACCAGCAGGTATTCCGCAATCATCGGCCAATTTCGAAGTTTGGGCCGGTCGGGCCAGTAGGGCTGTGTGATGAAGGGGATGATGATCCCCAGGATCAGGCCAAACACCAGCGAATTCAGCGACAGCGAGTTCGCCAACAGCATCCAGACCAATGTCAGCAAAAAGCTGAGATGCGGGTGGGGGAATATCCTGCGCAAAAGCTTCATCATTCTTCCCTTCCCAAAACGGCCGAGATGTACTGATCAGGGGTAAACAGCTGTTCCGCCGTCTTCTGAGTGTATTGCAAGGCCGGGCCTGCGAACAGGGTCAGCATGACAAGCCCCAGAACAACACCGAAGACCGCGGTAAAGGCCAGGCCAGGTTGGGGTTCGGGCGCGGTAGCGGCTTCGACCTCAGCCTCGGGGTCAAGATCGGGTTGGGTCTGCGCGTCGTGGCTTTTCCAAAAGATCAGCGTACCCGCCCGGGCAAGGCCGACGATGGTCACAAACGATCCGATCAGGACAACGGCCCAGATCGCCGTTGCATCCGCCGCCCCGCGCGAGGCGTCGAGAACCAGCAATTTGCCGATGAACCCCGACAAGGGCGGCATTCCGGCCATGGCAATTGCGCCGACAAAGAACAGGCTGGCGATCAGTCCCCCTTGGGCCATGGGTGGCCGCGGCGCGATTGCTCCGCCGCGTCGTTCCATCACCATATCGGCCACAAGAAACAGAAGGGCCGTGGCCAGCGTCGAATGGAAAACGTAATACAGCGCCGCCGCCGTCGCCAGTTCGGTAAACAGCGAGATTGCGATCAGCAGGGTGCCCATAGATGCGATAGCACAGAACGCCACCATGCGCGCGATGTGCTGTGCCCCAAGAATACCGATGGCGCCCACGGCCAGTGTCGCCAGCGCTGCAGGTTGCAGCCAATCCGCGACCAGACCATCTGTGACAGCAACCTCGGGTCCGAAGACAAGCGTATAGACCCGCAGGATCGAATAGGCCCCGACTTTGGTCATAATCGCAAACAGGGCGGCAACGGGAAGAGGCGCATTGGCATAGCTGGCAGGCAGCCAGAAATGCAGCGGCAACACCGCCGCCTTGATGCAGAAGACCAGCAACAGCAGCACCGCACCGACCCGCAATAGGGCGGTGTCTTCGGGTGGTATCTCGGCCACGCGCACCGCCAGATCGGCCATGTTCAGCGTGCCAGTCACGGCATAGATCGTGCCAAGGGCAAACAGGAACAGGGTCGAGCCCAGCAGGTTGTAGGTGACATACTGAACCCCGGCCTTCAGGCGCACCGCGCCGCCGCCATGGGTCATCAACCCGTAGGATGCGATCAGCAGAACTTCGAAGAACACGAACAGGTTGAACGCGTCGCCTGTCAGGAAGGCTCCGCACACGCCCATCAGCTGAAAGTGGAACAGCGCGTGAAAATGCTTGCCGCGTTCGTCCCAGCCCGATCCAATTGCATAAAGCACAATCGGCAACGCCAACAATGCCGTCAGCAGCACCATCATGGCTGCCATGCGATCCAGAACCAGCACGATGCCGAACGGGGCGGGCCAATTGCCCAGCTCATAGACCTGAATGTCGCCCCCGGTGGCCTGTGCCGTGATGGTCAGGGCAATGCCCAACAGGGCGATCACCCCCGCGACCGAAAAGATGCGCTGCAGGTCCAAGTGATAGCGCAGCACCATGATGATGAAGGGAGCCAGGATCGCGGGCAGGACGATCGGCGCAACAATCCAGTGATTCATGCGTCTTCTCCCGGCGCGTCGACACTGTCCTGCGCTTTCATGTCGATATGGTCATCCTTGGAAGACAAATACGCGCTGAGAGCGATCATCACGATCACCGCGGTCATGCCAAAGGAAATCACGATGGCCGTCAGAACCAGGGCCTGCGGCAGCGGATCGGTATAGGGCACTTCTTCGTATTTGTTGAGAACGGCAGGCGCATCCAGTGCCAGGCGGCCCGTGGCGAACAGAAACACGTTCACGGCATATGTGACCAGCGACAGGCCCAGGATGACCGGAAAGGTGCGGCGGCGCAGGATCAGGAAAACTCCGGCAGCCGTCATCACGCCCACGGCAGAGGCGACGAGCAATTCCATCAGGCTTGCTCCTTTTCTTGATTTTCGTCCTGAGGATCGTCCCGCAACGGGTTAATATCCATCGGGAATTCCTGCGCCATACCAGGCTGCCAGGCAAAGCGTGACAGGCTGTCCAGCGCCAGCATCACTGCGCCCAAAACGGCCAGGAACACACCGGTGTCAAAGAGCAGCGCGGTGGCCCATTCGAATTCTTCCAGCGGCGGCCAGTGGATATAGCCGAAATCGCTGGTCAGGAAGGGGCGCTCGTTGAACCACGCGCCCAGACCGGTGGCGGCTGCGATCAGAACGCCCCAGCCGATGGTGCCGTGGTAGTAGAATCGTTGTCGTTCGATCGCCCAGGTATAGCCGCTGGCCATATATTGCATCAGGAACGCAATCGCCACGATCAGACCGGCGATGAAACCACCGCCCGGCTGGTTGTGGCCGCGGAAAAAGATATAGGCCCCGACCATCAGCGCAATGGGCATCATCACGCGGGTGACCACCACCATCATCAGTGGATGCGAGTCGCCGGATTGCGGCCAATGCGGTTTGCGGTTCAGCAGATAGCTGCGGACATTGGTGCCCAGCACCGCCTCGGTCAGGGCAAAGATGATCAGCGCGGCAATGCCCAGCACGATGATTTCACCAAAGGTATCAAAACCCCGGAAATCAACCAGGATCACGTTCACCACATTGGTGCCGCCACCGCCTTTGTAGGAATTGGCCAGGTGGAACTCGGAGATTGTCGGAAAGGCGAAGTCACGCAGCATGAGCGCATAGATCAGCCCACCGGTGCCTAGGCCTGCCACGACCGAAATGGCCGCATCGCGCCACCGCCGCGCCGCGCTGCTGTCCCACGGCGTGTCCGTTGGCAGAAAGTTCAGCGACAGCAACAACAGGATCATCGTCACCACCTCGACCGAGATCTGTGTCAGCGCAAGGTCGGGTGCGGACAGATAGTTGAACGCCATCGAAACAATCAGGCCCACGACACCGATTAGAACCAGCGAAAGCAACCGATTGCGGTGGAACCACATGATCGCCAGCGTTGCCCCGACCAGACAGATCCAGCCGACAATGGGAATGATCTGGGCAGGCAACGGAATGCGTGTCTCCACCCCGATCGTGCCGGTAGCATAGGCGTAATAGCCCAGCCCGACCGTGAAGGCGACGAAGATGATGGCATAGCGGCTGATCACGCCGTTATGCAGCTCGTCCGTGATCCAGCGGCTAAGCCGTGTGAGCGCGGCGATGATGGCCTCGAATATCACCTTGGCCTCGGGTCGGGGCAGGGCATTCCACAGCCGTTCCGCCTTGGGATGCTGGGACAAAAGGATCAAGCCACCGACCGTCGCGACCGCAGACATATACAGCGCCGGGGTGAAACCGTGCCACAGTTTCAACGAATAGTACGGCAGCTTTTCCCCACCGATCACGGCGCTGGCCACAACCGCCACCAGCGGTCCGACGATTGCCGCTGAATAGAGACCGATCAGGACAACAAGCACGACCAGGAAGGCAGGCGCCAGCCACAGCCCGACAGGCGGATCATGCGGGTGATGCGGATAGTCGTCGCGCTGCGGGCCGAGAAACACGTGGCTCACGAAACGGAAGGAATACGCGGCCGAGAACAGTGCCGCCAAAAGCGCCAGCCCCGGCACCAGGTAGTGCGAATTCAGCCAGGTGGTGTGCACAGTCTCTTCCAGCATCATCTCTTTCGACAAAAAGCCGTTGAGCGGTGGCAGACCGGCCATCGACAGCGCAGCGATTGTGCCGATGGTGAAGGTGATCGGCATCAGATGCCGCAACCCGCCGAGTTTCTTGATGTCGCGGGTTCCGGTTTCATGGTCAACGATCCCGGCGGACATGAACAGGGCGGCTTTGAACGTCGCGTGGTTGATGATGTGGAATACGGCGGCCACGGCGGCAAACTTGGTGCCAAATCCCAACAGCATGGTGATCAGGCCCAGATGCGATACCGTCGAAAACGCCAGCAGCGCCTTCAGATCGTCCTTGAACAGCGCGATGACCGCACCGATCAGCATGGTGATCAATCCTGTGGTCGCCACGATATAGAACCACGCATCGGTGCCCGCCAGAACCGGCCACATCCGCGCCATCAGGAACAGACCCGCCTTTACCATTGTGGCCGAGTGCAGATAGGCCGAGACCGGCGTCGGCGCAGCCATCGCGTGGGGCAGCCAGAAATGGAACGGGAACTGTGCCGACTTGGTGAAACACCCCAGCAGGATAAGGACTAACGCAGGCAGGTAATAGGGTGAGGCCTGGATCAACTCTTTGTTCTGCAGAATGACGCTCAGGTCATAAGAGCCGACGATATTGCCCAGGATCAACATCCCCGCAATCATTGCCAATCCGCCCGAGCCAGTAACGGCCAGCGCCATCCGCGCGCCCTGGCGCCCTTCGGGCAGATGCTTCCAATAGCCGATCAACAAGAATGAACTGAGCGATGTAAGTTCCCAGAAAATAAGCAGAAGCAGGATATTGTCGGACAGGACGATCCCGACCATCGCGCCCTGAAACAGCAGCAGATAGGTATAGAACTGCCCCATCGGATCTTCGCGCGACAGATAGAACCGGGCATAGAGAATGATCAAAAGACCGATGCCAAGGATCAGCAGCGCAAACAGAAAACCCAGGCCGTCCAGCATGAAATTTGCGTTCAGTCCCAGGCCCGGGATCCAGTCAAACCGGGCCGTCACCACGTCTCCGCGCATCACTGAGGGGATGTGTATCAGTAATCCCATGAGGGCAAGAAACGTGGTCAACCCGGCGGCCGAGGCCGCAGCGTTCCGGCCTGCACGGATCAGTAATGCCGGGAAAACAGCGCCAAGGAATGGTAGGGCCGCGATAAGGAATAGGGACAACAGCGATACTCCGGTCTGGGCGGTCAGCGTGAAGCCAATTTTGTAAGGATATTTTTTAGACTGTCCAGAACTTGCAAGGATTTAATAGAGTTCCAGGATCAAAGGCTGCGGAAAATTTTTGCAAAGAAAATGACGCGAACTTGATCCTTCGGCCCGCTTTTCTGCCCCACGATGCGGGCCATGTTGTGATAGAACTTGCGCCAGAAGACAGGAGATCACGGCGTGGCGGAACAAACAAATCGAACCCGCAGGTGGGTGTTGATTGGCGGCGGCGCGGCCGTGGCCGCAGGCTTTGCCATTCGCGAGTACCGTCTGATCCCCGAAGCCCATGCCGGACAACGGATCACGGTCACCGAGGCCCATGATCAGGCGTTGCAAGGCGACATTCTGCTGGTCGATATACGTACACCCAATGAATGGCGCGCCTCGGGCGTGGGCGAGGGCGCGGTGCCTCTGGACATGCGGCGCGATGACTTCGTGACCGCGCTGGACGATCTGGTCGATGGCGACCAGGGCGCGGCCATTGCCTTGATCTGTGCGCGGGGTGTGCGCTCGGCCCGGTTGACCAACCGATTGATCGAAGCAGGATTTACCAACATCATAGATGTTCCCGAAGGCATGTTGGGCTCGGCGGCGGGACCGGGCTGGGTACGGGCCGGGCTGCCGGTTCTTGATTTTGATGAGGATACAGGATGATCCGAAATTTCAGCCTGGCAGCCGCGGTTGCCGTAGCGGGGCAAACTGCGATGGCCGGGTGTGCCGATCAGGAAACCGCGTGCCAGACCCCGATGGGTGAATACAACATCGAACTGCCCGCGCAGGCCGAGAATGCGCCGCTGATGGTGTTTCTGCACGGCTATGGCGGCAGTGGCACCGGCACGATGCGCAACCGAGGTATGGTCGAGCCGCTGCTGGCGCGGGGATACGCGGTGATGGCGCCCGAAGGTTTGAAACGCGACCGCGAAGGTGCGCCGCAAAGCTGGAATTTCTATCCCGGCTTCGGGGATCGTGATGAAACGGCCTTTTTGACCGAAGTGGTCGAGGATGCAGCCGAACGGTTTGGCATCGACCCTGACAGGGTGCTGCTGGGTGGTTTTTCGGCGGGCGGGTTCATGGTTAATTACCTCGCCTGCGATGCGCCCGACACGTTCTCGGCCTATGTGCCGGTCTCTGGCGGGTTTTGGCGCCCGCATCCTGAAAGCTGTGATGGCCCTGTGCGGCTGTTCCATACTCATGGCTGGATTGACAACGTTGTACCGCTGGAAGGGCGGGTGCTGGGAGGTGGCAGGTTTCAGCAGGGCGACATCTTTGCCGGGCTGGAGATTTGGCGCGAAGCAAACGGCTGTACCGATGACAAACCATCGGGCTTTAGCACAACAGATCAGTTCATGCGTCGCCGCTGGGTCAATTGCACCGATGACGGCGGTGTGCTGGAATTTGCCCTGTTTCCCGGTGGCCATTCCGTGCCGCAAGGATGGTCTGACATGATCATCGACTGGTACGAAGGCCTGCCCGGCAGCTGATCATTCTGCCGGGGTCAGGTTGCCTTTGCCCTCAACCAACCGCTTGAGCTCGTCCCGGTACCGGCGGGCAGAGCGGGTGATTGCAGGCTCGTTGACATCCTCTCGCATACCGACCATGCGCCGTGCTGCCCCGGCAGAGACACCGCTGAGCGCAGAAAGCGGGATGGCCAGAGCAAGACTGATTGCAATCGGGGCAAGCCAGACCGAAACCAGGCCGGACAGAATGCCCGCCGTCAAAGCCAAACCGCTGACAGTTTCCAGCGCATGGCACAGCACCAGCGTGCGCAGCCCATAGCTGCCGCCATCGCGAGCCTGCGGGGACCAACCTTTTTGGATGCCGAAGGCGGTGCGCAACACGGCGATCATCTGTTGCACCATCAGGATCGGTGCGTAGAGGATCGACAATACGACCTCGGCCAGGAACGAGGTCAGGAATTTGTGACGGCTTCCGAACTCGGCATATCGCACCCCGCTGAGGGGCAGGGCCAATACGCCCAGAACCTTGGGCGCCAGCAACATGGCATACATCACCAGAATGATCAGTACGTGACGGGTTTCCGACATCTCGGGCCATTGCGGGAACAGCGGATTGTCGGGGCTGAAGTAATAGAGGACCGACGCCTCTTTGCCCTGACCGATCAGGGCCCACATCACCAGCAGCGCAAACCACAACGGTGACATTAGATAGCCGACAGCACCGTGGAACATATGGAACCGCGACACCGCCCGGAACCCGCTGGAGCCCAGCAGTTTCAGATGCTGCAAGTTGCCTTGACACCAGCGCCGGTCGCGCATCGCGTGGTCGATCAATGTGGGCGGCGTTTCTTCGTACGATCCGCGAATGCGCGGCAGAAACCGCACGGCCCAGCCTGCACGACGCAAGAGACCTGCCTCGACAAAGTCGTGGCTCATGATCAGTTTGTCCTGCCCGCTGAACGAGCGCAGCTTGGGCAAGCCCGCGCTGGTGGCAAAGGCTTTGGTGCGGATGATGGCGTTGTGACCCCAATAGTTGCCCTCTTGCCCGCACCAGCGGGCCAGGCCTTCTGCAAAGGCAATGCCGTAGACGCCGTTGGCAAACTGCTGCATGCGGGCAAAGACCGACTGCGCGCCGATCAGCTGCGGATAGCTTTGGATCAGGCCAGCCCCCGGATCCCGCGCCAGCGCATCGGTGAGGCGGGCAATGGCGCGGCCAGTCATCAGGCTGTCCGCGTCCAACACCAGCATGGCGTCCCAATCCGCGCCCCAGCGGCTGACCCAGTCGGCGATATTGCCAACCTTGCGGTCGGTATTCTGCTCACGGCGGCGGTAATACAGTTCCAGCCCCGGTGCCAACGTGGTGCGCAACGCCTCGACACTGGCCTGTTCCTGCGCGGCTATTTCGGGGTCGCGCGTGTCCGACAGGATGAACATCGCATAGTGATGCCGACCGCCACGCGTTTGCAGGTCCTCCAGCATGGTGCGGGCATTGCCCAGCACGTTCCAGGGCACCTCGTTATAGACCGGCGTCAGCAGGGCCACGCGCAAGGGCTGCGCGGTCTGGTCCCGTTTCGGCGCATCCTGCCGCGACAGCGAGACCATGCCCAGCAGGACGGTGCAGACGGTGAAGGAAATCCAGAAAAAGTTGAAGGAAATCAGCGCCAGCAGGATGCCTTCGACCAGATTGATGCCTTCGGCACCGAACCAGTCGCTCATGACCCACAACAGCCCCAGAGTTGCGGCCATGGCAGGAGAGAAGGCCAGCGCCCGCCAAAACCCGGCCGACGGCGTGCGCGTATTTGAGGGCGCGTCCGCGTCGCGGAACCCAGCGCTGAAATCCTGCGCGGGCATCGCCAGAGGGGCCTCTGGCGGCATGATATGCAGATCGCGGCTCATGTGGTCCAACGGTACAACCAGACCTCAGAGGCCGGTTGTTTGTCTTTCAGCAATTGCGCGCGCAGTTCCACATGGTTGCGCTCGCCGGGTTCAAAGGAAAACGCCAGCCGCAAACCGCCGGTGTCGGGATTGCGTTGCAGCACTCCATCCGAGGTCTCGGCATGGGGCGAATCCACAAAGATGGTCATGGCGTCGACATCGTCGAACAGATCGCTGGCCTCGAAATCGATCACCGCCAGGCGTCCCTCGCCAAAGGTATTGTCGCCCATAGCTGTGTTGATGACGCGTGGCATCGGCGTGCGCTGTGGTTCCTCGCCCCAGATCAGGCGATAGGACAGGTCAACCTGGCTGCCAGCGGCGTAAGGATCAGACGGACGCCAGTAAGCGACAATGTTGTCATAGATTTCCTGATCCGCTGGGATTTCGACCAGAGTGACCGAGCCTTTGCCCCAATCCCCGTTGGGTTCCACCCACAGGCTGGGGCGTTTGTGGTAGTTCGCTTCAAGATCGGCGTAATCCGAGAAGGCGCGCTTGCGCTGCATCAGGCCAAAACCGCGGGGGTTGGTGTCGACGAAAGACGATACCTGCAGGCGGGTCGGGTTTGCCAGCGGGCGCCAGATCACTTCGCCTGCGCCATTGCGGACCAGCAGCCCGTCGCTGTCATGCACCGCTGGGCGGAAATCGTCAAAGCGGCTGTGATTGGTCTGATCGAACAGGAACATCGAAGTTCCCGGCGCGATGCCCACATGCAGCAGCTCTTCGCGTGGGAACAGCGTCGCCTCGACATTCATGATGCAATCCTGCCCCGGCGTGATTTCAAACCGGTAAGCGCCGCTGACACTCGGGCTGTCCATCAGCGCGTGGACAACCATGTCTCGCTGCCCGGGTGCAGGCTTTTCTAGCCAAAAGCGGATGAAATCGGGAAATTCCTCTCCGTCGGGATCGCCTGTTTTCAGAGCCAGCCCGCGCGCCGAAAGGCCATACGCCTCGTGCAGACCGATGGCGCGGAAATAGCTGGCACCCTGAAAGACGCAGAACTCGTCCGTCAAACCCGGACGGTGCATTTCGGCCCGCAGCCGGAAGCCCGAAAACCCAAGGGATTCGTCTGCCGGCAAGGTGGGCACATCCTCGCTTTTGGTGAACATGTCCAGATCGAAGGCCACCGGCGTGACCTGTTCATGGTCGACCACGGAAATCTGAACCGCGCGCGGGAAATACAGGCCGGGCGCAAAGAAATCGACTTCGAACGGGGTTTGCGTGTCGTACCAAAGCCCCTTTTCCAGTTTGAACCGGATCGAGCGATATTGCTGATAGGTCAGGTCCTGCCATTCCTGCGGCACCATCTCGCGCTTGGCATAAGGGCGACTGGCCAGATCGCGGGCCATCTCGATTACGACATTGCGGTCGAACGGGGCCTCGCCGCCGGTAGCATATGCAGACGGGGCAAGGGCCAGAGCCGTTGACGAGGCCAGAAATGCGCGACGGGTAAAGTTCATTTCTTCGACTTCCAGGGTTGTGACTTGAACCACGCGGCCAAATAGGCCACGCCGATGATCATGGCAAAGCCAATCATGTTGGCTGCGAAGACCGGGGCGAATTCCCGCCCAACCTGATCCAGGGCCACGCCGATCAGACGGGCCATGGCCATGGAAAATACAAACACCGCAAGGGATTGCTGGCCGACCTTGGTGATCACGGCCAGCACGTTTTGCCAGGCGCGCGCTCCCAGGCTGTGCCCGGTGGCAATCAGGCGGTGGCCCTGCGCGCCCGCGGCGACCCAGCCCAGATAGGCAAGTGCCAGGAAATGGAGATACCGCAGCAGGCCGAACTCTGTTTTCGGGCGGAGCTCTTCCGTCAGAGGCCAGACCGGGCGCAGAATCTCTCCTAGACTAGGGGCAGCGTCATTGATCCATGAGAACACTTTCCAGGACCCGAACGGCGCGGAAAGCATCAGAAAGCCCGCAGCCAGCCAAATCAGGGTTTTCGACACCGGCGGGGCGGGTATCCAGCCACGCATGAAGGCAAAACCGGTGAAGAACAAAAGCTGCCAACCAAACGGGTTGAAGAACCATTTTCGGTCGGACCAGGGTTCTGCCGGAAGCCCCAGCACGCCGAATTGCGCCACGAACCAGATGCCCACGCAGGCCGCCGCCATCAGCCAAAAGCTGACGCGATAAAGCGCCATGTATAGCGGCATCAAGGCCAGAACGACCAGATACATCGGCAGAATGTCAAAGTAGTTCGGCACATAAGTGAGCGTGAATATCCCCACCATTTGCGAGGCCGGATCCTTGAAGAAATGCTGCAGGTTCAGCGACGAGATATAGGTTTTCTCGAACGATCCGCTTTGATCCAGCGCAGCCATCGTCATTGCGACGAAGAAAAACAGGCAAATATGCGCCCAGTAGACCTGCCAAATCCGAAAGGCGACGCGGGCTGTGCCCATCAGCCAGCCCTTTTTCATGAACGCCCCGCCAAATGCGATGGCCGAGGCCATGCCCGAGCAGAACACAAAAATCTCGGTCGCGTCCGAGTATCCGAACCGCGCTGGAATCCACTTGGACCAGGGGTTGCTGGGGATATGGGCAATCAGGATGATGAACATCGCGATGCCGCGATAGAAATCCAGCCGCGGGTCGCGCGTGCGGGCCGGCGTTGCGGCAGGGGCTGCCGCAACCGGTGCAAAATCAGAAGAGGGCGATATGGTCGCCATTCGGTCTTGGTCCTTTTAGGTCTTGTCGTTATTCGGCTGGGACGCTTTGGGCGTCGTCGCTGTCCCGGGCCGCGTCGATCAGGGCGCGGCGCGCGATGGCATAGTTGTCCTCGCCTCCGGCCCGTTTTGCGCGGCGATCGTCCAGGATGCGCTCGACATCATCCAGACGCCCCGCCCGAAGGCCCGAGTCGATTGTGATGCGCTCGAATACATCACGTTGGGCGTGGCTTCCACCCGCCAGTTGCATTCCGTCGCGCGCAGTCGACAGAAAATCAAAGGCTTGCCCGTAAAGCCCGTCACCAAAGGCCTCAAGCCCTTTGGCTGCGGCGACGCCCGGATCAGACATGCGGATCGGGGTGTCGCCCTGATTGCGCTGTGCGTCCTTCTGGATGCGCTGCAGCATCTTGCCGGTCGCGTCACCGCGATTGTCACCGGTCAACGCCAGCAGATAGTGCAGGTCGGCAAAGATCAGGCAGCCATCCTCGGTCCGGTTGGCGCTCAGATCTGCCAGTTCTTCCCAGCGGCTGCCGACATTGACGCCTTCCAGCTCAAGTCGCGACAACAGCGAGGTCGCGTTCGAGATATCGCGGTAATCGTCTGTCTTGTCCTTGCGGATATGCTGGTCATACAGCTCCATCACCTGGTCGACCTGACCCAGATCCAGATGCATCAGCGCCTTGTGCCACCACACATGATAGCGGAAGTTGTTACAATGGGCCCAGGCAGCCTCGCGCCCGGCCAGCCAATCCAGCCCCAGCTGCGCGTTGCCGGTCATTTCGTGCACATGCGCCACCGCGTGCAGACCCCAGGCATCATCTGACACCATCCACAGCGCCTGACGCCCCGCAATCTCGGCCTTTTCATAGGCTCCGGTTTCCTCGAGCGCGAAGGAATGGCAGCCCAGCAGATAGCCGCGACCGGGGTGGTCCGGGGCATAGGCGGGCATCACGCGTTCAATCGACCGGCGCATGCCTTCGGCATCGCCCAGCACAAACCGTGTTGCGTGGCTGAGCTTCATCGCCAGGCTGTCTTCGGGATGGGTGCGCAGGACCTCTTCGAATTTCTGGATCGCTTGCGAGGGCAGATCGGCCAGATACATCTCAAGCGCTTCGACATAAAGCGTCTCGCGTGCTGAGATAGGCTGCCGCTGCATCGCGGCTTTGGCGGCTGTCAGGGCGTCTTGGGCTACCGCGATCATCTCGCGCCGCCCCAACAATACCATGAACAGACCTTTGACCGCATGGCCCAGCGCAAAGTCGGGCTCAAGCTCCAGCACTTTGCCCAGATGCTGCGGGGTGACGGCAGCATGCGCCATGAACCCAAGCAGAACACCATCCCATGCCTCGACACTTGCCGGCTGGGTCAGGGTGTTCATCTGTCCGAAAACGTCTTGTTTCATTCTTGGGTCCAATCTGATTGAGTAATCTGACACTGTTTGATGTAGCAGAGTGTGCAGCGGCGTCGTATCAGTATCGACCCTGCTCTCGAATTGGTGAAAAGCCGTGTGTGCAAAAAGTGAATAAATCCGCCGATTCAACGACATGTTTCAGCAACTTGCCGCCTAATTGGGCAGAGTGTTTCAATCTTCGAAGGGGTTCTCTGCGTTCAAAACGGCCTGGGTATCGGCCCCGCAAACAGGCGGAGCACTGCGATATGTTACAGGCGTGCGCGACAGGTTGAGCGGATTTCCGATCAGGTTCACCTCTCCGGGCTCTGCCTGCATCGAGATTTGCATGGCGCGTGCGGCAACCTGTTCGGTGGCAAAAACCTGATCCATCGTCTGCACCGGGCCAACCGGAACCTTCAACGCCTCAAGCCCTGCAATCACATGTGCGGTCTGTCGTGCCCTGACCGCAGGGTTCAGCAGAGCGTTCAGCGCGTCGCGATTTTCCAGCCGGGCAGGGTTGGTGGCAAATCTGGGGTCGTCTGCAAGATCCGGCTGTTCGATGAAGTCGCAGAAGCGTTTGAACTGGCTGTCATTTCCAACCGCCAGAATCACATGCCCGTCGGCGGTTTCGTAGACACCGTAAGGCACGATGTTGGGATGCCCGTTGCCGCGCCGCTGCGGTACGCTGCCCGAGGTCAGATAGTTGACACCTTCGTTGATCAACCAGGCAACCTGTGCGTCGACCAGGGCAAGGTCGATCTGCTGGCCTTCGCCGGTCTGGTCGCGGTGGCGCAAGGCCGCCAGAATACCAACGGTCGCGTACATGCCACACATCACATCCGCAATGCCGACGCCAACTTTCATCGGCGCGCCGTCGGGATCGCCGGTCAGAGACATGATCCCGCCATAGCCCTGAGCCATCAGATCATATCCCGGCTTGCTGGCGTTTGGTCCGGTTTGGCCATAGCCCGAGATCGAGCAATAGACGAGCCCCGGCAAATCCTTGGACAGGCTGGCATAATCCAGCCCGTATTTGGCCAGGCCACCCGGTTTGAAATTCTCGATCAGGATATCTGCATGCGCGGCCAGCCGCCGAATCTCGGCCTGTCCTTCGGGCGACGAGATATCCAGGGCGACGGATTTCTTGTTCCGGTTGGCAGACATGAAATAGGCGCTCAGGTCCGATGGGTTGCCATCGGCATCCGTCACATAGGGGGGCCCCCATTGTCTGGTGTCATCCCCCCCGGTTGCGGGGTTTTCGATCTTGATAACGGTGGCACCCAGATCCCCCAGCAGCTGCGTGCAGGTCGGTCCGGCCAGAATACGCGAAAGGTCCAGAACCTTGACGCCCTGCAGCGGTCCCTTAGATGCGGCCATCATATCCCCCACGCTCAATCTCTGCGGCGATCACTGTGAAACGGTCGGCTTTGACCGCCGCGTCCAGTGCCGCGCGCAGTTCTGCGCGGTTGCGTACCGTATGTCCATAGCCCCCAAAGGCGCGGCCCATCGCGGCATAGTCGTGGCGGTCGAAATCGACCCCGCGATTGCCCATCTGCCGTTGGCGCTGTTTCAACTCGATCAGTGCAAGGCTGGCATCGACAAAAACCAGAAAGATCGGGTTACCGCCCATCTCTGAGGCGGTCGAAAGCTCTCCGGCGATCATCAAAAAGCCTGCGTCACCGGAAAAACTGATCACCGGACGATCAGGTTCGACCAATTTCAGACCAATGGCCATGGGCAAGGCACAGCCCATGGTGCACAGTGCCGAGGATTGGATCAGCCCGCGTTCTTCGCCGCACTCCCACATCTGGCTCAGCAGGATGCGATGCGCGCCGCTATCGGCGGTGGCGAGCGTTTCGGCGGGCAGGGCGGCGCGGGTCTCGGCGATCACACCGGCGGGGCCCCATTCGTCATCGGTTGGAAACGCCTTCGCCAGCGCTGCCTTGACCTGAGCAGGCTCATCCGCGGACCAGGTCTGCCGCGCCGGATTGCCTTTGGCGATGGCTTCCAGCGTGGCCCCGGTATCTGCCACCAGATTAAGGCCCGCCTGATGCATATAGTGGTCGTTGACCACTGCGGAAATGTCGATGACCCGCTTTTCCTCCGGATCCCAGATCTCGCGCCAGCCGGGGCGCATCTCGATCGGATCGTAGCCAAGGCACAGGACCAGATCGGCCTGCTTGACCAGCGGCACAAGATGGCTGTCTGCCAAGGGCGACAATCCCGCAGCGCCCAGGCACAGCGGATGATCCTCGGGCACCACGCCTTTGGCCTTGTAGGTGGTGACAAAGGGAATGTTGAAATGCTCAAGGAAGGCCCGGACGATACAGCGGGAATCGTCATAAAGCACATCAAGCCCCACGATCGCCAGCGGACGTTCCGCATCAGCGACCCAGCGGCGGGCTTTTTCCAGGCATTCGCCTTCAGGCGCGACAGGTGCAGTTTTGGCCAGGCGGCGAGGTTTCACACCAGAAGCAGGCGTATCGGCGACCGAGATCGGTACGTCGATATGCACCGGACCGGGACGCGGCTGATTGGCAAGCGAGACCGCCTTGTCGGCAATGATATCTGCGCCTTTGGCGGTCAGCGTAAACGTGCCTTTGGTGATCGAGCGATAGACCTGCCCGTGATCCATGACCTGATGGGTATAGGTCAGCGCCTCATCCGCATCGACACAGCCCGTCAATACGATCATTGGAACCCGGTCCTGCAACGCGTTGGCCACGACATTTATGCCGTTCATCGCGCCGGGCCCAAGTGTCGCCACCAGAATGGCGGGGGCTCCATCGCGGTGATGCACCGCCTCGGCCATGAACCCGGCTGCGTTTTCGTGCTTGGTCAGGTGAAAGGTGATCCCGGCCTTTTCCAGCGCATCAACAAGTGTCAGGACCTCGCCACCAGGCATACCGAACGCATGTCGGCACCCGGCCTCGTACAAACGTTGGGCCAAAAGGTCCGCGGCGCGGGGCGTGGGGTCTTGCATGAGGTGTGCTCCGAATTCCTGTTCTCTAAGCAAATTGCGGAGGATCGCACCGGACGCAAGCGGGTTCACGCCAGTGTGACTATTTGACTGCGGTTTCAGCGACGGATTGGAACTTTGCGTCCAATTCCTGCGCGATGTCCATCAGGGGTTCGCCTCCTTCGTAAACATAAGGCGCAAACACATAGCTGGGTGTCTTGTAAGACAGTGTCGCAGTGCCGTCTTTGTTTTCGGTGACATAGAACCGGATCGGAGCTTCGATCATTGCAGCGGTCGAGGTTTCAAGCACGCGAACGGCGTAATCGTTGTTGAACGCCCCGATCACGCGGTTGCCCGGGATGGTAATTCCGCGTGACGCCGCCGCCTTGGTTGGGCCAGCCTGAGTTACCACGATCAGCCCGTTATCCTTCACCGCCGAAACCGTGTCGGCAACAAGTTCTGAATAGGGTTTGCCCGACGGGTAGATCGCCCAACCTTCCTGAGGTTGCAGATCGCCCGCAAGCGCGGGGAAAGCCAGCAGGGAAAATACGATCGCAAGCAGTTTCATCATCCAACCCTCTTTGCGTGATCCGAGTACGGTGATGCCAGAAATCATGCCATCGCGCATTCACATTCTTGTGGCAGAGTCAGAATGCGTGCAATTCGCCCGTTGGCACCCGGTTGGATCAGCTTGTCCGGCTCAGCAAATAGATATCCATGATCCAACCGTGATCGGCGCGCGCTTTGGCACGGGTTTCAAGGATTTTCCCCGACACATCCGACAGCGGGCCGCTGATCAGAATCTCTTCGGCCATGCCCACATAGGCCCCCCACCAGATCTCATACTCCGCCATGTCCAGCGTCTGGAACGAACATTCTCCGTCCAGCATGACCGCCACTTTCGAGGCGCCGTCGGGCCAACCCTCATCACGCAACCGCCGACCGGTCGTGACAACATAGGGCGCGCCGAGGTCGTTGATCGGGATGGCATGTGCCGCAGTCAGTGCCTGAAGGGCAGTGATGCCGGGGATCACCCGTGTTTTCGGCTGTGGAGAAAGCCGCGCTGCAATGCGCAGCGAGCTATCATAGAGCGACGGATCTCCCCAAATCAGCAGGGCTACCCGATGGGCGTCAGGATGTGCGGCGATGGCTTCTTGCCAGCGTATCGCGATTGCATCGTGCCACGCCTCAACCCCCTGCAGATACCCGTCATCCGATCTGCGCTTGGGAATGTCAAAATAGGCGAGCTGTGGTTTGTTCTCCACCACTTGCGCGATGATCTGCTCGCGAACTCCTGCCAGATCGGCCTTGTTCTCCCCTTTGCGCGGGATCAAGATCAGGTCAGCCGCGCGAATAGCCTCGGCGCCCTGAAACGTCACGTGATCGGGATTGCCGGTTCCGATGCCAATCAGGACCAGCTCATCCATCGTCGAACTCCGCAAGCGGACCATAGAGGATCAAGGCCGGGGCTGTCCCAAACTCGGCGCGCAGCTTTTCGGACAGCGCTCCAATTGTTGTCCGGTGCAGCACTTGGTCGGGGGTCGACACCGCCTCGGCCAACAGGGCAGGCGTATCCAGCGACAGACCATGTGCATGCAGCGTGTCAACCAGCAGCGGGAAAGTGCGTTTGCCCATGAACACAACGGTGGTGGCATCGCCATCGGCCAGCGCCGTCAGGTTCAGGTCTTCGGGCAACTTGCCGCTGACATCGTGCCCGGTGACAAACTGCACCCGCCGTGCCGTCAAGCGTCGAGTCAGCGGTATTCCTGCTGCCGCGGCTGCCGCGACGGCCGAGGGCACCCCGGGGATAATCTCATAGCCGATACCAGCTTCGCGCAAAGCGACAAGCTCTTCTTCCAGCCGTCCGAACATGCCGCCGTCGCCCGACTTTAGTCGAACCACCCGCTGACCGGTCTGGGCGTATTCGACCAGCAACCGGCTCACATGGTTCTGTTTGGGTGAGGGGCGGCCAGCCCGCTTGCCCACACCAACCAGATCGGCATCTGCGCGCGCATGCCCCAAAATCGGACCGCTGGAGAGGTCGTCGAACAGAACCGCATCGGCTCTTTGCAACCGATCTACGGCCTTCAAGGTCAGTAACTCGGGATCGCCGGGCCCTGACCCGACGAACGAGACAAACCCGCTCATGCCTGTGCCTCGGCGATCAGGTGGAAGAATGTGCCGGTGACGTTACCGCGGACCGAGCCTGTTTGCGGCCCTTCTGCGCCTTCCGCGTCAAACACCCGTGCCAGCGGTCCATCGGGCTGTTCAACGATGGATGAATAGTGGAACTCATGCCCGCGCAGGGCGCTGCCGGCTTCAAAGCCCGGCATGGGCGCGATCAGTTCGGCCTTGCGATACCCCAGGTTGAACTTGCGCTTCTGATAGGAAGTCACCAAACCCAGCAGCCCCGCCATCTGGTGGCTTATGCCGTCCTTATCGATCAATGCCTGCCCAAGCGCCATATAGCCACCGCATTCGCCATGCACGGGTTTGGTCTGGGCATGTTTGCGCAACCCGGACTGGAAATTTTGCGCCGCAGCCAGCGTGCCGCCATGCAACTCGGGATACCCACCGGGCAACCAGACCAGGTCGGCATCCGGGCTCGGAGCCTCATCCGCCAGCGGCGAAAACGGCAGCACTTCGGCGCCCGCTGTGCGCCATCCTTCCAGCAGGTGCGGATAGGTGAACGAAAACGCCGCATCCCGCGCCAGTGCGATGCGTTGGGCCGGGGGCCGCGGCAGCGCGGCGGACGATGGCCCAATCGGGCCTGAGGACGCCGCCCGTTTGATCGCCTCAAGATCGACGTGTTCGCGCAGAAACGCAGCATAACCCACAATGGCGCTTTCCAGATCAGGATGTTCGACCGCTTGGATCAGACCCAAATGCCGTTCGGGCAAGGTCAGATCACCGCGCCGGGGCAGCACACCCAGCACGGGCAGGCCCGCGCGCTCCATCCCAAGCCGGGTCAAGCGTTCGTGCCGGGGGCTGGCGCATCGGTTCAGGATCACGCCGGCAAATGGCAGATCGGGGTTGTACATCTTGAACCCCAGTGCCGTGGCCGCCGCCGATTGCGCTTGACCGCCTACATCCAGCACCAGAACCACGGGCCAGCCCATGCGCAGCGCGGTCTCTGCGCTGGTTCCATGCCCCAGCTCTCCGGGTTTGGCCACACCGTCGAACAGGCCCATCGAGCCTTCGGCGACCACGATATCCGCACCGTCAGCCTGTGACGAGATGGCGTTCAGCAGCGGCGGGCCCATGGCCCAACTGTCCAGGTTGAACGAGGCCCGACCCGCCGCCGCGCGATGAAAGGCGGGGTCGATATAGTCTGGCCCGCTCTTGAACGGCTGCACGGCCAACCCGTCTTCGGCCAGCGCTCGCAGCAGGCCCAGCATGACCGTTGTCTTGCCCGTCCCAGAGGACGGCGCCGAGATCAAAAGGCCCGGAGGGTTCGTCATCGGGTCATTCATCCTCGGGGCTCCAGCTTGACCACGGGCTGTCGGCGCTTTGCGGGCGATAGCGGCGGTCATAATCTTTGGAATACAGACAGCTTTCGTCGAACCCTTCACCGGCTAGCGCGGGACCCACCATGATCAAGGCGGTGCGCGAGATGCTCTCGTCCAATGCTTCTTTCAAGGTCTCCAAAGTGGCGCGGATGATCCGTTCATCCGGCCAGCTTGCGCGATAGACAACGGCCACCGGGCAATCGGCCCCGTAAGCCGGGGTCAGATCGGCGATGACACTGTCCAGATTGCCAATCGACAGATGAATAGCCAGCGTTGCCCCGGTGCGCGCGAAGTTTTCCAGCGTTTCACCCTCTGGCATGGACGAGGCGCGGCCCGGTGTCCGGGTCAGCACCACTGATTGCGCCAGCCCGGGCAGGGTCAATTCGGTCCCAAGCGCGGCGGCAGCGGCAGCAAAAGACGGCACACCAGGCGTCACGCTGACCGGAATGCCCATCGCTTTCAACCGTCGGATCTGCTCGCCCATGGCAGACCAGACCGACAGATCGCCCGAATGCAGCCGCGCGACGTCGTGACCGGCCTGATGGGCGGCTTCGATCTCGGCCATGATCTGGTCCAGATCCATCGGCGCGGTGTTGATGATCTTTGCGCCTTCGGGGCAGTGGCCCAAAATTTCCTCTGGCACCAGCGATCCCGCGTAAAGGCACACGTGGCAAGAGGCGATGATATCGCGCCCGCGCAGGGTCAGCAGGTCGGCGGCGCCCGGTCCGGCGCCGATGAAATGAACGGTCATGTTTGTCCTCCGATGGCGATGGCGCAGGTGGCCAGCCGGTCGTGTGATATCTGTCTTGGCGCCAACAACCGCGCACCCGCACCGGCAGCAGCCAGCGCCGAGGCCTCGGACACGCTGCCGGTGCCATGAGTTGCCCGGCTGCGGTTGGAACAGGTCAGGGTGCGCTGCTCGGCCAGATCGGCGGGCGCAACCAGATGCAGGGGCAGGGCTAGTGTTTCTGCCAATTTCACCAATGCGGGATGCCCCTGCTTGCCGGCAGCTGTCGCCAAGGCGTCCACCGCGTGATCTGCGGCTGCCGAGTCATAGGCTGACCGCAAGCTTTCCGCGGTTGCGGCGGTTGAAAATCCAAATCCTGCGACGATCATAGCGTGACGCTCCACTGCACCACCGGATAGGCCGACTTCCAACCGCGTTTTGGGCCAAGCGGTGCTGCATGAGACAGTTCGATGCGCAGCAAAGTGCCGCCCAGCTTGGCCTGCCAAGCCGCCAATATCGCCTCGCTTTCCAGCGTTACTGCATTCGCGACCAGCCGGGTTCCGTTGGGCAAGACACCCTGCAGCGAGGTCAGCAGATCATCGCTCAGCCCGCCGCCGATGAACACGACATCCGGCAGGGCAAGCCCATCCAGCGCGTCTGGCGCGGTCCCGTGCACAACGCTCAGCCGGTCCTGCCCCAAAGCGTCGGCATTGCGCCGGATACGTTCCGCGCGATCCGCGCGTGGTTCGATCGTGGTTGCGGTCAGGCTGGGGTCACACATCAACCATTCGATACTGATCGATCCGGTCCCGCCGCCGATATCCCAAAGATGCTCACCCCGTTGCGGCGCCAGTGCCGACAGGGTCAGGGCGCGAATTGGCCGTTTGGTGATCTGCCCGTCGCTTTCGAAAATCTCGTCGGGTTTTCCGGATGCTTTGGGCAAGGCCCGGCCCTCACCCGCGACCTCAAGGCCCACACATACCGGGTGTTCAAACGAGCCCAGCAAGGCTTCGGTCAATGAGACCGAGCGGGCGCGTTCGCGCGGGCCACCCAAAGCCTCCATCACGTGCAGTTGCGTGTCGGCAAATCCGGTCTCGGTCAGGTACTGCGCCAGCTCAGCCACCGCCGCGCCGTTTCGCAACAGCAAGATGGCGCGCAGCCCCGGCGACAGATGCGGACGCAAGCGGGTCAGGGGGGCTGCGTGCAGGCCAAAGGTTTGCGTGGCCTCCAACGGCCATCCCAGCCGAGCGGCGGCCAGGGAAAAGGTCGATTGACCCGGCAATGCCACCCATTCACCCGCGGCAAAATTTCGCGCGATGACCGAGCCCGCGCCAAACCAGAACGGATCGCCAGAGGCCAGCACAACCACCCGCGACCCGCGCAGCCCTTGCAATATCGTCAGACCGTCTGCGTAAGGCACCGGCCATTCGATCCGGCGCGCGCCAACCTCTGGCAGCAGCGACAGGTGACGGGGCGGGCCCATGATGATTTCTGCGCGGTCCAGCACTTGACGGCTTGCGGCAGACAGGCCATCTGGCCCATCTTCGCCCCAACCCAATACGGTCAGCCACGGAGCGTCACGCATGCCAAACCTCCTGATCCTCGGCGGCACGACCGAGGCCAGCGCCTTGGCCAAAGCCGTTTTCGAACAAGGGATTACGGCGGTCTATTCTTATGCCGGACGCGTCGACAAACCGCGCCCGCAGCCACTGCCGGTTCGGGTGGGCGGTTTTGGTGGACCCGAGGGTCTGGCCGGATACATTCGTCAGAATGAAATCACCCATGTGGTGGACGCGACCCATCCGTTTGCAGCCCAAATGAGCCGAAATGCGGTTGAAGCGTGTCGCGAAACGCAGATTTCGCTTGCAGCGCTGACGCGTGCGGCCTGGACCGCTCAGCCCGGTGATACGTGGCAGCATGTGCCTGATATCACTGCAGCGGTTGAGGCGCTGGCTGGCGCGCCGCAGCGGGTTTTCCTGGCAGTCGGCCGGATGCACATTGAAGACTTCGCAGTCCAACCCCAGCACCATTACCTGTTGCGGCTTGTGGATGAGCCGGACACAGTGCCCTTGCCGAACGCAGAGGTCGTCGTGGCGCGCGGGCCGTTTTCCGAGGCCGAAGATCGCGCCTTGTTGCAGCGTCATGGCACGCAATTGGTGGTCTCCAAAAACGCCGGTGGTAGTGGTGCGCGTGCCAAGCTGGATGCGGCGCGGGCGCTGGGTCTGCCGGTTCTGATGATCGACCGACCTGAAATGCCGCTGCGGATCGAGCTGTCGACAGTTGCGCAGGTTTTGGACTGGCTGGCTCATCCCTGATCCTTATCAGGGGTAAAGCGCGGCGTGTAGACAATGGGCGCACCAGCACGTTCAATCATGCGGGTGCGGGACGAGCCAACAATCGCCACCGTCTGCATATCCGCCATATCGGCTGTTGCCTCGGCTAAGGTCGATATGCGCAGCGTTTCGTCCGCTCGCGACACCGCGCGGGCAAACAGGATCAGCCGCTCGGGCTCACATTCCTCGCGTAGGATTTCCAGCGTTTTAACAAAGCCTTCCGGGCGAGACTTCGAGCGCGGATTGTAGAAAGCCATCGAGAAGTCTGCCTGCGCAGCCAGCCGCAGTCGTTTCTCGATCAAGGCCCAGGGCTTGAGGTTGTCGCTGAGGTTGATGGCGCAGAAATCGTGACCCAAAGGGGCACCCGCCCGCGCCGCCGCCGCTAGCATGGCGGTGATCCCCGGCAGAACATTGATCTGTATGTCACGCCACTCGTCGGGCCCATTTTCCAGCGCCTCAAACACTGCCGAGGCCATCGCAAAGACACCCGGATCGCCGGACGACACCACGACCACTCGTTTGCCTTCGGCGGCCATTTGCAAGGCGTGTTGGGATCGGTCGATCTCAACCCGGTTGTCGCTGGCATGCAGGGTCAGACCAGGGCGTTCCGCCACACGTGCGACGTAGGGGATGTATCCGACCACATCGGTTGCCTCGGCCAAAGCATTTGTGACTTCGGGCGTTATCAACGCCTCGTCGCCGGGGCCCAGGCCTGCGATCTTGACCCATCCGCTCATGGCCGTCGTCCCTGACCGTGCACCAGAATGATCGAGAAGTATGGCGTGATCCCCGCGCAATTCTCGGAGAGTTTACAAACCCTTTGGTTCGGCATCTGAGCGTATTCCACGATCCAGGCGCGGTCAAAAAGACCGGCTGATTTTAGCGCCCGCGTTACCTTGTCGATATTGCGGCCGATCTTCATCACCACAAGCGCGTCGGTTTGGGCCATGCGTTTGGCCAGAACCTCTTCGGGCAGTGTTCCAGCCAGCACGGTCAGGATATCGTCGCCCCAGGTGATCGGGTCACCGGTGGCGGTCCAGGCCCCGGACATTCCGGTGATTGCCGGCACGACATCGACATGAATTAAGTCGCGCAACCTACTGTAAAGATGCATGAAAGATCCGTAGAAGAAAGGATCTCCTTCGCACAGAACCACAACGTCCTTGCCTTGGTCCACAAGCGCCCTCAAGTGATCTGCGCAGTCTTCGTAGAATTTGGACAGCAGCTCGTTATAGCGCGGATCCGTAACCGGGATTTCCGTGGTCACCGGGTATTCCATCGGAAATTCAACGGCACCTTCGGGGAGCATCCCGTTGACGATCTTGCGCGCCTGACCGCTGCGCCCGGGTTTGCGGAAAAACGCCACATGGCTGGCATTGCGCAACAGGCGATCGGCCCGGACACTCATCAGGTCGGGGTCACCGGGGCCGAGGCCCACACCGTATAGGGTGCCGCTGCTCATTCCGCGCGGCTCGCGATGGCGTTGACGGCCGCGACGGTGATGGCACTGCCACCCAGACGGCCTTTGACGATGCAGGACGGAACCGGCTGGGCAGCCCACAAGGCATCCTTGGATTCGACCGCGCCGACAAAGCCCACCGGGCAACCGATGATGGCGGCGGGGCGCGGGCAGTCGGGGTCTTCCAGCATGTTCAGCAGATGGAACAGGGCGGTGGGCGCGTTGCCGATGGCGACCACAGCGCCCTTCAGATGTGGCCGCCACAGTTCAAGGGCGGCGGCGGATCGCGTATTGCTCATCTGTGCGGCCAGAGGGCGCACGGCTTCGTCATGCAGGGTGCAGATCACTTCGTTCTCGGCGGGCAGGCGGAACCGGGTGACACCTTCGCTGACCATGCGCGCATCACACAGGATCGGCGCGCCTGCCTCCAGCGCGGTGCGGGCGGCGGATACGAAGCCGGGTGAGAAATGCACGAACTCCTCCAGCCCGACCATCCCGGCGGCGTGGATCATGCGGACAGCGACCTGTTCCTCATCCGCATCAAAGCGGGCCAGATCGGCCTCGGACCGGATGGTGGCAAAGCTTTGCTTATAGATCGCCGCGCCATCGGTTTCGTAAGTGTAGGGCATCAGGTGAAGTCCATGGTCATAAGTGTTTCTGCGGTCAGGCCGGTCTGGCAGGGCTCATCCCCCGCGCGGCCCTGTTTGACAAGATCAAATCGCCCGCCATGTCCGATCAGAGTGATATCGGCAGCCCCCATCCGGGCGCATCCCTTAGCGCAACCCGAAACATGCAGGCTGCCGGGGATACGGGGGGCCAGCGCACGGGCTATGTTGCGGGTTTCCACCTGTGCCTGCGGGCAGAGCGGCGCGCCGGGGCAGGCGTCGGTGGTCATAAGCGGGTCGGTGCCGTCCGTGACAAAGGCTGGGGCAGGTATCGCCGCCCCGCCTTCCAGTAGGATCAGCCGCCACGGCGTGACCCGCAGGGCAGTCGCGCCGCTTTTCTCGATCAACTCAGTGAGCTTACGCGCAGGCAATTGACCGAACACGGCGCCGTAGAGCGTTCCTTGCGCACAATCGCCGGGTTCAAGCGCAGTTCCAACCGGTCCTGGCGCGCTCCCCTGCCATGTCTGCGGCAGGGCTGACACCACACGCGCCATGCGGCGGGTCTTGGGGGTGTGGGTCCGGGCGAACCATTTGGCCAGCGCGATCGTTTGGTCGATGGCCTCAGTCTCTGAGACGGCTCGCCCGGTCTTTGCCCCGTCTGCGCGCAGGATCAGGCCATCCATGCCGGGCTCCAACCGGATATCCGCCGAATTCCCTGTCAGCAGGCGTTCGGGTCCGGTGTCCACTGCAAACCCGAACTTGGCGGGCAGGGCGGGCAGTTCCGCCAAGCGGTCTATCAATTCCTGCGTCAGTCGCGCGGTCAAATCGCCCGGCTGATAAAGCGGTGAGACCAGAATGTTGCGCCGCACCTCGATGCCCGGTTCGGCATCCAGCAGGTCCAGCGCGGCCAGGTCCGACAGCAACGGCTGATGATCGTCCTCGTCCACGCCGCGCAGTTGCAGGTTGGCGCGATTGGTCAGGTCGATCGTGCCGTTGCCAAAGCGTTCCGCCAGATCACACAGACCTACGACCTGCTCCGCCGTCAGGCGCGCCAGCCGGGGCCGCACCCGCACGACCAGCCCGTCGCCCGACATCATGGGCCGATGCGCGCCGGGGCACCAGCCCTGTACGATGGGCGCGCTCATCGCAACCCCGCCAGATCAGCGCGGATCGAATTGCGGCGCGTGTCCCACAGCCCCGCCTCCAGCAAGGCGCGGAACCGGTCCTGCATGGCTTGATGGGCCTGCGGGTTGGCCTGCGCCAGAAAGGCATCTACCTCGGCATCGCCCAGCGTGGCATCGTGGTAGAGATCGAACAGATGCGGCGCGACGGTGCCGGACAGATGCGCAAAAGACGCCATGTGATCCAGCGTCGCCGCGATTTCCGCCGCGCCCCGGAATCCATGTCGCTGCATCCCGGCGATCCAGCCGGGGTTGGCGGCGCGGGCGTGGACCACGCGGCTGATTTCTTCGGGCAGGGTGCGGGCGCGCGGGTTTTCGGGATTGGTGTTGTCCAGATGGTACAGCTGCGCGCTGCCGCCGGTGATCTTCTTGGCCGCTGCGAACCCGGCCTCATGGGTGGCATAGTCGTTGGCCAGCAACAGGTCGGTCTCGGTCAGGTCTTGCAGGTGGACAAAGCTGTCCGCTTCGGCGACGCGCTGCGTGATGCCGTTCCTGTCCTGTCTGATATGCTCGCCTTCCAGCGCAAAGGAACTGGCCTCCAGCCACGCCTCACCCGCCTGCGTGCGGGCCTCGTCGGTGTAGGTTTCCGACAGGTGGGTCATGTTCAGGCCATAGCTGCCGGGGGCGGGGCCATAGACGCGCGGCGTTGGATCCTGACCGGCATAGGGGTTCCAGTCGGCGGCCTCATCCCGTGCGGAGAGGGCGCGGATGGCCTGACCATAGAGCGCAGACAGCGTCGGGAATACGTCGCGGAACAGGCCCGAGACCCGCAGTGTCACGTCCAGACGCGGGCGGCTGAGATCGGTGATCGGCAGAACCTCGACCCCCGAGACTCGTTCCGACCCCTTGTCCCAGTTGGGTTTGACGCCCAGCAGGTGCAGCGCCATGGCAAATTCTTCCCCCGCCGTGCGCATTGTGGCCGAGCCCCACAGATCGACGATCAGACCTTTGGGATAGTCGCCTTCCTCCTGCAAATGCCGCCGCACCAGTTCCTCGGCCAGCTTCACCCCCTGGGTATAGGCGGCGCGAGTCGGCACCGAGCGGGGGTCGGTGGTATAGAGGTTCCGGCCCGTTGGCAGCACGTCCGAGCGGCCACGATAAGGCGAGCCGGACGGACCGGCCTCGATCCGTTTTCCAGCCAGCGCATCGATCAGGGAGCTGCGTTCGGCATGGGCCGAGTGGGCGGGGTCGAAATTGCCCATGACCTCCGGCATGCGGCCATAGATATGCAGCCCGTCACCGAACTGGCTTTCCTTGATGTCACAGACAAAGCGGTCGATGCGGGTGATCGCCTCGGCGGTGCAGGTGGCCTGATCCAGACCCAGATCGTTTTCCAGCCCGATCGCCTGCGCCTCGTCCCGGATATCCTCCTGCAACCGGTCGCGGCGCTTGGGGTCCAGGCCATCGGCGTTCGAGAATTCGTCCAGCAGCGATTCCAGCCGCACCATCCGGTCGGGCGTACCGCTTTCCTTCAGCGCAGGCGGGATATGGCCCAGCGTCACGGCCCCGATCCGGCGCTTGGCCTGCGCGGCTTCGCCGGGGTCATTGACGATGAAGGGGTAGATGACGGGCAGGTCGCGGATCAGCGCCTCGGGCCAGCATTCATTGCACAGGGCGACGGACTTGCCGGGCAGCCATTCCAGCGTACCATGGGCGCCAATATGGATCAGAGCATCTGCGCCCAAACCTTTGCGCAGCCACAGGTAAAACGCCACGTAGCTGTGGCGCGGGGTGCGCGACAGGTCGTGATAGTCATCATCGCGCAGCTCAGGCGTGCCACGTTCAGGTTGCAATGCGACCAGAGCTTTACCTCGGCGCAGGGCGGTGAAATGGAATGCGCCGTCCGCAAATGTCGGATCGTCCTGTGGTTGGCCCCAGACAGTTTGCAGATCTGCGCGCAGGTTTTCGGGCAGGTCGGCAAGCGTGGTTTGATAATCGGCAAGGGGCCATGAAATCCGCGAGTTCAGCAATTCCGCGGCAAGGTCTTCACCCGTTTCCCGGGGTGGTAGCCCCGGATCGGGTCGGTCGCGATCCTCGGTTTTGAAACCCTGCGTTTCAAGATCGCTCAAAATGGCCTCGGCCGAGGCCAGCGCGTCCAGACCCACGGCATGGGCCATTTGCCAATCCTTGCCGGGATAGGTGGACAGAACCAGCGCCGGGATCTGTTCGGCCTTCGGTGTATCGCGCAGGCTCAGCCAACCAGAGACGCGGTCGATGACGGCCTCGATCCGCTCGGCCTCGGGGCGGTGGGCAAAGCGGGAATATTCCAGATGGGGATCGCGTTTGCTCGGTTCCTTGAACGAGACTATGCCCGCGTTGATCCGCCCGTCCACCTCGGGCAGCACCACATGCATGGCAAGGTCGGCGGGGGACAGGCCGCGTTCGGCCTCGGCCCAGGCTTTGCGGCGCGAGGTGGCGAGGGCGACCTGAAACACCGGCACGTTGGCAGCATCCAGGGGCGAGGTGCCCGACGCGCCCTTGCCCGAGAACGAGGTGGCGTTGACAATCGCCGATGGGGCCAGCGCGGTGATGGTCTCGCGCAGCCAGTCGGCGGCGGCGGGGGCTTTGAGCGAGGGGGCAAACAGGCCAACCGCATCAAAGCCGCGTTCCCGCAACCTGCGGATCAGCGCCGCAACGGGCGCGGTGTCGGCAGAAGTCAGATAGGCCCGGTAGAAGGTCACGAGGATACGGTGCGCAGCGCCTGCAAAGGCGGCATCCGCCGGAATCACGCCCCGGTCGGGGCACCACGCGCCGCATTCCGGGATCGTCTTGGCCCCCATCACCGGCCCGGCATAGAGCCCCGCCGCCAGCGCCATCTGCGCCAGAGCGGCCTGTGCCGCGACCTCTCCACCCGTGTCACACAAATGCGCCAGCCGCCGCAGGGTCGAGACGGGTAGGGTGGAATAGTCGTCCAGCCGCGTATCTTCACGCCCGTCGGCGGGCAGGACGGCCAGCGCGATTCCCTTGGCCTGTGCCAGCGCCAGAACCTGCTGCAACCCGTAGGACCAGTACGGCACCCCGCCGATCAGGCGGATCAGGATGCCCTTGGCCCCCTCCAGCGTCTGTTCGACATAAGTGTCGACAGACAAAGGATGTTTCAGCGCCGTCAGATTGGCCAGCCGCAGGGTCGGCATCCGCCCTTCGGCCCCGCCGCCACGATGCCAGCCCGCCGCGAAAGCGCCAAGGTCGCTGTCGGAAAAGGACAGCACCACCAGATCCGCCGGGCTTTGGCCCAGATCGGTGGGGGTCTCGGTTTCCTCTAACCCATGGCTTTCGCGGAAGACAACGTGCATGACTTACTCGGCGGGCTCGGTCACGCCTGCAAGGAAATCGCGGATTTCAGCCTCTTTGATGTCGTCATGTTCGGCGATGACGACCAGGCGCGAGCGGCGATCTTCGCCGGGCTCCCATGGTCGGTCGTATTGATGGCGCACGCGGGCACCCACGGCCTGCACCAGTAGGCGCATCGGCTTGCCCTGAACAGCGGCGTACCCCTTGACGCGCAGGATGTTCAGCTCATTGGCCAGACGTTCGATTTTGGCCACCAGCGCGGCAGGATCGGTCTGTTCCGGCAACTCGACGATGATGCTTTCGAAATCGTCGTGTTCGTGATCATCATGACCATCGTGGTGGCTGGGACGCGCGTCCATGTCGTCTTCGGCGGCAGCCTCAAGCCCCAGCACGACGCGCACGTCAACCGCGCCTTCGGCAACCTCGACCACGGGCAGGGGGCGCGGAGCCTCGGCGGCGATGACCTCTCGTGCCTTGGCAACACCTTCGGGACCGGCCAGATCGGGCTTGGTCAGCAGGATGATATCGGCGCAGGAAATCTGATCCTCGAACACTTCGGACAGGGGCGTTTCGTGGTCAATCGAGTCATCTGCCAGACGCTGGGCGTCCACCGCCGCCACATTCGGCGCAAAACGACCGGCGGCCACAGCCTCGGCGTCGGCCAGAGCGATCACGCCATCCACGGTGATCTTTGACCGGATATCCGGCCAGTCGAACGCTTTCAGCAGCGGTTTGGGCAGCGCGAGGCCGGAGGTTTCGATCAGGATGTGATCAGGGCGCGGCTCCAGCGCCATCAGTGCCTCAATCGTGGGGATGAAATCATCGGCCACGGTGCAGCAGATGCAGCCATTGGCCAGTTCCATGATGTTTTCCGCCGGGCAATCCGGGATGGCGCAGGATTTCAGGATATCACCATCTACACCCACATCGCCGAACTCGTTGACCACTACGGCCAGACGCTTGCCCTGCGGGTTCTGCATCAGGTGGCGCACCAGTGTGGTCTTGCCCGAGCCCAGAAAGCCGGTGATCACAGTAACGGGGAGTTTTTCCAAGTTGCTCATTTCAGGGCTCCAATCGGGGGAATGCGGGCCGCACAGTTTTTGCGGAAATGTTCGGGGCGTTCGCGCCATTTGACCAGACCGTCCTCGGTGGCGAGGTATTTGGTCGCGCCTTCAACGATGGTTTCGACATGGTCGGATTCGTTGAGGTGCTCGTAGACAAAGGTCCAGCGATCTGGTCCGCCGCGCAGCACGATCGAGCAGCCCTCATCACAGTTCGACAGGCATTCCACTGCTTTCAGTGTGATCCCTTGTGGCAGGTCCGCCTGCTCAAGCGCTTTGTGCAGTAGGGTTCCGGGCCGTTCGGCGTCATCCTCGACAGGTAGTCCACGGCGACAGGTGGTACAAACCAGCAATTCGACCGGAGTTACGTCGGTCATCTCTCATCCCCCCAATAGGTTTCGGGGGACGGGGTTTCATGCGGGCCACGCATTGACATGGACCCAACACCGGAACACCCCGTCCGGTTTCAGTTTCGGGTGTTGGCAGGTCTCCCGGCTTGAGGATGTCAGGGTATAACCCTGTCGGATGTCCCGCCTTCCCGGCTTGCGCCAGTGGCTTTGGGCACCCTCTCCGTTCACGGTCGCGGGGGCGGCTGCGTTTGACGGAAAACCCGCTGACGCATTCCCTTTTCATCTGCTCTCACAGACACCAACAGAAGGGACATGCGGCACGCGCAGGCGACTTGTCAAGCGCGATACGACCCCTTGGGCAGCGGTAGGGTGAAAAGCGACCTGACAGCGTCGCTAGGCGGCATGAATACCTGCACCGCACATGCTGCCATGACCAAAAGCGCGAATAGGGAGTTGCGTGACATGAAAGTAGGATTCATCGGATTGGGAAATGTCGGCGGCAAGCTGTCGGGATCTCTGCTGCGCAACGGAATCGATCTGACGGTCCACGATCTGAACGCGGAATTGGTCGCCGAATTTGTCGAAAAAGGTGCCAAAGCGGCTGAAAGCCCCGCGCAGCTGATGCGCGATTGTGATGCTGTCATCACCTGCCTGCCATCACCTGCCGCCTCGGACGCGGTCATGCAAGAGATGCTGGTCGAGGTCAGGCCGGGCAAGATCTGGATGGAGATGTCGACCACTGACGAGGCCGAGGTCAAACGTCTGGGTGCCATGGTCATAGAACGGGGCGGCGCAGCCGTCGATTGCCCCGTGTCGGGCGGATGCCATCGCGCGGCCACCGGCAATATCTCGATCTTTGCGGGCTGTGATCGGGCAACGTTTGAAAGGATATTGCCATTTCTGACCAAGATGGGGCGGCGTATCCTGCATACGGGCGAATTGGGCTCGGCCTCGGTTCTGAAAGTGATGACCAACTATCTGGCCACCGCGAACCTGATCACCTGTGCCGAAGCGCTGGTGACGGCCAAAGCCGCAGGGATGGACCTGAACACGACGTATGAGGCCATCAGGATCTCGTCAGGTACGTCCTTTGTGCACGAGACGGAAAGTCAGGTCATATTGAACGGGTCGCGCGATATCTCGTTCACGATGGATCTGGTCAAGAAAGACATTGGCCTGTTTCAGGACGTGGCCGACCGTGCCGGCGTGCCGCTTGAAATCAATCCGCTGATGATCAAGATTTTCGAGGACGGCATCGCCCGGTTTGGCGAACGCGAGCTGTCGCCCAACATCATCAAACGCCTGGAAGAAGCGACAGGTCTGGATATCCGCGCGCCCGGTTTTCCACCGGAAATGACAGATGATGAACCCGAAGAGCCGGGTTACGAAGTTGTTCCCGGAAATCGCGCGGTTGTGTAGCAAAAAAGGCCAAAGCCATGCGCCCGAATGGGGCGCATACCGGTTGGACAAGGGCGCACCGGTCCTCTAAACAGCAAAGGGATAGCTTTCAGCACGCAGGCACGAGACCGGTAGATGACGGATGAGACCTTTCTCATTGTAACTACAATGAAAAACGAAGGGCCATTCATGATTGACTGGGTGGCTTACCATCGTGCGATCGGTTTTGACGATATCCTGATCTACACCAATGATTGCGAGGACGGAACCGATGCAATCGGTCGCCGCCTTCAGGAACTTGGTTGGGCCCATCACCAACCCAATGATGGCCTGTTGAAAACGCCGCAAGGGCGGGCTTTCACACAGGCGCGCCAGCATCCCAGCTATTTGACCTCTGACTGGATCATGAGCCTGGACGTTGACGAATACATCAACCTTCATCTGCCTGGGGGCGACATCCGCAGCCTCGTCGAGGCCAGTGGCGAGGCTGATGCGATTTCGATCTGTTGGCGCATGTTTGGCCAGGCGGGAATGCAGGAATTCGTGGATCGCCCGGTGACCGAGGTTTTTCTGCGGGCCTCGCCCGAGGATCGCGTTCCGCATGAACGGGCCAACGGCTTTAAGACGCTATTCCGCAACAATGGCAAATTCAATCGCCTCCGCGCGCATCGCCCCCGAATTGATCCCGAACATGCACCGTTTCCGGATGCGCCTTACGATGGCGTGCTTTGGCGAGATGCGGGTGGAAACCTGTACCCGGCGCACGAGGTCAGATGGCGGGCGTGGTCGGGGTTCCGACATACTTATGCCCGTATCAATCATTATGCCGTTCGCAGTTCAGACAGTTTTCTGATCAAGCGGGACAGGGGGCGTACCAATCACGTGCACAAAGATCAGGGCATCGATTACTGGCGCGTGATGAACCATAACCATGTCGAGGACCGCTCGATCCTGAAACACATGCCTGCGATGCATCAGGTCAAGGCGCAGATGATGGCTGACCCCGAACTGGGAAAGCTCCACGCACAGGCGTGTGATTGGCACCGCGAGAAGGCGCGAGACCTTCGGCAGCGATCAGATTGGGACGATCTGATAACCGAGATGCAGAGGCCCGTGCGAACCGATGACCCGCAAGATTGATCAGACCTGAATTTAGCGAAGCCATATTGTAAAGGTTGTGCTTGGGTGTTCAAGAAAACGCCAAATCTGGTCTGCGGGATCGATGCGCCGAAGGTTGTAGCCTCTGACGCGCTTGAAGCTGTGAAAATCCTGCCAATCAGCGCGCACCTAGGAACATCGCGCGAATTTGCCAATAAATCCCAAGGGTCTGGTCAATTGGGCTGTGCGTACCTACATCCTTTGCATGGCATTTGATCAGGATTTCTTTTGTAGCGAGGTGGAACTGGAAATACGCCTCATGGTTGAAAATACGGTGCATGCAACCGACCAACGCGTCTCGCGGGTTCAGACCCGGCAAGGGTCTGTGGTCTGGATAAAACGGGTCGAGCGGTTCTCGGCGGGCCTGTGGTTGGTCAAAGGAGCCCCGGAAAAGGCGTTTGCACGCGACCGCGCGGCGCGGGAATTTCTGTGGCGGCGCGGTGTGCCTGTGCCCGCGATGGTGGCCGAAGGTGACGATTTCATCGCGCTGGAAGATGCCGGGCCCAGCCTGACAAAAATCTATCAGGACAGAACGCTGAGCGTGTCTGAAAAGGCCACCGCTTGCCGCGAGGCCGGGCGCGCGCTGGCGCGTTTGCATGCTGAAAATCTGGCCCATGGGCGACCGGCTTTTCGTGACATGTGTTGGGACGGCGCTCAGATACGTTTCATTGATTTTGAGTATTTTTCGCCCTCCAAAGCCGGAGTTTTTCGTAAAGCCCGCGATCTGCTTGTCACGACAATCTCTGCCCTGGCGCAGGGCGTCCGGGGGCCTCGCTGCGCCTATCTGGTTCTGCGCGCCTATGCCGAGGCGGCGATTGATCGGCCGAACACCCGGTCTGTGCGTACTTCGGCAGACGCTTCAAGGCGCGTCCGATTGGCCGAACCTCGTCTGCCATTGAAGTTCAAGGATAGCGTCCCCAACCGCTGAGATGCCGGATCGCTCGTGTAATTGCACCCTGTTCAAATGGACAGCCACGGGGTCAACACAGGGATGTTCTCTCGGCTCACTTGTTGTTGCCCAAGTTTTGGACTAACTCACCAAATGTCAGGCGGCAGGGCTTTCGGGATGTTCGATCATGGATAACAGGGTGAATGACCTTGCCAGAAGTGCGCGCCTGAGCGTGGCACCGATGATGGACTGGACTGACCGCCATTGCCGGTATCTGCACCGGTTGCTCAGCGCCAACGCATTGCTCTACACCGAGATGGTCACAGCTCCGGCACTGGTGCGGGGCGGGGCGCTGCATTTGCTGGACTATAATCCCCAGGAACACCCTGTGGCCCTGCAGCTTGGCGGGTCGGACCCGCAAGAGCTCGCCTCGGCCGCGAAACTGGGTGCGCAGGCCGGATATGATGAGATCAACCTGAACTGCGGCTGCCCGTCTGATCGGGTGCAATCGGGCACGTTTGGTGCGGTGCTGATGAGAGAACCCGATCGCGTCGCCGATTGCGTCAAGGCGATGCGAGATGCCGTCAGTGTCGAGGTCACTGTGAAATGCCGCATCGGCGTGGATGATCAGGACCCGACCACAGTGCTGCCCGAGTTCCTGAACAAGATATCTGACGCCGGGTGCAAACGTGTGACCATCCACGCGCGCAAGGCATGGCTGCAGGGTCTGAGCCCCAAGGAGAACCGGGATATTCCGCCGCTGGACTACGACCTTGTTCATCGGATGAAGCAGGCCTTTCCTGACCTTCATATCTCGATTAACGGGGGAATAACCTCACTGGATCAGGCGTTTGCTCATCTTGAGGCCGGACTGGACGGTGTGATGATCGGGCGGGCGGCGTATCACCAGCCGACAGACATCCTGTCTCAGGCCGATGCGCGGATTTATGGCGCAGGCACGGTTTCCGATCCGATCGAAGTTGTGCACAAGATGGTGCCCTATATCGACGCGCATATTGCCGGTGGCGAACGCCTGCATCAGATCACCCGGCATATGCTGGGTCTGTTTGCCGGCCGTCCCGGCGCGCGGGCGTGGCGCAGGCTGCTGTCCGAGGGCGCCGTGCGCGAAAATGCCGGGACCGAGGTTCTGATGCACGCCCTGGACCGCGTGGTGCCTGTGGCACAGGAAGAAAGAGCAGTTTGAACAGGCCGCAGGCCGCGAAGGGGGAAAGATGCCCGAAACGATGTTGCTGGCCCAGATGACGGGTCTTTTGCTGGTGATCGGTGCGCTGGCTGGTGTGCTGGCCGGATTGCTGGGCGTGGGCGGAGGCATCGTGCTGGTGCCCGCCTTCTTCTATGCGTTCCAAACCCTTGGATATGGCGGCCCGCAGTTGATGCAGCTGTGTCTGGCGACCTCATTGGCGACGATCATCGTGACGTCGATCCGGTCCGTGCTGAGCCATAACAAGAAAGGTGCCGTGGATTGGGATATCCTGCGCGGTTGGGGGCCGGGTATCGCGCTGGGCGCGGTGGCCGGGGTGTTGGTTGCGTCAGCGCTGCGGACTGAGGCGTTGCAAGCCTTGTTCGGTGTCTTGGGCATTGTCATCGGTCTCTATCTGGGCTTGGGACGCTCCGAGTGGCGGTTGGGTGATGCGATGCCCAAAGGCCTGCGCCGCGCGACCCTGTCGCCGGGCGTCGGCTTTTTGTCGGTCCTCATGGGGATCGGAGGCGGCAGCTTCGGCGTGCCGCTGATGAGCCTTTTCAATACGCCGATCCACCGCGCGGTGGCCACAGCCGCTGGGTTTGGTGTGATAATCGCGGTGCCCTCGGTTCTGGGCTTTCTGTTTTTGCCGATCGCAGCGGAGCATCGCCCGCCGCTGACTATCGGCGCGGTCAATCTGGTGGCCTTCGGCATCGTGGTGGCGATGACCATGATCACGGCGCCCTGGGGCGTGAAACTGGCACATGCGATGGACCCGAAGCCGCTCAAACGTGTGTTTGCGGTGTTTTTGACGCTGGTTGCGCTGAACATGCTGCGAAAGGCGCTGGGGTGGTAGCGGAGTTTTGGAAAAAAGGCTGGGCCAAGTTCTCTGTCGACCCAGCGGTTCAGCAATGGGTGGCAAAGGCTCTGCCGCTGGCACGGGCGTCCATTGATGATCCCGCGCACGCGCAATGGCATGATTGCGAGGGGACCTGGTTCGTCGGGGTCGATGCGCTGGATAATGATGCGCAAGGACGGGTCGGGGGATCGGCCCCTCTGGCGGGCCGCGCCCTGGATTTTCTGACCCAGCATTATGGGGCGTTGTCACTGCACAAGGGGCAGATTTCGGTCATCTACCCCGGCTACCCCCGTCCCAAACAGGGCGAGAATGACGCCGCCGCAAGGTATCGCGCCAAACGCGATGCGGCGCATATTGACGGGTTGCGGCCCAGCGGCCCGGAACGCCGTAGGCGGGTCGAGGAACCGCATGCCTGGATCCTCGGGATCCCGCTGAACGAGGCCAGCGCCGACGCCGCGCCGCTGGTGTTGTGGGAAGGCAGCCACAAACTCATGGCCGCAGCATTTAGCGAGGCGCTGGGTGGTGTGTCGCCCGAGGACATGGCACAGGCCGACGTGACCGAGATTTATCAGGCCACGCGTCGGGCCGTTTTTGACAGCTGCAAACGCATCGAAGTTCCGGCGCGACCGGGCGAGGCTTATATCTTGCATCGGCACTGTCTGCATGGCGTGGCGCCCTGGGGCGAAAGCGCGGCGGCCGGTCCGGACGGTCGAATGATCGCCTATTTCCGCCCGGAACTGACGGGCGGTGTAGCCGAATGGATAGAATCCCCCTAACGTATTGCCATTATTCGGCTTTGGAGGATTTCTTTCATGATTACGATCCAGACAAATTCAGATGGCTCTTTGATCGAAGCAGAATTGTCGGGCGAGATTACGGCCGCGGATTACGCGACCTCATTGGTTCCTGCGATTGAAACCGCCCTTGCGGACCATGATGCGGTTCGCTTGCTGGTCATCATGACGCCCGAGTTCAAAGGCTACGACCTGAGCGCGGCCTGGGCCGACACCAAGCTGGGACTGGGGCACTGGCGCGGTTTCGACCGTATTGGCGTTGTCGCTGATGAGGGCTGGGTTCAGACCAGCGTCCGGTTGGTTGCACCCATTTTGCCGTGCCCGGTTCAGGTATTCGGAATGGATGAGATTGAAACGGCGCGGCGCTGGATACGGGAATCGCTGGGTGCGATCCACGTGACGGATTTGGGCGGTCCTTGTGTTCAGATCAGCCTGCTGGGCAAACTGGAACCCGACGAATATCGGCAGGCGCAGACCGACCTGGACAGTTTGCTGCACAACCGGGACGGCTTTCGCCTGCTAATCGACCTGAGCGAATTCGATGGTTGGCAAGGTTTGACGGCATTGACGGCCCATGTCCGTCTGGCCGCCGGTCATATTGGACAGTTGGACCGGGCCGCCATTGTTGGCGACAAGACCTGGCAGCATTTGGCGCAACGGATCGCTGGACATGTACTTGGCACACGCACCCAATATTTCCCATCCGATGCCTATGAAGACGCAAAAATCTGGTTGGCAGCGGGCTAGGAAAAGCACCGGTTTTGTGCAGACAAATGACGCAAGGTCACCCTGCGAGAGGCACAACTTTTTCTTGATTGACCGATCAGTAAAAGACTAAGAGCGCTAGGTTCCCCGGGCTGCCGCTTGGGAACATTTCTGACGGAAACGCGCCGTTGTGGGTTGTCGCTCACTCACGCTCGATACCTGAACTCATCCCCCTCGGAGTTCATACCGGCCCGCAACGGCGCAGGCCCCCAACTGGACATGAAATGGCTTCAGGCCTTGTTCAGCCGCCCGGCACGTCCACCGCGGCGTTTGGCCAGTTGCGGTTTGCGGTCGGGCAGGGCCTTCATGATTTCCGCACGTTCAGAGCTGTCCATTTTCGACCAACGAGCAATTTCGTCCATTGTGCGATAGCAGCCAGTGCAGATGCGTTCGGTCGGGTGTACGACACAGATCTGGATGCAAGGGCTTTCGACCTCGTTCCGTTTCCAAACCATGTTTGTCATCAGCGTTTTCCGATCCGTTACAAAAAGCGCATCCTGTCGAGCGCCCCTTGCAAGATATAGCCAGCTGCGACGTGATCGATAACCTGTCCGCGACGTTTTCGTGTCGTATCCGCCTCGAGCAGTGCTTTTTCTGCCGCAACCGTGCTGAGCCGTTCGTCCCAGAAACCGATGGGAAGATCGGTCAAACGGCTTAGATTTCTGGCAAATGCACGGGTGGATTGGCATCGCGGGCCTTCTGTGCCGTCCATGTTCTTGGGCAGGCCCAACAAAATGCCGCCGATCTCACGGTCTTTCACAATGTCAATCAACCGGGCGGAATCCAGGGTGAATTTCTTGCGCCGCACCGTCTCAAGCGGGCTGGCAACGGTGCGCATCCGGTCCGATACGGCGACACCGATTGTTTTTTCGCCAAGGTCCAGCCCCATCAGCGCGGTCATTGCGGGCAGGGCGGCGGCATAGTCCTGAAAGTCGTCGTGGATCATTGCGTAATACCCGCCTGACGTGCGGCGGCGGCAATCATCTGCAAGGCCGCGTCGTCCTGGGCAAATGTCGCCAATGCCTCATCGTGAATGGCCTCTGCGCGGTCGGTCTGGCCCAAAACACCAAGTGCGGCGATCAGCCGGGCCCATTCTTCGGCTGAGCCCCCGTCCGTCGCCAGCCGGTCCGACAGGTTTTCAACCATGCCGACGATCATTTCCTGCCGTTCTTCCGGCGTCATCTCGGCTGCCGCCTGAACCTGCTCGTCAGACGGTCCGGGGGCAGCGGGGCTGGCTGTAAAGTCCGGTGGGTTAAAGACACCGGCCCGAAAGGCCATTTCTTCGATCTGAAAGCGGATCGCATCTGCCCAGGGCGCGTTAGCGGGCGCATCCTGCAAGGCCTGCGCCCAGACCACATAAGCCTGATCCGGTCGCCCGGTCTGCGCCAGCAACTGCCCCCAGTAATACCGCGCCGGACCCAGATCGGGCGTGCGATTTAGCGCTTGTGTCAACGCATCTTCCGCCTCGCGAGAGACATAGCCGCCCGCCGCCAGAATCATCATCTCGGCCAGATCCGCATAAGCCTCGCCTGTTACCTGATCGCCGGACAGGGCGATCACGCGAACCTGAGCTTCGTAACCTTCCTTGAAGTTTCCGGCATTCGTCTCGTGTTGTGCCAGCAGGATGTGCCCCTGCAGATCGTCAGGCCGTTGCGCGACGGTGTCCCGCAGGCGCTGCAACAGCGCCGCATAGCTTTCATCCAGGACAGGTTTCTCAAACCCGGGTGACTGACCCTCTGCCTCGGCCTGGTCAAGCCGGTTTTCGCGAAGTTCCTGGGCAAACGCGATGCGCTGCGCCAGAGGCATATCGGGATATCCAACAGCGCCCATTTGCCGATAGATCAACAATGCGCCACCAATCAGAACAGCGCCGACCAACGCTATCGAGACGGTAGAGACCGCCCGTCCGGGGCCTTCGTTCTGCTCTTCGGCGCGCATCTTTGCATCCGCCGCTAGAATGCGCCGGGAGATTTCGTTGCGTACCCGCTCGGCATCCTCGGCGCCGATCACACCGCGGGCCAGATCGCGGTCCACGCCCGCCAATTGCTCGCGATAGACACGCAGGTCATAGGCCGCGGTCGGTTCATCCGCGCGACGCCCCCGCAGCATGGTTAACCCAAGCAGCCCGGCAATCAGCGCAGCGGTCAGAGAAATGAGAACCCAGAACGTCATGGTCACTCCAGTATTGCAGCCTCGACTTAGCCCTCTCTGGCCGTTTAAAAAAGGGACAAATGGCCGCGAAACAGTTGCATGTCGCAATATTGCGATATTGTGCCGTTGCATGGCGTAGGGAAACAGCGCTAGCACGGCATATCTGTGTCCAATCACCGAACCGGATGGATTCGTACATGAAACACTATTCAGCCTTTGCTGTCGCGCGCGAAGCGCTGCGCTATCACACCGGATGGGAACGCGCCTGGCGCTCGCCCGAGCCCAAGAAACGCTATGACGTGATCATCGTCGGTGCGGGGGGTCATGGTTTGGCGACGGCTTACTACCTGGGCAAGAACTACGGCATCCAGAATGTGGCTGTGATCGAAAAGGGCTGGTTGGGCGGTGGCAACACCGGTCGGAACACGACCATCATCCGGTCGAATTACCTGCAGGATCCCTCGGCGGCGCTCTATGAAAAGGCGCGCAGCCTTTATGAGGATCTAAGCCAGGATCTGAACTATAACATCATGTTCAGCCCGCGCGGCGTGATCATGCTGGCGCAAACACAACACGAAATTCGCGGCTATCAGCGCACGGCGCATGCCAACGCGTTGCAGGGCGTGAAAACCGAGTGGATCACGCCCGAGCGCGTGAAAGAGCTGGTGCCGATCATCAATCTGGACGGCCCGCGCTATCCGGTTCTGGGCGGTCTCTGGCAGGAACGCGGTGGTACCGCACGCCACGATGCGGTGGCCTGGGGCTATGCGCGGGCGTGCTCGGCCATGGGAATGGATATCATCCAGCAATGCGAAGTCACAGGCGTGCGCCGGGATCAGGGTCGCGTTGTAGGTGTCGACACCACCAAGGGCGCGATTGATTGCGACAAGCTGGGCATCGTGGTCGCAGGGCATTCAGGGCAACTGGCCGAAATGGCGGGTTTCCGTCTACCGCTTGAGGCCGTGGCCCTTCAGGCGCTGGTGTCCGAACCGATCAAGCCCTGCATGGATGTGGTCGTGATGGCCAATACCGTGCACGGCTATATGTCCCAATCGGACAAGGGCGAGATGGTGATTGGTGGCGGCACCGACGGGTTCAACAACTACACCCAGCGCGGTTCCTTCCACCATATCGAGGAAACAGTGCGGGCGCTGGTCGAAACCTTCCCGATGATCTCGCGCCTGAAAATGCTGCGCCAATGGGGCGGGATCGTGGATATGACCGGCGACCGGTCACCGATCCTGTCAAAAACACCGCTGCAAGGCTGTTTTATTAACGGCGGCTGGGGCACGGGGGGATTCAAGGCCATCCCGGGCTCGGGCTGGGGCATGGCGCAACTGATGGCCACGGGCCATTCGCCACTGACCGAAGCCTTTACGCTGGACCGTTTCAAAGAAGGCCGCTTCATCGACGAAAGCGTCGCTGCTGGGGTGGCTCATTGATGTCTAAACCAGTCGTTCGCTTCTTCTCCATTTCGGAAGAACTCGTCCTCGACTTCACCTTGCAAGGACCGAAGTCCAGAACGAGATTCGTGAGATTTTCGGAACTTCTCTTTAGCCGAAGCTTCAGCAGAACGGATGCGCTCAAGACAGTTTTCGAAAGACTTTCGAACATCTCGAAGTTTTTGCCATCCGCTTTCATCGCCGTCTGCAATTTTGGAGGCTTCCACAGTCTGTTTGTGAATGCTTTCAAGCTCAAAAGCCAGATGTGTCCAGTAATTGTTCATACGGTACTTCAAGGCTGTGTGTTCTCCATTTACCCCAATGCTAAGCTAGCTATGGGACTCAACGCAATCTGTAAATCTTTGGGGATAACTTCGGACAAGACGAACGCAGGGTGTCGACTTCCACGTAACCTCAAGAAAAACAAAACAGTTGTTCACGTTGATGTAGCTAATTCTAGTCTGGTCTCTCCGATCAGCCTGGCGACAAAAGGATGACCACATGCTGATCCTGAATTGCCCCTATTGCGGCGTTGATGCCGAAGAAACCGAACTCGCTGCAGGCGGTGAGGCGCATCTGAAACGCTTCGGTCCGGGCTCGTCTGATGATGAGTTCCACGACTACCTGTTCACGCGCGAAAATCCCAAAGATGTGCATTTCGAACGCTGGCGCCATGCCAATGGCTGTGGCAAGTGGTTCCACGCCGCGCGCTGCACGCGGACGCTTGAGGTTTTTGGAACCTACGCGGCCCAAACGACCGAGCCGCCCCAAGACATCAAGGATGCCATCACTGCCAAGCGCCCGGGTTGGAGCTGGAGAGAGTTCTCCTGATGCTTCATCTTTTCGAAAATACTCCCGCCGGAGGCTCTGACGCCTCCACATGCGAAAGGTCCGCACCATGAGCACCCGCCTCGCAAAACAAGGCCGCCTGATCGACCGGTCGAAACAGGTTAACTTCACGTTCAACGGCACCGTGATGCAGGGGTATGAGGGCGACACGCTGGCCTCGGCTCTTCTGGCCAACGACCAGATGATGGTGGGGCGGTCGTTCAAATATCACCGCCCGCGCGGTGTTGTCGCCAGCGGGGCCGAAGAGCCAAACGCGCTGGTTGGTCTGGGTGAGGACAATCGGTTCGAACCGAACCAGCGCGCCACCACGACCGAACTGTTCGATGGATTGACATCGGTATCGCAGAACCACTGGCCGAACCTTGAGTTTGACGTGGGTGCGGTCAACACCCATCTTTCGCGCTTCTTGCCCGCCGGGTTCTATTACAAGATGTTCATCCATCCCAAACCGTTCTGGAAGCACGTATACGAGCCGTTCATCCGGCAGTCCGCGGGTCTGGGCAAAGCCCCCGACAAGGACACGCGGGATGCGGACACCTACGAACATTTCTATGCCTTCACGGATGTGCTGGTGATCGGCGGCGGTGTGGCGGGCCTGCAAGCTGCCAAAGCGGCGGCGCAATCCGGCGCGAAGGTTCTGTTGATCGAGCAGACCGCGCATTGGGGCGGCCGCGCCCCGGTTGACGGCGGCACGGTTGACGGGCAGCCTGTGGATAAGTTCGTGGAACAATTGGTTTCCGAACTGGAAACAATGGACAATGTCACCCTGCGCAATCGCTGCATGGGTGCGGGCGTCTACGACCACGGCTATGTGCTGGGGTACGAGCGTCTGACAGACCATAACCCGGGTGCGCAGGGGCCACGTCATCGCTTGTGGCGGATCCGGGCAAAGCAGGTAGTGACAGCCACCGGCGCGATTGAACGTCCCTTGTCCTTTGCGGGTAACGATGTTCCCGGTGTAATGTTGGCCTCGGCCATGCGCGACTATGTCGTGAACTGGGGTGTGACCCCGGGTGAGCGTGTGATCGTGGCCACCAATAACGACGACGCCTATCGTACCGCGATAATTCTGAAACAGGCCGGTGTTGATGTCCTGCGGGTTGTGGACGCGCGCGCCGCGGCAGGGCCCTTGGCCCAGCAAGCGCGTGACCTTGGCATCCGGGTTGATCCCGGAAAAGCGATCGCCAAGGTCAAGGGCGGCAAGCGGGTCAAGAAAGTTGCCATCTGCAATCAGGACGGCATCGGCGGCGCACGCGAAGAGGTCGAAGCGGACGCAGTTGCAATGTCCGGCGGGTGGTCTCCGGTTGTTCACATGTGGTCCCATTGCGGCGGCAAGCTGATCTGGGATGAGGCGCAGGCGCATTTCCGTCCCGATCCCGAACGTCCGCCTTTGGGCGCGGATGGCGCAGGTTTCGTTCTGGCCGCGGGGTCGTCGAACGGCCCGCTGGTGCTGGGCGCGGTTCTGGCCGATGCGCATGCGGCGGGTCAGGCGGCAGCCAAGGCGGCAGGGTCCAAGCCCAAGGCAACCAAAGCTCCGGTCGGCGAGAGCACGGACGAAGCCGCCATGGCCGCGGTCTGGCTGATGCCCTCGAATGCCGAGATCGGATTGCGCATGAAATCCTGGCTGGATTTCCAGAATGACGTAAAAGTTTCCGACGTCCAACTGGCCGTGCGTGAAGGCTATGAAAGCGTCGAACACACCAAACGCTATACCACTTTGGGCATGGCAACAGATCAGGGTAAATTGAGCAATATCAACGGATTGGCGATCCTTGCTGATGCGCTGGAATCTGAGATTCCGAAGGTCGGTACAACCACCTTCCGCCCGCCCTATACCCCCATCTCGATGGGTGCGATCGGGGGCGAGGCGCGCGGCGAAGTATTCCAGCCGATCCGTCAGACACCGATGCATGACTGGCATGACAAGAACGGAGCCGAGTGGGAACCCGTCGGTCACTGGCGCCGGACCTATGCTTATGTCCGTCCCGGCGAAACCGTGCATGATGCGGTCAATCGTGAGGTGAAAAACACCCGCGAAAACCTCGGCCTGCTGGATGCTTCGACCCTGGGCAAGCTGATCGTCAAGGGCCCCGATGCGGGCAAGTTTCTGGACATGCTGTACACCAACATGATGTCCACGCTGAAGGTCGGCAAATGCCGCTATGGGCTGATGTGTTCCGAGAATGGCTTTCTGATCGACGACGGCGTTGTGGCCCGCATCGACGACGACACATGGCTGTGCCACACCACCACCGGTGGGGCCGAGACGATCTATGGTCACATGGAAGAATGGCTGCAAACCGAATGGTGGGACTGGAAAGTCTATGTCGCCAACGTGACCGAGCAATACGCGCAGGTCGCTGTGGTCGGTCCGAACGCCCGCAAAGTGCTGGAGAAGCTGGGCGGCATGGATGTCAGCAAAGATGCGCTGCCTTTCATGGAATGGCGTGACGGCAAGATCGGTGACTTCGACTGCCGAGCATATCGCATCTCGTTCTCGGGCGAGCTGTCTTATGAGATCGCCGTGCCTGCCTCGCAGGGACAGGCCTTTTGGGATGCTTTGATGGAGGCGGGTAAAGAACTCGGCGTGATGCCATACGGCACCGAATGTCTGCACATCCTGCGGGCCGAAAAGGGCTTTATCATGATCGGCGACGAGACCGACGGCACCGTGATCCCGCAGGATCTGGGGCTGCATTGGGCGCTGTCGAAAAAGAAAGAGGACTACCTTGGCAAACGCGCCCATTCGCGCAGCCACATGGCAGACCCTGAGCGGTGGAGATTGGTCGGGCTTGAGACTGTGGATGGATCGGTTCTGCCGGACGGCGCCTATGCGGTGGGCGAGGGCGTCAATGCCAACGGTCAGCGCAACATGATCGGGCGTGTGACCTCGACATACTACTCGGCCAATCTGGGCAAAGGCATCGCCATGGGGCTGATCAAGCATGGGCCTGACCGGATGGGAGAGATTGTCGAGTTCCCGGGCACGGATGACACAATCTACAAAGCCAGGATCGTGGACCCGATCTTCTATGACAAAGACGGGGAGAAGCAGAATGTCTGAACCCATCAGCGCATTGAACCATGCCAGCTATGACGGCATTGCCAAGGTCGAGGAATGCGGCCTGCAAGGCATGATCACCCTGCGCGGAGATCTGTCCGACAAGGTGCTGGCCAAGGCCGTCAAGGACGCCACCGGGCAAAAGATCCCGGGCCAGCGAGAGGTTCTGATCAAAGAGGACACCGGCGTCGCCTGGATGTCACCCGATGAGTTGCTGGTGCTGGTACCTTATGCCGAGGTCGAAGCGAAACTGGCCACGATGACCAACGCGCTCAGCGGTATCCACGCGCTGGCTGTCAATGTCTCGGACGCGCGGGCGGTGTTCCGCGTCTCAGGCGCAAACGCGCGCGAAGTGCTGGGCAAGCTCGCGCCCGTCGATCTGTCCACAGAAGCGTTCCAGCCAGGCCAGGTCCGCCGCTCGCGTCTGGCGCAGGTGGCCGGGGCTTTCTGGATGGATGATCCCGACACGTTCCGCGTCGTCTGTTTTCGCTCGGCTGCGGATTACGTGTTCAAGTTGCTGAAGGTCGCCGCCCAACCGGGCAGCGAGGTTGGAGTTTACTGATCCGATCTTAAGTGGAAGACCTCTGAAACTCAGTGGTCTTCTGGCTTACTTTTCGATTTTGCAGGTGCCGGTGCCAAAGGGTTTGTTCGCGGCGCTCACATGCGCAAAACTGGCCCGCACCCTAACCGTGTCCTCCGACGCGTCCAGATTGGCCTGATAGTTCATCCGAAGATTTGCCCCGTCGCTTGCAGGCAGGGTGACCTTCCATGAAATCCGATAGCGATCGCCGGATCGGACCTTTAGCTTCGCATTTGTCCAGTCCTGAAAACTGCTTGCGGCTTCTGCCGTGTTCTGGTCGGCGTCAATGCGGAACTTGTACTCTTCGGCGATCCAGCCGTGGCTGTCCTGTCTGGTCATGGTGCAATGATAATTTTTGGGCTGCGCAGCGAATGCCGGCACCGAAGCTGCGACCGTGAGGATCGCGGCAAAAAGGACTTTCATTTTTGTTTTTCCAACTTCTATTCCGTAGATACATCTGAGCAACCCAAAGCAGAAAGTGCAAGGATCGTTTCCCCTTAATGGGGTGCAATATGTCGCGGATCAGTTGTTCAGCAGGATCGTTCTAAACCGGTCCAACGCGCCGGGGTCGAGAAGCTGTTGAATGTCCAGCGCTTTGCCAGTTTCATCACAGCATTCCGAGTAAAAACCCAGACATTCCAACAGGGTCTTTGTCTTCTGAGCTCTGTCACCCTCTGCCAGCAGGGGCGCGTGAAGGGAAAGATACAGCGCCGGTCGGGTGCGTTCCAACCACTCCAGCAGCGTCGGAAGCACAAAGTACTCGGCCCCTTCGATGTCCATTTTGACCAGCGTCACCGCCGACAGGTCATTCGCAGCCTCGAACTGCGCCCATGCGATGGTCAGGGCATCGGTTCCATGCGCCGCATCGTGCAGCAACGAGCTTGTGGAATCCCCAGGCTCCCCCCGGACCGAGGCCATCCGGGCAACGCCAAACTGGTCCGATAGGGCAACTCCAAAGGCCGAGACGTTATGAATATCGTTCAGGTCCAGGTTCCAGGCCAGATGACGAAAGGCCGTTGGGTCGGGCTCAAAACACCAGACATGCCGCGCCCGGCGCGCGCCATAAAGGACGGTGGGCCCGATCCAAGCGCCGATATCCAGATAATCCTGATCCGGGGCTAGATACCTGTCGAGGATGGCAAATGTCTCAGGCTCCCACGCGCCAGAGGAGGCTTTGCGCCAGAATTTCGAATGATAGGGATCAAGGCGAAACGGTTCGCCGTTTAGGCGGCCTGCATAGTATCCGCGGGCGCGGTAAAACATCTTGCGCGCTTGGGTCAGCATCGCCTGCCTCCGGGTTTTCTTGTCTCTGCCCTTGACCTGCGGCCCTTGCCAAAGCATTTAACGCTTGGGAACCGCAACTTATATTTACAGGGGGCCGAGATGGCTTTTGAACTTCCTGATCTTCCTTATGCACATGACGCGCTGGCAGCCAAGGGTATGTCCGCGGAAACACTGGAATATCACCACGACCTGCACCACAAGGCCTATGTCGACAACGGCAACAAGCTGATCGCCGGCACCGAGTGGGACGGCAAGTCGCTGGAAGAGATCATCACCGGCACCTATGACGCCAACGCCGTCGCGCAGAACGGTATATTCAACAACATCAGCCAGCTGTGGAACCACAACCAGTTCTGGGAAATGATGGGCCCCGGCGGCAACGCCATGCCCGGTGAGCTGGAAAGGGCTCTGACCGAAAGCTTCGGCTCGGTTGACGAATTCAAATCGCAGTTCAGCGCTGCTGGTGCCGGTCAGTTCGGCTCGGGCTGGGCGTGGCTGGTCAAGAACGCAGACGGCTCGCTGGCCGTGACCAAGACCGAAAACGGCGTGAACCCATTGTGCTTTGGCCAGACTGCTCTGTTGGGCTGCGACGTGTGGGAGCACTCCTACTACATCGACTTCCGCAACAAGCGCCCGGCTTACCTGTCGAACTTCCTCGACAATCTGGTGAACTGGGAAAACGTCGCGTCGCGGATGTGATCTGACGAATAAGCGACTTAGGGCCCGTCGGCAGAGATGTTGGCGGGTTTTTTTTTATGGAGAGTAATCGCTAAGGTCGCTTCAGCTTGTTCTTGCGGTTGTAAAGGGCAGCTTTGAGCCCAAAGTTACCAATCAGAAATCACTCTGAAAGTCCGTTTGCCTTGCCGAAATCAACGTAACAATCGTCGCTGCGAAGCTTGT